>JBBQCD010000020.1:0-62716 GCA_038318385.1 Burkholderiales bacterium | reverse complement strand
TCTGCAGGGCGGCTATTTCATCGTCGCCGCGCGCGCCCTCGGCCTGGATTGCGGGCCGATGAGCGGCTTCGACGCCGCGAAGGTCGATGCGGCGTTCTGGGAGGGCACCTCGATCCGCACCAACTTCATCTGCAACCTCGGTCATGGCGACCCGGCCAAGGTCTTTGCCCGCAGTCCGCGCCTGACCTTCGACGAGGCCTGCCGGATCGTCTGAGCGGGGCCGGCGAGAAGCGCGAGCGACGCGGGAGCGTCGGCCGAGGTGGCCCGCAGGGGCCTCGACGCGGCGGCCGGCGGAAGTCCTGCCGGATCGCCCCGACGTCCGGCCGTTCAGGCCTTCGAGGCGGCATCCTCCTCCAGGCTCAGCGATTCGGCGCTGCCGCTCCAGCCGGCGCGCGCCTGTCGCTGCCGCGCCTGCTCGCGTTCGAGCGCGAACAGCTCTTCGAGCTGCTGGCGGCCCTGCTTGGCGGCGGCGATGAGGCGGGCCTCGTCCTGGCGATGCGGCGCCATTGCCTGGAGCTGCTCGACGTTGTGACGCCGAAAGCGCATCGCCAGCGTTCGCGCTTGATGCGGTTCCCAGCCGAGCGTCTCGAGCGCGCTGCGCGCGCTCATCAGGGCGGAGTCAAGGGTCTCGCGCTCGATCATCCGGATGCCCAGTTCGTACAGCCGGTAGTAGTGCTGGACGTTGCGGGCGCGCGCGACGATGGTGAGCTGCGGGAAATGCTGGCGTGCCATCTGCGCGACCTCGACGCTGCGGTCGACATCGTCGATCGCCAGCACCAGCACCCGTGCCGTCGCCGCGCCGGCGGTGCGCAGCAGGTCGAGCCGGGTCGCGTCACCGTAGTAGACGCGCCAGCCGAACTTGCGCAGCGCCTCGATGGCCTCGGCGTCGTGGTCGAGCACCGTCGGGGCGATGCCGTTGGCGTAGAGCAGGCGGCCGACGATCTGCCCGTAGCGGCCGAAGCCGGCGATGATCACCGCAGCGTTCTGCGGTTCGCGCAACTCCTCGACGTTCGCGCGCTTCCTCCCCGACAGCCGCGGGATCCACCAGCGGTCGGCGGCGACGAGCAGCAGAGGCGTCAGCAACATGGAGATCGCGACCGCGGCCACCAGCAGCGAGGAGGCCGCGGCCGGGATGACGCCGTCCTGGGCGGCGGCCTGAAAGACCACGAAGCCGAACTCGCCACCCTGGGCCAGCAGGATGATGAAGACCGGACGCTCGGGAATGGGCAGCGGCATCGCGCGGCCCATCGCCCACAGCACGAGCGCCTTGACGGCGAGGAAGCCGACGACGAGGGCGCCGATCAGCAGCGGCCGCTCGATGACGACCGCGAAGTCGATGCTCATGCCGACGGCGATGAAGAAGAGGCCCAGCAGCAGACCCTTGAACGGCTCGATGTCGGTCTCGAGCTCGCGCCGGTATTCGCTTTCGGCGAGCAGGACGCCGGCGAGGAAGGCGCCGAGCGCCATCGACAGGCCGACCGCCTGCATCAGTGCCGCGGTGGCGACGACCAGCAGCAGCGCGGCAGCGGTGAAGATCTCCGGCGTGTCGCTGCGCGCGATCCAGCGCAATGCCGGCCGCAGCAGCAGCCGGCCGCCGAGGACGATGGCGGCGATCACGCCGAGGGCCTTGGCCGCGCCGATCCAGCCGCCTCCCGAGTCGTGCCCGCCGGCGACCGCCAGCAGCGGCAGCAGGGCGAGCAGAGGGATCGCCGCGACGTCCTGAAGCAGGGCGACGCTCAGCACGCTCTGGCCCGAGGTCGTGCCGAGCAGGCTGCGCTCGTTCAGGACGCCGAGACCGATCGCGGTCGACGACAGGGCAAGCCCGAAAGCGGCGACCAGCGCGAGGCGCCAGTCCACACCGAACGCCACGCCGACCGCCGCCATCAGCGCTGCCGAGCCGAAGAGCTGCGCGCTGCCCCAGCCGAAGATCGGCTTGCGCAAGGCCCAGAGGCGGTCGGGTTCGAGTTCCAGGCCGACCAGAAAGAGCATCAGCACCACGCCGAACTCGGCGAAATGAAGCATCTCCTGCGGATCGGTCACGAATTTCAGCCCCCACGGGCCGATGGCGATACCGGCGACGAGGTAGCCGATGATCGAGCCAAGGCCCAGGATGCGCGCCAGCGGCACCGCGATCACCGCGGCGGCGAGGTAGATGAGGCCCGCGTTGAGCCAGGAGGACGCTTCCATCAAGCGCTTTCGGCAAAGTTCTCGAGGGGCCGCGCGGTCAGCGGCACTTCGCAGGCGACGCAGGCGGGCAGCTCGTCCATCTCGGGCCACTGCGGGTAGCTCTGCAGGCGCTCGGCGTAAAGCGCGCCATGCGCGCGGATCTGCGCCTCCCCGGCCTTGTGCGCTCCGTGCAGCAGCAGGGGCGGCAGGAAGCGCATGCCGCAGAGCGCCGCCGTCTGCTCATAGGGCGGCAGGAAGGCGTCGAAGAAGTAGCGGTTGTAGCTGTCCGGTCGATACGAGTCCTCGGGGCCGCCGGTCGTCGCGACGAGCCACAGGTCCTTGCCACGCAGGGCCGTGCCGCCCGGTCCGTAGGCCCAGCCGAAGTCGAGCACGTCGTCGACCCAGAGCTTCATCAGCGGGGGCATGTGGTACCAGTGGATCGGGTGCTGCCAGACCACGAGGCGCGCGGCGGCAAGCGCCGTCTTCTCGGCGGCGGCGTCGATCAGATAGTCGGGGTAAAGCGCGTAGAGGTCGCGGACCGCGACGCGGTGGGCGCCGCCGGCAGCCTGGGTGGCTGCGTCCATCAGATGGCGGTTGACACGCGACTGTTCGAGTTGCGGGTGGGCGACGATGACGAGCACGTCGGCGGCGGTGGCGTCGACGGGCGCCCGGGTGAGGACGGAAGCGGATTCGGCCATGGCAGGATCGCTGGTTAGTCTCGATGGCGGACGGGAAACGAGCGCCGCTAACATAACCGCAAAAGCGGAAGACCGCGGGAGGGTGCGCATGCCGGTGATCGTGGTGGCCAATCCGAAGGGCGGCGTCGGCAAGAGCACGCTGTCGACCAATCTCGCCGGTTACTTCGCATCGCGTGGCGAGCGGGTGATGCTCGGCGACGTCGATCGTCAGCAGTCGTCGAGAACCTGGCTCGGCCTGAGGGCGGTGGGATTGCCCGCCATCCGCACCTGGGAAGCCTCGCACGACGCCATCGTCCGGCCCCCCAAGGGGACGACCCATGTCGTCCTCGACACGCCGGCCGGGCTGCACGGCAAGCGTCTGGACGAGGTCATGAAGATCGCCGACAAGGTGATCGTGCCGCTGCAACCGAGCATCTTCGACATCCATGCCACGGCTGAATTCGTTCGTGAACTCCTGGCGCACCGGCGCAGCGACCGGGTGCCGGTTGCCATCGTCGGCATGCGCACCCGCGAAGGCACGATCTCGACCGACCAGCTGCGCAGCTTCCTGCATGGGATGAATGTTCCCCTGCTCGGCTTCCTGCGCGACACGCAGAACTACGTGCACCTAGCCGCCCACGGCCTGACGCTCTGGGACGTTGCCTCGAGCCGCTTCGAGCGCGACCGCGAGCAGTGGGAGCCGATCGTCAACTGGGTCGAGCGCGACCCCGCGCCCCACAGGGCGACCTGAGGAATCTCGCATGAAGAGTTTCGAACGTCTCGCCGATCTGCAGGCACTGGTCGGCCAGGAGGTCGGCGTCAGCGACTGGATCACGGTCGACCAGCGTCGCATCGACCAGTTCGCCGAGGCCACCGGCGACCACCAGTGGATACACGTCGATCCCGTGCGGGCGGCCGCAGGCCCTTTCGGCGCGACCGTGGCGCACGGCTTCCTCACCCTGTCGTTGCTGCCGGAGATGGGCGCCTCTGCCTTCGAGGTGCGCGAGACTCGAATGGGCGTGAACTACGGTCTCAATCGCGTCCGCTTCACCGCGCCGGTGCCTGCCGGCAGCCGGCTTCGCGGCCGCTTCAAGCTGCTGGCCTACGAGCCGATCGAAGGCGGGGCGCAGGTCACGGTCGAGGTGACGATGGAGCGCGAAGGGTCGACCAAGCCGGTGTGCGTGGCCGAGTCCGTCGGGCGCCGGTTCGTGTAGTGGCCGGCTCCGGCTGAGCTTGCAGCATTCTCCCGGTACGTCAGGTCGTGCTGGCCGGCCAGGTTTCGGACCACTCCTCCCGCAGCGCACGTTGCAGCGCGTTGCGATCGATCGGCTTGGTCAGGCAGGCATCGAAAGGCCCGTCGGCGTACTGCGCGGTGACTTCAGCGGCGCTCATGCCGAGCAGGCGCGTCTCCCGGTTCGGCCCGCTGCCACGACGCGTTTCCGCCGCCAGCTCGGCGCCGCTCTTGAGCGGCAACTGGATGTCGAGCAGCACGGCGTGATAGCGACGTGAAGCCAGCAGGTTGGACGCCGACGCCGATGTCGACGCCCGGTCGCACTCGTAGCCGAGCTCGTTGATCACGCCGGTCAGGCCGCTGAGCACGTCCTCCCGGTCGTCGACGATGAGCACCTTGTCGCCGGCATCATGAGTGGTGGAGTCGGACGGATCTTCCGGATCGATCAGCTCGGCCGGGATGCGCAGCTCGAAAGTCGTCCCCTGGCCCTCGCGGCTGTCGACCGAGATGCTGCCGCCGAGATGGTCGACCAGGGTGCGGACGACGGCCAGGCCGATCCCCGAGCCTTCGCCCTTGCGCTCGTGGCCGGAGGGCAGCTTGTCGGGTTCGAAGAGACTCGGAAGCACCGCTGCCGGAATGCCGGGGCCGGTATCGGCGACGGTGAAGTGCAGGTGCTTCTCGGCGCGATCGTAGGACCCCAGCGTCACACGGACCTCGCCGACGAGCGTGTAGCGGATCGAATTGACGACGAGGTTCGTCAGGATCTGGTCGATGCGGGCACCATCGGCGACGACGAAGACGGCCTCGTCCGGCAAGCCGACCGTGAGCGAAAGGCCCTTCTCCTTGGCGGCGTCCCGCGAAGCGAGCGCGACGCCCTCCACCAGGGCCGCAGCCTCGAACGGTTCCGGGTGCAATTCCAGACGCCCGGCCTGCCCGCGTGCCAGTGTCAACAGATCACGCAGCTGCGTGTTGAGCAGCATCGATGAGCGCCGCATCCGCCCGATCAGCTCGGCGTCGTCCTTGATGCCATGCCCATGCCGCATCTCGAATAGATCCAGCGCCGACACGATGCTCTGCAACGGCGAACGCAACTCGTGGCTGACCTTGGCGAGGAACGCGCTGCGGGCGGTAACGACCTCCTGCATGGCGCCCACCCGGGCCCGTTCTTCTTCCAGGACACGAACGTTGTGGATGCGGCGAATGAGCGAGAGGAAGAAGGCCGGAACGAATGCTAGCAACAAGAACAATGACAGGGTCAGCGAGATCTCGCTTCTCCAGTATGAGCTCCTTGGCAACAAGATGATCGTCGCGAGTACGCTGGCCGCCCACGATAGCCACATCGTTCTTGGACCGTACCGAAGTCCTGACCGAACAATGATCACCAGCAGGAACGGGTTGAGGAAGGCGAAGGTCTGTGGATCTTGGACCAAGATGCCGACAATCAAGGCGGGATCAAGGATGAGGAACGCGTACTGAGCTCTGATGCATGCTTCGGGATGGGATTGAAGCTTCCGGTAGTGATACCAGCTCGCAACAGCAACAGCTATGAGGGCGTAAGCAAACGGCGAACGTGCCGGCCATTGTTCGGTACCTGTCAAGTAGAGGGCAGCCCAGTAGGTTGCGACGCACCCGCTGATGAGGCCACGCTGAAACGCACGCTCCCGCTCGTGTTGGTCCCTCATGGGGACCCGATGCGCGCCAACGAATTCTTGCAGGCCTTCCATGTTCACAGTCGCCTCGCTTGGTCCTTGGTGCGATCCGGGTTCAAGAGCGTTCGGAGTTCCAGGGGAAGGCATCGCGTGGTGTACAGGCGCGAATGCGGTGCCCTCTTCGGGTCCGTTTTCGCCTGAATGACCGCTGTCATCTTCCCAACGTTATTTTTCAGCATGCTGTTGAAGACTGCATTCTGTTTTCAGCCTGGCGGCGTTTCCCCGATGTATTCTGCGAGGTGATGAGCGCCGACCCTTCCACAAGCCGCAGTTCCGGTATCAATCGCGAACTTCTTCGGCTGGCACTTGGAAATTCATCCAGAAGTTTTCCGCTCCATTTTGCAGCACTCATAGTTGTCGTACTGATGGGCGCGAGCGCCGAGCGACTCTACGTGGGACTGGCCGCAGGACTTGTTGGGCTCGTAACGGCTATCTGGCGGCGGAGCTTTTCAGCTCGTTACGCAGAACTCGAAAGGATGACCGAGCCTGCCCTCAGTCGGCTCCAAATCGAACTTGAAGCCAACGCCGCTCTCTCAGGCCTCATGTGGGGAATCGCCACGCTGGGTATCTATCCCTATCTTGACAAAGGAATGTCGGTCACATACGTGGGCATGATGTTTGGATCGATTACGACTGCGGCCCTCTTTCTGACTCTCGTTGGTCGCTCGTTCGAGATCCTTGCTGGCATCCAACTAGGTACCTTGGTATTCGTAAGTCTCTTCTTCACCGAGGCTCAGTCATTGCCGTTTGCGGCGCTATCGGTAATTTTTGGATTGACGGTTCTACGTGCTTCGCGCAATCTCAAGGAGACCACGTTGCGTGCAATCGAGAATGGTGCTAGTGCGCAAGCTGCAAATGCCTCTCTGCAGCGCGCGAAGGAACTTGCGGAGTCCGCGAACATTGCGAAGTCTCAGTTTCTCGCAACGATGAGCCACGAAATTCGGACTCCGATGAACGGGGTGCTTGGCGCGCTGGATCTCTTGCGGCACTCGGATCTGGATCAGGATCAACGCAAGCTCGTGCGAACTGCTGCCTCGTCCGGGAGCTCATTGATGGCGATCCTGAATGACGTTCTCGATCATTCGAAGATCGAGGCCGGCAAGCTTAATCTGGTTCTGACCCCAACTTCGCTGCACACGCTGGCTTCATCGGTCGTCGCGCTTTTCCGAGCCAACGCGGAAGGAAAGGCGCTAACGTTGACGCTCGAAATGGATTCCAGTTTGGATGATTGGGTGCTAAGCGACTCGCAGCGTCTAAAGCAGGTAGTTCTTAACTTGGTCGGCAATGCGATCAAGTTCACTGAGCGCGGAGGCGTGATTTTGCGACTCACTGGCCGTCCAGCGGACGCGGGGTGGGTCACGGTAAATTTCGCGGTGGAGGACACGGGAATTGGCATCGCGAATGACGCGCTTGATTGCTTGTTTCAACCGTTCCATCAGGCCGATGGCACAGCAAGCCGACGGCAAGGTGGGACGGGACTGGGACTTGCAATCAGTCAAAGGATTGTCGAAGCAATGGGAGGGCGCATCGAGGTAGAAACCAGATCCAGCAGAGGATCCGTCTTCTCGTTCACTCTGACGTTCCCCCGCGATGAATGCGCAGAACATGCCCTTCCGTTAGATTCCGCACTAGGAGGGCTGGGAGGGCTGGGAGGCGACGAGGCTCTGATTGGCAGTGTCCTCCTCGTAGAGGACAACGAGGTCAACCGCATGATTGCTAGGCAAATCTTGCTGTCGATGGGCCTCGATGTGATTGAGGCAGCAAACGGCGCAGATGCTCTTCGGCAGTTGGATCGGAGTTCTGTCGACGTTGTCCTGATGGATTGTCAAATGCCAATCATGGACGGGTACGCGGCGACACAGGAAATAAGGCGCAAAGAGCAGCAAAGCGGGCGTTCACGTATCCCGATCTTGGCGCTGACGGCTGATGCATTTGACGAGGACGCCGTGCGTACGCGTCGTGCGGGAATGGATGGCCACTTGGCAAAGCCGTATACCCGAGAGCAGCTACGCGAGTTGATTGGGAAGTGGCTACGTACCTAGTTACCGAGGCTACTCCACTCAGTAATGCCGGTTCGCTCTTCGTCCCACGCTTTGTCGAGCTCGATTTTCTTCAGCTCCTCGACCGCTCCTTCGTCGCCGCCGCCTGCCTTTCTAACCTGCGCCCTTGCTAGGCGCTCCATCAGCCTGAGGTCCCGGTCCTTGAGTGTCATTGCCGTCTTGCTCCACAAGTCCACGATAGCCATCAACGAGTCGTGAGTAACGGGTGCGGCAAGTCGACGAGCTTGTAAGGCTGCCAGCGTTCCGCGGAGTCGAGGGTTTACGGTGCGCAATACGGCTTCAATGGACGCCTCACCTTCGCCGTCATCGACGACAAGGTCCACCAAATGCCGACGGTACAGTTGATCCGCACTGTAGAGACGGCCGGACAGGATCATCTCGTTGGCTACTGAGAAGCCTGCCTTGCGTATCGTGAAACTCCAAGCACCCATTCCCGGGAATAGATTGAACAGAACTTCTGGAAATCCTGCCTGCGCACTTCGCTCGAAGATGACTTTATGGAAAGGCATGACCGATTCGAGCCCTCCGCCCAGGGTGTCTCCTTGCACAAGGACGGTGGTATGCACGCCAATTTCTGAGGCAGTTTCCATCCACCAAACGAGGTCGACGCACCGTCTTCCATACATTCTGAGGGATTCATAGTCCCGGGCACGGATTAGCAGCACAAACAGCGACAGGTCTCCGCCGAAATTGAAGACACCGGCTACATCCGATGTCATGACATAGTGTCGAACCATGCCCTCCGTTGCGGTTATGTCGTCGAAAACTTGCTGAAGTTCCGCCATTGCTGCGAGGCTGTAACACTGTATGGGCTTCACGCATGTGCGAACTCGGAGTGCAGCAATTTCCGAACTCCATTCCAATCGAATGTAGCGATACGGCCGTGACAGCATCGTCACCAGCGCAGGACAATGCGCCTCACTCATATGTCTTCGAACAGCCGAGTGAAATGGTGAAAGTTGACGATGGTTGACTCGACGATCGCCGCTTTCGACTCGGCATCGTTCAGCGTATTCAGCACCACCCGAAGGTCTGCCATGTGTTCAGCGTCCATCGTCGCGTGTGAGCGGATAAAACTGATTCCCGCATTGCTTTCCAAGAGCAAGGATTCTTGGATCGCAGTAGCGAATGGACCGCCGTATACCGATGCGATGACCTCGAGTGGATACATCATTCCGAGAACCGAGCAGGGATGACGGCGGTCTGCGCACCAGTAGTTGTAGCCGCAAAGAGCCAGGGTGTGGACTGAGGGGGACTGGCGCTCCGCGAAGTGCCGATCCGCCCCGACCGCTTCAAGATCATTCAGCACCCACTGCTCGTGGCCCGATTCCTCGTGCATGTGTTCATAGAGAAAATAGCGAACCTGTCTGTGAGTGTCTAGAACCCGACTCGCGGCGGCAGCCAATATCGGATTGAAGTTCCAGACAACATGGAATAGCTCCAGGAGAAGCCGGCGGTAGCGATCTGCTGACATCCCATTTGCGACGGCGTCCAACACAACAGGGCTATTCTCAAAATTACGTCTCGACTCGTCTGTTTCAGTGACGAGCTCTGCAAAAAAATTCATGGACAAATTGCTATTCCTCAACTGTGGTCAACTATCCCTTCCTTTTGACGGATGCAAAAGGACGAATCGGCAGGGCTGCCCCAGTTTATTCACGATTGGGGATCGGCACTGTTCCGTGAATCATTTGTTGTTGCGCTGCATCAGTCGCGGACTGTGTGCCATATACCTTTAAGAAGCCGATCATGAACCTCTCCCCCGTCCCCGGCGTTCGCCTCGGTATCACCATGGCCGGCATCCGCAAGGCGAACCGGCGCGACCTGACGGTCGTGCTGCTCGATGCGGGGTCGGCGGTTGCCGGCGTGTTCACGTCGAATCGCTTCTGTGCGGCGCCGGTCCAACTGTGCCGCAAGCATCTCGCTTCGGGAATGGCGCCGCGCGCGATCCTTGTCAATACCGGCAACGCCAACGCAGGCACGGGAGAGGATGGCCTGGCGAGGGCGCGCTCGACCTGTGCCGCGCTGGCCGGGCGTCTCGGCCTGGTCCCCGAGCAGGTGCTGCCGTTTTCGACCGGCGTCATCATGGAAAGCCTTCCGGCCGACCGGATCGAGGCCGGGCTTCCGGCGGCCATCGCCGACGCCCGTGCCGACAACTGGTCGGCCGCGGCGGAAGCGATCATGACCACCGACACGGTGCCGAAGGCGGCGTCGGCCCAGGTGACGATCGGGGGCAAGCTCGTCACCATCACCGGCATCAGCAAGGGCGCGGGCATGATCCGGCCGAACATGGCGACGATGCTCGGCTTCATCGCGACCGATGCGGTCATCCCGCAGCGATTGCTCGAGGCGCTGGTGCAGGACGCGGCGGACGAGTCGTTCAATCGCATCACCATCGATGGCGATACCTCGACGAACGATTCCTTCCTGCTCATCGCCACGCAACAGGCCGGGCACGCGCCGATTGCCGACCTGAAAGCTGGTGATGGCAAGCTGCTTCGCGATGCAGTCGTCGCTGTCGCTCGAGAACTCGCTCAGGCGATCATTCGCGATGGCGAGGGCGCGACCAAGTTCATCACCGTCCAGGTCGACGGTGGCAAGACGGAGGCCGAGTGCCGGCTCGTCGCCTATGCGGTGGCGCAGTCGCCGCTGGTGAAGACCGCGTTCTTCGCCAGCGATCCGAACCTCGGCCGCATCCTCGCCGCCGTCGGTTATGCCGGCATCGCCGACCTCGACCAGACGGCGATCGACCTCTACCTCGACGATGTCCACGTCGTCCGTCAGGGCGGTCGTCATCCGGACTACCGCGAAGAGGACGGGCAACGGGTCATGAAGCAGGCCGATATCACGGTGCGCATCGACCTGCACCGGGGCCCGGCGCAGACCACGGTCTGGACTTGCGACCTGAGCTACGACTACGTCAAGATCAACGCCGACTATCGGAGCTGAGTGTGCTTGACGGTTGCGCAGCGGCCGGTCACCGACCGGCGCGGGCCCGACCGGTGACCAACGGGCGTCGGCGCGGCGCAACGCCGCGGTGCGCTCCCGATTGCGTCGATCTCGTCGGCGCTGCTAGGATGCCTGCTCACTGCCCAGAGACCCCGCCATGACCCTCCACCCAACCTCCCACATCGCCGCCGCGTGCGTCGTCGGGCTGGTTGCCGGAGCCGGCGCGCGTGTCGGTGGTGCCGTCAACGGCATTCTGCCGATCGCGGCACCCTAGTCCCCTCTCGGCGTCCGCTTCCGATCGAAGCTCCGCCGGGCACCCGGCGGAAAGGACCACTCGTCTTCCCGCCGTCCCGGGCCCACAAGGCCCATCGCGACAGCCCTCGTGGCTGGCTCGCGGCGAGACAGAAAGAGAGCGCCACCATGCACCCGTGGCTGCGTGAATTGTTGAAATCAACCCGCGCGCGGATCGCGTTGCCCGCGGCCGACCTGCTGCGCGACGCGACGTACCGACGCCTGTGGACGTCGATCGTCATCAGCTCCTTCGGCGGGCAGGTGACGATGCTGGCGCTGCCGCTCACCGCGGCAGTGTTGCTGCATGCCAGCCCGACGCAGATGGGCTTGCTGTCGGCTATGGAGATCGCCCCGTTCGTGCTTTTCTCGCTGCCGGCCGGCGTCTGGCTCGACCGCGTCCGCAAGCTCCCGGTCTACGTGCTGGGCGAGAGCGCGCTGGCGCTGGTGGTCGCGAGCATCCCCCTCGCCTGGCTGCTGGGTTGGCTGTCGATGCAGTGGCTCTACGTCTGCGGCTTCGTCATCGGCACGGTCTACACCGTCGCCGGCAGCGCGGCGCAGATCGTGTTGACGCAGGTGGTGGCGCGCGACCGCCTGGTCGAGGCGCACGCCAAGAACGCGCTGGCCACGTCAGGCGCCGAGGTGGCCGGCCCCGGCGTGGCGGGTGCGCTGATACGCATCGTCGGGGCGCCGCTCGCCCTGCTGGTCGACGCGGTGCTGCTGGTCGTCTCGGCCACGATCCTGAAGGGCATCGTGATCCACGAGGCGCCGCGAGGCGTCGATACACCCGGATCCCGCGCGGGCCGCTTCTGGCGCGACCTGAAAGCCGGCGTCAGTTTCGTCGCACGCAACCCCCTCCTGGTGGCACTGGCGGTCGTCGTCGGCATCTGGCAGATGTGTCATCACGCCGCCATGGTCGTGCAGATCCTGTTCGCCACCCGCACGCTCGGTCTGGGCGAGCAGGCCATCGGGCTCTGCTACACCGGCATGGGCGTGGGGACCATCGTCGCCAGCGTCTTCGGCAACCGCGTCAGCCGGGGCATCGGTCCCGGTCCGTGCCTCGTCCTCGGCTTCGGGATCTGCGGTGCCGGCTGGCTGCTGCTGTCGGTGGCGCCGCGGGGCGCTCTCGGTATCGCCCTGTTCGCGCTGACGCTGATGCTGTTTTCCGCCGGCGCGGTGCTGGTCTTCATCAATTTCCTGGCCTTGCGCCAGGCGGTGACGCCGACGCCGTTGCTCGGCCGCATGACCAGCACGATGCGTTGGCTGATCCTGATTCCCGCCGCCCCGGGCGCGCTGCTCGGCGGCTGGCTCGGCGAGCACCACGGACTGCGCGCTGCGCTCGCCTTCGCCGGAGGGGGAGCGCTGCTGCTGGCCGTGGCAGCGTCGCGCTGGGCGGTGATACGCAACGTCCGTGTGCTGCCCGTGCAGGCCGAACCGGATACGGCCCCTGCGACCGGGCCGCTCGTGCCGCGGCCATTGACCGACGCCAGCTGAGGAGTCGCGAATGGACCCGTTGTTGATCGATGTCCCGGCGCGCCTTGAGACCGCGCGACTGGTGCTGCGGTGCCCGGAACCTGGCGATGGCCCGGCACTGAATGCCGCGGTCACGGCCAGCGTCGAGGCGCTGCGAGTGTGGATGCCGTGGGCGCAGCAGGCCCCTACCCAGGATGAATCGGAGGCGTATTGCAGGCGTCAGCAAACCCGGTTCATGCTTCGCGAAGACCTCTCGATGCTGCTGTACGAGAAGGGCTCGGACGGACCAGACGGGCCGGTGCTCGGCGCCGCCGGATTGCATCGCATCGACTGGGCAGTTCGCAGCTTCGAGATCGGCTACTGGCGGCGCAGCGGGCTCGAACACCTCGGCGTCACCACCGAAGCGGTCCACGCCTTGACGCGAATGGCGTTCGACAGCCTCGGCGCGCGCCGAGTCGAGATCCGGATGGACGCTGCCAACGAGGGCAGCCGAAAGGTTGCCGAGCGGGCCGGTTTCACGTTCGAGGGCACGCTCCGAGGCAATAGGTTGACGCCGCTCGGCGAGCCTCGCGACACCCGCGTCTATGCGCGGGTTCGCGGCATCGAGGAGCCGGCTGCCGGTGGCGCTTCAGAGCAGGCCGGAGGCGGCGGGTGAGAAGCGGTCGACCGCGTCGGTGATGATGCCGTCGATGCCGAGGGCCACGAGTCGCTGCACCTCGGCCGGATCGTTCACCGTGTAGACCAGCGCACGCATGCCGGCTGCCCGCAGCCGCGCCTGTACGGTGGAGTCCATCAGCGGGTAGGCGGTCACCACCGCCACGCAGCCGAGCGCTTGCGCTTCTTCGAACCAGCCGTCCCGCAGCGTGTCGAGCAGCAACGCTCGGGGCAGGGAGCCGGCGGCGTCGCGAGCGCCGCGCAGGGCCTCGGGTCGGAACGAACTCAGCAGCGGAGGGACATCGGCGTCGGCCCAGAGTCGAGCAACGTCCGATGCCACCACGCGCCCGGTTTCCGCGTCACGGCCCGGCGAGGGCTTGATCTCGATGTTGAGGGCATAGGCATTGCCCCGGCAGAAACGCGCGATGGCTTCGAGGCTGGGCGGAGCTTCGCCGGCGAACGCGCGGCTGTGCCAGCCACCCGCATCGAGGCGGGAGAGTTCGGCCCAGGACTTGTCTGCGGCGGCGCCGCTTCCCGACGTGGTGCGTTCGAGGGTCGAGTCATGGAGCAGGAACGGCACGCCGTCGGCGCTGAGCTTGACGTCGCATTCGAAGGCCCGGTAGCCGTGTCTCGCGCCGATGCGAAAAGAGGCCAGGGTGTTCTCGGGCGCGAGCTTGCCCGCGCCGCGATGGGCGACCCAAAGGGGGTAGGGCCAAGGCGAGATCGAGGCCATGCTCAGACGCGCTTCAAAGTCGCCGCATCGAACCAGTGGATGTGGTCGGGCGGGACCTGCAGCGAGACCACGTCGCCGGCCTTCGGTGGCGTGTCGGTGGCGTCGATGCGCACCGTGAAGAGGGTGTCGCCGACGCTGCCGTAGACCAGCCGCTCGGCGCCGAGCATCTCGAGCGCCTCGACCTTCATGCCCCAGCCGGCCGTGCCGTCGCGGCTGAGTGCCGCATGCTCGGGACGCACGCCGAGGATCAGTTCCCCCGCGCGTGGCGCCGCTGCCGGCAGCGCCAGCGTCTGCCCGGCGGAAGCGAACTGCAGGCCATCGGCCCGGCCCTTGACGAGATTCATCGGCGGCGAACCGATGAAGCCGGCCACGAAGGTGGTGGCCGGGCGGTGATAGACCTCGTCGGGGGTGCCGATCTGTTCCATGCGCCCGGCATTCATCACGATCATGCGCTCGGCCAGCGTCATGGCCTCGACCTGGTCGTGGGTGACGAAGAGCGAGGTCACGCCGAGCTCGGCGTGCAGCTTTTGGATCTCGAGCCGGGTCTGCGCGCGCAGCTTGGCGTCAAGGTTGGAGAGCGGCTCGTCGAACAGGAACACCTGCGGCTGGCGCACGATCGCGCGCCCCATCGCCACCCGCTGGCGTTGCCCGCCGGAGAGCTCGCGCGGCTTTCGAGCCAGGAACGCGCCGAGCTCCAGGATCTTCGCGGCCTTGTCGACCCGTGCCTTGATCTCGGCCAGCGGCACCTTGGCGATCTTCAGGCCGTAGGCCATGTTGTCGAAGACCGTCATGTGCGGATACAGCGCGTAGTTCTGGAACACCATCGCGATGTCACGCTCCGACGGCTCGACGTCGTTGACGACGCGTCCTGAGATGGCGATCTCGCCCCCGGTGATCTCCTCCAGCCCGGCGACCATGCGCAGCAGTGTCGACTTGCCGCAGCCCGAGGGCCCGACGATGACGACGAACTCGCCGTCGGCGATCTCGGCGTCCACCCCATGGATGACGGGGTTCGCCTTGGCGCCGAGGCCGTAGCTCTTGCTGACGTTGCGAATCGAAATCGCGCCCATGCTGGACTGAACCTCTTCTGGATGACAGGGCCGGTTGGCCTATTTCTCGGTGTCGACGAGGCCCTTGACGAACCATTTCTGCATCAGGACGACCACCAGCGCCGGCGGAATCATCGCCAGCATCGCGGTCGCCATCACCAGATTCCACTGCTGCGCGGAGTCGCCGCCGCTGATCATCCGCTTGATGCCGATCACCACCGGGTACATGTCCTCGTCGGTGGCCATCAGCAGCGGCCAGAGGTACTGGTTCCAGCCGTAGATGAACTGGATCACGAAGAGGGCGGCGATGCTCGTGGCCGACAGCGGCACCAGCACGTCCTTGAAGAAGCGCATCGGACCGGCCCCGTCCATCCGCGCCGCCTCGACGAGTTCGTCGGGCACCGTCATGAAGAACTGGCGAAAGAGAAAGGTCGCCGTCGCCGAGGCGATCAGCGGGATCGTCAGGCCGGCATAGGTGTTGAGCATGCCGAGGTCGGACACGACCTTGTAGGTCGGGAAGATTCGCACCTCCACCGGCAGCATCAGCGTCACGAAGATGGCCCAGAAGAAGAACAGCTTGAAGGGGAAGCGGAAATAGACGATCGCAAACGCCGACAGCAGCGAGATCGCGATCTTGCCGATGGCGATGACCAGGGCCGTCACCAGGCTCACCCACATCATCCGCGCCACCGGCGCCGCGGAACCCGGACCGTGTTCGCTGCCGGTCAGGGCCGCGACGTAGTTGTGCCAGAACTGGGAACCCGGCAACAGCGGCATCGGCGCCTGCACGATCTCGGCCGCCGTGTGCGTCGAGGCGACGAAGGTGATGTAGACCGGAAAGGCCACGATGGCCACGCCGAGCAGCAGGATGCCGTGCGACATGACGTTGAGCCAGGGGCGACGCTCGACCATCAGTAGTTCACCTTCTTCTCGACAAAGCGGAACTGGATGACCGTCAGCGTCACGACGATCAGCATCAGGACGACGGACTGCGCGGCCGAGCCGCCGAGGTCGAGGGCCTTGAAGCCGTCGTAGTAGAGCTTGTAGACCAGGACGGCGGTCTCGCGGCCCGGGCCGCCTTCGGTGGCCGCGTCGATGATGCCGAAGGTGTCGAAGAACGCGTAGACGATGTTGATGACGAGCAGGAAGAAGGTCGTCGGCGAGAGCAGGGGAAAGATGATGGTCCAGAAGCGCCGCCACGGCCGCGCACCGTCGATCGCGGCGGCTTCGATCAGCGACTTCGGGATCGACTGCAGCCCGGCGAGGAAGAACAGGAAGTTGTAGGAGATCTGCTTCCACACCGCCGCCATGACGACGAGCGCCATCGCGTCGTTCGCGTTGAGCAGGTGGTTCCATTCGAATCCGAGGCGCCGCAGCGCGTACGAGACGATGCCGATGCTCGGCGCGAACATGAACAGCCACAGCACGCCGGCGACCGCCGGCGCCACCGCGTAGGGCCAGATCAGCAGCGTCTTGTAGGTCAGCGCGGCGCGGACCACGCGGTCCGCGAAGACCGCGAGGACGAGCGAGATGACGATGCCGAGCGTCGCGACCAGCAGCGAAAAGACGACCGTGGTCTTGAAGGATGCGAGGTAGCTCGGGTCGTGGAAGATGCGTACGAAGTTGTCGAAGCCGACCCACTCGGTGCTGATGCCGAAGGCGTCCTGTTGCTGCAGCGACTGCACCACCGTCTGCGCCGCCGGCCAGAAGAAGAAGATGCCGATGACCGCCAGTTGCGGCAGCATCAGCATCCACGGCAGCCAGGCCGAACGGAAGACGACGCGCTTTTCAACCGCCACGATGCGGCGCCGGGTTCGGGTTCATGGGCGCGTATTGTGCATTGGCGCTCCCGCTGCGCCAGGACCCGCAAGCGCGGCCGAGCGGCGCCGTGTCGCCACCGGTCGCAGAGGGCGGCCGGGCGAACGGAACCGCTGGCTCACTAGGACTTGTTGGCGGCCTGGAAACGCTCGAGCTGCTCGTTGCCGCGCTTGACGGCCTTGTCGAGCGCTTCCTTCGCGTCGGCCTTGCCGGCCCACACCTGCTCGAGCTCCTCGTCGATGATGGTGCGGATCTGCAGGAAGTTGCCCAGGCGGATCCCGCGCGACTTGTCGGTGGTCTTGCGGATCATCTGGTTGACGGCCACGTCGGCGCCCGGATTCTGCTTGTAGAAGCCGCTTTCTTCGGTGAGCTTCAGCGCGGCCATCGTGATCGGCAGGTAGCCGGTGCGCTTGTGGCTCGCCGACTGGACCTCCGGGCTCGACAGGTAGTTGAAGAAAGCCGCGACGCCCTTGTAGTGGTCCGCCGGCCGTCCGGACATAACCCAGAGGCTGGCGCCGCCGATGACGGTGTTCTGCGGCGCACCGGCAACGTCGGGGTAGTACGGCAGCGTCGCGACGCCGTAGTCGAACTTGGCCTGCGACTTGATCGCGCCCAGCAGACCCGCCGAGGCCGTCGTCATGGCGCAGTCACCGGAGGGGAAGGTGGCGTCCGGCGTGTTGTTGCGCCCCTTGTAAACGAAGAGGCCCTGCTTGGCCATGTTCTCCAGGTTCTGGATGTGCCGCACCTGCAGCGGACCGTTGAACGCGAGGCGCGTATCGGTGCCGCCGAAGCCGTTGTTCTTGGTCGCGAACTCGACGTTGTGCCAGGCCGAGAAGCTCTCCAGTTGGGTCCAGCTGATCCAGCTGGTGGTGAACGGGCACTTGTGGCCGCTGGCCTTCAGCTTGGCGGCGGCCAGGGTGACCTCGGGCCACGTGGTCGGCGGCTTGTTCGGGTCCATGCCGGCGGCGCGGAAGGCATCCTTGTTGTAATAGAAGACCGTCGTCGAGCTGTTGAACGGCAGGCTCAGCATCTGCCCGTTCGGAGCGGTGTAGTAGCCGACCACGGCAGGGATGTAGGCGGCGGGGTCGAACTTCAGCCCCGAATCCTTCATCACCTTGCCGACAGGCACGATCGCACCCTTGCTGGCCATCATCGTCGCCGTGCCGACCTCGAACACCTGCAGGATGTCGGGCGGGTTGCCGGAGCGGAAGGCGGCGATGCCGGCGGTCAGGGTCTCGGGGTAGCTGCCCTTGAAGGTCGGGGTGACCTTGTATTCCTTCTGGCTTTCGTTGAAGCCCTTGGCCAGGTCGTTGACCCACTGACCGAGCGCGCCACCCATCGCGTGCCACCACTGGATTTCGACTTGGGCATGAGCGGGACCGCAGAGCGCGAAGGTCAGCGCGGCGGTCGAGAGAGCAAAGGACTTCGATTTCATGAGGGCTCCGTGAAGGGCAGGCGAGTGTCGGCCCGCAATGTGACAAACGCGTTTATCGGCTGCAACCGGGCTTGCCGGCAAGCGGGATTACCCCGTCCAGGGCACCGGCTCTCCCATGGCAGCGCGGGTTTGTTGCACTGCGGTACGATCCCCGCTCACGCGCTTCCACGGGGTTCTCGTCGCCCCCGGCCTCATGAATGCCCCGCTGCCCCTGAGCCTGATCGCCCCGCGCGACGAAGCCCCGCCCGCCTCGCCGCGGCTGCGGGAAATTCCGTACAACTACACCTCGTTTTCCGATCGCGAGATCGTCATCCGGCTGCTGGGCGCGGCTGCCTGGGAGACCTTGAACCGGCTTCGCGATGAACGGCAGACCGGGCGTTCGGCGCGCATGCTGTACGAGGTGCTCGGCGACATCTGGGTCGTCCAGCGCAATCCCTATCTGCAGGACGACCTGCTCGACAACCCGCGCCGGCGCGGGCAATTGATCGACGCGCTGCACCATCGGCTGGAAGAGATCGAGAAGCGGCGCACGCCGGCCTCCGATCCTGAGCGCTATCGTGCGGTGGGCGGCCTGCTCGAGGCTTCGTCGGCGGCCGTGACGGCCTTTGCCGCGCAGTTCGAGACGGTGGCGGCGCTGCGACGGCGCACGCTGCGGCTGCTCGGCCGCGTCACCGCCAAGGACAACATCCGCTTCGACGGACTGCACCGCGTCTCGCACGTGACTGACGCCACCGACTGGCGCGTCGAGTACCCGTTCGTCGTGCTGCTGCCCGACACCGAAACCGAGATGGCGGCCCTCGTCGCCGGTTGCATCGAGCTGGGGCTGACCATCATTCCGCGCGGCGGCGGTACCGGCTACACCGGCGGTGCGGTGCCGCTGACGTGGAACAGCGCGGTCATCAACACCGAGAAACTCGAGGCCATGACCGAGGTCGAGATGGTGCGTCTGCCCGGCCTCGACCGGGACGTGGCAACGGTCTGGACCGAGGCCGGTGTCGTCACGCAGCGCGTCGCCGACGCGGCCGAGCGCGCCGGCTTCGTCTTCGCGGTCGACCCCACTTCAGCCGAGGCTTCATGCGTCGGCGGCAACGTGGCGATGAACGCCGGCGGCAAGAAGGCGGTGCTCTGGGGAACCGCGCTCGACAACCTGGCGTCGTGGCGGATGGTCACGCCGGATGCGACCTGGCTCGAGGTGGCGCGCCTCGACCACAACCTCGGCAAGATCCACGATGCGCCGATGGCGAGCTTCGAGCTGCGCCACTTCGACGCCGCCGGCAAGACGCTGCAGCGCACCGAGCGCCTCGACATCCCGGGCGCGCTGTTCCGCAAGGAAGGGCTCGGCAAGGACGTGACCGACAAGTTCCTCGCCGGCCTCCCGGGCATCCAGAAGGAGGGCTGCGACGGGCTCATCACCTCCTGCCGCTGGATCGTCCACCGGATGCCCAGGCACACGCGCACCGTCTGCCTGGAGTTCTTCGGCAACGCCAAGGACGTGGTGCCGTCGATCGTCGACATCAAGGACTACCTCTTCGAACAGACGCGCCAGGGCGGAGCGATCCTCGCCGGCCTCGAGCATCTCGACGACCGCTACCTGAAGGCGGTCGGCTATGCCACCAAGAGCAAGCGCGGCGGCCTGCCGAAGATGGCGCTGTTCGGCGACATCGTCGGCGACGACCCGGATGTCGTCGCCCGCGCCACCAGCGAGGTCGTGCGCATGGCCAATGCGCGCGGCGGCGAGGGCTTCATCGCGGTGAGCCCGGAGGCGCGCAAGAAGTTCTGGCTCGATCGCAAGCGCACCGCCGCGATCAGCAAGCACACCAACGCCTTCAAGATCAACGAGGACGTCGTCATCCCCTTGCCGCGGATGGGCGAGTACACCGAGGGCATCGAGCGCATCAACATCGAACTCAGCCTGGCGAACAAGCTTGCGCTGGTTGACGCGCTGGAGGCGTTCTTCGAAAGCGGAAACCTGCCGCTCGGCAAGGGCGACGACGCCGGCGACATCGCCTCGGCCGAACTCCTCGAAGACCGGGTGCAGCAGGCGCTGGCGCTGCTGCGCGACGTGCGCGCGCTCTGGCGCGGCTGGCTGGAGCATCTCGATGCGCCGGCCGAAGACGGCGAGCGCTCGTTCTTCGAGCGCCTGCAGGACCACACGCTGCGGGCGTCATGGAAGACCCAGATCCGCGCGCCCCTGCAGGAGATCTTCGCCGGCGCGGCGCTGCAGCCGATCGTCGAGGCCTGCCAGCGGATCCACGCCGAGGTCCTGCGCGGCCGCGTCTGGGTGGCGCTGCACCTGCATGCCGGCGACGGCAACGTGCACACCAACATCCCGGTCAACAGCGACAACTACGACATGCTGCAGACCGCGCACCGCGCGGTCGAACGCATCATGAAGCTCGCCCGCAACCTCGACGGCGTGATTTCCGGCGAACACGGCATCGGCATCACCAAGCTCGAGTTCCTGACCGAGGCCGAGACCCACGACTTCGAGGACTACAAGCGCCGGGTCGACCCGCAAGGCCGCTTCAACAAGGGCAAGCTGCTGCGCGACGGGTCCTTCGACGGCACGGTGGTCAAGGCCGACCTGTCGAATGCCTACACGCCGAGCTTCGGCCTGATGGGCCACGAGTCGCTGATCATGCAGCAGAGCGACATCGGCGCCATCGCCCATTCGATCAAGGACTGCCTGCGCTGCGGCAAGTGCAAGCCGCCGTGCGCCACGCACGTGCCGCGCGCCAACCTGCTGTACAGCCCGCGCAACAAGATCCTCGCGACCTCGCTGCTGATCGAGGCCTTCCTGTACGAGGAGCAGACCCGGCGCGGCGTCAGCATCGCCCACTGGGCCGAGTTCGAGGACGTCGCCGACCACTGCACCGTCTGCCACAAGTGCCTGGCGCCGTGCCCGGTCGACATCGACTTCGGCGACGTTTCGATGAACATGCGCAACCTCCTGCGCAAGATGGGCAAGAAGAGCTTCAAGCCCGGCAACCGCATGGCGATGATGTTCCTCAACGCCACCAATCCGCAGACCATCAAGTTGCTGCGGACCGGCATGGTCGACATCGGCTTCAAGGCCCAGCGCATCGCCAACGACCTGCTGCGCGGCCTGGCCAACAAGCAGACGGCGGCGCCGCCGCCGACGGTCGGCATGCCGCCGATCAAGCAGCAGGTGATCCACTTCGTCAACAAGAAGCTTCCCGGGGGCCTGCCGAAGAAGACCGCGCGGGCGCTGCTCGACATCGAGGACAAGAACTACGTCCCCATCATCCGCGATCCGAAGGCGACGACGGCCGAAACCGAGGCCGTCTTCTACTTTCCCGGCTGCGGCTCGGAGCGGCTGTTCTCGCAGGTCGGCCTGGCGACCCAGGCAATGCTCTGGCATGCCGGTGTGCAGACGGTGCTGCCGCCCGGATACCTGTGCTGCGGCTATCCGCAGCGCGGCTCGGGGCAGTTCGACAAGGCCGACAAGATCATTACCGACAACCGGGTGCTGTTCCATCGCGTCGCCAACACCCTCAATTACCTCGACATCAAGACCGTCGTCGTCAGCTGCGGCACGTGTTACGACCAGCTGCAGGGCTATCAGTTCGAGAAGATCTTCCCGGGCTCGCGCATCGTCGACATCCACGAGTTCCTGCTGGAGAAGGGCATCACGCTCGACGCCGCCTCGGGAGCGGCTGCCGGCTACCTGTACCACGATCCCTGCCACAGCCCGATGAAGCTGCAGGAACCGATGAAGACCGTCAGGGCGCTCGTCGGTGAGAACGTGGTCGACAGCAAGCGCTGCTGCGGCGAGAGCGGCACCTTCGGCATCAGCCGGCCCGACATCGCCACGCAGGTGCGCTTCCGCAAGGAAGAGCAGCTGCGCGTCGACGAGGCGAGCCTGCGGGCGGGCGGCGACATGCCGGCCAAGGGCCCGGTGAAGATCCTGACCTCCTGCCCGAGCTGCCTGCAGGGCCTTTCGCGCTACACCGGCGACCTGAAGAACGGACTGCTCGAAGCGGACTACATCGTCGTCGAGATGGCCAACCGGATCCTCGGTGACGACTGGATGCCGGCCTACGTGGCGCGGGCCAACGACGGCGGCATCGAGCGCGTTCTGGTCTGAACCGCCGCCGCGGCTCCGGCCAGCCTCGATGCGAGGCCGGCAGCTTCCGGCGTGGTATCTGCACCAATTCCCCAGTGTGGTCGGGGCATACCTCATCGCTATACTTTCGCGGCCTTTCCCATCCGAGCGAGCCCATGGCCGGTCTGACATCGAAGACTCCGCTGCCGACGTCGATCACGGTCCATCAGCAATCGAAGACGCTCGAAATCGCATTCGCGGATGGCGCCGACTTCCGCATTCCGTTCGAGCTGATGCGTGTCTATTCCCCGTCGGCCGAGGTCCAGGGACACGGACCCGGGCAGGAAGTGCTGCAGACCGGCAAGCGCAACGTCGCCCTGACCGCCCTCGAGCCGGTGGGCAACTATGCGGTGCAGCCGCACTTCAGCGACGGCCACGACACCGGCATCTTTTCGTGGGACTACCTTTACTTCCTCGGCTCGCAGCAGGTCGATCTCTGGGCCAAGTACGAGGCTCGTCTGGCCGCGGCCGGCGCCGACCGCGACGTGGCAACGGCCGAGGCCCCGGCAGCGGGCTGCGGCCATCACCACTGATGACAGCGGGCATGCCGGGGGCGCGACGCCGATGAGCGAAACCCACTTCGGTTTCCAGTCCGTCGACGAAACCGCCAAGGCGCACCGCGTGCGCGACGTGTTCGATTCCGTGGCGCCGAAATACGACGTGATGAACGACCTGATGTCGTTCGGACTGCACCGCGCGTGGAAGGCGTATGCCGTGGCTGTGGCCAATCTGCGTCCCGGCGACAAGGTGCTCGATATCGCCGGCGGCACCGGCGACCTCGCCCGGGCCTTCGCCCGCAAGGTCGCCCCGGGCGGCACAGTCGTCCACAGCGACATCAACGAGGCGATGCTGCGCCAGGGCCGGGACCGCCTGCTGGACGCCGGCGTGGTGCTGCCGACGACGATCTGCGACGCCGAGACGCTGCCGTTTCGCAGCGGGGCCTTCGACCTCGTCAGCGTCGCTTTTGGCTTGCGCAACATGACCCACAAGGAGAGGGCGCTCGCCGAGATGAACCGCGTGCTGCGCCCCGGTGGCCGCCTGTTGGTGCTCGAATTCTCGAAAGTCGCGCGGCCGCTGGCCAAGGCTTACGACTGGTATTCGTTCAACGTCCTGCCGCGCATCGGCGGCTGGGTCGCCGGCGACGCCGACAGCTACCGCTACCTGGCTGAATCGATCCGCGTCCACCCGGGTCAGGAGGAGCTCAAGGCGATGATGAAGGATGCCGGCTTCGGCCACGTGGACGTGCACAACCTCAGCGCCGGCGTCGTGGCGCTGCACGTCGGCATCAAGTGCTGAGCAAGGAAGCCGCCGTGTCGCAAGCCCTCGAGCAGTCCGCCGGCGCCGTCTTCTCGCGCGGCCGGCGATCGTTGCTCGGGTTCGGCTCCCCGCTGGCGCTCACCATGACCCTGGCTTGTGTCCTCGCGCCGGACGACGCAGCAGCCGCAGCGGTGCGCAGTTCCGCCACGGCCCTCGGCGCGCTCGGGGTCTTTGCGGCGCTGATCGTCATGCGCGAGTGGCCCGTGGCGCTCACTGGCTCGATGTGGGCCGCGGGCACGGTGTTCGCGGCAGCCCTGTGGCTGATGCGCGCCCGGTTTCGGGCGGCAGGCTTCACCGCCGGCGCCGCCGCCGGTCCCGGCCGTGCCGAGCGCCGGCCGCTGGTGTCGGTGTCGTCGGGGATCGCCGTCGGCGCCGGCGACGCGATGCCCGGCATCGACCGGGCAGAGGTTCTGTCCGCGGCGCGACGATGCTTCCTGAGCCTGCAGGCGGCCTGGGACGCTGGCGATATCGAGGCCTTGCGCGAGCGCACCACCGACGAGGTGCTCGAGGATCTGCTGCAGCAGCTTCCGCTGTGTGGAACGGGGCCCAATCGCACCGATGTCGTCACGCTCGACGCCGCCCTGCTCGCCTTCGAGGAGTTCGGCTCTCGGTATGTCGCCAGCGTGGAGTTCTCGGGGATGATCCGCGAGTCGACGGAGGGGGGCGCGGCGCCCTTCAAGGAAGTGTGGATGCTGACCACGCCGAAAGAGCGGTTCCCGGAGTTCCGGCTCGCCCGGCATCAGGCGCTCTTGTAGCCGGGGTCCTTTTCGGCCCCTTTGACCGCCTCGTGGCGGGCCCTGGTATGCCGAATGCCACGCCGACCCTTCAGTTGGGGGTTTCTGGGGACAGTGGTCCGATTTACACTCCCAAGCCTTGCTGGACTCCCCCGGCCGGCGGGAGCGCGCAAAAGTATGCAGTTACGCCGTTCGGACCGTGACGCTAACCCGTGCGGGAGCCCACTGATATGACACGATGGAATATGACTGCGAACTACGTACCTGACTCGAACCTTTTCCGTCCCATGGCCTGCGTGCGTCAGGCCCTGGTCCTTGGTGCCATCGGCGTGCTCGTCGTCCTCGGCGGCTGCGGCGCCAAGAAGGATGCCCCGGCGACGCAGACCGCGGCCAAGGTGAACAAGGAAGAGATCACCGTCCACCAGATCAACTTCGTGCTGGCACAGCAGCGCGCGCTTGCTCCCGAGCAGGCCGCATCGGCAGGCAGGCAGGTGCTCGAGCGACTGATCGACCAGGAACTCGCCTTGCAGAAGGCCGGCGACCAGAAGATCGATCGCGATCCTCGCGTGGTCCAGCAACTCGAGGCGTCAAGGCGCGACATCATCGCGCGCGCCTATCTCGAGAAGATCGCCCAGGGCGCGCCGAAGCCCACGCCCCAGGAAATCAAGGCCTACTTCGACGCGCACCCCGCGCTGTTCAGCGACCGCAAGGTTTACTCCTTCCAGGAAGTGAACGTCCAGGCCAAGCCCGAGCAGATCGACGCCCTTCGCGCGCAACTCGCATCTTCGAAGAACATGGCGGAGTTCGCGGCCTATCTGAAGGCCAACAACTTCCGTTACGCCGGCAACGAGGTGGTGCGCTCCGCGGAGCAGCTGCCGCTGGCCAGCCTGGACAAGGTCGCGGCCATGAAGGACGGGCAGAGCGTCTTCACCGTGCTGCCGTCAGGCGTCAACATCGTTTCTCTGGCGGCCAGCCGCAGCCAGCCTGTCGACGAGGCCAAGGCCCGCCCGGCGATCGAGCAGTTCCTGCTCAACGAGCGCAAGCGCAAGTTGGTGGAAGACGATCTCAAGGCCTTGCGCAGTTCGGCGAAGGTGGAATACGTCGGTACCTATGCCGCCGACCATGCCAAGGACGTCGCCGCGAATCCGCCGCCGCCGGCCGAGGCCCCGCCGCCGTTGACGACGCTCGCGCCCACCCTCGGCCCCGCGGCTTCGGCGGCGCCACAACTCGAAGTCGCGCCGACGCCGACCAACGCCGGCTCGATGCCGTCTGACTCCATCCTGGACAAGGGCCTCAAGGGCATGAAGTAGCGGGCCCGCCGCCGCCTCCCGGCGGTCAGCGGCCCACCACGATCAACCGAAGACGCCATCCCTACGAGATCCTCATGATGCGACACCTCCTCCAATTCCTGCTGCTCTCGATGGCATGCTTCCAGGGCG
Source organism: Burkholderiales bacterium (assembly GCA_038318385.1). Taxonomy (GTDB): domain Bacteria; phylum Pseudomonadota; class Gammaproteobacteria; order Burkholderiales; family Burkholderiaceae_C; genus Schlegelella_A. The sequence goes on along the minus strand of JBBQCD010000020.1, from coordinate 36,858 downwards.
TGTTCGCGCAAGGCGCCGCAGCCGACAAGCCGCAGACCATCCTGGGCGTCGGCGACGTCGTCCGGATCTCGGTCTACCAGAACCCAGACCTCACCACCGAGGCACGGATCTCTGAGCTCGGCCAGGTCAACTTTCCGCTGATCGGCAACGTGGCCGTGGGCGGATCGACCGTCGGCGCCGCCGAACAGAAGATCGCCAAGGCCCTGCGTGACGGCGGCTTCGTGCTGCGCCCGCAGGTCACGATCCAGATCGCCCAGATCCGCAGCAGCCAGATCTCGATCCTCGGGCAGGTCGGCAAGCCCGGGCGCTACCCGATCGACATCGTCGGCACCAAGGTGTCGGAGATGATCGCGGCGGCGGGTGGCGTGCTGCCGAGCGGTTCCGAGGTCGTGCAACTGGTGGGCACGCGCAACGGCAATCCGGTCAAGCTCGACATCGACCTCCCCGCGATCCTCCAGTCCGGCAAGGGCGAACTCGACGTCGCGGTCGAGAGCGGCGACATCATCTATGTCGACCGTGCGCCGATGGCGTACATCTATGGTGAAGTGCAGCGACCGGGCGCGTTGCGCGTCGAGCGCGGGCTGACCCTGCTGCAGGCGATGGCGCAGAGCGGCGGCCTCACGCCCCGCGGCACCCAACGCGGCATCAAGGTGCACCGCCGCGACGCCAACGGCGTGGTCCGCATCCAGGACATCGGCATGAACGATCTGATCGAGCGAGACGACGTGATCTACGTCAAAGAATCGCTCTTCTGAGGACGCGACGGACATGAGCCTCAAGCAATACCTGCGGATCGTGTGGGCCCGAAAGTGGCTGGTGCTGGCGGTGTTCGTGCTGCTGGCGGCGGGGGGCGTGACGGCGACCCTGTTTCTGCCCAAGCAGTACACAGCCGACACTTCCTTGATCATCGAGATGCGCATCGATCCGGCGCTCGGCGCACTCGCGCCGGCGCTGGCCGCTCCGGGCTACATCGCCACCCAGGTGGAAATCATCAGGAGCGAGCGCGTCGCCTCGCGCGTGGTGAAGATGCTCGGCGTCGAACGGTCCGCCAGCGCCGTCCAGCAATGGCGCGATGAAACCAAGGCGAAGATCCCGCTCGACCGCTATTTCGCCAGCCTGCTTCAACGGGGCCTGTCCGTGGAGCCTTCTCCGGGCAGCAATGTGCTGAACATTTCGTTCACTTCGGGTGACGCGATATTCGCCCAGGCCGCTGCCAATGCCTTTGCGCAGGCCTACATGGACGTGTCGGTCGAACTGCGCATCGCGCCTGCCCGGCAGTCCATCGCCTTCCTGGATGACCAGACGAAGGCGCTCCGGAACAACCTGGAGGCTGCGCAGAGCCGGCTCTCCAAGTACCAGCAGGAAAAAGGCATCGTCGTCAGCGACGAGAAGTACGACCAGGAGAACGCCCGCTACAACGCCCTGGTGACGCAGCTGGCTTCTGCTCAGGCCGAGCAGGTCGACGCATCGACTCGGCAGCGCAACACCGGCACGGAAACGTCGCCGGACGTGCTCGGCAGCGGCGCGGTACAGGCCCTCAAGTCACAGCTCGCTGGTGCCCAGACAAAACTCACCGAACTCAGCGCTATCGTCGGCAAGAACCATCCGTCGCGCATCCAGCTCGAAGCTCAGATCGGTGAGCTGAAGGCGCAACTGGCGGCGGAAACCCGGCGCGTTTCGGGGGGTGCATCGACTGTCAGTCGCGGTTCGGCTCAGAAGATCGGGGAGCTTCGAGCGCTCGTCGATCAGGCGAAGAAGCAGCTGCTGAGTCTGCGCGCCGACCGAGACCAGATCTCGGTCTATCTTCGGGATGTCGAAACCGCGCAGCGTGCCTATGACACCGTCGCGTCACGCGTCGGCCAGGTCACGATGGAAAGCCAGAACAACCAGGCGAATACACGATTGCTGAGTCCTGCAGTCGAACCGCTGCAGCCGTCTCGGCCGAAGATTCTCAACGGCATCCTCGCCTCGATCCTCGGTGCGCTCATTGCGGGAGTCTTGCTGGCACTGGGCCTCGAGTTGCTGGATCGCCGCGCCCGCGCGCCGGAAGACCTGATGGTAATCCCGGGCGTGCCGGTCATCGGCGTGCTGCGTCCGGCGGGCTCCCGTCGACCCGTGTTCCGGCGGCTGCTGGCGATTTCGCCGCCGACGCCCGGCCTGGCCTTGCTGACCGGACCCGGGGGCCGGGCATGAAGATGACCGTCTCCATGATGGGGGGGGCGCCGCGCGCCACCCGTTCCCTCGGCGGCATCCTCGTCGACAGTGGTCAGCTCACGCCTGAAGACGCCGAGCGCGTCCTGCAACTTCAGAAAGAGCAGAACCTCCGGTTCGGCGCGGCCGCGGTGCAACTCGGCCTGCTGACGGAAGCCGACATCCAGTACGCCCTGTCGCGCCAGTTCGCCTATGCCTACCTGCGCAAGACGCCGGGCGAGAAGAAGCCGGTCAGTGATGAACTGGTGGCGGCCTACCAGCCCTTCAACCCGCGTGTCGAGCAAGTCCGTGCCATCCGCAGCCAATTGATGCTGCGCTGGTTCGACAAGGCCGAGTTGCGCCAGGTCATCACCCTCGTGAGCCCGGGCCGACAGGATGGACGCAGCTATCTCGCTGCGAACCTCGCGATCGTCTTCTCGCAGCTCGGCGAACGCACGCTGCTGGTCGACGCGGACCTTCGGAACCCGCGTCAGCATGAGCTTTTCCACCTCGAGAACAAGGTCGGTTTCTCGACCATCCTTTCGGGTCGTTCGCGCGAAGAAGCGATCATCAGGATTCCGGATCTTGCCGGCCTGTGCGTGCTGCCGGCCGGCCCGGTGCCGCCGAACCCGCTCGAGTTGTTGAACCGACTGAACTTCGACGAGTTCATGATCCAGGTGAAGTCGAGCTTCGACGTGATCATCATCGACACCCCGGCGCTCGCTGCGGGCGAAGATGGCGCCATGATGGCCGTGCGCACGGGAGCGTCGCTGGCGATCGCGCGCAGCGGCCGTACCCGCATGGCGGATTTCAACGACATGGTGCAGGGGCTCATGAACGCGGGCGTGACCGTGGTCGGCACCGTGCTCAACGAAGTGCCGCTGACGAAGCGGCAGAAGAAGGTGAAGTGAGCAGCGTCCTGCCGCTACAGACCGATCGGGCTTCGCCGCAAGACAAGGCGAAGATCGCCTGGCTGATCGCGCTCGCCGGGCTGGCGGCGATGTACCTGCCGGTCTACTGGTGGGCGGCCCACAGCATTTGGCAGGACGACGACCATGCGCACGGTGTCATCGTGCTAGCCGTGGTCGTATGGTTGTTCTGGACGCTCAGGGCAGCGATTGTCGACGCTCCCTCGTCGCCGGCCCCGGTCACGGGCAGCATTGTCTTCGCGCTCGGTCTGCTTATGTATGTGCTGGGGCGGATGTTCGACATTTCGATTTTTCAGATGGCTTCGCAGATCCCGGTGATTGCGGGCGGCTTGTTGCTTCTGAAGGGGCCGGCGGCGCTGCGCGTTGCGTGGTTTCCGCTCTTCTATCTCGTGTTCATGATCCCGCTTCCCGGTATTTTGGTCGATGCGATCACCGGCCCGCTGAAGCAATGGATCTCCACGATCGTGGTCAGTGTGCTCTATCTCGTCGGCTACCCGATCGCCCAGTCCGGCGTCATCATTTCAATCGGTCAGTACCAGTTGCTCGTTGCCGACGCATGTTCCGGCTTGCATTCCATGTTCAGTCTGAGTGCTCTCGGCACGCTGTTCATGTACATCATGGGCCGCAAGAGCCGCGCCCACAACGCTGTCATGCTCATGTCGATCCTGCCGATCGCCTTCGTCGCCAACATCTGCCGGGTGATCGTCCTGGTGCTGGTGACCTATTACCTCGGTGACGAGGCGGGACAGGGTTTCCTGCACGGAACCGCCGGCATGGTGTTGATGCTGGTCGCGCTGGTGATCTTTTTCGCCTTGGATTCAGCCCTCGACTGGGTGCTTTCGGGACGCAACCGCCAAAGCTCTGCTTTGAAGAGGCACTGACCAAGATGGACATGTTGCAGCAGCGCGAAGTCGCGTCTGCCCCGCGGCCCGGGGTTGCCGGGGCACCCGTGCTCCCCATCGACCTCGGCGCGGGGCTCGCGCTCGATCATGCCCTCGCACGCGAGATCGGCGAGGGGCTCTCGAGCGACTATTCATTTGCCGAGCCGTTTCCGCATGTCGTGCTCGAGAATTTCCTGCCCGTCGATGTCGCAAAGCTCGCGATCGAGCACTTTCCCCGTCAAAGTCTCAAGTCAGATCGCGTGTTCGACATCGGATACGCCGGGCACCACAAGCGGCAGATCCTTCCGGCCGAATGTGATGCCCAGGCCCGCGCGCTGTTCCATTTCTTCAACTCGCAGCCGATGCTCGCGTTCCTCGAGGGCCTGACCTCGATCCCTGGGCTCATTCCCGATCCGTACTTCACCGGTGGGGGCTATCACGAAACCGGACGTGGCGGAAAGCTCGGCATCCACGCTGACTTCCGCGTGAACGAGCAGTTGCATCTGCACCGCCGCCTCAATGTCATCGTCTATCTCAACGAGTACTGGGAGCCGGCGTACGGAGGGAATCTCGAGCTGTGGAGCCGGGACATGAGGGAGAAGTGCCGCGAGGTATCGCCGGTCTTCAATCGCTGCGTTGTCTTCAACACTGACGCGACTTCTTATCACGGACACCCGGATCCGCTGACGACACCGGAAGGGGTCTATCGTCGCTCGTTGGCCCTTTATTACTACACCGCTTCCAAGGGGATCTACGACGAGGTGCCGAACAACTCGACGATATACCAGGCGCGGCCCGACGATGATCATGGAACCCGGCGAGAGGCATGGAATCTGCGCTTCGATCAGCATTTGCGGCAGTGGGTGCCTCCAGCATTGCAGCGTCACGTGTTCGCGCTGAGGCGGCGGCTGAAGTGGCCGTGAGGCCGACGCGCGGCATGGCCCGCCGCTGGATGCTGGACTAGACATGCATCCCAAGGAACTGGTTGTCGTCCTCGGGCTGGCCGTCGTCATCTTCACGCTGGCGCGTCCGATCGCCCGCGCTTTCACCACCGACGAAGATTTCAAGCGGCGCCGCAATGTCTGGATCGGCCTCACGGCGTGCGCCTTTCTGAGTCCGAGCTTCTGGTTCTATGCACCCGTTGCCTTCGCGGTCCTGGCTTGGGCCGGCCGTCGCGATTCGAATCCCGCGGCCTTGTACCTCTTTGCGTTCGCAATCATTCCGCCGGTATCGGTCGACATCCCGATCGTGCTGGTCAATCAGCTGTTTCCTCTCAGCCAGGCGCGCATCCTCGCCATCGCCGTCCTCGTGCCGGCAGCGTTTCGCGTCTTCTCCGTCAACGAAGGCGGTGTCGGCCGCCGATGGAATTCTCTGGACTGGATACTGCTGGCATTCATAGCCCTCCAGATTGTCCTCGTCATACCGTATGAATCGTCCACCAACACACTGCGCCGATCGTTCCTCTTCTTCATCGATACGGTCCTCGTCTATTACGTTTTCAGTCGAACGCTGATCAGTCGACGCACCCTCGTGGATGCGTTGGCAACCTTCACGCTGATCTGTGCAATCTATGGGGCCGTGGCGATCTTCGAATCCTTCAAGGGATGGTTGCTCTACGAACAGATTCGCCCGGGATGGGGCCTCTTGAACAACGGCGCTTTCCTCCTGCGTGGAGACTCGCTTCGCGCACAAGCCTCAGCCGGACACTCGCTGACGCTGGGTTACACCTTGACCGTGGCGTTTGGTTTCTGGCTCTACCTGCGCGCGCACGTGACATCCAAGACGTTGAGGATGGCGACCACGGGTCTCTTTTGCCTGGCGTTGTATGCGACGCATGCGCGAGGCCCCTGGCTGACGGCGGTCGTTGTCTACTTCGCCTTTCTTTTTCTCGCTCCTGGTGGCGGTTCGGCGCTCGTAAAGGGTCTATTCGGCTTCGCGGCCGTGTCCGGGGCGATTCTTGCAACTCCCCTCGGTGACCGCATTGTCGATACGCTGCCTTTCATAGGGACCGTCGATCAAGAGAATGTCATCTACCGTCAGCGACTGGCAGAGGAGTCATGGCGCCTGGTCTGGCACCACCCCTTCTTCGGCGATCCGTTCGTGGCCGCAAACCTGGAAATGCTGCGGCAAGGGCAGGGCATCATCGATCTGATGAACGCCTATGCCGGTGTGGCGCTCTATTTCGGGCTCATCGGCCTGTGCCTCTTCGCGGGTTTCTTCGTGATCAGCACGATACGAACCTACACCGCCCAAGCGAGCGTGCGGACGCGCTCGCCGGATCTCGCCGCACTCGGTGCGGCGCTCGCTGCCGGCATGATCGGCAGCCTGTTCTTCATGGCTACAGCCAGCGTTGATTGGGTCGAGTACGTCCTTGCCGGCATGATGGCCGGCTACTGGAGTCTCGTCGCGCTGGGTCAACAGACCGGGGCCTTCTCGAACGCAGCCTCTTCTCCGGCTCACCTGAACCGGTACGCCTTCGGCAAGCAGCGCTAGCGCCGCCGCCGCTGTGGAACGCGGCCCCCGGTGGGCCCGGACTGTCACTCCCTTTTTCCTGCATCCCACCTGATTCACCCAATGGCATCCGAAGCGAAAACTTCTACCGGCGCCCGAGCCTTGGTGATCCAGCCCCGGCCGGGTTGGATCGCCATCGATTGGCGCGAACTGTGGGAGTCGCGCGAAATTCTCGCCTTCCTGGTGTTGCGCGACGTGAAGGTCCGGTACAAGCAGACCGTGCTCGGTGTGCTTTGGGCCGCGCTCCAGCCTCTCTTCACGATGGTCATCTTCACCGTCATCTTCGGACGCTTTGCGAAGATTCCGTCCGAAGGCTTTCCATACGCGATCTTCGTCTTCGCGGGCCTCCTCCCCTGGACATTCTTCGCCAATGCAGTCACGCAGGCTAGTCAAAGCCTCGTCAATCAGCAATCGCTACTGACCAAGATCTATCTGCCGCGCCTCTTTGTGCCTGGCGCGGCCGTGGGCGGCGGGCTGATCGATCTCGCAGTCTCCGGAGTGGTGTTCCTCGGCATCATGCTGTTTTACGGCGTTGCGCCCGGCTGGGGTTTCTTGGCCGTACCGCTCCTCGTTCTGGCCACCACCGCTTCCGCGCTCGGCGTCGGGCTTTCTCTCGCGGCGCTGACCGTCACGTACCGCGACTTTCGGTACGTCGTGCCGTTCCTCATCCAGTCCTGGATGTACGTCAGCCCGGTCATTTATCCCGTCAGTGTGGTGCCGGAGCGCTGGCAATGGGCCTTGGCGTTGAATCCGATGGCGGGAATGATCGACGCCTTCCGCTCCGCGTTACTCGGTCTACCCTGGAATCTGACGACCCTCGCGGTATCCAGCGTATCGGGAACGGCCTTCCTGGTCTTCGGCCTCTTCTACTTCCGAAAGACAGAGCGGCGATTTGCCGACGTCGCGTGACCCTTCCCATGAACCCTTCCGCCATCAAGGTCGAAAAGCTCGGCAAGCTTTATCGACTCGATCACCTCGCCAGCCGTCCCGACTCGTTCCGCGCGGCCCTCACCGCCATGGCGCTTTCGCCCTTCAAGCGCTTGCGGCAGTTGCAAGGCACAGACGAGACAATGGAGGACTTCTGGGCGTTGCGCGACGTCTCCTTCGAGGTCCAACCCGGGGAGGTCGTCGGCGTCATCGGGCGCAACGGAGCCGGCAAGAGCACGCTCCTGAAAATCCTTTCGCGCATCGTCGAACCCACTGAGGGTCGAGCCGTGATGCGCGGGCGCGTCGCTTCGCTGCTCGAAGTCGGAACGGGATTCCACCCGGAGCTGAGCGGGCGCGAGAACATCTACCTGAACGGCTCCATTCTCGGCATGCGGCGGCGCGAGATCGACGCCAAGTTCGATGAAATCGTGGCCTTCGCCGAGGTCGAGAAGTTCCTCGACACGCCGGTCAAGCGATACAGCAGCGGCATGTACGTGCGGCTGGCCTTCGCCGTCGCGTCCCATCTCGAACCCGAGATCCTGATCGTCGACGAAGTGCTCGCCGTCGGCGATACCCAGTTCCAGAAAAAATGCCTCGGAAAGATGAAGGACATCGCTGGCAGCGGCGACCGCACCGTCGTCTTCGTCAGCCACAACATGGGCGCAGTGCGTGCGCTCTGCACGTCCTGCGTCTATCTGGTGGGAGGCGCCGTCGCCGCGCAGGGTCCCGTCGACGCGATCATTGGCGAGTACCTCAAGCCCACCGGGGATGTCAGTCGGGCCAGCGTGATCTCCCGCCATGGCATCCAGCTTTTCGAGGCGGGGCTTTACGCCGGGGAGGAAATGACTCCGGCGAGCGTCATTTATTTTCTTCAGCCATGCGAAGTTCGCGTACGCATAGGAAGCGAGAGAGGCTTCCCGATGGCGGCGCTTGTCGTGCATGTGTTCGACGAGTACGGCGCACTGGTGTCGTGTCTCAACAGCACGGAAGAAGGGATCGAAGCATTCACGATGGGGGCGGAGCACACTTTTATCTATTCTGTGAAGTCCATGTCCCTCATGCCGGGCCGATACACCGTGAGCGTATTCGTTCATCGCCCTCACGATGCAACGAAGTATCTGGAGGCAGACAGTTTTTTCGACTTCGAAGTCCTGCCCGCGCTTGTGCCAGGCGGCCTGTTGCCGTACACAAAGGATCACGGTGTCGCGCGATTCGTCGACGGCTGTCGCCTGGTCTGAGGGTCACATGCACGTCGCGTTCTTCTCCCCGGCGTGGCCGCTTCGGCGCTACCCCAACGGCGTTGTCACCTATGTCCATTGGATGCGCGAGGAACTGCAGCGACAGGGCCATCGCGTATCGGTGTTCGCTGGCGACGAGCCCGAGGAGGACGGCGTCCATCGAGTGCGCGCTTCCCTTGCGTTCCGGGCAAAGCGCTGGTGGCGTTCGAAAACCACCGAGAATTACTACCCAGTCTTCGATTGGGCAGAAGCTTGCGCGGCATCTATCCTGGCCGTGCATAGACGCCAACCGATCGATGTCATCGAGATGGAGGAATCCTTCGGCTGGTTCGACGAGGTGGCGCGCCTGGCTGCAATTCCGACGGTGGTGAAGCTGCACGGTCCGGCCTTCATGTCGCTCGTGGAGGATGAACTGCGAACTCCGTTCGCCCGAGCGCGCATCGAACGCGAGGGTTCGGCGCTGCGCCGGGCCGGCATCATCACCTCGCCGGCGCTGCGCACGCTCGAGGACACGATAGCGCGTTACGACTTGGCGCCGGCGCTGTGTCGACACATCGTCAATCCGCTGGAACTGCCCCCCGCGGCGCCACTGTGGAGTCTCGAACACTGTGAACGCAAGACAATCTTGTTCGTCGGTCGCTTCGACCAGCGAAAGGGTGGCGACTTGGTGCTTGAAGCATTTGCACGCCTGCTCGCCCTGGACCCCGCGCTACGTTTGATCTTCGTCGGACCGGACGGGGGAGTTCCTTCCGCAACCGGCGAACGCGTGCACTTCGAGGCGTTTCGCGCCGCGCTCTTGCCACGCGACGCCGACCGTGTCGACTATCGCGGCCGACTCGAACCTCCCGAAATCTGCGCGCTGCGTGCTCAGGCCTTTGTCACCCTGATTGCCTCGCGCTGGGAGAACCAGAGCTATACCGCCCTTGAAGCGATGTTGCAGGGATGCCCGGTCATCTCGAGCGACGCCGGCGGTCAGCCCGAAAGTGTGCGGCACGGTGTGACGGGGCTGCTGGCTGCAGCCGGCAGCGTCGATGATCTTGTGGTCCAGTTGCGAGTGCTACTGGATGACCCGATTGGGGCCGCCGCCCTTGGGGCAGCGGCCCGCGCCCATGTCCTTGAGCATCATGCGCCGGCGCGCGTGGTGCGCGAGACGCTGGCCGCCTACGAGAACGCGATTGCCGCAGCACGGCGTGCAGGCAGGGTGACGACGTTGCAGCCGACGACCCCCAAGGCGTGATGGCGGTCCGGGAATGATGCGCGGCCAAAATCATGAGGGGCAGGGCGGATGCGACGTCTCGGTCATCCTTGTGAACTACAACACCGTGGACTTGCTGACGCCGTGTCTCGAGCGCCTGAGCGTCGCCCTTGAACCTTTGCATGCCCAGGTCTTCATCGTCGACAACGCATCGCGCGACGACTCGATCCAGATTCTGCGGGACCGCTACAGCCACTACGAGATCATCGAGAACACGCGCAACGTCGGCTTCGGACGTGCGAACAATCAGGTGCTCGACAGGGTCCTCGGCCGCTATGTGCTGCTCCTGAATCTCGATGCCTATATCGAGCCGGAGGCGATCGTGAAGACGATCGCCTACATGGATGAACATCCGCGCTGCGGCGTTCTCGGTGTGCGGCTGGTGACCGAGAGCGGCGATCTGCAACCGTCGTGTCGCTACTTCCCGACACCCTGGAATCTCTTCCTGCAGCGCACCGGCTTGTGCCGCTGGTTTCCGCGCGTGCAACTGGTCGACGACATGGACTGGGATCATGCCGCTACGCGTTCGTGCGACTGGGTTCCCGGTTGCTACTACCTGGTGCGCAAGACCGCCATCGACGCCGTGGGGCTCTTCGACCCGCGCTACTTCCTGTACTCCGAAGAGGTCGATCATTGCCGCACGATGAAGAAGGCGGGCTGGGACGTGACTTACTTTCCAGGCACCACCGTCATGCACATCGGCGGTGAAAGCGCGAAGTCCGAGAGCACCCTTAGTGGTGGCCGCCAGATCGCCGCGCTGCAGATCGAGAGCGAGATCCTGTATTTCCGCAAGCACTATGGCTGGTTCGGCGCATTCGCCGGACTCGTGTTGACGGCGCTCGCAGATCTGTGGAGTGTCCTGCGAGTCCTGCGACGGGGGACGTGGCACGGCGTGGGGACGGTGCTCCGCGGGACCGGAACCGCGATCCGTGCCTTCATCCGCACCTCGGGTGGTCGCCACCCGGTGCGTTGAGATGGTCGTCGCGACGCTCGAAGGGATCGGCGACGATCTTCGATCCGTGGGCGGTGCGCGCTGCGGGGTGGTCGCGATCGGTCGCAACGAAGGCGAACGCTTGCGCCGCTGCATGGCTTCGCTGCAGGGCCGCGTCGCGCCACTGATCTATGTCGACTCGGGTTCCACGGACGGTTCCGTCCGTGTGGCCGAGGAGTTCGGCGCCATCGTCGTAGCGCTCGACATGCGCCGGCCGTTTACCGCCGCACGGGCCCGGAATGAAGGACTGCGACGTCTGCTTGCCGTCGATCCGGCGATCGACATCGTGCAGTTCGTCGACGGCGATTGCGAAGTCCGGGACGGCTGGATCGAGAGTGGACGCGCCTTTCTCGAGTCTCATCCAGACGTGAGCACCGTATGCGGACGCAATCGGGAGCGCTTTCCGGAGCGGTCCATCTACAACCGCTTGTGCGACATGGAATGGGACACGCCCGTCGGCGAAGCTCGCGCCTGTGGGGGCAACGCGATGCTTCGCGTTGCCGCCTTGCAGCAGGTCGGAGGGTTTCGCGAGGACCTGATCGCGGGCGAGGAGCCAGAACTGTGTGTACGGCTGCGGGCGAGCGGCTGGCGCGTCTGGCGTCTCGAGACGGAGATGACTCTCCACGATGCGGCGATGACGCGATTTTCGCAGTGGTGGAGCCGCAGTCGGCGCGCCGGATACGCCTTTGCCGAGGGGGCCGCGCTGCATGGTGCGCCGCCGGAGCGCCACTGGGTGCGTGAGGCTCGAAGCGCGCGCATATGGGCGGGAGCCATCCCGCTGGTCGTTCTCGCTGGCGTCGTGGCGGTCGGGCCGCTCGCCCTCCTGCTCCTGCTGATGTACCCGTTACAGATCCTGCGCCTCGCGGCCCGGGGGTCCGGACCGTTGGGCACGCGGGGATTGCGGGCGTTTTTCTGGGTCCTGGGCAAGTTCCCGGAGGCGCTGGGGCAACTCCGGTATCAAATGCTCCGTTGGCGTGGATCGCGGGCCGGTCGCTATGAGTACACCAAATGACGCCCGCCGCAGATCGCAGTCCCGCTCGCGTGGCGTACCTCGTGAACCAATACCCGAAGGTCAGCCACAGTTTCATCCGTCGCGAGATTCGTGCGCTCGAAGGACTCGGCGTGGCAGTCGACCGCTATGCCGTTCGCGGGTGGAACGATCCCATTGCCGATCCAGCCGATTCCGAGGAGCGCGGACGGACGCGATACCTCCTCGAGGAAGGGTTCAGCGGGCTCGTCCTCGATGTCCTGCGTACTTTCGCGCGCGCGCCCGGCGCGTTCTTGCGCGCCGCCTTGCTCGCCGTGCGCCTCGCCCGCCGTGCCGATCGATCGCTTCCCTACCACTTGGTGTACCTCGCCGAAGCCTGCCGCCTTCACGCGTGGATGCTGGCCACGCGTGCGACCCATCTTCACGCGCACTTCGGCACCAATGCCGCAGAGGTAGCGCTGTTGGCGCATGCACTCGGCGGCCCCCCCTACAGCTTCACCGTCCATGGGCCTGAAGAGTTCGACAGGCCCGGCGCGCTGCACCTGCGCGAGAAGGTCGCTTCCGCGGCCTTCGTGGTCGCCATCAGTTCGTACGGTCGCAGCCAGCTCTTTCGTTGGAGTGACCTTCGTGACTGGCCGCGCATCAAAGTGGTTCACTGTGGGCTCGACGCCGGCTTCCTCGCCCGGGACGGCGGCAATCCGCCCGCTGCACCCCGTTTCGTCTGCGTCGGGCGTCTTTGCGAACAGAAGGGTCAGCTTCTGCTCGTCGAGGCCGTGTCGCGGCTCGCGCGCGAGGGTCTGCCGGTCGAACTGGTGCTGGCCGGCGACGGCGAGATGCGGGCGCAGATCGAGGCGGCAATGGTCGAGCATGGCGTGAAGGACCGGATCCGCATCACCGGCTGGATCAGCGGTGCGGAGGTGGCTGCGGAAATCGTGGCGGCACGCGCGCTCGTGCTGCCCAGCTTTGCCGAGGGGCTTCCAGTTGTGGTCATGGAGGCGATGGCCCTGAGCCGGCCCGTCGTTTCCACGTTCGTGGCGGGCATTCCCGAGTTGGTGCGTCCGGGCATCGAGGGATGGCTGGTGCCGCCTGGGGACGTCGAGGCGCTCGTCGGATCGATGCGGGAGTGTATCGAAGCGACGCCGCAGACCCTCGCACGCCTCGGCGCGGCGGCTCGCGAACGCGTGGCTGTGCGCCATGACGCGAATGCCGAGGCCGCCAAGTTGTTGCGTCTCTTCACGCGCGTCACTGAACTGGCGTGCCGGCCGCATTCATGATGATCGACGGTGTCCTGCTCGGTGTGGGCGTGGTGCTGGCGATCCCTGCCTTCGTGTTGCTGCTGCAGGTCGCTTTGGCTTCGTGGTCGCGTTCCGCGCCAGCATCTTCCGCGGCGGAGAAAGGCCGTGCAAGGCCCGCCGTCGCGGTGCTGGTTCCGGCCCACGACGAAGCGGCCGGCATTGCCTCGACGCTGGCGACCATTGCACCGCAACTGGGTCCGGGCGACCGCCTCTTGGTCGTCGCTGACAACTGCACCGATGCCACCGCGGCGATTGCCCGCGAGGCGGGAGCCGAAGTCGTCGAGCGGAATGACCTGCGTCGTCGAGGCAAGGGCTATGCGCTCGACTTCGGCGTTCGCGCGCTCGAATCGCAGCCGCCCGGCGTGGTCGTGATCATCGACGCCGACTGCACGCTCGAGCCCTTTGCGCTTGACCGCCTTGCATCGCGCTGCACGTCCACGGGCCGCCCCGTGCAGGCGCTCTACCTCATGCGCGCCTCCACGGATGCCGGCCTGCGGTCGCGCATTGCCGAGTTCGCCTGGGTGGTGCGGAATCACGTCCGGCCTCTCGGATTCCTGCGCTGGGGGCTGCCTTGTCAGCTCATGGGCACAGGGATGGCATTTCCCTGGGAGCTCATTCGCACGGCACCGCTGGCGAGCGGTCATCTCGTCGAAGACATGCAACTTGGCCTCGATCTCGCCGTCGCCGGGGCCTCGCCGCTCTTTTGCCCGGAAGCCGGCGTGGGCAGCACGTTCCCGCAGGACGCCGAGGGCACCGCCACGCAGCGCACTCGTTGGGAGCACGGCCATCTGTCAGTGATCGGCGCCGCGGCTCCCCGGCTCCTTTGGCAGGCTGCCCTCCAGGGTAGGGCGGATCTGCTGGCGCTCGCACTCGACCTGTGCGTACCGCCGCTCGCGGCGCTGGTGATTCTTACCACGATACTGGCACTTCTGTGTGTCGTGGCCTGGCTTCTGGGCGGCAGTGCTGCGCCACTGGCCGTCGTCATGGTCGCACTCGCCGCCATCGGCATCGCGGTCGTCGTGGCGCGCAACACCTTTGCACGGCAGATCGTCTCGGTGGGCGATCTACTGGCAGTACCCGCGTACGTGTTCGGCAAGCTGCCTGTCTACGCTCGCTTGTTGCGCAGGCGTCAGGTCGCCTGGATTCGCACCAAGCGCGATGGCGGGCGGGACTGATTCGGCATGTCTGTCAGCAACCCAGACCTGCCTGCCCCCGGGCGCGCCCAGGCGCCGGCCCGGCCCATGACACCCGAATCGCGCTTTGCACGTGAGGTGGTTTTCCTTGCCGGGCTGCCGTTCGATGTGTTGACGCTTGCGGAGGCGGTAGATCGCATGCGACGAGCAGCGCTCGAGCGGACTCGTTGCTTCGTCTCCACACCCAATGTGAACTTCGCGGCCGGGGCGCGCAGCGACCCTGAATTTCGCGATTCGGTGCTCCGCAGCGATCTGAGTCTTGTCGATGGTGCACCCTTGGTGTGGATGGCGCGACGGCTGGGCATCCCGCTGTCCGAGAGAGTGGCCGGGGCGAGCGTGTTCGAGGCGCTATGCGCACATCCGGGCGTTCCTCTGAACGTCTTCTTCTTCGGTGGACCTCCAGCCGCTGCAGAGGCGGCATGCCGCAGCCTCGACGCGAATCCTGGTGGCTTACGCGCCGTCGGCTTCGACACGGCGGGGTTCGGATCGGTCGAGGAGATGAGCGGCGCGGAACGCCTGGCGCGCATCAACGCGAGCGGTGCGGACTTCGTGATCGTCTCGCTCGGTGCGAAGAAAGGTCAAGCCTGGATCGAGCGCAACGCAGCGATCCTCGAAGCGCCGCTGTTGTGCCATATGGGTGCCGTGGTCAACTTTGCGGCAGGCACTGTGAGCCGTGCACCTCGGGCAATACAGGATCTGGGGCTCGAGTGGCTATGGCGCATCAAGGAGGAACCGCAGCTTTGGCGGCGCTACGGCCACGATGGCCTTTTCATGTTCGGCTGGCTTCTCACGCGACTGCTGCCGGCCGCGCGCTCCGAGCGCAGAAGACCTTGCGGCGATGGCGCCGCAGACGGGGGCATCGACGTCACGACGACGGGGGGAAGGCTGCGCGTAGTCCTCAGCGGCGCATGGGGGAAGCGGTCGCTCGATCCCCTGCGCACGGTTCTCGCCGACGCCGTGCGCGGAGGTCGAGGGGTGGAATTGAGCTTGGGCGCCGTGACCTATGTGGACGCAGGATTCCTGGGGTTGCTCTCGGTCGCGCGCGGCTCGCTCGGAGCGCACGGTCTCGCGCTTGTGGAGGTACCGCCGGCGGTGCGCCGCACGATGCGTTACCACGGCGCCGAATATCTTCTCGACTGCAAGCCGTGAACCGCATGCAGACCGATCGAACGCAGTCCATTCGGGTTGTCATTGTCAGTGAACACGCCTCTGCCAAGTTCGGCGGCGAAGCGGCACTCCCGCTGCACTACTTCAGAGTGTTGCTCAAGCTGGGAATCCCGGTCTGGCTCGTGACGCACGCCCGAACGCGCGCCGAACTCGACGTCCTTTTCCCCGGCCTCGACCGCATTCGATACATCGAGGACACGCGTTTTCACCGCTGGATGTGGGCCATCGGAGAGCGCTTTCCGGCCCGCATTGCCTACTTCAGCACGGGCCTCGCTTCGCGCCTCGCGGTGCAAATCGCCCAGCGGCGCGTAGTCCGCAGGCTCATTGCGACCGAGGGCATCGAGGTCGTGCACCAGCCGATGCCAGTCTCGCCGCGCGAGCCGTCGATGATGTGCGGCCTGGGCGTGCCGGTCGTCATCGGGCCGATGAATGGCGGCATGGAATACCCTCCTGCCTTCCGTCGCCGCGCTGGCGGCTGGCTCGGGGTCGTGGCGCGCGCTATTTCCGAGCTGCTCAATTGGATTCTTCCTGGCAAGCGCCTAGCCGAGGTCGTGCTCGTCGCCAACGCGCGCACCCGAGCCGCCTTGCCGCGCGCCGTCCGCGGCGAGGTGGTGGACCTGGTGGAGAACGGAGTCAATCTCGCCGTCTTCGAGGCTGGCCTGGAGCCAGCGACTGCGCCGCTCTTCAAGGGTACTTCTTTCGTCTACCTGGGTCGCCTCGTCGACTGGAAACGCGTCGACTTGCTGCTCGAGGCCCTTGCCATCGCTTCGCTGCAGGCGCCTATCCGCCTCCTCGTCGTCGGCAGCGGGCCCGAGGAAGCAACGCTGCGCACAATCGCCGCCCGCCTCTGCATCCTCGCTGCCGACGACGTGTCGCCGGGAGTTGCGTTCGCGGGGTGGCTCTCGCAGAACGAGTGCGCAGCCCGCCTGGCGGCGAGCGATGCGCTCGTCCTGCCCAGCATCTTCGAGTGCGGCGGGGCGGTGGTCCTCGAGGCAATGGCGATGGGCAAGCCGGTGATCGCCACGGCCTGGGGGGGGCCGCTCGACTACCTCGATTCGAGCTGTGGGATCCTGGTCGCTCCCGACAGTGCCGCCGCGCTTACGCAGGGGCTTGCGACCGCCATGGTGAGCCTCGCGATAGACCCCGAGGCGCGGGTGCGCATGGGGCGCTTGGGCCGTGCCAAGGTCCTGCGCGACTACGATTGGGACGTGAAGGTCTCCCGCATCCTCGACATCTACGCCGCGGCCGTGCGCGCGCACGCGGCCTGATGCGCGTCCTGGTCGTTTCCGACGTCAGCGGATACATGCCTGGTGGCGTGCCTGCCGAGACGCTGCACCTGCTGCAGGGCCTGATGTCCCGGGGCCATGATGTCGCCCTCGCCGGCGACATCGCGCTGGGCGGTCCGGGCATCGGGCACTACCCGGTGACAACACCGACGGGCGATGCGCTTGCCGCCGAGTTGAAGGCGGCGCTGACAGCGTTCCGGCCCGACGTCGTGCACGTCATGGCGATGAGCTCTCCGGGCGTGGCACGACTGGCGCCGGTGTTCGCGGGTGTCCCGTGGGTTTTCACTTGTCACTCGGCCCCGCCCTACGAGCGCAAGCTCGCCCACTTTCACCACAGCGAGGCGCTGCACTACGTCGCCCGCTCTCTGCGCTTTCTGCCGAACACGCTGGCCTGGAGATGGCTGCTGCGTCGTCAGGTCATGCCGGTCGTGATCACACACAGCGAGTTTGTGCAGGAGATCGTCGTGCGCTACGGCTGCGCTCGTGACAAGGCGGTACTGATTCCGCTTGGGCACGATGTCGCGCCTGCGCTGTCTGCAGGCCCTTCCACCCGAACCGCCGTTGGCTCGGCGCCGTTGATCGTCACCGTCGGCGGCATCGCCCACACCAAGGGCCAGCACGACATGATCGCGGCGCTGGCCAGTGTGGTCGAGCGCTATCCCCAGGCCCGTTACTGCCTCATCGGCGAGAACCGCGATGCGAGTTACACGAACTTTCTCGATGGTCGGATCGCGGGTCTGGGTCTGGGGCCCAACGTCGAGCGCCGACACGGTCTCTCGCACGCCGACAAGGACGCGCTCCTGGCCCGGGCCCACCTCTACGTGCAACCGTCGCACGAGGAGGGATTCTGTCTGGCGTTCATCGAGGCGGCAGGTGTGGTGCCGCGCCTCGTCGGTACTGCGACCGGTGCGATCCGGGCCATGTGCGAGGACGATCCAGCCGCGACAGTCGTCGCTTCCAGGGCGCCGAAAGCACTTGCCGAAGCTGTCCTGGATCTCCTCGGGCGCGATCCGCCCGCCGATGTGCTGGAGGCACGGACACATCGACTAGCGAGCCGATTTGCCTGGGCCTCCTATCTCGACGCTCACGAGACTCTCTACGAGCGCCTGCGGCACGCGCAGCTGGGGCGATTTCCGGCATGAGCGGCGACGCTGGGCGTGCGCTGGCGGAGTCCCCTCTGGCAAGGGTGGCCATGGTTTCAGTCCACTACTACCCGCGATATCTGACGCAAAGCGTCGCTGCCGTCGGCACGCTCGGCCGCGCCGCGGGTGCTGGGATGCACGTGGCCGTGGCGAATGATCCTGCGATCGCAGCGGAACTTGCGCGCGCCGCCGGCACTCTCGGGTTCCCTCGTGCCGACTGCATCGTTCACGACAATCGCGGCCTCGAGTTTGGTGCCTTTCAGGCCGGGCTTGACCGCCTGCTGCGGGCCGAGGATCCGGACTGGATCCTCTTCGTCAACGACACTTTCGCGCGCCACCGGCCCTTTCCCTCGGTGCATCGACGCCACCTGCTGGCTGCGCTCACCCGTCCTTCGGACGACCGTACGCCTCTGGCCGCCGGAGAGGTTGAAGAACACGGTCGCTCATGGGAGATCCTCGGCAAGCGCAGCCATCGATGGCTGACCACCGCCGTCTTCGCGCTCAACCGTCCTGCCCTGCATGTGCTCGGGGACAAGGTCTATTCGCCCGAGGTGGATGCCCTCGTGCGGACCACGGCCGAAAGTTCTGCCTTCTTTGCCCCCGAACTGGATCCGGCCATCGCGGATCACATCAGAGCCTGGATTCTGGCGCCTGCATCGCGACACACGTGGTACCGCTCGGCTCCATTGAGTGCAGAGAATGCGTCGCGGATGGCAGGCAAAGCGCGTGCAATCCTGCAGGAGAAGTATCTTTCCGCCGCGCTCGAGGAGGCGGGGACCTGGTTTTTCGATGTCAAGGGATCGGGAGCCAAAGACCGCATCCAAAGGCGGATGGAGAGCTGGCTTCTCACTCTCGCGGCAAGAGTGTGGTGATGTCACGGGCGACAGGACCGGGAACTAGCTGCTTCTGACGAGTTCAGCCGCGAGCCGACGGTTGGTCGCCTGCCAGGCATCGCCCATCAGCCGCCACAGCCTTCGCGCCGAATCGTCAGGATCGTTGCGGATCGTGGCGGGCAGGCGGCAGGCCAGGGGCAATCGGCCCTCCGCCAGATCCCACAGCGCCCGACGCAGACCGGCAGGGCTCGGGTTCATCGGCACGCCCACGCGCCCCGCGGCCTCGTCCATTGCCCGCGTATCGCCGTAGAGAACGGGGGCACCGCATAGCTGCGCCTCGAGCAACGGCATTCCGAAACCCTCGTACAGCGACGGCATGAGGAAGGCCTGGCATCCTGCGTAAAGGTGCGCCAGCGATTCCGTGGGCGCGAAGCCAACGGATGCGGTCTCCCAGTGCCGGATTCGCGAGGACCTCGAGCAGCTGCTTGTCGAGCCAGCCACGACCGCCCACGACGATCAGCGGCGGCAAAGTCGCACCGGCGACCACGCACGCGGCGTAGGCTTGGATCAGCGCAAGGATGTTCTTGCGAGGCTCTAGGGTGCCAACAGTGAGCAGATAGGGCGTCGACAATCCGAGGCGACGGAGCGCGGCGTCGGCGTCCGTCGAATTGACGGGGCCGAACGCCGAGCTTGCCACGGGTTGGATGACGGCGTCGGGGGCGCGACCGTAGTGCATCGCGACGTCGTCTGCGGTGGCCTTCGACACCGCCACCAGTCGATCGGCCGCGCGCGCGCAGAGCGGCTGGAACACCCGTTGCTTCCAGCGCACCGCGGCGCGCTGGGTGTGCGGCACGAAGCGATGTGCGAGATCGTGGATCGTCACGATCGTTGCCGTCTGCTCGAGGCCGCACAAGGGGATCAGCCCGTTTGTCCCCCAGAACACATCGATGGCATCCTCCCGCAACATCCCGGGGAGCTGCGTGTTGTGCCAGAGCGGCCCTCGACGTTTGGGCCGGCTCATGCGGCGTTCAATGTTCGGCTTGCTGGGAAAGTCGCCGTCCTCGTTGCTGTACAGAACGAAGGTCACGTCGGGCTGCTGCTCGCACAGCGGACCGAGCAGTGCCTCGACATAGTTTGCGATGCCCGTCCGACTGCCGACGAAGCAGCAAGCGTCGAGGCCGATGCGCCTGGGCAGGACGGGCCCATCCATGGGTGTCGAGGGCGGCCGGATCGTGCCAGAGAGTGCGCCGTCTCTCAATGCCGTTTGCGTCGCCACCGTCTCGCGGGGCGATGTGACGGCACCGGATGGCATCATCACCTCAAGGGCCGAAGCCATCCATAGATCGTGGGACCACGCCGGTGGATGGCGTTCGCCAGCCGCCACTGGATGTGCCGCCTGAGTCTGTTCAGGGGCGGCGCCGGGCGGGTGAGCGCTTCGGCGAGGTCGAAAAAGGCGAGCGTCTGGAACTCAGTCGTGCAGGCCAGGACGTGCATGTCGGCATCGATGTCGATGCCCTTGGGGCCTCCTTCCTGCGGATTGCTCCGGCCGCTGTAGTAGGTCGCCCGGTCCAGCACCGGAACCATCCGGCAGGGATCGTGCACGCCCCGCCAGCCGTTCGGACCTCGCTCGTAGACGTTGACGTATCGTGCATGCGCATCTGCCACCAGCAGATGTCGCTGATCGCGGGTGAACCGCACACCATGCGGGCAGATCACATTGCGCAGCACCGCGTCGGGCGACGAATCGGGGTTGAGCTCGGGCGTTCGACGGTAGACGAGGACTTCGTGCGTGTTGTGGTTGCTCACGGCGATCCATGCGCCGTCCGGGCTGATGCAGATGCCATCGGGAACGTCCAGGCCCCGGCGCAGCAGAATCGCGTCGCCGAGACTCGCGAATTCGTGCCGACGGTCGAGCATGTGCCGTGTGACAACGTTCGAATAGTTGTTGCAGACGAGAAGTTCAACGGTATCGGGGCCGAGCGGAAAGGCCGCGACAGATCCCGGCGTGTAGATCGACGCTGTTTCGTTGCCGGTGATCGTTTGCAGCGGCCGGAGCGAACGTCGCCCGTCCGCTCCCGGCGAGAACGGCGCTGCGTAGACGTGCACACCGCCATTGCGGTTGGCCACTGCCACGGTCTCCTCGTCGAGGAAGCACAAGCCGTGCGGCTCTTCGAGAGTCGAAGCCTCAAGTTTGACGGCGTCGGTCACGGCGACCTTCTTGCGCGGCTCCGAGACAACGACGTCGATATCGAAGATCGCAATGCAGTTCGCGCGGTAGCCTGCGATTGCCAGGCGCCGGCCGCTCGGAGAAAACATCAAGTCTTCCGTGCGTCCCAGGTCGTCCAGTACGGTCTGTGCGGCCGGCGAGAGGTGGCAGTCGATGCGAGCGCTCATGAAGTAGGTCGCAGGGTATCCCAAGGCAGCGCCGCGCGATCTCGGGACCATCCCCACGCTCATCTCAGGGGGTCCGGTTCGTGGCTGTGTTCGTCAGACCAATCCCGAGGCCGATGGGCCATCGCGTCCAAATCAAGTTCCGCGTCGACAGTATCGTTGTTGCGTTACCCGTTCAATTCCAGACGGGGCATTGGTCGCTTACTGTGCGCCCATCCGATGCAATGTCTCTCGACAAGATGCCAGCTGGCTGCGGCTACGGCGATCGAAACCGGCCAACCAACTGCGAAGAGCAGAAGTGGCGAAATGGGTGCCGCGGCATAGTGAACAATGATCTGGAGGATCGGAAACGAAAAGAGATAGATGCCGTAAGAAAAATCGCCACGACGGGCAAACGTTGAAAGCCGCGGTGCGGGCAAGAAGGCAATCCAGAAAATAAGGTAGGCAGCAGCGAGGGGTAGCACCACGCTCATTCCAAATGGCGTGACCGCGCCGACGACGAGCATGCCTATCGCAATGGCGGCACCCATGGCGTTGAGCTCGATCCGTTCTCTCCACGCATAGAAAACCATACCTGCAAGGAAGAACGGCAGCAGTCGGGCCCAGAAAGGGGGGTACCCGAAGATCTGACCGAGTAGCCGGCCTCCGGGCGTCAAGCCGCGCCAGACGAAGACGAAGCTGACGACAAGAAAGAAGAGCAGGCCGCAAGTCAGGAAAAGCCGCCTCTTCGTCAGACCACATACCCCGAGGACAAGAATCCCGATATAGCACCAGAATTCGTAGCTGATCGTCCAGAGGGAACCGTTCACCGGACCTGCAGCCGGGTTCCCGACGAAAGTCGCCCCAGGTGCGATTGCCTCCAGCCGCAAAGCATTTGCGACGAATCGAGTCACGAAGCCAAGATCAAGGGGTGGCCAGCTGCCGGCTGAAAAGGCGGGGGCGATGATGAACGCGTCCAGCGCTGCTGCGACCAGGAACGCCGGATAGATTCTCAGGACTCGCTTCCGCAGAAAGGCCCCGACCCGAGGCGTGGCGTGCCAACTGTGAAGGATCAGGAAGCCGCTGATGACGAAGAACGAGTCGACAGCGAGGGCACCGAAGGTGACCTGACGACCGGTAAGGACCGACAGGGGCTCATAGTCCTCGGTTCCCGTGGCGAGTGGGAAGCTGTGGGAGAAGACCACGAGCGATGCGAGCGCGAAGCGGAGGAAGTCGAAGTTGTTCGCTGGAAGTCGAGTCGCGGGTGGAAGACTCATGGAAGGAAGTCGATCAGGCCGCGGCGACGATGCAGCTGGAGACTTTCGAGACGTACTCGTTTTCGCCTTGCCTCCAGCGCTGAACGAATTCGCCGGTGGCGTCGGAAAAACTTCGCTCACAGCCGGGCTTCAGACGGTCGTGCAGTTCGGCGATGATCGTATCCACCATGCCGATCCAGGTCGCGGAAGAGTCGAAGACCTCGCGTTCGGCGCCCTCGATGTCGATTTTCATGATGTCGATCCTGTCGATGCCGTGTTCGCGGCGCACCGTATCGAGGGTGACAGCCCGCACGGTGGACGAAGGTGGATCGTCGGGGCTCCTTGCCGTGGTCATGAAGCCCCAGTGCCCCAGCCCTGGGTCGACGACACGGATCTCGCCATCGACGTTCCACAGGGCGGCATGGATCGGAATTACGTTGGCGTAGGGGCGCGCGTTGGCGGTCAGCAAATCGAAATTTGACCGCTCACATTCAATGGCGAAGATGCGCGCTGTGGGAAATCGGTTGGCGAAGTAAATGGAGGCCAGTCCGACGTTGGCGCCGGCGTCGATGATGACACGCGGCGCCCGAGTCACCGCAAAGGAGTACTGCTCCTCCAGGAAGATTTGCCGATAAGCGTCGACATCCGTCGACGGTACCCGTAACAGCAGCGGGTGCGGCAGACCCTTTCGCCGGTATGCGATCAGTCGCGGGCGTCCCGTTAGCTTGCCGTGGAGGGCCGCCAACAGTCCTTGTGCACCGAGCACTCGTGCGTAGTGGTTGAGACGATCCAGCACTCTACTTCCAGGCGGGCGGATACGGCACCGCGCGCCTGGCGAGCATACCGGACCGGTTCGGCAAGCCGCTCAGTAGAGAGTTTGCCCGTTACCAAGCAAATAGGCACGACAATCGAGCGACCTCTGTTCGCAGTTTTGAACGAAAGTATGCATGGTGGCGGGATCCCAGCCATTGAACCAATCGCCGTGACCAGAGTAGCCACCTGGGAGCCGCGGGTCGTAGGAATCGGAAGAAAGCCGCCAGCTACCGGGATCGTCCCCCGGCTTGACGGTGTAGTGCACCTGAAACGCAACCACCGGGACTGGAACCGGGTGCGTCGCCGGGCATCGGCCGGCTGTCGGATTCGACATGTGACTGATGTGATCCGGCGAATCAAGGTTCACTCCGTCCCAGCACTGCGGGAACGTGATCGACATCAGCATGTCCTGGCCGACCGCGCACTTGGGAATTGCTTGTCCAGCCCAGTAGTCGTTGCCCAGACCGACGCAGCCGTAGTTGAACGGGCCGGAAGGCTGGCTGCCCGCAGCGTTCCCGGAAATCATGCGCAACCCTGCCGGCAGCGCCTGAACCGTGCGCGCGTCGATGCCGTTGTATCCGGTCTTGTAATAGAAGATCGAGCCGCTGGGTTTGATCGGAGTGCCTGTGCGGGTATCGATCAATGCGGGCACCCAGTACGCCGTGCGGTTGAGAGTGCCCCCCGCGCATGTCGAGTTCCCGCTGCCGGCGAGCGATGCCGCTGTCGAATAGGCATTGGTCCCGGTATTGCCGAAGAAGGTGTGCAGGTGGGCGAGCCCCGGCTGGCCGGGATAGACGATCGGGTCGTCGAAGCTCATGTGAGAGAAGTCGCAAGGCTCGCGAAACGCGCCGATATCACTTGGATTGGCGACCTGCGAGCTGTCCGCTACATTCGCCGCCTTGAGGCGGGGCGTCGAGAAACCTACTGCGGCCAGCGGGAGCTTGTTGACGTCCACGGTGGGCAAGGAAACGGCGGGTATGGCTGCGAGTGCCAGGGACGGTGTGGGAAGGTCGCATTGCTTGACGATTCCAACCGCCGGATCGCTACCAAAGAAGGCGTTCGTGCAACTGACCGTTCCATTGACGGTCTTGCTGAGCCAAGCGCCGCCGGCACCGAAGCGGACGACCGCGGCACCCGAGAGCGCAAAAGTCTGGCCTTCTGCGGCCACCTTGCTCCATGACGTGCCTGCCGGCGGCGTTGCAGGAGCCGGCGCTGGCTGCAATGTGGCCGTGGCAACCTTGACATCGCCGACCGGCGGGGCCGTGACGATGGGAGCAGGAGCGGTCGCCGCGACGACCGGCCCTTTTGCGGTGCCGCCACCACTCTCGTAGAGGACCGGTTTCACCTGCGACGATCGGAGCGAGTCGGCGATGCGAAGAGTAAGGGCGGAATCGATGCCACCAGCGGAGGCCGCAAGCTCTGGAGGCGTCGTGGTCGTCACGACCGCCGCGATGGCTGCAGTCGTCGCAAGAAACTGCACCTCGTCGGCAGCGACCACGGCGGATTCGGTGAACATTGCCACGCCCCCGTCGGGTTGCGCTCCTCCGCATGCCGCCAATGCAGCCATCGTGACTACTGAAATGCAACCGCTCATCGCGGGCATTCTGACTGATTTGATGAACATCTTCTGCTTGCTCGAGTGATGGCCGGGGACAGGATCGGGGGGCGGGATGGACGTCTACAGCAGAGCTCTCCGGCCCGCAGCCTTCTTTCATTTCGGCCGGCCTGCGGATCCCTTGAGTCGCAACTGCTGCCCAGCCCCGCGTCGAGCGATTTCCAGGATCCGCGATCGCCTTCCCGTTGCAAGTCGTCGAGATCCGGGACGTCATGGCGCAATGCCCATGCCAGGCCGCCGAAAGTGCATTCGTACACGCCGCACGTCTGAATCGGTCCCATCCGTAAGTGGGGAAGCTTGTTGCCGTAACAGTTCCGACAAAAGGCGGCGAGGCATTGCAAGCGAGCTGTGTCGAACTGAAAGCGGCCGTCCCCGCTCGAACATCCCGTGAACCATGTCCTGCATGCGCGAGCACGGAGGGCCTAGAATCAATTGCTCCACTTTGCCTAACGGAGCGGGCATGAAGATCGTGCCGATGTCCCTTGTACTTGCAGGTTTCATGGTGCTCGCATCGGCGGCCGGCATCGCGGCGAAGCCGTCACAGAAGGCGACTGACGTGGGACCGGCCTTTGTGCTGGAGGCGGTGGTGCCCAAGGCATTCGGCGGATGGCGCGAGCTTCAGCAGGAAACGGCCCAGGTGGTCAACCCGCAGACGAAGCAGCTGCTTGACAAGCTCTACAGCCAGACCCTGTCGCGCACCTATGTCAACGCGTCCGGTTACCGGATCATGTTGTCTTTGGCGTACGGCGACGACCAGCGCGGTGGTCTCACGGCGCATCGCCCCGAGGTCTGCTACCCGGCGCAGGGATTCGCCGTCCTGGGAAAGAGTGAGGCAAGTCTTGCGACGCCCTTCGGAACCATCGCAGCACGTCGCCTGAACACGAGCCTGGGTCCGCGCAAGGAGCCGGTGACGTATTGGTTCAACGTTGGCGACAGGACCGTTCGCAATCAGCTCGAGCAGCGCCTCGTAGAGATCCGGCTCGGCCTTTCCGGTCAGATTCCAGATGGATTGCTGTTCCGCGTGTCGTCAATCGACGAACAGCCGACGCGGGCCTACGCACAGCAGGATGCCTTCGTCGTCGCGTTGCTCGATGCGGTCGATGGCGATTCGCGCATGCGCCTCGCGGGCGTGGAGAACGGGAAGACCCGGCAACCGTGACCGCCCTGAATCGCCAGGCAATGTCGCGCTTGCAGGCGCACGTGTGACGGGATGTCGAGCTTCTTCAAGCTGTTCGAGCGCATCTATGTCATCAATCTTGCCGAACGCGCCGATCGACGCCGCGAGATGGCCGATCAACTCGGACGAATCGGGCTTCGACTGGACTGCGAGCCAGTGGTGCGTTTCAATGCAGTGAGACCGCCGGAGGCAGGCGCGTTTCCGAGCATCGGTAGTCGGGGCTGTTTCCTGAGCCACCTCGGCGTTCTTCGGAGCGCAGCGGCTGACGGGCTCGAGAGGATTCTGGTCCTCGAAGACGATCTCAACTTCGCCGAGGGCTTCGAAGCGCTCGCCGGCCCTGTCGCCGCACGGCTTGAAGTCGATGATTGGTCCTTTTTCTATGGCGGCTATCGCCTTGATGATCCGCTTCCTGGCGCGCCCCTCGATCCTGTTGCGCCGTTCGAGGACGGTGTCGGAACAACGCATTTCTATGCCTTGCGCGGCGCAGTGATCGGCGCCCTTGCCGACTACCTCGAAGGGCAGCTGGAGCGTCCAGCCGGAGACCCGCAAGGGGGGCCTATGCATGTCGACGGGGCTTACTGCTGGTTTCGCCGACGCCACCCCGAGTACAGGACTCTGCTGGCCGTGCCCGAACTCGGCTACCAGCGGCTCTCGCGAACCGATGTCCACGCGTTGCGCTGGTACGACCGATCGATTGGCGTGCGCAACGTGGTTTCCCTCGCCCGTCGCTTCCGCAGGGGCTGAGTTCCAGTGCCGATCACGTGAGGATGCCTTGAGCCTGGTACAACGGATCGTGCGCAAGATGGCGTCGGCCTGGGCCGATCTGCGCCATGGCGGCTACACAGGGGGTGTACACGTATCTCCTTACGGGCATCTCGGTGCCACCCATACCGTCAGCACCAAGCACGCGCTGATTCCGCGCTTGCTGGGGCCGGTTCTCGTCGAGGGCGACGTCTTTGTCGACGTCGGCTGCGGTCGAGGGCGCGTCCTCAACTGGGTGCTCGACGATGGTCGCGCTTCGGCGATCTACGGCATCGAGTTGGACAAGCGCTTTGCTGCAGAAGTGACGCTGCGACACCGGAAGCACGATAACGTCGTTGTTGTCGCCGGCGACGCCCTTGCGAACCTTCCGGACTCCGCGACATTGCTGTATCTGTGGAATCCCTTCGATGGCTCGGTGATGACACGCTTCAAAGAGCGTGTGATTGGCAAGTATGGTCACCTTGGAACGCTTGCCCATCTGCGCATGGTGTATCACCACGCCTTGTTCATCGACATATGGCGAAGCGACTCCCGCTGCAACGTGCGACGCATCGAGTTGCCACGAGACGAAGAGAACGAGGCTTACCTCATCACATTTCCCCCCCGCGCTTCATGAGCCACCTGCCAACGCGAGTAGAGCTGTACGCGCGTCCGCATGCGGCCGTTGACGTCGCCGGAGGGTGGCGGTGCATGGAGCCTCGGCAGCTCAGCGGGGTGGGCGACGTCGGCAGCAGCATTGATGCGATGGCGTTCTTTGTCGCCGTCGTCACGCTGCTTTTGCAGCGCCATTCCTCGCAGGCAGAGGTTTGTGTTTCCCTAGTGGGCCTCCCCGCTGACCGGCGAGGCGAAGTTTGTACATTGCGCCTCGCCGTCGATGCGGCCATGACTTTCGATGCCGTTCGTGCCCAGGCGGCACTGGCTCTTCATCCCGGGCCCGAGGACAGGGCTGTGGCGGTCGTTCCGCCGTCGAATGTGGTGCTTGCCTTCGGCGAATTGACCTCTGTGCCCATGGCGTCGGCGACAGCCGCACCTGCAGAACTGGTCGTCTCGATTCGTGCGGTCGGATCTGCGTGGATCCTTGCAATCGACCACGATTCTCGCGCCGTCGATTCCACCTGGGCGTTCGATTTCGCCGAGCAGGTCCTTGGCATCGCGCGGGAGGCTGCCGTCTCGCCTGCAAGGCGGTTGACGGACTTCAGCCTTCTTACCGAGCGCGCCGTATCGATCTTGCCGGACCCTTCTCAGCCATTGGAGATGCCCGCCCACGCCTTGATCGCGGACACCATTCGCGAGTGGGCCGTCTCTTCCCCAGAGGCGATCGCCGTCGTCTTCGACGGGCGCGACTTCACCTACGGTCAACTCGCTGCCTTCGCCGAGCGCGTGGCTCGTGCAATCGCGGCTCGAGGCGTCCCGCCAGGCTGTACGGTGGCTGTGACCGGTCGGCGCAGCTTCGCTCTAGTGGGGGCGATGATCGGGGTGCTCCGCGCGGGCGGAGTGCTCGTGATGCTGGACCCCAAGCTGCCCCGGCAGCGCCGGCAGATCATGATTGAGCAATCCGGCTCAGCATTGCTCTTCTCGGTTTGCGCGCAGGGCGATGCTCGGGACGCTACGGCGACGAAGGAGAACTTCGGACTGCCCGTCCTCACATGTGAGGAGGATGGCGACGTGGTGGGCTGGTCCGACACTCCCGACGTCTGGATACCGCCGCGTCTCGGACCCGACGAACCTGCCTATATCTTCTTCACGTCCGGCAGCACAGGAATGCCCAAGGCGGTGCGGGGCCGTCACGCTGGCCTCTCGCACTTTCTCTCGTGGCAACGCAGCACGTTCGAAGTCGGGCCCGGTGATCGCGCCTCCCAACTGACCGCGCTTTCATTCGACGTCGTCCTGCGCGACACTTTTCTCGCACTCGGTGCTGGTGCAACGCTCTGTATCCCCGCGGAAGAGGACGTGCTCGATCCCAGCCGCATCCTGGCATGGCTTGAGTCGACTGGTGTTTCTATCGTCCACATCGTGCCCTCACTGGCTCGACTCTGGCTCGACTACGTGCCCGCTGATGTCACCTTGCGCAGTCTGCGATGCGTGTTCTTTGCTGGCGAGCCTCTGACCGATGTACTGGTTGAGCGATGGCGCTGTGCATTTCCCGGCGACGCTCAGATCATCAACCTGTACGGTCCTACCGAAACGACTCTAGCGAAGTGCTTTCGCCGCGTGCCTGCTCCGCCTGACCCCGGTGTGCAGTTGATCGGACGACCGCTCCCGCAGACGCAGGTTCTCATACTCGACAAGAGCCGCCGGCCGTGCGGTCTCAACGAGGCCGGTGAGATCGCGATCCGCACTCCATTTCGAACCTCCGGCTATCTTGGCAACGAGCCGGCGAATGCGGCAGCGTTCATGGTGAACCCCTGGCGCAATGACGCTGATGACCTTGTCTACCTGACGGGCGACAGCGGCCGTTACCGCAGCGACGGCATGCTCGAAATTCGGGGACGCATCGACAATCAGGTGAAGATTCGGGGGGTGCGAATAGAGCCCGCCGAGATCGAGGCCTGCCTTGCGCGACATCCCGCCGTGGCCGCCTGTGTGGTGGTAGCGCGCGACAGCGATGCCGGCGAGAAGTTCTTGGTCGCTTATGTGGTCGACAGGGTCCGCGAGGAGGAGTCTGATACCGCAGGAGATCACCGCGCGTTCCTCCGGGAGCGTCTTCCGGAGACGATGATTCCCTCGGCATTCGTCCGGCTCGAGGCGTTGCCGCTGAACGCGAACGGCAAGGTCGACAAGAAGGCGCTGCCCGCGCCCGATCTGGTGTCTCGCTCGGCATCTTCGTTCGTCGCGCCTGAGAACGATCTTCAACGCAGGGTGTCCGAGATCTGGTGCCACGTTCTGGGCCTCGAAAGGATCGGAATCGACGACAGTTTCTTCGACATCGGTGGACATTCACTGTTGGCGGTGCAACTGGTGCGCAGAGTGGAGAGTGAGATCGGGCTGCCTTGCGAGTTGTCAGACCTCTTTGCGGAATCGACGATTCGAAAGCTGACTGCGGTCCTGGGCAAGCCGCGCGAGGGTCGCGTTGACGCCACAGTGATCCCCTTGCAGCGTAAGGGCAGGGCGCTTCCGCTCTTCTGCATCTGCGGCATTCACCTCTACCAGGAACTCGCGAACAGGTTTTCGCCAGACGTACCGGTGTATGGCATCTTTGTGCCGAGCGAGCGCATCCTGTACGAGCAAAGGGTCGACGCAACCGTTCCTTTGCCCGGCGTCGAGGAGATGGCCGCGGAATACGTTCGCGCGGTCCGTTCTGCGCAGCCGTCCGGGCCCTATCGTTTGATGGGCGTCTCCTTCGGTGGTGTGCTCGCCTTCGAGATGGCGCAGCAACTGCATCGCGCCGGTGAACACGTGACGTATCTGGCGCTGCTCGACAGCATGTTGCCCGCCGCCTTGCGGCGCAACTGGTTCCGCTGGGCCACGGAGCACGCACGCCGCGCACATGCCGAGGGCGTCCGCGCCCTCGCCGGGCGCTTGCTGCGCCGAATGCGACCGCGCCGCGAACTCCCGGATGCGGGGTACGACGACGAGAACGCCCGTCTCGGGGCCCTGCGGCAGTCCATCTACGCCGCCGCAACGCGTCGATACGTTCCACGAGCTTATGCCGGCAGGGCACTTCTCGTCCGCGCCATTGACCAAGGCTTCTTCAAGAGCGATATCTGCGATTCCACGTACGGTTGGGGCCGCCTTGTCGCGAAGCTCCGCATCTGCGATGCGCAAGGT
This sequence comes from Burkholderiales bacterium, assembly GCA_038318385.1. Classification (GTDB taxonomy): domain Bacteria; phylum Pseudomonadota; class Gammaproteobacteria; order Burkholderiales; family Burkholderiaceae_C; genus Schlegelella_A. The sequence goes on along the minus strand of JBBQCD010000020.1, from coordinate 6,271 downwards.
GATCACCTGAGCATCCTCGTCCCTCCGAATGTTGATGCGTTAGCCGCGGAGTTGCGCAGTGAACTGGACCGATCGGAGGCTGGCGGGCAGACCAATGACGGGAGACCAAGACCAGCGCCTGGAATCGCGGCGGTCCCTCCTACTCAGGCTTCCGGTTGAACGTAGGCGACGGCCGCGCTACCGACATCTTCGGTGAGAGGGATGTCTCGCCATGCTACGCGCTGCGTTCCCTCGGGATGATCCAGCGCGAGCCAGCCGCTGGGGTTCAATCCGGACACTTCTACGGCGAGTGCACCCTTCGGATGGAGCAAGCCTGTGCCTAGAGCCTTCAGTACTGCTTCCTTCCGCACCCAGTAGCGCCCAACAGCCAACGCTCGACGATGCGGAGACATCGAATTGACAGCAGCGAGCTCTTTCGGGGTAAGTATTCCTGCCTGGAAGCCCGCATCCCCTAGGAGGGTACCGGCGCGTTCGATGTCCACACCGATTTCTACCCCTTCCCCAATTGCGATGAGTCCCATGTCCTCGGAGCGGGCAAGACTGAAGCGGACGTCGGGTTCAGTGGAACGACGTATGAGGCGGAGTTTGCCGCGGGAATCGATCCCTAGATTCATGCTTGCTGAAGTGCGTATGCCGAGGTGTGCGGCCAAGAGCCTGCGCAAAGCAACGCGACCCGCCACGTAGCGTCGGGTCAGCGAGGCTGTCACAAAAGCCGCCGCGCGCGCGCGTTCCGATTTCGAGAGCTCCCCTGGTTCATTGAGCGAGTCGTCCGCCAAATCGACGAGGAGCACCTCGATTCCGACGTTTCTCACCGCCATCGCATCGTCGGCATCACCGTTAGATAGCCGCCAGCGAAACTTGCCTTGGAGGGTCGTCAAAGTGTTCGTATATTGCTCCAGCAGGGCGCCGGTAGGCAATCCGCGCGGCTCTGTCGTGTGCCGAAATCAGGAAGTCGCTTCCGACATCATGGGTGCTTGCCGATCCTTTTGAGAAAGGATCGGCACGACATCGACATCAGGCCACTCGATCCCGATTTCAGGGTCGTCCCATCGGATCGAATGCTCGGCATGTGGGGCGTAGTAAGACGTCGCCTTGTAGAGAAAGTCCGCCGACTCGCTCAGCACCAAGAAACCGTGGGCCATGCCTGCGGGAATCCAGAGTTGACGATTGTTCGTCTCGCTCAACTCGACTCCCACCCATCTACGGTAGGTGGCGCTTTCTGGCCGGATATCCACTGCCACGTCGAACACGGCACCCCGCGTCACCCGCACGAGCTTGCCCTGAGCATGAGGCGCCTTCTGATAGTGCAGCCCGCGGAGGACGCCGCGCGATGAGCGGGAATGATTGTCCTGAACGAAGGCGACGGTTTGGCCCACTGCTACATCGAACGCCCGCTGATTGAAGCTTTCGTAGAAGAAGCCGCGTGCGTCGCCGAAGACCTTTGGCTCAATGACGAGTACCTCCGGGATCACCGTCGGGAATGAGTTCATTGCGATATGTCTTCTAAGGCGTCGAGGGTGAGGAATTCCGATAACCGGTGACTTCTGTTCTGGGCACAGTGCTTGCTTCAAGTACCAGATGGCGACTTCGCCGGGCGGCACGATGCAGCCCTGCCACGTTAGGAGAAAATCGAGTCTAACGTCGTCACTGTGGACGTTTTATTCCTAGCCTCATGAATCTTCCCTGCCTGCGGATCGCGATCTCATTCAATGAAGCAGCCTAAGCTACTCGCGTTTTTGCTGCCTCAGTTCCATGCCATTCCCGAAAACGACGCGTGGTGGGGAGAAGGCTTTACCGAGTGGACCAATGTACGAAAAGCACTGTCACTGTTTCCGGGGCACCGTCAACCGCGGGTGCCATTGAACGCCAGGTACTACAACCTTCTCGATGAGAATTGTCGCAAGTGGCAAGCCGACTTGGCGCGAGCACACGGAATTCACGGGTTTTGCTACTACCACTATTGGTTCGCTGGGCGCCGACTTCTGGAACGGCCGTTGAATGCTGTGCTCGAGTTGAAGAAGCCTGACTTCCCCTTTTGCCTTGCTTGGGCAAACGAGCCGTGGACGCGCATTTGGGATGGCAGCGAAAATGAAGTCTTGATGCCGCAGGGATACGGCGGGCGCAGCGATTGGGAGGCGCATTTCCGAACGCTCGAGAAGGCATTCCACGATCCGCGCTACATCCGCGTCAACGGTTGCCCTGTCATTCTCATCTACCGCTCGGCCAGCATTGTGGATTGCGCCGACATGCTCGATTGCTGGCGGACCATGGCAGTCAACAGCGGCCTCGGGGGTCTACACGTGGTTAGCATGCTGACTGCTTTCGGCGCGGATCCAAGGTCTTCCTTGTTCGACGCGTTCTCCGAGTTTGAGCCGTTCCATACGCGCGATCACCTGCCGTTTTCCGCAAAGGTCTACGAAAAGGCCGCCAATGTGGCATGCCGATTTGCATGGAAAGCGACGGGCACTGGACCCTACGCACCGAGAAGCCTCGATTACCGGCGAATCTGGCGTGAGCTTTCCAAGCGCCCGCTGCCGGCGAATCACTACGCCGGCGCGTTCGTGGATTGGGACAACAGTCCGCGAAAAAATCTCCAGACCAGCCTCGTCATGCGGAACTTCGACCTTGCAACGTTTCGAAGTGGCTTCGAGGCTTTGTATCGCAAAGCCAGCATGGCAAGCTCGGAGTTCGTCTTCATCAACGCCTGGAACGAGTGGGGAGAGGGTACCTACTTGGAGCCGGACCAAGAGAACGGGACTGCCATTCTCGAAATTATCAAGTCTGTCGTATCTGCCGCGGCGCCGAGCCGACCTGAGGAAGGAGATGCCATTCTCGACAGGGTCAGCATTCAGTAGACCTTGTCCCTCAGCACCTGCTGCAGGTACTGCCCGTACCCGTTCTTCTTCATCGGCTCGGCCAGCGCCTCGAGTTCGCTCGCGCTGATCCATCCCGACCGGTAGGCGATCTCCTCCGGACACGCCACCTTCAATCCCTGACGCTTTTCCAGCGTGGCGATGAACTGACCGGCTTCGAGCAGGCTGTCGTGCGTGCCCGTGTCGAGCCACGCATAACCGCGCCCCATGATCTCGACGCTGAGCTCGCCCTGATCGAGGTAGCGGGCGTTGACGTCGGTGATCTCCAACTCGCCGCGGGGCGAGGGCTTGATGCTGGCGGCGATGTCGCAGACCTGTTCGTCGTAGAAGTAGAGGCCCGTCACCGCGTAGTTGCTCTTCGGTGCCTTCGGCTTTTCCTCGATGCTCAGCGCCCGCTTGTCGCCGTCGAAGGCGACGACGCCGTAGCGCTCGGGGTCGTGCACGTGATAGGCGAAGACCGATGCGCCTTTGGCTCGCGTGTCGGCCTGGTGCAGCAGCCCGTGCAGGTCGTGGCCGTAGAAGATGTTGTCGCCGAGCACCAGCGAGCTCGGACCGCCGCCGACGAATGTCTTGCCGAGAATGAAGGCCTGCGCAAGGCCGTCCGGGCTCGGCTGCACGCAGTAGCTGATGGCGATGCCCCACTTGGCGCCGTCGCCGAGCAGCGCCTGGAAGCGCGGGATGTCCTGCGGGGTGCTGATCAGCAGCACCTCGCGGATGCCGGCGAGCATCAGGGTCGACAACGGGTAGTAGACCATCGGCTTGTCGTACACCGGCAGCAGCTGCTTGCTCATGGCCAGCGTGGCGGGGTGCAGCCGGGTACCGGAGCCCCCGGCGAGGATGATGCCTTTACGGCTTCTGGTGGTCATGTCGGGGCTCGGGTCAGCGGGTCGGGCTTGGGTCAGTCGATCAGAGCTTGGGTCAACGGATGATGGCTTGGGTCAACGCATCCAGGCACGGGCTATCGGATCAGGCTTCGGTTCCACATTCACGCCAGGACCTCCGCCAGCATCCGGTCGACACCGGCCTGCCATGGTGGCATCGAAAGTGCGAACGTGGCGCGCAGCTTGCGCGTGTCGAGGCGCGAATTCTTGGGTCGCGCCGCCGCTGTCGAGAAGGCGCTGGTCGGCACCGGCTCGATGCGCTCGGCTGCGACCTTGATCGGCTTGCCGGCGGCCCGCGCGTGTTCGATCACGTGCATTGCGTAGCCGTGCCAGCTGGTCTCGCCCTGCGCGACTGCGTGATAGGTGCCGGACAGCTCGGGCCGCTCGATGGCCTGCCGCAGCGCGTGCGCGCTGACATCGGCCAGCAGGTCCGCGCCGGTCGGCGCGCCGATCTGGTCGTCGATGACGGTGAGGCGGTCGCGCTCCGCGGCGAGCTTGAGCATCGTCTTCGCGAAGTTGCCGCCGCGCGCCGCGTACACCCAGCTGGTGCGCAGGATGAGGTGGCGGCAGCCGCTGGCGCGGATCGCCTCCTCGCCTTCGAGCTTGGTGCGGCCGTAGACGCTCAGCGGTCCGGTCTCCGCGTCTTCGGCGCGCGGCGCGTCACCGCTGCCGTCGAAGACGTAGTCGGTGCTGTAGTGCAGCAGCCAGGCGCCCTGGGCCTTGGCTTCGCGGGCCAGCACGGCCGGCGCCGTGGCGTTGAGCGCGCGGGCGAGATCGGGCTCGCTCTCGCAGCGGTCGACGGCCGTGTGCGCCGCCGCGTTGACGATGATGTCGGGCCGGACGGCACGCACCGTCGCGGCCAGCGATTCCGGCTTCGAGAAGTCGGCCGTCAGCGCGCCGGTGCTGTCGAAATCGAGGGCGACGACGTCGCCCAGCGGCGCCAGCGAGCGCTGCAGCTCCCAGCCCACCTGGCCGTTCTTGCCGAGCAGCAGGATCTTCATGTGGCGGTGCGCTCGCCGTAGTTCGTCGCCACCCAGTCCCGATAGGCGCCGCTCTGCACCCTGGCCACCCAGTCCGCGTGGTCGAGGTACCAGCGCACGGTCTTGCGGATGCCGGTCTCGAAGGTCTCGGCCGGCTTCCAGCCCAGCTCGCGCTCGATCTTGCGGGCGTCGATGGCATAGCGGCGGTCGTGCCCGGGGCGGTCGGTCACATAGGTGACGAGGCGGGCGTAGCTGCCGGCGGCATCGGGCCGCATCTCGTCGAGCAGCGCGCACACGGTCTGCACGATCTCGATGTTCGGCTTCTCGTTCCAGCCGCCGATGTTGTAGGTCTCGCCCGGCTTGCCGCGCGCCAGCACTGTGCGGATGGCGGCGCAGTGGTCCTTCACGTAGAGCCAGTCGCGGATTTGCTGGCCGTCGCCGTACACCGGCAGCGGCTTGCCGGCCAGGGCATTGACGATCATCAGCGGGATCAGCTTTTCGGGGAAGTGGAACGGCCCGTAGTTGTTCGAGCAGTTCGTCGTCAGCACCGGCAGCCCGTAGGTCTGGTACCAGGAGCGCGCCAGGTGGTCGCTCGCGGCCTTGCTGGCCGAGTAGGGGCTGTTCGGCTCGTAGCGGTGGTCTTCGGCGAACGGTGCCTCGCCGGGCGCGAGCGAGCCGTAGACCTCATCGGTGGAGACGTGGTTGAAGCGGAAGTCCGCCTTCGCCGTGGCGTCCAGCGTCAGCCAGTACGCCCTTGCCGCCTCCAGCAGCGTGAACGTGCCTTCGACGTTGGTGCGCACGAATGCGGCCGGGCCGTGGATGCTGCGGTCGACATGGCTCTCGGCGGCGAAGTGGACGATGGCGCGCGGCCGGTGTTCGGCCAGCAGGCGGTCGACGACGGCGCGGTCGCAGATGTCGCCGTGCACGAAGACGTGGCGTGCGTCGCCCTGCAGCGTGGCCAGGCTCTCGATGTTGCCGGCGTAGGTGAGGGCGTCCAGGGTGATCACCGGCTCGCCGGTTTCGGCAATCCAGTCGAGGACGAAGTTGGCGCCGATGAAGCCGGCGCCGCCGGTGACGAGGATCATGGTTCTAGTTCCCGGTCGCGGTCGCGGTCGCGCAGTGTCAAGGTCATGTCAGAGACGCCAGACGCGCAGGCCCGCCGCTTCGAGTGCGGGGGTGTCGAAGCAGGCCTTGACGTCGATGAAGCAGCCGCTCTTGACGACCTTGCGGCCGATGTCCTCGACGGCGAGCTCGCGGTACTGCCTGTGAGCCACGGCGGCCACGACCGCATCGGCGCGCGGCAGGTCCTCCCAGGTCGAGAGCTCGACGCCGTACTCGTGCAGGGCCTCGGCGGGGTCGCCCTCGGGGTCGTGCACGAACACCTCGCAGCCATAGGTGCGCAGCTCGGTGATGATGTCCACCACCTTGCTGTTGCGCAGGTCGGCGCAGTCTTCCTTGAAGGTCAGGCCGAGGACGTTGACCTTGGCGCCCTTGATGTAGCTGCCGCTGGCGATCATCTGCTTGACGGTCTGCTCGG
>JBBQCD010000019.1:0-65152 GCA_038318385.1 Burkholderiales bacterium | reverse complement strand
GCTCGCGCGCACCTTGCCCGGCAAGCCCAACTGCATCGACACGCGGCCGCTCAAGCGCCGCGCGAAGATGAAGCAATGACCGCACGCCGGGCCGGGCGCGCGTCGTACGAGGGCGTCGCCGTCGCCGTGCCGGTGACCGTTCCCTACGTTCGCTACTCGACGCACGGCGCGCACTGGTTCATCGGCCGGGCGATCGAGGCGCTGGTCGAGCGGTCGGGGATCGCCAAGGAAGCGATCGACGGCTTGACCGTCAGCAGCTTCTCGCTCGCCCCCGACACCGCCGTCGGCGTGACCCAGCACCTGGGCCTCAGCCCGCGCTGGCTCGACCACATCCCGACCGGCGGCGCGTCGGGCGTGATGGCGCTGCGCCGCGCCGCGCGCGCGGTGCAGGCGGGCGATGCCGACGTCGTCGCCTGCGTCGCAGCCGACGCCAACCACGTCGAGTCGTTCCGGCAGATGCTCGGCGGCTTCTCGCACTTCGCGCGCGACGCGAGCTATCCGTACGGCTCGGGCGGGCCGAACTCGATCTTCGCGTTCATCACCGCCGCCTACATGCGCGCCTTCGGCGCGACGCGCGAGGACTTCGGCCGCATCGCCGTCGCCCAACGCGCCAACGCGCTGAAGAATCCCGGCGCGCTCTTCAAGACGCCGCTGACGCTCGAGCAGTACCTCGACGCGCGGCCGATCGCCGAGCCGATCCACCTGTTCGACTGCGTCATGCCGTGCGCCGGCGCCGAGGCGTTCCTGGTGATGAGCGAAGAACGCGCGAGGGACCTGGGCCTGGCCCACGTGCTCGTGCGCGGCGCGATCGAGCGCCACAACGCGTTCGCCGACGACCCGGTGCTGCTGCGCGGCGGCTGGGTCGTCGACCGCGACGACCTCTACGCGCAGGCCGGTGTCGGGCCGGGGGCGATCGACTTCCTGCAGCCCTATGACGACTACCCGGTGGTGGTGATGCTGCAGTTCGAAGACCTGGGCTTCTGCGACAAGGGCGAAGGCCCGGCCTTCGTCCGCAGCCGCACCTTGACGCACGACGGCGACTTTCCGAGCAACACCAGCGGCGGCCAGCTCTCGGCCGGCCAGGCGGGCTGCGCCGGCGGCTTCCTCGGCATGACCGAAGCCGTGCGCCAGCTCACCGGCGAAGCCGGCGCGCGCGCCGTGCCCGATGCGCAGTTCGGCCTGGTCTCCGGGTTCGGCATGGTCACCTACGACCGGTGCCTGTGCACCGGCGCGGTCATCCTCGGGAGGTCGGCGTCATGACCATGCCGCTGATGAAGCCGCGGAAGAAGAACCCGGTGCTGCGGACGCGGCAGATGAACCTGCCGCCGTTCGCCCGCGGACGCACCGCGCTCGGCATGACCGCGGCCGCCGCCGAGGGCCGCTTCGAGCTGCAGGTGTGCCAGCGCTGCAAGGCCGTGCAGTACCCACCACGGGACGCCTGCGTCCGCTGTCTCTCGCCGGAGCTGAAATGGACGCCGCAGCAAGGCGGCGGCGAGTTGCTGAGCGAGACCGTGCTGCACCACAGCAACGACCCCTTCTACCGCGAGCGCCTGCCGTGGCGGCTCGGCCTGGTGCGCCTGGATGCCGGGCCGACGGTGATCGTGCACTTGCATGGCGACGTCGCGTCGCCGCCGCCGTGGCGACCCGGCGCCGGCTCGACGCTCACTGCCGGCTCGACGCCCGCACCTTTCGTGCGACGTGCCGCTGACATGCCGCCGCCACCAGCCGTTCGCGTGCACGTGGGTGCACGGCTCGACCGCGCCGGCGCCGCGGTGCTGATCGGATTCCCACCCGAGGAGAGCGAACACATGGCCGACGACAAGATGCTGCGCGAGATGACCAGCGACCCGAAGTTCAGAAAGATCCTCGTCACCGACGGCAAGACCGAGGTCGGCCAGGCGCTCGTCAAGGCGCTGGTGAAGGCCGGCGCCGACATCGTCTGGGTCGGCCACGCCGAGCCCTGGAAACAGTTTGGCGGGCTCGACGACATCACCGCGTTGCCGCAGGTGTCGCTGGTGCCACTCGACCTCACCAACGGCCGCTCGGTCACCGAGCTCGCCGGCGAGATCGGCGGCAAGGTCGACATCGTCGTCAACAACGCCGAGGTCCACCGCGCCTTCGGCATCGCCTCGCGCCGCGGCACCGACGCGGCCCGGGCCGAGATGGACATCAACTACTTCGGCCTGCTGCGCCTGGCGCAGGAATTCGGCCCGGCGCTGAAGGGGCGTTCCGCCGACGGCACGACGCATGCTGCCGCCTGGGTCAACCTGCTGTCGGTCTACGCCCTCTCGAACTACCCGCCGCACGGCACGTTCTCGGCCTCGAAGGCGGCCGCGTATTCACTCGCGCAGTGCCTGCGCGCCGAGATGCGCCCGACCGGCATCCGTGTCATCAACGTCTTTCCCGGCCCGATCGACGACGAATGGAACCAGAACCTGCCGCCTCCGAAAGTGACGCCCGCGGCCCTGGCGTCGGCCATCGTCAGGGCGCTGAGGGAAGGGATCGAGGACGTCTACCCGGGCGACGTGGCACAGGAGTGGGTGGAGCGGTGGCGCGACAACCCGAAGGTGCTGGAGAGGGAGTTGGCGGGCGGGGGGTAGGGAGAGAGCTTCTCGCCTGCGTGGCCGGGATGTCGAGCTGGCGCAGATGGGTGCGGCCGTCATGGTTGGTCGCTTCCAGGTCTACACCAGCGTGGCCGCGCGCTCAAGTTCTCGTCGCCGATCGTCCGGATGCGATTGGTCATCTCTTGCAAGATCGTCCAAGGTGTTGCGGACATTGCTGGCGGGCCAGGACGCTGCGGCAGCCCGAACATTCGCTTGCTTAGTACGCCAACTGCAGTTCCCGACCCACAACAGCGGCTGTTTGCCAAGCCTCGGCGAATGCTTCTTCGAGTGCCAGAGCGGCCAGCCCCCCGGGCGCGCGCTGCCTACGCCGGCACGAGGCCCTACCCGCCGGCGATCAGCTTCGCCTCAGCGCTCTCGGCACCGAGCGGATTACCGCTGCACCGCACAGCCAGCGCGCCCGTTGGCCCAGCGCGACTTCGGCACAATCGTTCCCGGTCATCGTACGCGGGAGCCCGCCATGCCCATAGAGTCCGCCTACAGGCCGCTCCCCGGATTGCGCCAGATGGTCGCCGATTCCGGCGGGCTCTATGTCGCGAACGCGGTGGTCGGATTCATCTTCGCCGCCTCGGGTCCGGTCGCGATCATCCTCGCCGTCGGCGCGCGTGGTGGGCTGAGCGAGTCCGATCTGTCGTCGTGGATCTTCGGCTCGTTCTTCATCAACGGACTGATCACACTGCTCTTTTGCACGCTCTACCGGCAGCCGCTCGTCTTCTTCTGGACGATCCCGGGCACGGTGCTGGTGGGCGCGGCGCTCAGCCACCTCCGCTGGGCCGAGGTCATCGGCGCCTTCCTCGCCACCGGAGGGCTCATGCTGGCGCTCGGCCTGTCGGGCTGGGTACGGCGCGCGATGCAGGCCGTGCCGATGCCAATCGTGATGGGGATGGTGGCGGGCGTCTTTCTCCGCTTCGGCCTGGGCTTGGTGTACGCGGTCCGCGATGATTTCTGGATCGCCGCGCCGATGATCGTCGCCTTTCTTGCGCTCAGCGCATCGGCCGGATGGTCGCGCCGTCTGCCGCCGCTGATCGGCGCGCTCTTCGTTGGCGCGGCGGCGATGACCCTCCTGGGCAAGTTCCATTCACATGGCGGGTCGCTGCAAGTGCTCGCCCATCCCAACCTGTACGCGCCCGAGTTCTCGTGGCGTGCGATGGTGGAACTCGTCATCCCGCTCGCGATCACCGTGCTTGTGGTGCAAAACGGCCAAGGGATCGCGGTGCTCAACGCCGCCGAGCACAAGCCGCCGATCAACGCGATCACGGTGGCCTGTGGCGCGGGCTCGATGCTTGCCGCGCTGGTCGGCACGGTCTCGACCTGCCTCACCGGCCCCGTCAACGCGATCATCTCGGGCTCTGGCGAGCGGCACCGGCACTACACCGCCGGCCTCGCCGTCGGCGTTTTTGCACTCGCGTTCGGCCTCTTCGCGCCCGTGTTCACCCGGCTGATGCTCGCCACGCCACCCGCGTTCATCGCCGCGCTCGCGGCCTCGCCATGCTGCGCGTGCTCCAGACGGCGTTCAATGTGTCTTTCCGAGAGCGCTTCACACTCGGCGCGCTCGTCACGTTCCTCGTCACGGTGGCGGACGTGCCGATCTTCAGCGTCGGGGCGCCGTTCTGGGGGTTGGTCATCGGCTACGCTGCCTCGCGCCTGCTCGAGCGCAAGGACTTCGGCGCTGCCAGCGCCTGAGGAGAGTCCCGTCGGACCGCCGCGCCGCCAAAGACCACAGTGCGGCTTGAACCGCCGCCATCGACGGGAGCAGCCGCTCGACCCGCGGCCGCCTACAGCCGCTAGCAGCGCCCATCGAACGCTCCTGACGAACAGGCTCCCTTCCTTTGGCCGCGCTGGCGGCAGCAAGTGGCACCTCGACTCCACCAAAGTGACTCGCCACTCGGACCTCCTTGCGCTACATTGTCGACAATCGATCACCGTCAGTTCCAAGCTTCCCCTCCGTGCAACAACTTTCCAAAGTGCCCCGCGCGACTTTCCGCGAGCACATCGCGGAGCGCCTGCGCGCGGCCATCCTGGCCGGGGAGTTGGAGCCCGGTGCGGCACTGGTCGAGACGACCCTGGCCGAGCGCTTCGCAGTCAGCCGTGCGCCGTTGCGCGAGGCGTTGCGGCAGCTGGTGGAGGAAGGGCTGATCACGACGGTGCCCTACACCGGCACCTGGGTTATCGACCTCACCGTCGAGGACGTGCGCGAGATCCACTCGCTGCGCACGACGCTGGAGCGCTTTGCCTTCGAGCAGGCATGGCCAGGGCGCGACGCTGCCTTCGGCCGCGAGCTGCGACGGCGCCAGGCCGCGCTCACCCGCACGATCGACCGGGGCGACGACCTCGCCAGCATCGCCGCCGAACTCGATTTGCACGGCCTGGTCTACGAAGCCAGCGGCCACAGCCTGTTGCAGCGCAGCTGGTCTGACCTGCGCGGGCGCCTGCAGCTGTACTGGGCGGCGCACCATCGCGCCCACGGCAAGCGCGGCCCGCGCCGTGACGCGCACGACAGCTATGTCGCTGCGGCGCTCGGTGACGATCTCGCTGCCATGCGGACCGAGGTCGACGCCCACATGCTCCGCGGCGCGCGCCAGACCGAACGATTCCTCAGCGCCCGCACGCGGGCTTCCACCTCGTCATTCCCCACCGCCATCCTGCAGGAGCCCTGACATGTCGCACAACCTCCACCGCCGTACCGTGCTCGCCCTGGCTGCCGCCGCCTGCGCTCCGCTCGCCTGGGCGCAGGCCGCCGACGGTACGCTCACCCAGATCAAGCAGCGCGGAACGCTGCGCGTCGGCGTCACGCAGGCGCCGCCCTGGTTCACCAAGGACCCGAAGAGCGGCGACTGGGCGGGAGGCGTCGGCGTGTCGCTCGGCAAGGCGATGGCCGCCGACCTCGGCGTCAAGTTCGAGCCGGTCGAAGTGACCTGGGGCACGGCGGTCGCCGCGCTGCAGGGCAACAAGATCGACATGATGTCGATGATGGACGCCACGCCCGAGCGCGCCCAGGCGGTCGACTTCCCGAAGACGCCGCTGCTGTACTACTCGCTGGCGGTGCTGGCGCGCGACGACCTCGCCGTGAAAGCCTGGTCCGACCTCAACCAGCCGTCGGTGCGTATCGCCGTGCCGCAGGCCAGCAGCATGGACAAGTTCCTGAGCGAAAACGTCCCCAAGGCGACGATCTCGCGCTTCCCCGGCAACGCCGAGGCGATTGCCGCGTTCCAGGCCGGACGTGCCGACGCGGTGTGCCTGTTCCACCCGCCGCTGCTGGCGGCGCGGCAGAAGCTCGGCGCCGGCAAGATCGTCGTGCCGACGCCGGCGCAGTCACAGGCGTCGAGCGTCGCGGTCCGCAAGGACGCCGACAAGTCCTTCGTCGAGTGGGTCGACAAGGAGATCGGCAAGTTCTATGCGAGCGGCCAGACGCAGAAGTGGTACGAGGAGTTCCTGGTCGGCTTCGGCCTCGACCCCAAGGCCTCGCCGCCGGTGATGAAGGAAATGCTCGGCAAGTCCTGACCCGACCCGGCGATGCACGAGTGGAACTTCGCCCCGGTGTGGGCGAACGCCGACCTGCTGGCCCTCGGCCTGCTGAACACGCTGAAGGTCACCGGCGCGGCGCTGTCGTTCGGCGTGCCGCTCGGCCTGCTGCTGGCGCTGATGAGGTTGTCGCCGAGGCGCCTGCTCGCCTGGCCGGCAGTCGCGGTGATCGAGGTCTTCCGCACCACGCCGCCGCTGGTGCAGCTGTTCTGGTTCTTCTTCGCGCTGCCGATCCTGATCCGGGTCGAGATGACGCCCTACGTCGCCGCGGTGCTCACCTTCTCGATCCAGTCGGCGGCCTTCTTCGCCGAGGTCTTCCGCGGCGGCATCGTCTCGGTCGAGCGCGGCCAGTGGGAGGCCGGGCGCGCGATCGGAATGACGCCGCGACAGGTGATGCGCCGCATCGTCCTGCCGCAGGCCGTCAAGCGCATGATCCCGGCATTCCTGGAGCGCGCGATCGAGCTGATGAAGACGACGACGCTGGTGGCCATCGTCTCCTACGCCGACCTGCTCTTCATGACCAACGAGGTGGCGCAGAAGACCTTCCGCCCGCTCGAAGTCTTCACGGTGACGGCGCTGATCTACTTCGTCGTCATCACCGCCGCCAGCACGCTGGTGCGTGGGCTCGAGCGGCGGCTCGCCGTCAGCGGCGAAGGCACGGCGCGCTGACATGACATGGCCCCCACGCTCTCTTCGTTCGCTGCCCCCCGAGGGGGCGCGTCAGCCCCTTGGGGCGGCCCGGCGCGGCTGACATGAACTACCACTGGAACTTCGCGCCGCTGCTCGAGAACGCCGACGTGCTGTGGGTCGGCGCGCTGGGCACGCTGCGCCTGTTCGCGATCTGCATGGTGCTGGGCATGGGCTCGGGACTCGTGGTGGGGCTCGGCCGGCACGCGAAATCGCGCTGGGTCTACCTGCCGGCGACCGCGTTCGTCGAGTTCTTCCGCAACACGCCGGTGCTGGTGCAGATCCTCTGGTTCTACTACGCGCTGCCGATCCTGTCGCCCTTCGAGATCGGGCCGATGACCGCGGCCGCGCTCGGCATCTCGCTGAACTCGGCGGCGTTCTCGGCCGAGATCTTCCGTGGCGGCATCGAATCGATCGACCGCGGCCAGCAGGAGGCGGCGCGCGCGCTCGGCATGACCGGCGCGCAGGCGATGCGCCGCATCGTGCTGCCGCAGGCGGTGCGCCGCATGCTGCCGGCCCTCACCAATCGCGGCATCGAGATCTTCAAGATGACGACCCTGGCCTCGGCCGTGGCGTATGTCGAGCTGCTGCAGCAGGGCAAGCTGCTGGCCTCGCTCAATTTCAACCCGATCGAGACCTACACGGTGATCGCGGTGGTCTTCTTCCTCTTCCTGTTCCCGCTGGTGCAGGCCACTTATGCGCTGGAGCGCCGGTTCAGCCGGTCGGACGCCTGATCATGACCACCCCCTCGCCGCTGATGCGCGTGAGCGCGCTGGAGAAGCGCTTCGGCAGCCACGAAGTGCTGTGCGGCATCAACCTCGACGTGATGCCGGGCGACCGCATCGCCATCCTCGGCGCCTCGGGCTCGGGCAAGAGCACGCTGCTGCGCTGCCTCAACTTCATGGAGCTGCCGAGCGCCGGCACGGTCGAACTCGGTGGGCAGGCGATCGGCCGCGCCGGCTCCGGCGGCGGCGAGTCGCGCCTCTACGCCGACGCCGAACTCACGCGCGTGCGCCAGCGCGTCGGCATGGTGTTCCAGCAGTTCAACCTGTTCCCGCACATGACGGCGCTCGGCAACGTGATGGAAGGACTGCGCACCGTGCGCGGCCTGCGCGAGGCCGACGCGCGGGCGCGCGCCGAGGCCGAGCTCGCCCGCGTCGGCCTGGCCGACAAGGCTGCCGCCTTTCCGGCGCGCCTTTCCGGGGGCCAGAAGCAGCGCGTCGCGATCGCCAGGGCCCTGGCGATGGACCCCGAGGTGCTGCTGTTCGACGAGCCCACCTCGGCGCTCGATCCCGAGCTGGTGGGCGAGGTGCTGCGAGTGATCCGCTCGCTTGCCGAGGAAGGCCGCACGATGCTGCTGGTGACGCACGAGATCGGCTTCGCCTATCACTTCGCCAGCCGCGTGCTCTTCATCGCCGACGGCGTGATCCACGAGCAGGGCTCGCCCGACCAGGTGCTCAAGCACCCCACCCAGCCGCGCACCCAGGCCTTCCTGCAGCGCCACCGCGAGTTCGACTTCTAGCCGCCATCGCGAGCCGAGCCACCCGCATCCTTGAACCGACACTGCCATGAATCCTTCGAACCCCCTCACCCAGGGCGAAAGCGCCCAGGGTTACCTCGCCGACCCGCGCAACGACAAGGTGCTGGTTTACGTCAACGGCGATTTGGTGCCCCGCGACGAGGCCCGCGTCTCGATCTTCGACAGCGGCTTCGTGCTCGGCGACGGCATCTGGGAAGGGCTGCGCCTGGTGCAGGGGCGCATCATCAGCCTCGAGGCGCACCTCGACCGCCTCTACGAGGGCGCGACCTCGATCGCGATCGACATCGGCCTGACCCGCGCGGAGCTGACGCAGGCGCTGCTCGACACGCTGGCGAAGAACGCGATGACCGACGGCGCGCACGTCCGCCTGATGGTCACGCGCGGCCTCAAGCGCACCCCGAATCAGGACCCGCGCTTCGTGGTCGGCAAGGCGACCGTCGTCATCGTGGCCGAGTTCAAGACGCCGAAACCGGAGTCGAAGGCGAAGGGTCTCGCGCTGTTCACGTCGACCTTCCGCACCAGCGGCCCCGATGTCTTCGACCTGCGGCTGAACTCGCACAGCCGCCTCAACCTGATCCAGGCGCTGATCCAGGCCATCCACGCCGGCGCCGACGAGGCCCTGATGCTCGATCCGCGCGGCTTCGTCGCGAGCTGCAATTCCACCAACTTCTTCGTCGTCAGGAACGGCGAACTGTGGACATCGACCGGCGCCTATTCGTTCAAGGGCATCACCCAGGGCAACGTCATCGAGGCGTGGCGGGGGGCCGGGGGAGTCGCCCGGGAATGCGACTTCACGCTGGCGCAGGTCTACACCGCCGAGGAGGCCTTCGTCACCGGGACGCTCGGCGGCGTGACGCCGGTCACCCGGGTGGACGGCCGGTGGATCCACAACGGCCAAGCCGGCGCGCTGACGAAGCGAGCCTCGGAGTTGTACCTGCGGCACGTGGCGGCGCCGCCGAGCGTGAACTGACGGCGGCAACCCACGCGCGTAAGGATCGCCTCACCGACACCATGCTCGATGAAACGCATCGCGCGGGCCCCGGCAGGAGCGAGGGCTTCGAAGGCTTTGGGTTCAGGCTGCCGCGGCGGGCGGCACAGCCGCGACGGCATTCGCCTTCACGAGCGCGGCCTTCGCGATCTTCAGTCCCAATTCGACGCGCGGCCTCCAGGTCGGCGCGAGGGCGCTGTTGGCCAGCGTGCTCTGCGCGGACTCGACGTACTGCACCAGCGCGGGTGCCGCCAGCCCCTCCAGCTTCTCGACGAGCGCGGCCTCTTCGTCGGCGGTGTAGGGATCCATCGGGGGAATGATCAGGTCTTTTTTCATCCCCGAGCTTAGTCCTTTTGAATTGGCCCCGAATTGCCGTGGCGCCAGGAACAGGACCGGGAGCGGAAACGACCGGAGAGTGAACAACAATCGCCCCTTCGCAGGACAGCGTGACAGGGATGGCGGCTGCGGCCGGTCCACTCCCTGCACGCCACAGGGAATCGCTGCCATGAACATCGAAGAAGAACGCCGCCGGGTCTCGATGGGCCCGGCTCGCCTCGCCGGGGCGCTGCGCTGCTCGATCGCCGGCTTCGGCCATGCGGTGCGTGGCGAGGCCGCCTTCCGCCAGGAGCTCGCGGTGACCGCGCTGCTGCTGCCGACGGCGCTGCTGTTGCCGGTATCGACGCTGGAGCAACTGGCGCTGGTGCTCTCGTTGCTGTTCGTGCTGGTCGTGGAGTTGCTCAACTCGGCGATCGAAGCCACGGTCGACCGCATCTCCTCCGAGCGCCATCCGCTCTCCGGACAGGCCAAGGACCTGGGGAGCGCTGCAGTATTCGTCGCGCTCGCGATGGCGGGGTCGTGCTGGGCGGTGATCGCCGGGCCGCCGCTGATCGCGTGGCTCGCGTCCGCCCGGGGGTGAGCCGCTACTCCGACTCCCCGAGACTCCGGCTCGCCCCTGCGGCATCGACAGCCTTGCCGCCGACAACCCTGCGCCCAACAGGCGGCGGCGCTCAGACGCCGAGGCGGTCGCGCAGGTCGTAGTACTTGGCAGCGAGCGCGGTGAGCGGCACGCGCAGCCATTGCCCGCCGGGAAAGGGATAGTGCGGCAGGCGCTCGAAGGTGGCCATGCGTTCCGGTCGACCGAGGATGGCCTCGGCAAGGACGCGGCCGATCAGATGGGTGAAGGTCACCCCGTGGCCCGAGCAACCCTGCGAATAGAGGATGTTGTCTGAGAGGCGCCCGACGTCGGGAAGGCGCGACAGCGTCAGCAGGAAGTTGCCGGTCCAGGCGTAATCGATCTCCACTCCCGCGAGCTGGGGGAATGTCCTTTCCAGGCGTGGCCGCAGAATCGATTCGATGTGGGCCGGATCGTGCGCGCCATAGACCACGCCACCGCCGTAGAGCAGGCGCCTGTCGGCCGAGAGCCGGAAGTAGTCGAGCAGGTAGTTGCAGTCCTCGACGCAATGGTCCGACGGCAGCACGTCGCGCCAGCGCTCGCCGAGTGGCTCGGTGGCGACGATCTGGGTGCCGCACGGCATCGAACGCGCCGCCAGCGACGGCTCGAGCCCTTCGAGGTAGGCGTTGCAGGCGACGACGACGAATCGGGCCTTGACGCTGCCGGCCTGCAGGTGAACGCGAGGCGTCGCCCCGCGCTCGATGCGCACGGCCGGTGACTGCTCGTGGACCGTACCGCCGATCGTGCACAGCGCCCGCGCCTCGCCTTGCGCGAGCTTGAGCGGATGGAAATGGCCGCCGCTGGCGTCGAGCAACGCCGCCTTGTAGCGGTCGCTGCAGATGATCGCGCGCGTGGCATTCTGGTCGAGCAGGGTGAGCTGGCGGTGGCCGTAGCGCTCCCAGAGCCGCTGGTGCGCGCGCAGGCCTTCGACCTGCTTGTCGGTCAGTGCGGCGAAGACGCTGCCGGGCTTGAGATCGCATTCGATGCCGTGTTCGGCGACCAGCCCGCGCAGCACTTCGGCGCCCTCGAAGGCCATGGCGCCGAGCGCCTGGGCCTGAGCCAGGCCGTGCTGGCGTTCGATGACATCGAGGTCGCGCGAATAGCTGTGGATGATCTGGCCGCCGTTGCGACCCGAGGCGCCGAAGCCGACCCGAGCCGCCTCGACGACGACGACCTTCAGCCCGGCGCTCGCCAAGTGGAGCCCGGTGGAAAGGCCGGTGTAGCCTGCGCCGACGATGCAGACGTCGGCCTCGACGTCACCCTGCAGCCGCGGATAGTCGACGCCCGGCGACGAGGCCGCGTAGTACGAATCCGGATACGCGGTGGGCGCCATCGGCTGGGTGACTTCGGCGGTGCCGGCCATTGCGCTCAGACGTGCAGCAGCAGGTGCTCGCGCTCCCACGGCGAGATGACCTTCATGAATTCCTCGTGCTCGATCTCCTTGACCTCGGTGTAGACGGTGACGAAGTCCTCGCCGAGCACGGCCGCGAGTTCCTTGGCGTCGCGCAGCAGGCTCAGCGACTCGCTCAGGCTGCGCGGCAACTGGTGTTCGCCGAGGTAGGCGTCCCCGAGGCACTCGGCGCTTGGCTCGATGCGGTTCTTGATTCCCAGCCAGCCGCACGCCAGCGTCGCGGCGAGGGCGACATAGGGGTTGGCGTCCGCACCGATCACCCGGTTCTCGACACGCCGGTCCTTCTCGCCGGCCACCGGCGCGCGGATGCCGACGGTTCGGTTGTCGGTGCCCCACTCGATGTTGATCGGCGCTGCGGTGGACCGCACCATGCGCCGGTACGAGTTGACGTACGGCGCGAACAGCGCCATCGCCTGCGGCACGTAGCGTTGCAAGCCGCCGATGTACCAGCGGAACTCGGGGCTGGCCGAGCCGTCGGCCTGGCTGAAGAGGTTGCGGCCGGTGCGGCTGTCGAGGATGTTCTGATGCACGTGCATGGAGCTTCCGGGCTCGCCGGCGATCGGCTTGGCCATGAAGGTCGCGTACATGTCGTGGCGCAGGGCGGCTTCGCGCACCGTGCGCTTGAAGAAGAACACCTCGTCGGCGAGCCGCAGCGGCTCGCCGTGGAAGAAGTTGATCTCCATCTGGCCGGCGCCGATCTCGTGGATCAGGGTGTCGACGTTCAGACCCATCTGCTCGCAGTAGCGGTAGATGTCCTCGAACAGCGGGTCGAACTCGTTCACGGCATCGATCGAATAGGCCTGGCGCGAGGTCTCGGCGCGCCCGCTGCGGCCGATCGGCGGCTTCAGCGGCATGTCGGGGTCGGTGTTGCGGGCGACGAGATAGAACTCGAGCTCCGGGGCCACGACCGGCGTCCAGCCCTCCTGTGCAAAATGCTCGCAGACGCGGCGCAGCACCGAGCGCGGCGCGAAGGTGGCGAGCTCGCCGTCGCGGCCGTAGCAGTCGTGGATCACCTGCGCGGTCGGGTCCGACGCCCACGGGACGATGCGCACGGTCGTCGGGTCGGCACGCAGGTGCATGTCGGTGTCGGTCGGGCTGATGACGTCGTAGTACGGTCCCTTGGCCGGAAACTCGCCCGTCACGCTCATCGCCACGACGCCCTGCGGCAGACGCATCCCGCGATCGGAGGTGAATTTCTCGCGCGGCAGGATCTTGCCGCGGGCGACCCCGGTCAGGTCGGGCACGAGGCACTCGATCTCGGTCACACGGTGCTCGTCGAGCCAGCGCTCTAGCTCGGCGAAACTGAAGTCCTGGGTCGGTGCAGGGTGCATGGGAGCCTCGTCGATGGAAAGTGTCGCGGAAGAAAACAGTCAGCCGATGAACCGATCGACGCGCAAGCGCCGCGCCCTCACGCTTCGGGTGCCCGCTTGTCCTGCGTCCGGGTGTCGAAGTCGCTCGCCTCGTGGCGCTCGTGCAGTTGGCTCGACGGCTGGCCCCAGGTACGGTTGACCATGCGGCCGCGGCGCGCCGCCGGACGCTGGGCGATCTGCTCGGTCCAGCGCAGGACGTGCGTGTAGCTCTGGACCTCGAGGAAGTCCCCCGCGCTGTAGAGCTGGCCCTTGACGAGCGTGCCGTACCACGGCCAGACCGCGATGTCGGCGATCGTGTAGTCGTCGCCCGCCAGGTAGGCGCTGTCGGAAAGGCGCCGGTCGAGCACGTCGAGCTGGCGCTTGACCTCCATCGCGTAGCGATCGATCCCGTACTCGATCTTGGTCGGCGCGTAGGCATAGAAGTGGCCGAACCCCCCGCCGAGGAACGGTCCGCTGCCCATCTGCCAGAACAGCCACGAGAGGCATTCGGCGCGCTGCGCACCCCCCGCGGGCAGAAAGGCACCGAACTTCTCGGCCAGATAAAGAAGGATCGCACCCGACTCGAAGACGCGGACGGGTTCGGGGCCGCTGCGGTCCCACAGCGCCGGGATCTTCGAGTTCGGGTTCGCGGCGACGAAGCCGCTGCCGAATTGTTCGCCCTCGCCGATCTTGATCAACCACGCGTCGTACTCGGCGCCGCCATGACCCAGCGCCAGCAGTTCCTCCAGCATCACCGTGACCTTGACGCCGTTCGGCGTGCCGAGCGAATAGAGCTGCAGCGGATGCCGCCCGACCGGCAGCTCCTTGTCGTGCGTGGACCCGGCAACGGGGCGGTTGATGTTGGCGAAGCGCCCGCCGTTCTCCTTCGTCCAGGTCCAGACGGGCGGCGGGGTGTACGAGAATTCGTCGGTCATGCCGTGGTGCTCCCTGGGCTGCGGCGTCACGGTTTCGGCAGAGGCCGTGGCTCACGAGTGTATGCAGGCCCGCGCTCGAGGGCCGGCGAGAGCGATGAGGGTCGCGCCTTCGACCTTCTCAGACCAGGATCTCGGCGTCCCGACCGCGCCAGAACCCCGGCTCGGGCACGACGCCGAAGCCCGCGGCGACGTTGTCCTCCATGTGCTCGCGACGACGGGTGCCGGGGATCGCGCACGTCACCGCGGGCTGGCTGAGGACGAACTTCAGCAGCAGCTGCGCCCAGCTCGCGCAGCCGATTTCCGCCGCCCAGCGCGGCAGCGGCCGGGGCAGCAGCCTGCGCAGCAGGCCGCCGCCGCCGAACGGCATGTTGACGATCACCGCGACGCCGCGCTCGGCCGCCAGCGGCAGCAGCCGCTGCTCGGCGGCGCGGTCGTCGAGGGCGTAGTTGATCTGCAGGAAGTCGAGCCGTTCGCTGCGCAGCACCGCCTCGACCTCGGCGTAGGCAGAGTCGGTGTAGTGCGTGATGCCGAGATAGCGGATGCGACCCTCGTCCTTCCAGCGGCGCAGCGTCGCCAGCTGGATGCGCCAGTCGACGAGGTTGTGGACCTGCATCAGGTCGACGCGGTCGGTGCGCAGCAACCGCAGCGACGCCTCCATCTGCGCCACGCCTTCGGCGCGACCGCGCGTCCAGACCTTGGTGGCCAGGAAGGCCTCGCCTCGGCGGCCGCTCGCCGCCAGCAGTTCCCCGGTCGTCGCCTCGGCGCGGCCGTACATCGGCGAGCTGTCCAGCACCTTGCCGCCGGCGTCGAGCAGGGCCGCGACGACGCCTGGCAGCAGGCCGTAGCCGGGAGAGCCGGGTGGCTGGTCGAAGCCGACGTAGGTGCCGCAGCCGATGACGGGCAGCGCTTCGCCGGTGGCGGGGATGGGGCGTGTGTGCATGCGGGATCCGGGCATCGCTCGTGGGGACGAAACGCCGACGACAAGCGGGGCCGCCGACGCCAGCGTGGCCCGGAGCACCCGTCGGCGTGAGGCATCGATCGATCGGGGCAAGGCCATGCGAACATCTTGGCCCATTCCGCACGACCCTGCCATGAGCCTAGCCTCCGTCCGCACCTTCCTCGCCGAACACGCCCCCGACATCGAGGTCGTCGTGATGCCGACCAGCACCGCGACCGTCGCGCTCGCCGCCGCGGCCCACGGCGTGGCGCCGGGCCAGATCGCCAAGACGCTGTCGCTCGCCCTCGGCGGCGACGTCGTCCTGCTGGTGATGCGCGGCGATGCTCGGCTCGACAATCGCAAATACAAGGATCGCTTCGG
This sequence comes from Burkholderiales bacterium, assembly GCA_038318385.1. GTDB lineage: Bacteria > Pseudomonadota > Gammaproteobacteria > Burkholderiales > Burkholderiaceae_C > Schlegelella_A. Next base: position 49,829 of record JBBQCD010000019.1, on the reverse strand, counting down.
CGCGAAGGCGAAGATGCTCGACGCTGCCGAGGTGCACGCGGCCACCGGCCATCCGGTCGGGGGCGTCTGCCCGTTCGGCCTGGCGCGACCGCTGCGCGTCTATGCCGACGTGTCGCTGCGCGCCTTCGACATCGTCGTGCCCGCCGCCGGCGACATCCACGCGGCGCTGCGCATCGAGCCCGCGCGGCTGGCCCGGCTCGCGCAGGCCGAATGGGTCGATGTCGCCCAGTCGTGAGGTCGGCGGGGATCGACCCCGCGACGATTAGTCGGCATCGAGAAAGGCTCCGATGGCCGCGCCCGCATCGCTGTCGAGATCGACGAAGACCGCGCCGATGTTGAATCGCCCCTTCGACGCGTAGGAGGAGTGCGCGATCTTCACCGCCACCGTGAGCGTCGTCGCGCAGGCGGCGGACGGAAGCGCGAAGGTCACATCGCAGCGGCGACCGGGCGAGATCGGCTTCGGACTGACGAAGCCGATGCCGTGGGAACTGATGTCGGCGATCTCGGCCGTATCGACCTGGCCTGCATGCTCGACGCTCGCGGCGCCGCGCAAGCCCTTGCGCGGCGTGCGGCGACGATTCGCCATCGGATACGACAAGACAGTCGGCACGTTCGTCAGTTGGCCCGTGATGGAGAGCACCCGGCCCGAGTCTCACGCAACAGCGCCTCCGTGCGCGGCGCGCGGCTCGGTCACGGCGAAGGAGTCCGCGCAATTCCGCACGCCAGCCGCCGTTCCGTTCGGTGTCGAATCCGCGCACTCGTGCGTGGACCGTGGACCGATGAGACCTGGAACGGCGAACGGAAGCCTCGGCCCAGGCGACACATTTCGTGTTGACGCGGCGGGAAGCAGGGGCGGGCTGAAGGCCGCGCGGGCCGCCCGAGGAGCGCTGCGGGTGTAGGCTATGTCGCAAGGCGGCGTGTGCGTGCACGCGCCGCGCTGATCGACATGAACGCCAACCGCACGCAAGCTCTCGACCCGACGCACCGCTGGCTGCAGTCGCTGCTGATGCTCGCGCTGCTGCTGGTCGCGGTTGCGACGCGGGCGGCCGTCGCGCCGGTGTTCGTGCTGCGCATCGACGGCGCCATCGGACCCGCGACCGCCGACCACGTCCATCGCGCGCTCGAGCGCGCAACGCGCGAAGGCGCGCAGCTCGTCGTCCTGCAGATGGACACGCCGGGAGGACTGGATGGCGCGATGCGCGGCATCGTCCGCGACATCCTGGCGTCGCCCACGCCGGTGGCCGGCTTCGTGGCACCGCAGGGCGCCCGCGCTGCCAGTGCCGGCACCTACATCCTCTATGCAACGCACGTTGCGGCGATGGCCCCGGCCACCAACCTCGGCGCTGCGACTCCGATCGCCATCGGCATGCCCGGATTCGATGCCCCGGCGCCGAAGGCGCCAGCCAGCGCGGCTTCCGGAGCCAGCCCCGACACCTCGACCGCCAAGCGCGTCAACGACGCCGCCGCCTACCTGCGCGGACTCGCCCAGCTGCGCGGGCGCAACGCCGCGTGGGCGGAAAAGGCGGTGCGCGATTCCGTGAGCCTTTCGGCCGGCGACGCGCTGGCCCAGCACGTCGTCGATGTCGTCGCCATCGATGTGCCCGACCTGCTGCGCCAGCTCGACGGCCGCACGCTCAAGGTCGGTGGCTCCGATACCCGCAGCGTGACGCTGGCAACAGCGGGCGTCGTGCCACGGGCGATCGAGCCGGACTGGCGGGAACGTCTGCTTGGCGTGATCAGCGACCCGAGCCTGGTGCTGATCCTGATGATGCTCGGCATCTACGGCCTGCTGTTCGAGTTCCTGAATCCGGGCTTCGTCGCGCCCGGGGTGATCGGCGGCGTCTGCCTGCTGCTCGCGCTGTGGGGCCTGCAGATGCTGCCGATCAACTACGCCGGCCTCGGCCTGATCCTGCTCGGCATCGCCTTCCTCGTTGCCGAGGCCTTCGTGCCGAGCTACGGCGTCCTGGGCATCGGCGGCATCGCGGCATTCGGCCTCGGCGCCCTGCTGCTGATCGACTCCGACATTCCGGGCTACGGCGTTCCGCGGTCGCTGATCGTCATGCTGATGCTGGTGTCGGCGGCCTTCATCCTCGGCGTCGCCGGCATGGCGGCGAAGGCGCGCCGGCGGCCGGTCGTCAGCGGCGCGCCGCGCATGCTCGGCATCTGCGGTGAAATCCTCGAGTTCGACAGGGGCGACGGCTGGGCCTCGATCGAAGGCGAGCAGTGGAAGGTGCGTTCGACGCTGCCATTGCATCCCGGCGAGCGCGTGCGCGTGGACCGCGTCGACGGCCTGACGCTCGAGGTGAGTCCGCTCGGAAGATCCCCCACGCCGCAAGGAGCCCCGCGATGATCACGATCTCGATCCTCTTCGTCCTGCTGATCGCCATCCTCGCCAGCTCGCTTCGCATCCTGCGCGAGTACGAGCGCGGCGTGGTGTTCCAGCTCGGACGCTTCTGGAAGGTCAAGGGCCCGGGCCTGGTCATCCTGATCCCGGGCATCCAGCAGATGGTGCGGATCGATCTGCGCATCGTCGTGATGGACGTGCCGAGCCAGGATGTGATCTCGCGCGACAACGTCACGCTGAAGGTCAACGCGGTGCTGTACTTCCGCGTCGTCGATCCGGAACGCGCGGTGATCCAGGTGGAGGACTTTCTTTCCGCGACCAGCCAGCTGGCGCAGACCACGCTGCGCGCGGTGCTCGGCAAGCACAGCCTGGACGAGATGCTGTCCGAGCGCGAGCGCCTCAACCTGGACCTGCAGAAGATCCTCGACAGCCAGACCGATTCGTGGGGCATCAAGGTCACGAACGTCGAGATCAAGCACGTCGACCTGAACGAGACGATGATCCGGGCGATCGCGCGCCAGGCCGAGGCCGAGCGCGAGCGCCGGGCCAAGGTCATCCACGCCGAAGGCGAGCTGCAGGCCGCCGAGAAGCTGGCGCAGGCGGCGGAGATCCTCGCGAAGCAACCGCAGGCGATCCAGTTGCGCTACCTGGAGACGCTGACGGTGATCGCGGCCGACAAGAACTCGACGATCGTGTTCCCGCTGCCGATGGACATCGTCGCGCCGCTGCTCGAGGCGGTGAAGCGACACGGGCCGACGACGCCGGCCTGACGGCGCCCTGCGCCAAGCCCCCATCTCAAGCAGGCTCGCCTCAGGCGGGCTTACCTCAGCGAGGCCCGCCAGCGAGGCTGGTCTCAGGCAAGCGGTTGCGCAGGCGCCGGTCTGCGGGCGAGTTCGGCCTCGATCATGTCGGCCAGGTCGCGCAGCAGGGTGAGTTGGTGCGCATCGAGTTCGCGCGGGCGGCCGTCGATCAGGCACAGCGTGCCGACCCGGCTGCCGTCGGCAGCGGAGAGCGGCGCGCCGGCGTAGAAGCGGATGCGCGGTGGCCCGGTAACCAGCGGGTTGTCGGCGAAGCGCGGATCCTTCAGCGCATCGGGGACCTGCATGATCTCGCCGCCCAGGATCGCGTGGGCGCAGAACGCCACGTCTCGAGGCGTCTCGGCCAGGTCGAGCCCGTGACGCGACTTGAACCATTGACGATCGCGGTCGACCAGGCTCACCAGCGCGATCGGAACGTCGAACAGGCCGGCGGCGATGCGGGTGTAGCGGTCGAAACGTTCCTCCGCCGGCGTGTCGAGCACGCCGAGGTTCTCCAGGGCCCTCAGGCGCCGCTCCTCGCCCTGCGGCTGCGGTGCGGGCGACCAGCGCGTGGCCTGGCGCAGCATTCCGCGGTGCATGCGGCTGCGGGCGTAGGTCTCCTTGAACGGCCACACCAGCCAGTCGGCCACCCCTGCGCGCACGCCGGCCTCGACATCCGCGTCGTCCTGGCGCAAGGCGACGATGACCACCTGCGGGGCATTGACCGGGCCGATCTCGCGGCGCACCGCGCCGCACAGTTCGATGCCGTCCTGCCCGGCGAAGGTCCGTTGCAGGAAGACGAGCGCCGGCTTCTCGGCTGCCGCCAGGCGCAACAGCGAGGGGCGATCGATGGCGCGAACGATGCGTCCGCCGTCGGCACGGACAGCCGCGGCAATGACGCGAGCCGGTTCGTCGGCGTCGACCGCCACCAGCACCACCCGATCCAGCGCGCTGTGCGCAAGCGGTGACTGCGCCGGCGCGCTCCGCACGGGCGAGGCGCGCCGGTTGACGCCGGCCTCGACCTCGATCTCCAGACCCTCGGCGGCTCCGAAGACGTCAACCCCCGTACCGGCCGCCCGTGCTCGTGCCTGCGCCACCATCCGGTCAACGCCGGCATCGTCACGCAGCGGATCGTGGTGGAACAGCGCCAGTCGGCGCACCCCCGCCCCCGCGGCCAGGTCGACCGCGAACTCGACCGGGCTGTGGCCCCACCCGGTGTGCGCCTCGTACTCGCTGGCGGTGAACTGGGCATCGTGGATCAGCAGATCGGCACCCTCGACGAAGGCGGCGTGATGGCATTCGTCCGGTCCCTGCGGCGGGCGCTCGCCGCGGGCGAGCGCCGGCGAATGCGGCTCGTGATCGGTGGCGTAGACCACGCTCGCGCCGTCGGCCTCGATGCGATAGCCCAGCGTCAGCGCCGGGTGGTTCATGTAGTGCGCGGTGACGCGGGCATCCCCGATGTCCAGGCTGCCCTCGACCAGGTCGTGGTAGCGCACCTTGGCCGCGAATTGCTCGATGGCGACCGGGAAGTAGGTGTACTGCATCTGGCCCGACAGCGTCTCGCGGATCGACGGACCCAGGCCCCGCGGGCCGTAGATGTCCCACTCGAAGTTCGCGTCGAAGAGGGGCGCGAAGAACGGCAGCCCCTGGATGTGGTCCCAGTGGGTGTGGCTGATCAGGATGCTGCCGCGGCGCGGCCCGTCGGGCTCGGCCACCAGGGCCTGGCCGAGGGCATGCGCGCCGGTCCCGCAGTCGAGCAGGATCAGCGTACCGCCGGTCGTGCGCACTTCCACGCAGGAAGTGTTGCCGCCATAGCGCACGGTGTCGGGCCCCGGCTTCGGGATCGACCCGCGAGTGCCCCAGAACCGAATGCGCATGTGTCTCCGTGGCCAGCAGAGGCGGCCCGGGGAGATCCCGCGGTCGACGCACTACCCTTTGCCGAACCGTAGCACGGCTGGGCGGTCCATTCAATGTGCGCCGGGATGGCCCGCACCTCCGCGCTTGCCGGGAGCGAGGTCGTAGGCGAGCTTGGTCGTCAGCGATCCGTTGCCGCTGCCTTCCATGTCGAGGCAGGGGGTGGAGCCGCCGGCCGCCTGGCACAGGTTGAAGAAGTAGCCCGGGGCGAGCAGATCGATGTTGGCGGCGCTGAAATGGTCGAAGCCGCTGTACTCGGCGGCCCCGACGCCGCCGTTCTCGGTGTCGAAGGAGTCCTGCAGCAGGACGAAAGGATCGGCCAGGGCGGGGGCAGAGGTGACGAGGGCTGCGGCCGCGAGTCCGGCGGCGCAGGCAGGACGCTTGAACTGGAGAGTCCTTTGCTGGCGAGATGGTGGAGGCCGCCAGTCTCGCCGGCGCCGGTCGCCCTCGCATCGCCCGAAGGAGCCATGGCTCCTGCGTGGGCTCGGCCGCACCCGTCCCGGAGCGCCGGCCGTCACCCCTGGCGGCTCAGGTCGCGCGCATCAACACCACCACCGCGAAGGTGAGAAAGGCGATCCAGGCCACGGTGAACGCCAGGGTCCGCGCCATGAACCGGCCAAAACCGGTGACATGGATCACCGCGTGCGCCAGGCGGGCGTAGAAGAAGATCGCCGCACAGAGCGCCGTGACGCTGGTGGACACGCCGCTGGCGTGGGCGACCAGCACCACCGCCGCGAAGGGCGCCAGGTTCTCGACGGCGTTCAGGTGCGCCCGATTGGCACGATTGACCCAGTCGGGCAGCGGCGTCGTCGATGCCACCCGATAGGTCTGCGGGGTCAGGGGCCCGCGGGAAGTCACATAGCCGATGACGACGGGGATCCAGAGCAGCCCGGTGAGTATCGACGTCAAGAGGAGATAGAAAAGTTCGATCTTCATGGTTCGGCTCCTCGGAGAAACGGGTTTTCGGACTGTCGACTGTCTCGAGCCGGCGGGCGCGCACTCGAGCGTTTGCCGGTGGCACGGCGCCCGCGGGCAGCGGCTCGGCGCGAACCTTCAAGGCATCCCTGCAGTCTCGGCGCCCCAAGGCCACGTTGCAAGGACATTCCTGCGCCGAGCGAACAACCTCTGGCCCTGCCCGCTGCCGGTTGCGCGACCCGTTCCATGCTGATCCAATGGTCGTCCGGTTCGGTTCGCGCCCGCGTGGCGCACTTCATAGCGAAGGAGACTGAAATGGCACGCGACTGGATGATCGAAGGCCAGTACGTCGAGTACTGCAGCTGCGACCTCGGCTGCCCCTGCGAGGCGATGGCCGATCCGACGCAGGGTCACTGCACGGGGCTGGTCGGCTTCAAGATCGACAAGGGCCATTGCGACAAGGTCCGGCTCGACGGCCTGGCCGTCATCGCGACCTTCTACTTTCCCCGCGCCATCCACCATGGGCAAGGCGTCATGCATCCGATCATCGACGAGCGCGCCGACGACGCGCAGAAGGATGCCTTGTTCTACATCCTCTCCGGCGCGGACCAGAAGGTCGGCACCATGTTCCAGATCTTCTCGATCATCATCGAGACCATCAAGGACCCGCTGTTCGCGCCGATCACCTTCGAATGGGACCTCGACAAGCGGCGCGCCCGCATCGAGGTGCCGGCCGCGGTGCGAGCCCACAGCGAGCCGATCCGCAATCCCGTCACCGATGCCGAGCACCAGATGATCACGGTGCTGCCGGACGGCTGGGTGTTCCATGAAGCCGAGAACGTGGCCGGATTCGCCAAGGGCACCGCGGCGATCAAGTTCGACCTGAACCGGCGCCACAGCTCGATGGCCAACGTCGCCTGGAATCCGACCGGGCTGGTGCACAGCTTCCGCGAATACAAGCAGCGGTACGCCCGACCCTGACGCCGGCGCCACGGCGAAGACGGCAACGATGACTCGCTCCGTGCCGCGGCACGAACGCATGGTGCTGTTGGCGGCACTCACGACGGTCATCGTCATCGCCTGGAGCGGGGTCATTGCCGGTGCCGGCATGGACATGAGCGCCGTGGAGATGACGCGCATGGCCGGCATGGACGGCTGGCTGATGCAAGCCGCCGTCTGGACGCCGGCCTACGCGGCCCGGATCTTCGCCATGTGGTGGGTGATGATGGTGGCGATGATGCTGCCCAGCGCCGGGCCGATGCTGTTGCTGTTCGCCCGGATCCGCCGCAAGTCGCAGCCTGCGCACGCCGCGGCAGGCCCGACGGCGCTCTTTGCCGTCGGGTACCTGCTCGCCTGGGGAGGTTTCAGCGCCTTGGCGACTGTCCTGCAGTGGAGCCTCGAGTCCGCCCGGTTGCTGTCGCCGATGTTGTCGACGACGAATTCATGGCTGGGCGCGGGCCTGCTGCTGGCCGCCGGCGCGTGGCAGCTCGCGCCGTTGAAGAGGATGTGTCTGGCGCAGTGCCGCACGCCGCTGGGTTTCATCGTCGGCCACTGGCGCGATGGCGCCGTCGGGGCGCTGCGAATGGGCCTGAGTCACGGCGCGTATTGCCTCGGCTGCTGCTGGTTCCTGATGCTGCTGCTGTTCTTCGGCGGCGTGATGAACCTGTTCTGGATCGGGGGCCTGTCGGTCTACGTGCTGCTGGAAAAGTCCCTGCCGCTCGGCCATGGGCTCGGCCGCACGACCGGCGTCGCCCTGATGGCTTGCGGACTCTGGCTGGCGATTGAAGCGTCGCAGGCGCTATAGCCCGCGCGTCCCGGGCCTGCAGCGGCGTCCGCGCCCCGGCGCATCAGGTCACGCCCTTGGCCAGCAGCGGCGCGAACAGGGTGGCGATGCCGAGGAACGAGAAGAAGCCGACGACGTCGGTCACCGTCGTCAGGATGATCGACGACGCGGTGGCGGGATCCTGGCCGAAGCGCCGCAGCAGCATCGGCACCAAGGCCCCGGCGAGGCCGGCGGCCAGCATCGAGATCACCATCGCCGACATGATGACGGCGGCGAGCGCACCCGAGCGGCTCCACATGTAGACGCCGACTCCGGTCGTGGCCGCCACCGCCAGGCCATTCACCAGGCCGGTCAGCGCCTCCTTGGCCAGCACCCGCGGCCACTGCCGCAGGCTGATCTCGCGCAGCATGAGACCGCGCATCGTCACCGCAAGCGCCTGCGCGCCGGCGTTGCCGGACTGCCCCGCGACCACCGGCAGGAGCACGGCCAGCGCGGTGAATTGCGAGATGACGCCCTCGAACAGGCCGACCACGGATGCCGCCAGGAAAGCCGTCAGCAGGTTGATCTGCAACCACGGCAGGCGCTTCCTGACCGCGAAGCCGGGCGACGACAGCGCCCGCTCGTCGGGGCTGGCGCCGACCATCGTCTGGATGTCGATGCTCGATTCCTCTTCGACCGCGGCCACCAGCTCGGCCTGGCGGATGACGCCAATGAAGCGGCCATTGATGTTGACGACCGGCAGCGCGGTGATCGGATGCTTCTGCAATGCCTCGACCACGTCCTCGCGCGGATCCAGGTCGCCGACGACGGCGACCACGCTGCGGGTGATGGCGGCGAGCGGCAGATCGCGCGCCGAAAGCGCCAGATCCTGCACCTCGACCCGGCCGGTCAGCCGGCCGGCGTCGTCGACGACGAAGAGTTCGCGGATGCCGCGGCGCCGGATCTGGCGCAGCCGCTCGACCGCATCGGCCACCGTCATGCCGGTGCGCAGCGGGCTGACGCGCGGATCCATCATCCGGCCGGCGACGTCGCCGGTGTAGTCGAGCAGGCCGCGCAGCTCGGTCGCCACGTCGGCATCGAGTCGCAGCAGCCAGGCTTCGCGCGCCGTCGGATCGAATTGCGTCAGCACGGCGACGCTGACCACCGGCTCGGCCTCGGCGAGCAGATGGCACGCGGTCGGCTCCGGCAGGTGCTCGAGCACGTCGCGGGCGACGTCCGGCGCCAGCGCCTCCCAGGCACGGAGCGCCGCGTGCTGCGGCTGCCGGGCGATCGCCGCGGCGGCATCGGCGGCCGGCATGGCCTCGAACAGACGCGCCGCCTCGAACGGGAAGTCGAGCAGGTAACGGTGCGTCAGCGCCGCCTCGGCCGCAGTCAATGGCTCAGCCAGCATCGTTGTCCTTCAGCACCGGGGGAACGCGCGGCAGCAGCGCCAGCGCCGATTCGACGAGTCCCGACAACGCCAGCCAGTAGCCCGCGGCGAGCTGCGCCGGCAGCGCGGTCGGTGTCGAGCCGAGGGGTGCCGATGGCGAGCTTTCCCGCAGGGCGCGCGCCAGGGCGTCGCGCGTCATCACGCCGACGAGGCGCTCGCCGGGCTCCACCACCGGCAGCGCGCTCGCCAGTTCCCAGCCGGGATGCGCGACGGCGCCGGCCAGCGGCGAATGCGCCGGCAGCACCGCCAGTGGACGCTGCAGCAGCGTGCCCAGCGTGGCCGCGGCGGGCGCCCGAGCGAGCGTATGCCAGGCGACGACGCCACCGAGCTGGCGGGCGGCGGTCACGACGAAGACCTGGGCATGCAGCGAAGACACCTGGCGCAGTCGTTCCAGAGCCGCCGCTGCGGTCGTCTCGGCGGGCAGCGTCACGACGTCGGGGTCCGCCCAGGCGCCGAGCGTGTCTTCGGTGTAGCCGAGCAGCAGCGCCGAGGCCAGCGCCGCTCCGGTCGGCAGGCCGGCGATCAGGGTTCGACGGCGCGCTTCGGGGAAATGACGCAGCAGGGCGACGGTGCCCTGCGTGCCGAGGGGTGGGAGCAGTTCGAGGATGCGGGCATCGCCGAGACCCGCGATGCAGCCGGCGGCCTGTCGCGGCAACATCGCGCCGAGCACGTCGGCGCAGACGCGCGCCGGAACGCGTTCGAACAGCGCGCCGGCCGCAGCGGCCGGCAGGCCTTCGAGGACGCGCGCGGCCGCGGCCGGATGCGTGCGCATGAAGGCCAGGCTGAGCGCGCTGTCGCGGTCGACGTCGGCCATCGCCCGGCTCACTCGCGCTGCGTGACCACCACCACGATGGCCTCGTCGTGATACATGCGTCCCGGCAGCAGCACGCGGCCGTCGGCGGTCTCGAGCACCAGCGACGTCGCGGTGACGTCGACGATGCGGCCCTCGTGGCCGGCGACGCGCACCCGTTGGCCGACGCGCAGCGCCTGGCCGATGTAGTGCGCGCCGATCAGGTTGGCGACGTAGCCGCGCGCGCCCAGGCTGACGGCGATCATCACGCCGCCCATCACCGAGGCCAGCAGCACGGCGGCGAGGATGGCGAGCCAGGTGACCTTCAGGCCGATCTGGTCGGCGCCGACGAGGAGCGCGACCACCAGGGTCGCGCCCTGCGCCACCCGCGCCAGTGCGGTGCGCTGCGCCGGGGCCAGTCGCGTCGCGGTGGCCTGCACCAGCTCGGCGACGAATCCCGACAGCATGTAGCCGGCGACCATGATCAGCAGCCCGGCCGCCAGCGTCGGCAGCTGGTCGAGCAGGCGCGCCAGCCAATCGGTGAAGGTCTGCAGGCCCAGCGTCTGCGTGGCGGCGGTGACGAAGAACAGCACCACCACCCAGTAGACGACGGTGCCGAGCAGCCTGGCGGCGCTGCCGATGCGCCATCTCCCGTGACCGGTGGTGCGCACGATCAGGGCATCGAGCATGGCGGCGCCCCGGCGAGTCACGAGTCGCAGCAGGCGTGCCAGCAACCAGCCGAACAGCAACAGCGCCACGGCCTCGAGCAACTGCGGCAGGTGGGCAAGGAGGCGATCGACGATCGTGCTGGCGGCACGGTCGAGTGCTTCGGGGAAATTGCCCATGCGAAGCATGCTAGGCGGGCCCCGGCGCGCCGGCATCGGCTCCAACCCGTGCCCGCGACCGCCCGACCGCCGTGCCGACTTGCAGAAGCGAGCGCAGGGGCTTCAAGGACCGCGGTGGCATCAAGATTTGCGCCGGCGTGCCGAAAACCGGTGTGCCTCCCATCGTCACGAGGGGAAACGGCCCTGGCACCCGCACCCGCACCAAGCGCACCACCACCCGCAATCGCAACCCGCTTGCGCTCAAGCCGTCCCTGGGTCTCCATGGCACTGCGCCGAACTCTTATCCGTCGCACGCGCGGCCACAACGCCGGCGTCGGCCGGTTGCTGCGCTATTGGTTGCTCGGCCTGGGGCTGTACGTCGTCAGCCTGGCGATGCTTTGGTTCGAAGCCTGGGCCGGCGTCGCCACGGTGCACGACGCGGTGTGGCTCAGCGCCATGTCGATCGGCGGCGCGGCGCTTGCCTATGCGGCGATCCGTGCCAGCCCCAGGCTCGGCCTTCCGGCCGGCGTCATCAACACCGGCCAGTCGATGTACGCGATCGCCTGCATCGTCGGCGCCTACGCCGCGCTCGGGCCGATGCGCGCGGTCACGCTCACGATCCTGGTGGTGGTGCTGGTGTTTGGCGGCTTCTCGGCGAGCCCTCGACAACTGCGGACGATGACCGCCTTCGCCGTCGCCCTGCTCGGCCTGACGATCGGCTGGAAGGCTTCCACCGATGCGGCACGGTACCCGCCAATGGAGGAAGTGACGCACTTCGTGATCGGCAGCGCGATGCTGCTGACGGTGTCCTACCTCGCCAGCCTGCTCAGCCGCCTGCGCAAGCAGCTGAAGGTGCGCACGCTCGAACTGGCCGACGCGCTCGAGCGCATCCGCGACATCGCCGGCCACGACGAGCTGACCCGGCTGATCAACCGGCGCCAGATGCTCGAAGTCCTGAAGCACGAGGGCGCGCGCCGCGATCGCAGCGGAGAGCCACTGTGCCTCGCGTTGATCGACATCGATCACTTCAAGGCGGTGAACGACACCCGCGGTCACGCGGCCGGCGACCTCGTCCTGAAGGCGTTCGCCACGCAGGCGCTGGCGGCGGTGCGACGCAGCGACATCCTGGCACGCTGGGGAGGCGAGGAATTCCTGCTGTTGCTGCCGGCGACCGCGCTGGAGCCGGCTCTCGACGTGCTGGGGCGCATGCGCGCGCACGTCGGCGACACGGCGCTGTCGGGCGACGACGGGGCGTCGCTGGGAGTCACGTTCTCGGCAGGCCTGGTGGAATCGGCCGCCGGTGAATCGATCGAGGCGGCCATCGAGCAGGCCGACAAGGCGATGTACCGCGCCAAGCGCGAAGGTCGCGACCGGATCGTCTGCGCGCCCGCCCGGCGGACACCGCTGGCCGCGATCGCCGCCTGAAGTCAGCGCCGCCCGAGGACGGCGCCGGCCGACGATTACTTCGTCGCTTCCTTGGCGGCGGCCTTGGCTGACTTGCCGTGCGACTTGGCCTTGGCCTTGTGGACCTTGGCCTTGGCCTTGTGCACCGTGCTCTTGGGCTCGCCGGTCGCGGCGCTCTTGACGTTCTCGGTCGCCTGCTTGGCGGTCTCGGCGGTTGCCTTGCCGGCTTCCTTGACAGCCGTCGTCGCCTGGGCGAACGAGGTTCCGGCAGCCACAACCAGGGCCATTGCAGTGATCAGCTTTTTCATCGACTTGTTCTCCGTGGGGGAAATGACAGGGGGCTCGCTGCCGCGGTAGCACCTCGCCGAGCAGCGCCGGGATTCTAGGTTCGGCACGCTGCCGGACGGCGCTTCGCGATCACCGCTTCCCCTGGAAGCAACGGTCGCGCAGGAACGATGTCGGCAAACGTCGAGGCATACGGTTGCGTTCGGCTACGCCTTGGCACAAGTCGCGGACGGTGGACGTGAACTGCGACCGGCACGGCGCACGCGAACACTCGGTTGCAGCGCCGAAACGGCGAATGGAGGTGCGCTGCGCCTAGGATGGTTTCGCCAGTCCAGGGAGGAAACCATGGCGTTCGTCATCATCGCCACCGGCGCCAGCAGCCGCTCGCCGCTTCGGACACTGCCGATGCCGTCGTTGCTCGGCGCCCTCGCCGCAGCAGCGCTGGCCATGTTGGCCAGCGGCGGCGCGATCGGCTACTGGTTCGGAGCGCCTGCCGTGGCGATGAATACCACCGGCGCACCGCGGTGGGTGGGGGTCGCCACGGGGACTGAGACGACTGCCGGGACCGCGGGGGGCGCGGGGACGGCTGGGACTGCCGAGACTGCCGTCCTGGGCGCCGCGCCGGAGCGTGCGCCGGCGGCGGCGACGCCGTTCACGCTGGAGCAACTGGCAGCGATTTCGGCGCGACTCTTTCGGCTCGAGAGCGAGGCCGCGCACCTCGGCCGGCGCATCGGCATCTTGCGCAAGGAGGCGCCGTCCGGATCCGCGACGGGCAACGTCGTCGCACCCGTCGTCGAGCCCGCGGGTGCGAGCGGCGGACCCCTGCTCGCGTCGGCAGGTGCAGCCGCCGCCGCAACCTCGTCCGGCGCCGCAACGGCCACTGCGGCCCCCCACGAATTGTCCGCCGCAGGCCTGCTCGATGCGCAACTCACCGGCATCGAGCAGCTGATCGACCGCGTCGCAGCCGCCACGGCACGCGACGCGGCCGAGCGGATGCGCATCCCGACGCGCCTGCCGATCCCCGGCGCAGAACTGACCTCGTCGTTCGGCAACCGCATCGACCCGCTCGTCCATTCCCACGCGTTCCACGCCGGCCTCGACTTCGCCGCCCGGACCGGCACGCCGATCGTCGCCGCGGCCGGCGGGAGCGTCGCCTTCGCCGGATTCCGCTCCGACTTCGGGCGCGTGGTCGAGATCGACCACGGCAACGGACTGACGACGCGCTATGCGCATGCCTCGGAACTGCTGGTGCGCGCCCGCCAGATCGTCGCCCCCGGCGAGATCATCGCCCGCGTCGGTTCGAGCGGGCGCTCGACCGGCCCGCACCTGCATTTCGAGGTCGTGAGAGCCGGCAGCGCCGTCGATCCGAAGCGCTACCTCGCCGGCCTGTGAGCGCCTGACGATGGCGAGGGGTTCGGTCCTTCGGCGCTCCGCCACCCAGCAACTCGCCGGCGCCGCGCTGGTGGTGGTGCAGCCGCTGCGACGCGGGACCGGGCTGCTGCGCAAGTCGCTGCTGGCGCTGGCACTGGCAGCGGGCGTCGCCCTCGGCTGGTCATGGCGGGAGCCCGCGCCGACGCCACCGCCCACTGCCGCGCAACCCGACGACGCTGCGATCCAGACCGGGCCGCTGCGCGCCGAGCTCGAGCGGACACGCCTGGCCCTGCGCCTGGGCGAGGCCCGCAGCCAGGCGCTCGAACACCAGATCGACGAGTTGAACCAGCGGCTGGCCGAGGCACAGAGCCAGCTCGCCTTCTTTCGCACCGCCCGAGAGGGCAGACGCTGACCGGAGATCCACCATGTTCAGGACCCTGAAGAAGAAGCCGCCCTTCATCCGCGCGACCCCGCTCACGACCCTGATCGCAGAGGGCGTCGAGATCACCGGCGACCTCGTCTTCGCCGGCGGCATGCGCATTGACGGGCATCTCCGGGGCGACGTCGTCGGCCGCGCCGGCGGTGCCGACGAACCGTCACTGCTGGTCGTGTCGACGCGGGGCAGCATCGAAGGCAGCGTGCGCTGCGCCAACGCCGTCATCAACGGCAGCGTGACCGGGGACCTCGACATCGAGCACTGCCTCGAACTCCAGTCCGAGGCGCGCGTGACCGGCACGATCCGCTATCGGCGGCTGCAGATGGATGTCGGCGCCATGGTGCAGGGCCAGCTGTTCAATCTCGAGCCGGCGACGCCTTCCGGCAACGTGATCGAACTCGGTTCGGAAAAGCCCGCCGCGCTGGCCGAACGGCGCTGACGCCGGCGCGCGGCTAGGGGTTGATCGCCAGCAGCTCGACCTCGAATCGCAGCACGGCGTTCGGCGGAATCTCCCCGCCGCCGGCGCCGCGCTCCCCGTAGGCGATGGCTGCCGGGCAGGTCAGGCTCGCGCGGCCGCCGACCTTCATCAGCTGCAAGCCTTCGGTCCAGCACTTGATGACCCGGTTCAGCGGAAACGTTGCCGGCTGGTTGCGCTTGTAGGAGCTGTCGAACTCTCGCCCGTCGGGAAAGGCGCCGCGATAGTGCACCTTGACCGTGTCGGTCGCACTCGGCGCGGCGCCGGTGCCGGCCTTGAGGCTGCGATAGACGAGTCCGGTGGGCGTGACCACGGCACCGGGCTCGGCGGCAGCCGTCTTCAGCGGATCGGACTGGGCCTGCACCGTCACGGCGGCAAGCAGGAGGGAGGCAATGGCCAGGGGGCGATGGAGTCGCATGGAGTTCATCGAGTGAGTGCGGGCCTCGATCATCGCAGGCCGAGCGTCGACCGCTCCCTTCGCCCGCTGTGTCCTGGGTTACAACGACGGGACCCGCACCCCGAACGGATCCGCCATGCACGCCTCCCGCACCTCCACCCGCGCCTTCATGCCCTACCCGGCCGCGCCCGTGCAGCACGCGGGCGAGGGGCCGCTTTCAGGACTGTCCTTCGCCGTCAAGGATCTCTTCGATGTCGCCGGCTATCCCACCAGCGGCGGCCAGCCGTTCGTGCTGGCGATGTCCGGGGTGAAGACCACGACCGCTGCGACCGTGCAACGCCTGCTCGACGCCGGCGCACGCTTCGACGGCAAGACCGTCACCGACGAGCTGGCGTTCTCGATGAACGGCCAGAACGCGCACTTCGGCTCGCCGGTCAACGGCGCCGCAGCCGAGCGGATCACCGGCGGTTCCTCTTCCGGATCTGCGGCCGCGGTGTCGCACGGCCTGTGCGACTTTGCTCTCGGAACCGACACCGGCGGCTCGGTCCGCGCGCCGGCCAACCACTGCGGTCTCTTCGGCCTGCGGCCCACGCACGGCCGTGTCAGCCTGAAGGGCGTGCTCGACCTGGCGCCGAGCCTCGACACCTGCGGCTGGTTCACCCGCGACGTCGCGACATTCGCGCGCGTGGCCGACGTGCTGCTCGGCGCGGACCCCGCGCCGCTGCCGGAAGAAGGCGTGCGCCTGCTCGATCCGACCGCGGTGTGGGCGCTGCTTGCCGGTGACGTGATGCAGGCCCAGCGGTCACCCCGCGCGCGAATCGAGGCTGCGCTCGGCAAGGCCGCTCCGGTCGAGGTGGTGCTAGACGGCTTCGAGGCGATGTACTGGAACTTCCGTTACGTGCAGGGCCGCGAAGCGTGGACGACCGACGGCGCGCTGATCGAGCGCTTCGCCCCGCCGCTCGGTCCGGGCGTGGCGCAGCGCTTTGCCTGGGCGCGTGACGTGACCGATGCACAGGTGGCCGAGGCCGGCGCCTTCCGTGCCCGCTTCCGCGAGCACATGACGCGGTTGCTCGGCCACGACGGCGTGCTCGTGATGCCGACGATGCCCGACGTCGCCCCGCTCGCCAGCGCCGACGAGGCCGGCCTGGAGGACTACCGCAATCGCGCGACCCGGATGCTGTGCATCGCCGGCCTGGCAGGCTTGCCGCAACTTTCGCTGCCGCTCGGCACGCGGCTCGCGGCGCCACTGGGCATCTCGCTGCTGGGGCCGGCCGGCAGCGATCGCAGCCTGGTGAGGCTGGCCGAGCGGATCATGGCAAGCGCCGGCTAGAGGACTGGCGCTGCGCGCCGGTTCGAGCGACAAAAATCAACCAGCGGTGCCGCCAGCAACGGAGTCGACGGACTCGTCTGCGGCGAGCAGGGCGACGAGCGCCTGCAGGTCGACCGGTTTGAGAAGGCGCGCCTCGAACCACTCGCTCGAACGAGTGTCGTCGGCATGGCCCCCGTAACCCGTGAGCGCCAGGAGGCGGATGTCGCGCCGGCGGCTTTTCAGCTGCCGGGCAAGTTCGTGCCCGTCCATCACCGGCAGGCCGATGTCGAGGATGCCGATCTCGGGCTGGAAGGTCTCCGCGATGTCAAGGGCACGCGGCCCGTCCGGGGCGACGCGGGTTTCCAGCCCATGCAGCTCGAGCGCCTGTGCCAGCGACTCGGCAGCATCGGCGTTGTCGTCGACGACGAGCACCCGTCGCCTGCCCCGGATCGGGGTCGCGGCAGGCGACGAGCCTTCGGGCGATGGCCCCGCTTGCGCCGCGTAGGGCAGGACGAAGCGGAACTCGCTGCCCTTGCCCGCACCGTCGCTGGCGGCGAAGACCTCGCCGCCGTGCGCCTGGACCAGGCTCCTGACGATGGCCAGGCCCAGGCCGAGACCGCCGCCGGCGCGATCGACAGCCTGGCGCTCCTGCATGAACAGGTCGAAGACCTGCGGCAGCATCTCGGCCGAGATGCCGATGCCGTTGTCGATGACACACAATTCGACGTGCCCGCCATCGCGTCGCGCCACCACCCGGATGACGCCGCCTGCGGGCGTGTACTTGGCGGCATTGACGAGCAGGTTCGAGATCACCTGGGAGATGCGCGCCGCGTCAGCCTGCACCCAGAGGGGCTCGATGCCGGTGTCGGCATGTACCTGGTGACGGTGGCGCTCGAACTCCGAACTGACGGCCTCGAGGCTGACGCCGACGGCGTCGCGCAAGTCCATCCGTGCGTGGCGCAGTTCGACCTTGCCGGAGGCGATTCGCGAGACATCGAGCAGGTCGTCGACAAGCCGCACGAGGTGATCCACCTGGCGCTCGAGGATCGCGCGCTCCGGCTTGAAGGCGTTCGAGCCGCTGCGGCGCAGCACGTGGAGGACGGTGACGATCGGCGCCAGCGGGTTGCGCAGCTCATGGCCCAGCATCGCCAGGAACTCGTCCTTCGCCCGGTTCGCACGGTCGGCTTCGCGTCGCGCCTCGGTCAGCGCCGAGACGTCGTAGACCACGGCAGCGACGCCGGTCGGGCGGCCATCGGCCCCGAGGGTCGGCTGGTAGACGAAATCGAAGAAGCGCTCGCGCAGCGTTCCGCTCGCATCCTCGACCCACAGCCGCCGGGAACGGGCATGGTAGACCTCGCCGCTTTCATAGACGCCGTCCAGCAGTTCGTAGATGCCCTGGTTGGCAAGCTCGGGAAGTGCCTCGCGGATCGGCAGGCCGACGACGGGACGCCTGTCGATCAGCGCCAGATAGGCATCGTTCGCGAATTCGAATCGATGCTCGGGGCCGCGGACCACGGCGATGCCGACGGGCGCCTGCTCGAACACCTCGGCGAGTCTGTCCGCCTGTACGCGTTCGACCGAGGCGAGCCTGGCCTTGAGCAATTGCGCCTCGATGCGGGCCATCAGCTCGCGTGCGCTGAAGGGCTTGACCACATAGTCGTCCGCGCCCGCGCGCAGGGACTCGATGCGTGCCTCCTCGCCGGCGCGCGCCGACACCAGCAGCACAGGGATCGAACGCGTCGCCGGGACCGCACGGAGCGCCGCGATCAAGGCAAAGCCGTCGACACGGGGCATCATCACGTCGCTCACGATCAGATCCGGCGGCGGGTGCTGCGCGACGGCTTCCAGCGCCTCGGCCCCATCGCTGACGGCGCGGACCTGCCAGCGCCGGCCGAGCAGGCGCGTCAGATAGACGCGCATGTCGGCGTTGTCGTCGACGACGAGCAGCCTCTCGGCCGACGCCTCCGCGCCTTCGAGCGCTCCGAACGCCGTCTGCGCCAGCAAGGTCTCATCGCCGCTGCGGCTCCAGCCGGCGGCTTCTTCAGCCAGGGCCACGCCGTGGCCGGCGAGACTGCCCGGAACCGTCTCGTCTGCATCTTCGAGCGCGTCCTCCTGGGTAGCCGGGGCCGGGCGGGTCTTCGGCAGCAGCACCGTGATCGTCGTGCCCTCGCCGGGCGCGCTGTGCGCGGCGACGCTGCCGTCGTGCAGCATCACCAGGTCGCGCAACAGCGCCAGGCCGATGCCCGAACCTTCCTGGGTGCGCGACCAGGCGCCCTCGATGCGGTGAAAGCGCTCGAAGAGCCGCGGCAATTCGGCCTTGGACACGCCGATGCCGGTGTCGGTGACGCTCAGCGCCACGCTGTCGCCGCGATCGCGCAGCGCGACGGTGATGCGGCCGGCCGGGGTGAACTTGATGGCGTTGGAGAGCAGGTTGGCGACGATCTTCTCGTACATGTCCGCGTCGACGCCAACCGGCGCGGGCATGGCGTCCATCTCGACCGCCAAATCGAGGCCGGCGCGCTCGGCCGCCGACCTGAACACCGCGACGAGGTCCTCGGTCAGTCGCGGCAGGTCGACGGGAACGAAGCGAACCTTCAGGCGTCCCGCCTGCATGCGGGCGAAGTCGAGCAGTCCGTTGACGAGCCGCAGCAGCCGCCGGCCGTTGCGGTTCGCCAGGCCGAGTTCGTCGCCTTCGAGCCTTCCGCTGCTCAGCGCCTCCTCGATCGGACCCAGCAGCAACGCCAGCGGCGTGCGGAACTCGTGCGAGATGTTGGTGAAGAACGCGGTCTTGGCGCGATCGAGCTCGGCCAGGCTCTCGACGCGCCGGTGCTCGTCCTCCGACTTGCGGGCGCTGGCGATCGAGCTCGGCCAGGCTCTCGACGCGCCGGTGCTCGTCCTCCGACTTGCGGGCGCTGGCGATCGCACTCGCGATGCTCGAGGCGACGAGCCGCAGGAAATCGCGGTAGTCGTCGTCGATGCGACGCCGCGGATTGACGCCGACAACCAGATGCCCGTACGGAGCGTCCGTCGCGGCGCCGGCCAGCGGCAGCACCGCCACCTCGTGCAGCGGCTCGGGCCACGGACCGGCGTGGATGCGCCCGGCGGCGCCGGCGTCGACCACGACCAGCTCCGCGGACAGCGGCCAGACTCCGCCCTCCCCGGCGGGCAGGCTTTCCGGGGCCGCGGCGGGCGGCAACGTGGGCCGGGTGCTCGCCACCAGACGCGCGGTTTCGCCGGACGTCTCGGTTGCGTAGAGAAGCGCGAACGGAATGTCCTGCGGCGCAGCGGCCAGCACCTGCGCCGCGGCGTGGAACACCTCGCCCACCGTCCGCAGTTCCTGCACGCTCTTGGCCAGGTCACGCAGCGTGCGCAGGCGCCGGTCGCCAAGTACGCGCCCGGTCGTTTCGCTGACGATGCAGAAGATGCCGCCGACGCGACCCGATTCGTCACGAACCGGATCGTAGGAGACGTCGAAATAGGTTTCCTCGAGGTAGCCGTAGCGTTCCATGAAGAACGGCCGGTCGCGGGCCCAGAAGGCTTCGCCGGTCTCGACGACGCCTTCGAAGAGTTCCTTCAGCCCGGCGCGCCAGAGCTCGTCCCAGGCCTCGCTGATGGGCTTTCCGAGAACGCGGGGGTGCTTGGCCCCGAACACCGGGCGATAGGAATCGTTGTAGAGGGTGATGAACTGTTCGCCCCAGCACAGCGCGATCTGCGCCTTCGACGGCAGCAGGATGCTGAGCGCGCTGCGCAGACTCTGCGGCCAGCGGTCGACAGGGCCGAGCGGCGTCGTCGACCAGTCGAGCGCGCGGATCCGCTCGCCCATCTCGCCGCCCCCCGCCATGAAGCTGTACTCGGTCGTCATCGGCGGATCGTAGCGCCGGCGGCGCAGCCGATCCGCACGCTTCCCCCGGTTGGAGGGGGTCGTTGCAGGACCCATCACTGGATGTCCGACAACCGCCGCGGCCTCGCCGGTTCAGCGTGCGGCCGGCTCCCTGGCCGGGTCGGCAAGCCACTCCCGGAGAAGCTCGAAGGTGCGCAGTGCGCCGCACACGCGGTGAGGTCTGGGAGCGATGCGGTCTCGGAGGTCGGCGTCGTATCGATAATGGTCAGAAGGATAGTGGCCGGGATCGGCCACTTCCGGAATCGCCTGAATTTGTTTTCACGTGCCTGGAATGCCCACCGACTCGCGCCTGCTTCCGCTGCCCTCTGCGCTCCACGCTCGTCTGCGCGCTGCCACAGCAGCAGCCCATGAAGCCCTCGAGATTGAACTGGAACTGCTTTCGCCGCCGCTCGATCCGCAGCGCTTTCGCCGGGTCCTCGCCGGTTTCTACGGCTTTCATCGCGCCTGGGAGCCGGCGGTCGTGAGCTGCCTGCCGGCAACGCTGGTGCCGGCGTCGCGTCTGCCCCTCATCGAGCAGGACCTGCGGGCGCTGGGCTGGGGCGATGCCGAACTCCGCGCCAGTGTCGCCTGTGCGCCGGCTGCGGCGCTGGCCGACAGCGCGGAATCCGCGCTCGGATCGGTATACGTGCTGGAAGGCTCGACACTCGGCGGTCGCGTGATCATGCGGCAGGTCAGCCAGGCCGCGTGGTGCCCACCCCAAGGGTTGCGCTACTTCGATCCCTACGGCGCGGAAACCGCCGCTCGTTGGCGCGCCACACTCGCCCATCTGGCGGACGCCCGCGGCGACAGCGACCTGATCGTCGCCGCGCGGGAGCCCATCCACATCCCGGGGGCGATCCAGCCGCACGGCTGCCTGCTGACACTGGCACGCGATTCGTTGAGGATCCTCCAGGTCAGCGCCAATGGCGAAGCCTTCCTTGGCCGCCACCCTGTTTCGCTGTGCGGTGAGCCGATCGCGGCGATCCTGGACGCGGGCCAGGAAGAAGCGCTGCGCGAGGCTTTGCGTGCCTCCCCGGAGACCGGAGGCGGTCTGTCGCGCCTGGACATCGGCGGGCGGGCGTTCGATGCGAGCGTGTCGGCTGGCAGTGACGTCGTGCTGCTCGAACTCGAGCCGGCGGAGGGCGACGATGCCGGGACCACGAGTGCAGGCATCCAGCAGGCCCTCAGGCGGCTGGCGCAGTGCGACACCTTCGACCGCCTGGTCGACGTCACGGCCCGCGCGGTGCGTGAACTGACCGGCTTCGACCGCGTCATGGTCTACCGCTTCGACAGCGACGATCACGGCGAGGTGATCGCCGAGGCCAAGGGCGAAGCGCTGGAACCGTACCTGGGCCTGCACTACCCCGAGTCCGACATCCCGCGGCAGGCCCGTGCGCTCTACCTCCGCCACTGGGTGCGCTGCATTCCGAACGCGCGCTATGCGCCGGTCCCGCTCGTTCCACCGCTGCGACCCGATACCGGATTGCCGCTCGACCTCAGCGATTCCATCCTGCGCAGCGTTTCGCCGGTGCACCTCGAGTACATGGCCAACATGGGGGTCCAGGCCTCGATGAGCGTCTCGCTGATCGTGGCCGGTCGCCTGTGGGGTCTGATCAGCGCCGGCCACCGCACGCCGCACGCCTTTCCCCAGCGGCTGCGGAGCGCTTGCGAAACCATCGGCCAGGTCGTGTCGCTGCAGCTCGGCGCGCTGGAAGCGCTGGAATTCCGACGCCACCAGGAGCAGAAGGCCGACCTCATCGGCGTGCGCATGAGTGCGCTCCTGCACGACCTCCTCGATCTCGCGAAGATCGAAGCCGGCCGTTTCGCAGTCGCGCCGAGCCTGCAAAACGCCGGCAAGCTCGTGCAGGATGCATTCGAACTGATGGAAGCGGTTGGACTCGCGACGAACGTCGAAATCGTCCTCGAGGGCGCGGCCGATGTCCCCGTCATGGCCGATCCGGAACGGATCTTCCAGGTCTTCTCCAACCTGATCGGCAACGCCATCAAGCACGGTGGGGCAGGCGGGTGCGTCCGCGTGGGGGCCGCGCCCGCCGGCGGCATGTGCGAGTTCTGGGTCGCGGACAGCGGGCCGGGAATTCCCGTCGAGCATCTGGCCAACATCTTCGATCGATACTGGCAAGGCAAGCAATCCGATTCGGCCGGTGCCGGGCTGGGCCTGTTCATCGCCCGAGGGATCGTGGATGCTCACGGCGGTGCCCTGCGAGCGCGGAGCACGCCGGGCGAGGGCGCCACCTTCGCGTTCACACTGCCGCTCGCCTGAGCGGCACGGTCGCGCGCGGAGGCACCCGCAACAGGGCGCCGCCGATCCACCCGCCTGCGAGCTTTCGGCACCACCTCGGCGCTGCCGGCACCACCTCGGCGCTGCCGGCACCGCCGAGGCGGATCCGCTCGCCGGGGTTGCAGGCGGGCCTGTGGAAGACTATTTTCGAGGGGCCGCTGTCGATTCCCGTCACCCGTCGCGTCATGGTCGGGGAGCGCAGGTGCGCGCTCCCGACCCTTCCCCTCATCCACTGGAGCTCACCATGGCAAACCCGTTCGTCCACGTAGAACTGAATACCAACGATGTCCCCGCCGCGAAGGCCTTCTACGGCAAGCTGTTCGACTGGAAACTCGAAGACGTGCCGATGCCCGGCGGCACCTACACGATGATCCAGGTCGGCGACGGTACCGGCGGCGGGATGCTCAAGCACCCCGTGCCCGGCGCTCCGTCGGCGTGGCTGGCCTACGTGACGGTCGACGACATCGCCGCGGCGACGAAGAAGGCCAAGTCGCTCGGCGCCACCGTGATGCAGGACGTCACCGAGGTCATGGGCATGGGCTGGCTCAGCATCATCATCGACCCGACCGGCGCAGCGCTGGGGTTGTGGAAGACCAAGAGCTAGCCCGCCGCGACGGCGACGGGCGGGCGTGGCAGCGCCTCAGCGATCGCCTGCAGGATCTTCTCGGCATCGTCGCTCTTCTGGACGAAGCAGTCGTAGCCGGAGAACTCTGCCCGCACGGCCGCTTCATCCAGACCGGAGTGCATGACGATGCGGATGTCGGCGGTCGCGGGGTCGGCGCGCAGGCTGCGGGCGACCTCGATGCCGTTCATGTCGGCCATGGAGATGTCGAGCAGCACGAGGTCCACGGCCTCTTCGCGAGAGATGGTCAGCGCCGCCGTGCCGGTGCCCGCGGTGCTGACCTCGTAGCGCTCGTCCTCGAGCATGTACTGCAGGACCTCGCGAAGGTCTCCATCGTCTTCGACGACGAGTATGTGAGCGACTTTCGATGCAGCCATGACCTCGAGACCTCTGGAACGTGGGCACATGATGTGCTGGCGACCCTCGGACGCGAAATCGGAAGGAGGACGATCCGCCTGTAGGCCGGGATGCTGAGGAGGGCTGCTAACGTGCAGGAACTCATGAAACCCGGCTTCAGCGCGCCAGCCCTCTCCGCCGCCGCCCGCTGGTTGCGCCGGCTATCCTCCAGCAGCGCCTTCCGCTCGCTGCGCATCCGCAACTACCGCCTCTGGGCCGCGGGCGCCTTCCTGTCGAACATCGGCACCTGGATGCAGCGCACCGCGCAGGACTGGCTGGTGCTGACGGACCTCACCTCCCGCAACGCCACCGCCCTCGGCATCGTGATGGCGTTGCAGTTCGGCCCCTCGCTGGTGCTGCTGCCGCTGACCGGACTGGCAGCCGACCATCTCGACCGGCGCAAGCTGCTGCTGGCGACCCAGGGCGCGATGGGCGTCCTCGCGCTGGCCCTGGGACTGCTGACGGTGTTCGGGGCGGTCGAACTCTGGCACGTGTACACCTTCGCGCTGCTGCTCGGCTGCGTCACCGCCTTCGACGCGCCGGCACGCCAGACCTTCGTCTCGGAACTGGTCGACAGCGCCGACCTCCCGAACGCGGTGGGTCTCAATTCGACCTCGTTCCAGTCGGCACGGATGATCGGCCCGGCGGCGGCCGGCCTGCTGATCGCGGCCATCGGCACCGGCTGGGTGTTTCTCGCCAACGCCGCATCCTTCGCGGCCGTGATCGGGGCGTTGCGGCTGCTGCGCGTCGGCGAGTTGCATCGCAGCGCTCGCCCGGTGATGCAGCGCGGCAGCCTTGCCGAAGGACTGCGCTATGTCGCCCGTCAGGACGACCTGAAAGTGGTGCTGGCGATGCTGTTCCTGGTGGCGACGTTCGGCCTCAATTTCTCGATCTTCATCTCGACAATGGCGGTCAGCGTCTTTCACGTCGAAGCCCACGAGTACGGGCTGCTGACGTCGCTGATGGCGGTGGGCTCGGTCGCGGGCGCACTGCTGTCGGCGCGGCGCGCACGACCGAGCCTGGCGCTGCTGGTCGCGGGCTCGACCGTCTTCGGGCTCGGTTGCGCCACCGCGGCGCTGATGCCGGGCTACTGGCCCTTCGGCGCGATCCTGGTCGTCATCGGCATGGCCTCGCAGACCTTCATGACGACGGCCAACACCACCGTGCAGATCGCGTGCGAGCCGTCGATGCGCGGGCGGGTGATGGCGATCTACCTGGCCATTGCGCTCGGCAGCACACCGCTCGGCGCGCCGATCGTCGGCTGGGTGGCCGACACGCTGGGGCCACGCTGGGCGCTCGGCGTCGGTGCGCTGGCGGGGCTGGCGGCCGCACTCGTCGGCTACCGCTACATCGCGCGGGGCCGGGAGCAGTCTGCAGGCAATGCCTGAGCATCCAGGCTCACTTCCTTCTGCCCGCACCGGCCGTCTTCTTTCCCCCGTCCGCCCTCTTCCTTCCCTCGTTCGCCGACCTCTTCCCGCCCGCCGCCATCTGCTTTCCCGCGCCCGCCTTCTCCTTGCCTGCGCGCGCCTCGAGGACCCCGTAGAGAACGATGGCGAGCGCCAGCGGCACCAGGTAGTAGGTCACGCGGTAGGCCAGCAACGCCGCGATGAGCTCGGTCTTCGGAATGCGATGCGACAGCAACGCCACGAACACCGCCTCGAGCACGCCGAGTCCGGCCGGCACGCGAGCCGCCACGCCCGCCACCGCCGCCAGCAGCAGCACGCTCAGGACCGTCGGGTAGTCGATCCGGTGCTGCAGCAGCGTCCAGACGACGGCAGCGATCACGCACCAGTTCAGCGTCGAGACCCCGAGTTGCAGCAAGGCGAGCCGACCCGACGGCAGCCGGACCGCGTGGCCGCGCACGTCCCATTCGCGGCCCCGGGCCCAGAAGCAGGCGCCGATGTAGCCGGCGGCGACGAGCAGCAGCGCGATGCCGACGTATCGCAGCCCTTCGCTGCCGATCTTCCAGCCGGGCGGCAGTGCCAGCGGGGAGATCGCGAACACCGCGCCACCGAGCGCGATATAGCCGAGCCAGTTGGTCACCCAGCTGAGCGCGAGGATGCGGGTGATGACGTCGGCCTTCAGGCCGAGCCGCCCATACAGACGAAAGCGCATCGCCACGGCGCCCACCATCGCACCGAGGTTGATGTTGAAGGCGTAGGTGACGAAGGTGACGCCGAGGACCTGGACCAGCGACAGGCGATGCCCGGTCTCGTGCTGGCCGACGAGGTCGTAGCCGCTGTAGAGGGCGTAGCTTGCCGCCGTCAATGCGCCGGCAGTCAGCAGCGCACCGGCAGGCAGCGCCCGCATCGCCCGCCAGACACCGGCCCAGTCGACGTGGCGGGCGTGATCGGCAAGGAGTCCGAACACGACCGCGACGAAGCCGATCGCCAGGACCTTCTTGGCGGTCGGCCACCAGGGCTTGGCGGTCAGTCCGTGGAGAAAGGAACCGCCGCCGCCGCGCGCCGTGGCTTCAGCCACCCGGACGTGCCTCCGCGACGGCGCGGGAGTCGGCAGCGCAGCGCGGCGCGCCGACCTCGGCGCGAGCGGACGCGCCGGACTGGGAGGCCGGTTCGACGTCCGGCGCGCCTGCCGGCAACTCGAGGCGCGGCGCGTGCTGCGGGAGGCTGCGCGCCCAGGTCGGGAAGCGGCGCAGGAAATGGAACACGACCGCCGAGCGCAGTTGCGGCCACAACGTCCAGCGCGATTTCGGCGGCGCCGCGGGCTGCCTGCACTCATGTTCGATCAGGTGCTGCAGCCGCCGGTGCAGATGCGCAGCGAAAGCCGCATCGCGCAGGATGACGTTGGCCTCGAGATTGAGCGATAGGCTCAGCGGATCGAGATTGCTCGATCCGACCGTCGACCAGTCGTCGTCGATCACCGCCACCTTGCCGTGCAGCGGGCGCTTGCAGTACTCGTGGATCTGCACGCCGTCACGCTGCAGGTACTCGTAGAGCAGCTCGGCGGCCGTCTTGACGATCGCCATGTCGGGCTCGCCCTGCAAGATCAGCTGCACGACCACGCCGCGCCGGGCCGCGCGGCGCAATTCGCGCAGCAACCGATACCCGGGGAAGAAGTAGGCGTTGGCGATGACCACGCGCTTCTTCGCGGTGCGGATCGCCGCGCGATAGTGGCGCTCGATGTCGTTGCGGTGACCGATGTTGTCGCGCGTGACGAACTGCGCCTCGACGTCGCCGACGGGCGCCGCGCTCGGCGCCTGCGGCAGCAGCGCCGGCGGGCGGCGGCCGGGTGCGGCAGCGATCGCCGAGACCGCGAAGGCACGGATCTCGTCGACGATCGGTCCCTCCAGTTCGATCGCATAGTCCTGCTTGGCCTCGGGGCCGAAGTCGGCCAGATGATCGGCCGAATAGTTGATGCCGCCGACAAAGGCGCGCACCCCGTCGACGACCAGGACCTTGCGATGCATGCGGCGCAGCACCATCACGTGCTTGAGGAAGCGGGCGAACGGATCGAAGACGCGCAGGCGCACGCCGGCCTCGGCCAGCGGTTCGGTAAAGGCCGGAGTCAGGTCGCTGGAGCCGAAGCCGTCGACCATCATGTCGATCTGGACGCCACGCCGCGCGGCTTCGAGCAGCGCCGCGTGCAGTTCCCAGCCGACCTTGTCCTCGAAGAGGATGAAGGTCTCGAGCAGGACCTCGTGCCGGGCATGACGGATGGCGTCGAACGCGGCCGGGAAGAACGCCTCGCCGTTTTCCAGCAGGCGCACGCGGTTGCCGCGGGTCCAGGGCGAACTCACAGCGTGACCTCCGCGGCCAGCGGCGCATGGTCCGACAGCGTCGACCAGGGACGGCGCGGCAGCGCCAGCGGCGCATGGGCCTTGAGGCTGCGGACGTAGATGCGGTCCAGCGCGAACACCGGAAGACGCGCCGGAAACGTGCGCGCCGGACGCCCGTGGGCCGCGACGAAAACCTCGCGCAACTCGCTGCCCCCTTCGATCCGACGATGCGCCCGCATGCTCCAGTCGTTGAAGTCGCCGGCAACCAGCAGAGGCGCGGACGCCGGCACGTGCGAGTCGATGATCTCGGCGAGCAGGTCGACCTGGCGGCTGCGATGCGCTTCCTTCAGACCGAGATGCACGCAGATGGCGTGCACCTCGGTCTCACGACCGGGCACGCGCAAGGTGCAATGCAGCAGGCCGCGGGTCTCGTGTCCGTCGATCGAGACATCGCGGTTCTCGAAGGCGACGATCGGAAAGCGCGACAGCACGGCATTGCCGTGGTCGCCGTCCGGATAGACGGCATTGCGGCCGTAGGCGAACTCCGGCCACAACTCGTCGGCCAGGTACTCGTAGTGCGGAGCGTCCGGCCAGCCGGCCACTCGACCCGCATGGCCGCTGTGCGAGCCCTGCACTTCCTGCAGGAAGACGATGTCGGCGCCGACCGCACGCACGGCGTCGCGCAACTCGCGAAGCACGAAGCGACGGTTCATGAAGGCAAAGCCCTTGTGGGTGTTCACCGTCAGCACACGAAGGATGGATGGCGTCTCGAGGCTGGTCACGGAACTCGTGGTGGGTGAATGGGTAGTTTTAACCCGCGTCGATGGGCGCGGCTGTAGGAAGGACGCGCCCACCGGTGCAGGCCTAGTCGTGGGGCGCTCGCAGGGCTTTGCCAGACTCAGGCTGCGCTGCGGCCACTGGTGCGCATCGTCGAGGGCCCACCGACCGCGCGCCACCCGACCCCCGTCAATGCGCCGGCTGCTCGACCGCGCCCGGCTTGTCATGCAGGCCGAAGCGCCCGACCAGGGTCGCACTCGCCTCGTTGAGACCGATGACCTCGACCGAGACGCGTCGGCGCCTGAACTTCATCACCGCCTGGTCCAGCGCGTTGACCGCGGTGATGTCCCAGAAGTGGGCGCTGCTGACATCGATGGTGACGCGGTCGGTCTCTTCCTTGAAGTCGAACGACGCGAGCAGCGTCTCGACCGAGGCGAAGAACACCTGGCCCACGACCACGTACGTCCGCGTGGTGCCGTCCTCGCCGAGAGACGGAACGACCCGCAGCAGCCTGCCGACCTTGTGGGCGAAGAAGATGCCGGACAGCAGCACGCCCACGAGGACGCCCTTGGCGAGGTCGTGGGTGAAGACGGTGACGAGGACCGTGGCGACCATCACCACCGAGGAGCTGCGCGGGTGGTGCCGGAGCCCGCGCACGGAATCCCAGCGGAAGGTGGAGATGCTGACCATGATCATCACCGCCACCAGCGCCGCCATCGGGATGCGGCCGACCCAGTCGCCCATGAAGACCACCATCACCAGCAGGAACAGCCCGGCGACCAGCGTCGAGAGCCGGCCGCGCCCGCCGGACTTCACGTTGATGACGCTCTGGCCGATCATCGCGCAGCCGGCCATGCCGCCGACGAAGCCGGTGGCGATGTTCGCCAGTCCCTGGCCCACGCACTCGCGGTTGCGGCTGCTCGGCGTGTCGGTAAGCTCGTCGACGATGGCCGCCGTCATCATCGACTCCAGCAGGCCGACCACCGCCAGCGTCACCGCGTACGGGAAGACGATGGCCAGCGTGTGCCAGTTCAGCGGCACGTCGGGCAGCAGGAAGACCGGCAGGCTGTCGGGCAGCTGGCCCATGTCGCCGACGGTGCGGATGTCCAGGCCGAGGGCGAGCGACACGGCCGTCAGGACGACGATGGTCACCAGCGGCGACGGCACCGCGCGGGTGATGTACGGGAAACCGTAGATGATGGCCAGGCCCGCGGCCGTCATGGCGTAGACGACCCAGCTGACGTTGGTCAGTTCGGGCAACTGGGCGACGAAGATCAGGATGGCGAGCGCGTTGACGAAGCCGGTGACGACCGAGCGCGAGACGAAGCGCATCAGCGAACCGAGGCGCATGGCCCCGGCGACGACCTGCAGCACGCCCGTCAGCACCGTCGCCGCCAGCAGGTACTGCAGGCCATGCTCCTTGACCAGCAGCACCATCACCAGGGCCATGGCGCCGGTGGCCGCGGAGATCATGCCGGGCCGCCCGCCGGTGAAGGAGATGATGACCGCAATGCTGAAGGAGGCGTAGAGGCCGACCTTGGGGTCCACCCCGGCGATGATCGAGAAGGCGATGGCCTCGGGGATCAGTGCCAGCGCGACCACCAGGCCGGCCAGGAGGTCGCCGCGGACGTTCGAGAGCCAGTCACGGCGAAGGTGGGAGAGCAGCATGGGCAACGGGCAGCGGCGCCCGGGTGGCGCGCAGACGGAGGAAGTGCAGGAGCGCCGGCCCTGACAGGCGGCGCGGCAGTGGGGGAGGCGCTGGCGCCAGCCTCGGCGGGCCTAGGGCGGCGTCGCCGTGCAGAAGTAGCCGCGCGGCAGGTCGCGTCCGACCGGACAGGTCGTCATGGCGTGGGTGGCGGACTTATGTTGCACCGCAGCATTATAGCGTCGACGCCACCCACCCCCTTCGCGGATTCGGTCTGCGGCGCGACTTTTGCCCGCCTTGGCCCTGATTCCCGCCGGCGGCGTTCACTCCGCCTCGCTGCCTCGGACAGAGTCGCGCCGATGCGCGTCCTTGGCGCGGCCGAGCATGGTGTCGAGGGCGCGGACCAGTTTCTCGGCGGCTCCGTGGAATGAATCGGCAACCGTACCGGCGTCGTGGCTCACGGCCGCCGGCTTCTTTCCCGCCATCCGGGCCTCGAGCGTGCAGCGCTTGTCGGTCGGTCCGACGCGCGCCGCGCTGTTGTCGCTGAGGTGCACTTCGACGCGGGTGATGTGGTCGCGAAAGCGCTCGAGCTTGCCGGCGAGTTCGCCCTCGACCCAGGCGGCCAGCGATTCCTGGCCCTGGATGTTGGCGTCGGTGTTCAGTTGTACTTGCATGAAGGAGTTCCTCGGGTATCGAACCACCGAGTGTGCACTCGCCGGCAGCCGCGGCCGCCGGGGGCCGCCCCGCATTGCCGCACCGACGCAGGTGGCCCAGCGCAGATCCCGACATCACCCCGCCGCACGTGCGGACATCACCGCACCGGACGGGCGGGAACGTCCTTCCTGATGCGACGCTTGGCGGCGAAGGATCGCGGCCTGCTGCAAGCTACGGCCTGACCTTCGATATCCGCGTCCCCCAGTTGCCCAGGGACGTGCGCGTTCCGCCACAACTGCCGAATGGCGCCGACACGTACTCCGACAGGGCACAGGTCTGTCCCACGTACTCGGAGGCGATCCAGATCGTGTCGCCGTCGACCGCCGCCGCGCCGTAGTCTCCCCAGCGCGGCCGCGGCGGATCTCCGAATGCCTTGTAGCCCGAAAAGCCGTCCTGCGGCCCGACCCCTTCGGCCGCGACGCGGATGTCGCTGGCGCCGCGCCTGTCGTCCATGCCGACATAGGCGGCCGTCGGATGGTGATCCATGCCCACCAGCGTGAAGGCCATGACGCCCCTGCCGTTGCCCAGCATCGCGAGCGCCGGATAGGTGAGGTTGTTGTCCCGCAGGGCGATCACACCCTGGGTCTTCGTCTCGCCCTTGACCCGCCTGTCGTCGACGTCAGGCTTGATGGCGAAGTAGGCGATGCCGGCCTGCTCGCGGCCCCGCACCTTGACGGCGGTGTCGAGCGCCCCCCACAGCAAGCCGTTGGCGAAGGACACCTGCTGCATGCGCGAGTCGTTGCTGTCGAGCGGCGACAGGACCTCGTCGTGGGCCGGCTCGTTCAGGAAGATGTACTGCCAGCAGCCCGGTCCGTAGGGTGTGGCGAGCGTGGTGTCGTTGATGCAGTCCTTGAGCGGCGCGCTGCCGTTCTTCTGGTCCGCCAGCGGCGGAACCGCATAGCGCCGCACCTTGGCCACGCCCGCGGTCAGCCGCAGGCTGGGCGAAGCCGAATCCAGCGATCGGGTGTTCGTCAGGGCCCACAGGCGGATGCGGTTGTCGTCGCCGCTGTCGTTGAAGACGGCCTGGGAGCTCATGAAGTACTGCGTGCCGCCGTTGTCGCGCTCGAAGCTGCGCGCATCCGGGCTGATCGCGGGCCAGACGGTGAAACCCGGGGTGCCGTCGGGCTGCAGCAGGTTGTCGATGGTGTCGAACTGAACCACGTTCACCGACGCCGCTCCGGCCGCCAGGGCACGCTTGGACAGCGCATAGACCTGAGCCGCGTTGAACCCGTCGGTGGTCAGCGGGAATTC
Source organism: Burkholderiales bacterium (assembly GCA_038318385.1). GTDB lineage: Bacteria > Pseudomonadota > Gammaproteobacteria > Burkholderiales > Burkholderiaceae_C > Schlegelella_A. The sequence goes on along the minus strand of JBBQCD010000019.1, from coordinate 18,036 downwards.
GTTGGTCGTCAGGTAGATGCCGTGGGCATCGGCACCGATGTGCGGGTAGTCGCCCAGGCACGGGCAGTCGCCGCCGCCCGCGTAGTTCGCCCCGATGTGCATCGGGGTGCCGTCGGTGCCGTCGTTCTGCACCGGCAGGCGATAGATGTTCCAGGTGCCCAGGGGGTTGGGGCCGGTACTGACGGCGATGTCGAGGTGGTTCCTGCCGGTGGCGTTGAAGTCCGCATCGAGCGTCAGGACCACCAGGAAGAAGCGCTGGGTGTCGGCGTCGAAATGGCAGATCGGGTCCGTGATCGCCGGACCGGGCACGCCGGTGCTGCGATTGATCGCGGCCGGATACCCGTAGAAGGTGTTGAGGTCGACGACCGACGACAGCGCGCTGCCCGACGTGCTGAACACCCGCATCACGGTGTTGACCGCTTCGACGACGAAGCCGTTGCCCACGCAAAGAGCCTGGTCGGGCGGCTCGACCGAGAACTGGTTGCCACCGTTAGCCAGTCGCTGCTGGCGAAAGTTGATCCCGTCGATGCTGAGTTGCAGTTCCGGACGGGACCGGCTCATGGCGGACTCGTTCTCGTCGTCGCCGCGGCCGCGATGCCTGGCGATGCTGCGATTGACCTTTCGACCGCCCGAACGCACCGACTTCGAAGCGGCTGCCGCGGCCGCACCGCTGCCGTGGATCTCGGGCTCCGCCACGCCGGCGAGGCGCGGATCGAATTCCAGTCCCCGGACGGTGTCCGTACCCTCCGGCAGGGACTGCACGAAACCGGTTCCTGCCTGCTGGATGAGGCGATTGACCGTGGCGGCCTGCGCCTGCGCCCAACCCATCGCGAGGAACACCGCGGCACCGGCGAGGGCGCACAGCCGTCGCGCCGCGAGAGAATCAAAGACGCGAGCCTGCTTCATTTCCGCCCCCTTGCTGCGCATCGACACCGATGCGGCAGGTATTCAAGCACCGAGGCAAATCCCGCGCGACTTGGGGTAAACCCGAGACGCGGTCCCGGTCGACCGCCGACTGACGACTCGTGCGGCATGCGGCGGCATTGCCGCGCGGGGAGCCGCTCGGACGACGCCGCAGCGTAAGCTGCGATGGCGAAGCGCACAGGAGCGAGGGGCGCACTGATCGCGTCCTCTTCTGGCGCGTCGGGTCGTCTGTCCCCTTCCGGAACACACGATAGGCTCAGCGCTCGATGCCCCAAGGGGTGGTGCGTATCGCCACCACCGTGGCCACGCCGTACGCGGCCATCGCCAGCGCCACCAGGGCGAAGATCGTCCACGGGGGCGTCTGCGCCCAGGCCAGTGCCGCGCCTCCCGCTGCCACCACCATCAGGCGCAGCGTGCCGGCCAGCACCGGGCCGGCCGCCTTGCCGGCGCCCAGCGACGAGAAGTAGAGACTCAGCCCGAGGCCGAAGAGACCGTAAGCGGGCCCGGCCCAGCGAAAGTAGAGCGCGGCCGCATCGACCACCGCCCGGTCCTGCGTGAAGCGCAGCGTCCACAGGTCGGGTGCGAGCGCGACAACCAGTCCGAGCACGCCGAGCAGGCCGGCGGCGAGCCACGCGGCGGTCCATGCCGCCTTGCGCGCACGCGCCACCTTGCCGGCACCGATGGCCATGCCGACCACGGGCACCGAGGCCACGCCGACCGCGAAGGCGATCGGAATCAGCAGGAACTCGAGCCGCGTGCCGATGCCGTAGCCGGCGAGCGCATCGGTGCCGAAGTGCGACACCAGCCGTGTCAGGATCAGGATCGTCAGCACCGTCTGCAACGGCGACAGGCAGGCGACGGCGCCGACGCGCAGGATGTCGCGCGCCAGCGGCCATTGCAGTGGCGTGCCACGGACGCGCAACTGCACGCGAGCCCGGCCCGACGCCAGATAGGCCAGTAGAAAGACGGCGCCGACCGCATTCGCCGCCACCTGACCGGCCGCCACGCCGGCCATGCCCTGGCGCGGGAAGGGCCCCCAGCCGAGCCCCAGCGCCCCGCCGACGAGCACCTGCGCGACCGCGACCAGCAGCAAGGTGGCCGACGGCACGCGCATGTTGCCCGAGCCTCGGATCACCGAGGAGAAGGTGTTCACCAGCCACAGGAACACCGAACCGAGGAACGCCACGTTCGCATAGGCCACCGCCGCCGCCAGGGCCTCGCCGCGACCGCCCAGCGCCGTGAACAGCGCCCGGCCGAAGGTGAGCATCGTGACCATGTAGACCGCACCGATGCCGACGCCGATCCACATCGCATGCACCGCCAGCGCGCTGGCGCGCTCGGGGTCGCCGGCGCCGAAGGCCCGACTCACGGCGGACGACACGCCGCCGCCCATGGCGCCTGCCGACATCATGGCCTGCAGCATCACCAGCGGAAACACAAGCGCCATGCCGGCCAGCGACGCCGTGCCGAAGCTGCCGACGTAGGCGGTCTCGGCGATCGCGGCGAGCGCGGTGGCGAGCATCGCGACCATGTTGGGCAGGGCGAAGCGCAACAGCGTCGGCAGCAAAGGCGCGCTCAGCAGTGGATCGGGCGTCCGGGCGGCGGCAACGGGCGTCGCCTCGGTGGCTGGAAGGGAGGCGGCGGCTCTCGTCACGGGTGATGTTTCCTTCTATGGCCTGAGCGCCGCGTCCAGCGCGCCTTCATCATGCCCGCCGGCGCGGTCGAGCACACCGGGGACGCGCGGCAGGCTCTTGTTGACAACCCGATGAGCCGGCGGTGATCATCGTCCGACGCGAGACGAGCACATGGCCGCCCTTCATGCTCTGCTGTTGACCGACGTCGTTGGAAGCACTCAACTCACCGAGCAGTTGGGTGAGGACGCCGCGCGGGCGCTGTGGTCGGCGCACGATCGGCTGGCGCGCGACCTCATCCCGCGCTGGCGCGGACTGGAGATCGACAAGACCGACGGCATGCTGCTGCTGTTCGACTCGGCTGCCGACGCCCTGGGGTATGCGCTTGCCTATCACGCGACCGTCCGCGACCACGGCCTGGGCATCAGCACCCGGGCCGGCATCCATTTCGGTCCCGTAGGCCTGCGGGCCAACTCGGCGGAGGACGTCGCCCGCGGCGCCAAGCCGATCGAGGTCGAAGGCATCGCGGTGCCGAAGGTCGCCCGCGTGATGTCGATCGCCGCAGGAGGCCAGACGCTGCTGAGCGAAGATGCGAGAAGGGCGCTCGGACCGTCGGCGTTGCGCATCCAGTCGCACGGCCACTGGTTGCTGCAGGGAATGTCGGAACCGCTCGAACTGTTCGAGGTCGTCGCCGACGATGCGGCCTTCACGACGCCCACGGACGGCGAGAAGGTGCATCGGGTTGTGCGCCAGGGGGACCTCTGGCAACCGCTTCGCGAGGTGCGTCACACGCTGCCAGCGGAGCGCGATTCATTCGTCGGCCGGCAGGCATCGCTGCAAGCGCTGGCGACACGGCTCGACGACGGGTGCCGACTCGTTTCGGTGTTGGGCATGGGCGGCGTAGGCAAGACCCGCCTGGTGACCCGCTTCGCATGGTCGCGCCGGGCGGTCTACCCCGGCGGCGTCTGGTTCTGCGACCTCGCGCAGGCACGCGGGCTGGAGGGCGCTCTCTTCGCCGTCGCCCAGGGCCTCGAGGTGCCCCTTGGCCAATCCGACCCCGTGGTCCAGCTGGGGCAGGCGATCGTGGGCCGCGGCAAATGCCTGGTGTTGCTGGACAACTTCGAGCAGGTGGCCCGGCTCGCCGAGGAGACCCTGGGACGCTGGCTGGAGCGGGCGCCTCTCGCGCAGTTCATCGTGACCACGCGGGAGGTTCTAGGCATCGTCGGCGAGTCGATCCTCACGGTGCAACCGCTCGATCTCGAGGATGCCGTGCAGCTCTTTCTGAAGCGCGCGGGCGCTGCCCGCCAAGGCTACGGCCAGGGGTCCGACGACTCGGCCGCCGTCAGGCAACTCGTGAAGGTCCTCGACTGCCTGCCGCTGGCAATCGAGCTCGCGGCCCCGCGCGCGCGAGTGCTGGCGCCGGGCGCTCTGCTGGCCCGCATGAAGGACCGCTTCGACGTGCTGCTTTCGCATTCCGGCCGGCACGATCGACAGGCGACGTTGCGGGCGGCGCTGGACTGGTCCTGGGAACTGCTCAGCGAGCCCGAGAAGGCAGCGCTGGGTCGCTTGTCGGTGTTCGAGGGTGGCTTCACCATCGAATCGGCGAGTGCGGTGGTCGGCATCGATCTTCCTTCGGGCACGATGGGCACCGTCGACCTGGTGCAGTGGCTGGTCGACAAGAGCCTCGTGCGCCTCGTCGGAGACGAGCGCTTCGACCTGCTCGAAAGCGTTCGCGACTACGCCGCCCAGCACCTGCGCACGCCCGGTCGATTCGAGCGCAGCGGACCGCAGGGCGAGGCCGAGACGCGTGCACGCCATTGGCGCTACTTCGCCGCGATGGACGAATTGGCGGTCCCGGCAGATCGGTGCGCCGAGCTCAACAACCTGGTCGCCGCCTGTCGCGCGGCCGCAGACGCAGGAGACGGAACCTGCGCGGTCGGCTGCCTGGTGGGAGCCTGGACAGCCCTGCGTTTGACAGGCCCGTACCAGTCCGCAGCAGAGCTGGCCCGCAGGGTTGATGCGATGGGCACGCTGAGCGACGGGCAGAGGGGCTGGACGCGCTGGGTCGCCGGGAGCGCGCTCGACATGCTGGGCGAGGGCGAGGACGCGCGGCCGCTCGTGGAGGACGGCCTGCGATGGACGTCACGCGCTTCCGACGTGCAGGGAACGGTCCGCCTGATGCTGGTGCGCGGCAACCTGGAGACGCGCGCAGGAGACCTTGGGGCCGCCTTGGCCACACTCTCGGAGGCGCGGCGTCTGAGCCGCGAGATCGGCGCCAGAGCCCTGCAAGCCTCTGCCCTGAACGCCCTGGGTCGATTGATGGATCACCAGTCCCGCTTCGCGGAAGCACGGAGCCACTACGAGGAGGCGCTCGCCATCGCCAGGTCGACGGGAGACCGTCGCACCGAAGGCGCATTGCTGGGCAACCTGGGAAGCCTCCACCACGCGCTGGGCGACCTGGCGCTGGCGGGCGACCACTACGAGCGAGCACTGGCGATTGCCAGCCAGGTCGGCGACCGTCGCCAAGAAGGCAATGGCCGCTGCAACCTCGGCCTGCTCTATCAGGAGCAGGGTCGCGCTGCCGAGGCCCGGGAGCAGTTCGAGCTGGCATTGAGCGCGGCGCGCGAGATGGGCCACATGCGGCTGGCTTACACCGTGCTCTGCAATCTCGGCATTCTGTTGATTGCCGAGGGCCGCCACGCCGAGGCGGCCGAGAATCTCGAGCAGGCGGTCAAGGGAGCCGTAACCTCGGCCGACCGCCGCTCGGAGGGGCAGTTCCGGGGCTACCTCGCCCAGGCGCGGGCTCGACAGGGACTGATGCCAGCGGCCCGCGAGACGCTGGACCGCGGCGAAGCCCTCCTCGTCGCGATCGCCGACCCTCTGAGCCACGCGCTGCTGCTTTGCGACCGTGCCGAGATCGAACTCCTGGCTGCCAACGGCAGCGCCGCGGAAGAGGCGCTCAGTCACGCGCAGTGCATCGCCGACGAACTCGACTGCCGGCCGGATTCGGAACTGCGACGCCGCCTCGCGACGATCGGTGCGTCGCCGGTCGTCCCGTGAGGCACCGTCGCCGGGCGCGTCAATCGTTGAGGATGCGCGGGTCGGGCGTGCCGCAGAGGGCCACCTTCTCCGGATCTGTCGTCGAGGCCGGAACCCGCTGCACGATGATGGGCAGGTAAGAGGCGTCGAGCTTCTTCTTGTGATCGTTCCTCATGTTGTAGTAGAGCGGGTCCTTGTTGCCCGTGTTGCCGTTACCGAGCTTTCCGTTCTTGAGCTGTGCCGGATTCGAGTCGTTCAACAGGACGATGCCGGTGACCTTGCTGTCCTCGTAGAACTCGTACTTGGAGTTCGGCGGGTTGCTCGTGCCAGGAGGTGGCGGGACGATTTCCCACACGATCGTCTTCGCGACGTTGTCCGAAGGTCCGAATTTGATCGATTCGGGAATCAGCCCGACGCAATAGACGCCGTTCGCGTCCTGGGGCTGGACGATGCGGATCTTCACCCGTTCACACACATTGACGACGGGGTTGCAGTCGACTGGGTCGGTATAGGCCGCCTTCTTGGCGATCGCGAACTGCAGAGCCGCCCTCATGATCTCCGGGGTGATGACGAACTCCCGCTCCGGCGCCGACCGGGCCGCCGAAGCGGCGACCTGCGCGACCCGCGTGGCCTGCCCAGCCCCCTCTGGCTGCATCTGCGCGCAGCCGCCGAGGCCGAGCACGGCGCCAAGACAAACTCCGATGAATCCTGAAGTGAACCTCATGACTTCTCCTTGATTGATTCGAAAGCCTTGAAGCGACCTTGGGGCAACGACAGAAGGCGTTGCGGCATCGCCGGGGAACGCGGGAACTCTAGGCCACTTTTCGAAGTTCGCAATAGCCAGGTTTGACAGTGCCGGCTTCGCAAACCCCTCGAGCTCGTCGCGCGCTGTTTCGGTCGACGGCTGAAATTCCAAGGGCAATACCTGTCCTCGCGCCGGCGGTCAGCGCCCTACCATCACCGGCCATGCGCATCGTCGTCATCGGAACCGGGATCATCGGCGTGTGCACCGCCGCCTGGCTGCAGCGCGATGGCCACGATGTCGTCTTCGTCGATCCGCTGGAACCCGGCGAGGCCTGCTCGTTCGGCAATGCCGGCTCGATGTCGCCGAGCGCCTGCCTGCCGGTGGGCATGCCGGGAATGTGGAGGCGCGTCCCGCGCTGGCTGCTCGATCCGCTCGGCCCCCTGACCGTCCGCTGGCGCTACGCGCCGCTGGTTCTGCCGTGGCTGGTGCGGATGTTGCATCACTCCAGCCCGGGCGAGGTGACGCGCATCGCCACCGCGCTGCGCACGCTGCTCGCGCCGATCTTCGACTGCTACGACCCGCTGGTCGAGCGCGCCGGAGCCGGGGCGCTGGTGCAGCGCGGCGGTTGCCTGTACGTGTATTCATCGAAGGAGGCGGCGGCGAAGTGGCAATGGGGCATGAACCTGCGGCGCTCGCTCGGCGTGGAGATGGTCGCCATCGGCCCCGAGGAGCTTGCCCGCCTGGAACCCGAGCTGCAAGGGCGCTTCCGCTTCGGCATGCTGGCGCCGGAGAACGGCTCGACCCTCGACCCCTCGGCGCTCGTCAAGGCGATCCATGCGCGCTGCCTGGCCGATGGCGCGCAGGCCGTGCGTGCCACGGCCACCGGTTTCGAGCGCGAGGGCGATCGGATCACGGCGGTGCGGCTCGACCGCGGCGAGCCGATCGCGGCCGACGGCGTGGTGATTGCGGCCGGGGCCTGGTCGGCGTCGCTGGCGCGCCAGCTCGGCAGCCCGGTGCCGCTGGAAACGCAGCGCGGCTACCACGTCACCGTGCGCAGCTCGAACCTGAAGCTCAATCACACGGTGATGGCGGTCGAGCGCAACCTGATGGTCAACCCGATGGCGATGGGGCTGCGACTGGCCGGCACGGTGGAATTCGCCGGATTGACGGCCGCGCCCGACTACGCCCGCGCCGACGCGCTGCTGACGCAGGGCCGGCATCTCTTCCCGCGGCTCGACACCTCCGAGGTGACGCGCTGGATGGGCCACCGCCCCTGCCTGCCGGACAGCCTGCCGGTGATCGGCCGCACGCGCCATGCCGCCAACGCCTGGCTCGCCTTCGGCCACGGCCACGTCGGCATGTGCCTGGGCGCATCCACGGGTCGAGAGGTCGCGCACCTCGTCGCCGGCCGGCCGACCCAGGTCGATCTCGCACCGTTCCGGCCCGACCGCTTCTGACACGGCGCCATGCCTGCCACCTTCCCACCCGACACCCTGGAGTGACACGATGACGACTGCCACGATCCTCACGACCTCACCGCGCTTCCCGTCGAACCGCCGCCGCGCGATCCGCACGCGCCGCTTGCTGATCGGCGCCGCTCTCGCCAGCGTCATGGCGGCGATCGCGCCCGAGGCCGGCGCGCAGTCCTTCCCCGCCAAGCCGATCCACATCGTCGTGCCGTTCCCGCCCGGGGGCAGCACCGACCTGCTGGCGCGCCGCATCGGCGAGAAGCTGCACGCCGCGCTCGGCCAGCCGGTCGTCGTCGACAACAAGCCCGGCGCGGGCGGCACCATCGGGTCGGACTTCGTCGCCAAGTCGGCGCCCGACGGCTACACGCTGCTGATGGGCGTGACCGGGACCCACGCGATCAGCGCCTCGCTGTATCCGAACCTGCCGTACGACGTGACGAAGAGCTTCACCCCGGTGAGCCTGGTGGTCTCGGCGCCGCTGGTGCTGGTGAGCATGCCGGGGTTCCCGGCGAAGACGGTCAAGCAGGTGGTGACACTGCTGAAGGACAAGCCCGCCTCGGTCAGCTACGGCTCGGCCGGCAACGGCACGTCGATGCACCTGACCGGCGAGATGTTCAAGATCGCCGCCGGCGTGCACATGGTGCACATTCCCTACCGGGGGACCGCCGGCGCGCTGCAGGACCTGATGGCCGGCCAGCTGCAACTGATGTTCGGCGATTTCCTGGTGGTGCTGCCGCAGGTGCAGGCCGGCAAGATCGAGGCGATCGCTGTGACCTCGAAGCAGCGCAGCCCGCTGCTGCCGAACGTGCCGACCGTGGCCGAGAGTGGCTACCCCGGCTTCGAGGCCCTGTCCTGGCAGGGCGTGTTCGCGCCGGCCGGCACGCCGCAGCCGGTCGTCGAGCAGCTCAACCGGGAGATCAACAAGGCCCTCGCCAGCCCCGACATGCAGGAGTTCTTCGGCGCGCGCGGCTTCACGCTGGGCGGCAGCACGTCGGCCGAGTTTCGCGACTTCGTGCAGGCGGAAACGCAGAAGTGGGGAAAGATCGTCAGGGCATCGGGCGCCAAGCCCGATTGACGTCGCAGCCACCCTTCGCGAGCCGGAGATCCGCATGCGCACGCTGCTGACAAACGCAACCCTGATCGATGCGGTGCAGCCCGATCCGCGACCCGCGACCTGGGTGCTGATCGGCGAGGGCAGCATCCAGGCGATCGGCCCGATGGCCGCGCTGCCTGCAGAGGCCGCCGACGCGACCGCCATCGACCTGCGCGGCGCAGTGCTGATGCCGGGCCTCTGGGACGTCCACGTGCACCCCGACTTCCTGCCGCTCGCCGACGTGCCGCTGCCCGAGCAGATGACCCGCTTCGGCGCGCAGATGATGGCCGCGCTGACCGAATCGGGGATCGTCGGCATGCGCTCGGCGGGTACCCACAGCTACATGGACGTGGCCTGGAAGAAGGCCTTCGACAGCGGCCAGTTCATCGGCCCCAACCTGTACGCCGCCGGCCACTTCCTCACCACCAGCGGCGGCCATTTCCTGAACTCGGGCCACGCCCTCGAATGCGACGGCCCGTACGGCTTCGTCAAGGCCATCCGCGAGCAGATCAGGAACGGCGTCGACCACATCAAGCTCAACCTCACCGGCGGCATCATGGGGCCGTCGTGGGACAAGCCGAGCGATTCGTTCTTCCTGCCCGAGGAACTGAAGGCGGCATTCGACATCTGCCACCTGCGCGGCTTCAAGGTGATGGCGCACGCCACCCACCCCGAGGCGGTGAAGCTGGCCATCCGGCTGGGCGCGCACAGCGTCGAGCACGGCTACACGCTCGACGACGAATGCATCGAGCTGTTTCTCGAGCACGACACCTGGTACGTGCCGACGCTGGCGATCAGCCACCTCACGCCCGATCAGGCCGGCAACGACTGGGAGCGGCGCTGGGTGAAGAACCGCAACCTCGCGCAGGCCCTGTGCTGCCGCGCCGATGCCGCATCGGGCACGCACCGCGAATGGTTCGTGAAGGCGCTGAAAGCCGGCGTGAAGATGGCGCTCGGCTCCGACATCCGGCCGCTCAAGGACGCGGCGCTGCTGGAGATGGGCTTGTGGGTGCGCGACGGGGCAACGCCGTGGCAGACGCTCGTCGCCGCGACGAGGAACAGCGCGGCGATCTGCGGGATGGGTGAAACCATGGGGACGTTGGAAGTGGGCAAGCGTGCCGACCTGATCGTGGTCGACGGCGATCCGCTGGAGGATGTCCACAACGTACGCCGGCTCGCACTGGTGATCAAGGACGGACGCGTGGTGGCCGATCGACGGCCGGCGATGAGTTGACGGCCGGTCCCTGCCCCAACGGGCAGCGGAAGCGAGCTCGAGATCGGCAACGACGGGGACCCGCCGAAGGCGCAAACTGGCAACCCATGGAATACGATTCGAAAGACGTGCAGCAACTGCGGGCCGACCTGGCCCTGGCCCTTCGCGCCGCCGCCCACCACGGCCTCGCCGAAGGCGTCTGCAACCATTTCAGCGTGGAGCTGCCGGACCGATCGGGCCGCTTCCTCATCAACCCGCGCGGCCTGCTCTGGGCCGAGGTGGGTGCCGACGACGTGGTGATGGTCGACGCCGATGGCCGCGCGCTCGCCGGGCGCCACCCGGTCGAACCCACCGCCATGTTCATCCACGCCGCCATCCACCGCCTGTGCGGCCACGCCTGCGTGCTGCACACCCACATGCCGTACGCGACGGCACTGACCCTGACCGAAGCGCGCACGCTCGACACCGCGCTCTCCCAGACAGCGATGCGCTTCCACGGGCGCATCGCCGTGGACGCCCGCTACAACGGCCTGGCGCTCGACTCGTCCGAAGGCGAACGCATCGCCGGCGCCATGGGCAAGGCCGACGTCGCCTTTCTCGGCAACCACGGCGTGGTGGTGTGCGGCGCGCGCGTCGACCACGCCTACGACGATCTCTACTACCTCGAACGGGCCTGCATGGCCCAGGTCATCGCCAGTTCGACGGGATCGAGGCTCGTGCCCGTCGATGCCGCAGTCGTCGAGCGCGTGCGCGACCAGACGCTCGGCGAGCGCCTCCAGTCCGAGCTCTTCTTCGAGGCACTGCGCCGCACGCTCTGACGCGCAGATCTGGCGGATGCAAATGCCGCGAGCCGAACGCCTTTCTCAGGGCATTCAATTTCGGACCAGGACTCCCCTCAATTGTTTCCGCAACCCCGGGTGGCAATCCTGCTCCAGGACGTTCACCGTGTAGACGAAGCCGGGCGCTCCGAATGAGCCGAACAGAAAGCCGTTCGCAGATCCGTTGTTGGCGAACGTTCCCGGACAAGACGGATCCGTGCTTGCCCAGACAGCGTCGACATGCAGTTGGTCGTCGATGATCCGGCCGCTGAACTGTCCTGCATGGCTCTGGCCGTCAAGCGCCGTGCCCTCGTACTCGCCCGTCACCGTTGCGCCCGCCTGCCGGATCGTCAAGGTCATGGTCTCGATCCGGCCGGTGTTGCGTTCTTCGACGAACCGGGTCAATTCGCCTGTGTACGTGCCCGCCACATCCGTGATGCCGACTTCCGCGACAAGGCTCAGCGTTCGTCGTGCCGTCGAACCGTCGGCTGCCGTCACCGTCACGACCACCGTCGCGCTGCCGGCACTGACAGCCGTGCCGCTGATCTCGCCGGAGCTCGCATCCAGGCCGAGGCCCACCGGCAACCCGGTGGCAACCCATGTGTACGGAGTGGTTCCGCCCTGTGCCGCCAGGATGGCGCTGTAGACCCGGCCCACGCCGGCGCGGGGCAGGTTTGCCGTTTCGATGGTGACGACATTCGGCCCCTGTGCCGCGGCCAGCTCCAGCATCGGCGGATCCAGCGGCAACGCCTTGGTCACGACGAAGGCAACGATCTCGCCCGCGTTGAGCAGTGCCGTCGAATCGAAAGCCAGCGTGAAGTCGGTCTGGCCCGCGGTAGCCGCCTGTTCGGCCAGCACTTCGGTGGTGATCAGCCCGGTCTTGCGCCGCAGCACGACGCGATCGACGTTGTAGAAGCGGCCACTCGGGAACAGCGTCGTTGCCGGCACGAGCTTGACTGTCACGGTGGCTCGCTCGCCCGGCAGGTAGCGCGCACGATCGGCCGCGACACTCAAGGCGCCGGGCGATGTTCCGAGGTCGAGTGCAAATGCCAGCTTCAGCGGCACCGCATTGCCGAGACCCAGCAAGCCGAGAAACTCGCCCAGTTCGATGCCCGGCCCCACCTCGCCCTTGAAGGCCAGGGCGTACTTCGAACGGCCGGTGTCCGGATCCGGGTTGGCGATCTGCAAGGCCTCCGGGGCGAGGCTGCCGGCGAGCTCGGCGCCGGCCTTGATCTCGATCGCCTTGAACTGCAGTTGCTGTACATCGGCGTTGCCGGCCTCGAGCGAGATCAGGCCGAACAGGTTCACGCTCGGCTCGAACTGCGCCTGCTCCAGAGCGGGCGCCTGCAGCACCGGCGTCAGTGCGGTCTGCGCGGTGCTACGTCCATCGAGCGTGCAGCTGCCGACCGCCGGGCAGTCGAGCGTGGCCGAGACGGTCGTGTTCAGGGCGGCCGTACCGCCGACCTTCGCGCTGAGCAGCGTCACCTTGCCGCCGACCTCGAAGCCGACCGCCAGCTCGACGTCGCCGCCGAAGAACAACCCGGCCCAGCCCGGAGCGCGGAACGTGCGCCTCGCCAAAGTCAGCGTGCAGCCGATCTTGGCCTCGAAGGCTGACTTGATCTCGAGCACCGAATTCACCTTGAAGGTCGGGCTGCCGGCGACGATGATCCTGGTGCCCTGCGCATTGGCCAGGCGCCGAACCGTGCCATCGATCGTGAACTCGAACGTCGGCGGTGCGGACAAAGCCAGCGGCACCGGCAGGCCTTCGGCGAAGGCGATGTCGGCCGAGCATTCCCGGAAAGGCGGCAGCGGCGGCAAGGGGCGGCTGGCGGTGGCGGCGATCGTCTTGCGATGGCTCCCCGCTGCCGCGGCGGCCGCGCCCGTCAGGGCACTGAACGCACCCGGCTTCGGCGTGAAGACGAAGGTGTTGCCGGTCTGCGCCACGTCGTAGAGGGCCGTCAATTCGGCCGGGATCTCCAGCGGCCCCTGCCTCAGGTCGACGCTGTCGTCGAAGTCGAAGGCGCTGAACAACTGGTTCGGCGGCACGACGGCCAGGCGCACGCGCTGATCGGTACCCTCGGGCAGCACCGACAGCACCCGCCCGGCCACGCTGGCCGACTCGCTGGCCAAGACGATGACGCCCACCGCCAGCGGCAGCACCCCGCGCAGAACGACCTCGTAGGCGTTGCCGGCGGCGGGCACTGCGGAAGGGTCCACCGCGGTCGGGCCTGCGACGATCTGGTGGTCGGCGAGCAGCTGGGCGCCGGCCACCGGCTGCGCAATCGTCACCAGGACCGCGTTCGATTGCAGCGTGCCGCTCGATGCCGTGACTCGGGCGCTGCCGGTAGCGACCAGGGCGCGAATCGTCCCCGAGCTGTCCACGGAGACGACTGCCGGGTCGCTCGAGGACCAGCTCACCGGGCCGGCCATCGGCGTGCCGGCCGCGTCGAGCGGCTGACCCGAGAGGGTGCGGCTGTCGCCGACCCGGGTCAGCAACACGCCTTGCGGCCCCGCCTCGATGCGGCTGGGGGCGGGTGCGTCACCACTGCCTCCGCCGCAGGCGGCCAGCACCACCGCCAACGCCAGGCCGAGCATCCATGGCGCCACGCGCCGGGCCACTGCTGCATTCATGTCGCTTTTCCTTCCATGACGCGCCGCCCCCCATCGACCCTCAGCGCAGGCGTGCCGGACGGTGCTCGGCCAGAAAGCGCTTCAGCTGATCCTCGTCGGCGAACTCGCGCCGCTCGCCGGTGCTTAGGTCCTGCACCAGGAAGCGCCGCGCGCCCTGCTCGAGCGTCACGCGCAGCAGATAGCTGCGGCGCTGGTGCGGATGCGAGTGAGGGGTGGTCACGCCGCGACTGTGCGCGGGCGGCGTCAATGCGGCGTCAATGCGGCAAGTGCCGCGCGACAGGCGGATGCGCTAGGAGGCCTGTTCGGCGCCGATGTGGGGGAGAGGATCGATCCCGCGCGCCACCATCGCGGCGCTGAGCTCACGGTGCATCCAGGGGTCGATTGCGTGCGGCTTCAAGTAGCCGAGGATGCGATCGACCTGTGCGCTGCTGCCATGCCGCAAGACCGTTCTGGCGGCGCTCGTATGGGCGACATAGATGTCGGTCGAGTCCAGCCTGGCCAACATCGCGTCGATCAGGCGTGCCGCCTCGTCGCTGGGAGCCGGAGTGCTCAAACGCATGTCGGTCAGGCGTGCCAACGCGATCAGCGCCAGCGTGGGGTCGCTGCCGGCGACCAGCACCTCCGATAGCCGCATCGCGTCTTCGACTCGGCCCAGCTCCCGCAGCGACCAGCACAGGTTGTTGCGCAAGGTCGGTGTGCTGTCGTATTCGCCCAGCGCGAGCGCCTCCTCGGCGATCGCCACCGCCTCTTCGTTGCGCCCCAGCGCCGAAAGTCCCCAGAGCAGATTGATGGCGACGTCGACCTGCGCATAACGGGCGTTCAGGTGTCCGGCCAGGCGGTAGGCCTCCATCAGGCACTCCAGGCCACGCTCGACCTCCCCGAGGTCGTTGTAGGCACCGCCGAGACTGGTCAGGACCCGCACCAGTTCGTGGCCCGGCGGCCGCAGGCGCAGCTGGGCCAAGCGCAGCGCCAGGTTGCCGACGACGTCCGAGGCGCGCCCTTGCAATTCCGCGACCCGCGCCGACTCGATCAACAGGCCTTCGTGGTCGGCATCCGAGCCGGCCGCTTCGAGCATCGCCAGTCGCGCGTCCTCGACGCGGCCCTGATGGATCCGCAGCGACGAGATCACCAGGAAGGCTGCGGCGCGGTCGTGCGGCGCCACAGCCTGGTCGAGGGCAGCGCCTGCGTCGGCCTCCGCCTCGGCCAGTTCGCCGCGTTCGAGCCGGATGCGCGCGCGCACCACCAGCAGGCGCGCCGTTTCGGCGCTGTCGCTCACCCGGTCCATGGCCCGCGCCGTCAGCGCCAGCGCCTCGTCGTGCAGCCCTGCGTGCCGCAGGCTGGCGCTGGCCCGCACGGTGGCCGGCAATGCCTGCTGCGTGTCGCCGGCCTGCCACCAGTGCTCGGCAATCTGTTCTTCACGCAACCGACCGGCGAAGTGGCATGCCACACCGGCATGCAAAACGCTGCGCAGCGAGTCCGGAACAGCGCCGTAGACGCTCTGGCGCACCAGGTCATGGGCGATGGCGTGATCGCGCAGCAGGCCATTGCGCTGCAACTCGGCGATGGCCTCGGCCGTCGCCCAGGGCGACAAGCCGGCAACGTTCGCAATCGGCTCGACTGCCCGCGCATCGCCGGCCACCGCCACCACCGTCAGCACGCGCCGTGCATCGGCGCTCATGGCGCGTACGCGCTGGCCGATCAGGTCGGTGACGCGAGACGGGATCTGCAGCTCGGAGTAGTCCTGCGTGATGGCGTCGAGCGCGCTCGCCCATCCCTCGACGCCACGGGCGGCGTCGAGGCGGCCGCTTTCGAACAGCGCGCGCAAGGTCTGCAGCACGAAGAACGGATTGCCGCCGGTGCGCCGGTGCAGCCAGGCGTTGAACAGGGGCGCAGCCACCGGGGAGCCGCTCATCGCAGTCAGCAACTGGAGCAGGTCGTCGGCAGTCAGCGCCTGCAGATCGATGCGATCGACGGGACCACTGGCATCCAATGAATCCAGCAGAGCCTGCAGCTCGCCCTGAATCTCGTTGCTGCGGAAGGCCAGCCGCAAAGACACCGTTGCGCGCCGCGCCAGGAGGACGATGAGCTCGCGCGTGGCGGCGTCGACCCACTGGACGTCGTCGAACACCAACGCGACACGACGCGTTTCCAGCAGGTGCAGAAGTGCCTGCTGAAGGCGCGGCTTGGCGGTGGCGGGGTCCGGGGGCGGCAGTTGCTCGCCTTCGAGCAATGCGGGTACCAGCCGCGCCAGGTCGCGGCGGTATACGCCGAGCTCGGGCAGCGCGTCGCGCTGGTCGTCGATCCACTCGATCAGCGGAGCGAACGGCACGCGCTGCAGCCCCTCCCGGCAGGCAATCCAGCAGGCGCCCGGCAGTGCTTCCTCGAGCAACCGCGATTTGCCGACGCCAGGCTCGCCAGCCACGAGGACGACGCATCGACTGCGCTCGGCCAGCAGCGTGCGCTCGGCGTCGCGCCCGATCAGCCGCGGCGGCTGGAGCACGGCGCGCGGGACGCCTGCCATTGCATTTCGAAGCACCGAGGGCGCAGCCGAATCCGGCTGACGCAGCACCCGCGCCAGTTCTTCGGTCTGATGCGTGGGCTCGACGTCGAGATCGTCGCGCAGCCATTGCCGAAGGCGTTCGTGCTGTGCCAGCGCCGCATCGCGCTGGCCGGCGTCGGCGGCCACGCGCAGCAGCATCTGCACGGCGTCCTCGGTCGGCGCGTCCAGGGATTCGAGGAGCCGCAACAGCAACTGCGCCGCGTGCACCGGCTGGCCCGCCAGCTCGTGTTGCTCCGCGGCCCGCAGCGCGGCGCTGCGCCATGCGGCGTCGAGAGCGGCGCGCTCGACGCCGGCCCATTCCTCGACGAGAGCAAAGCCGCGGAACGACCAGGGCCGCAGCAATGTGCGAGGGTGCAGCAGCGCGGCGCTGGCCCAGGCACCACGGCCGATCGCAGCGCGGAACTTCGCGATGTCTGTCGGCACGGCGATGCGGACACGGCGCGGCTGGGACTCGAGTGCCTGGTCGGCGGACCAATCGCCGAGAAGCTTGCGCGCCCGATGCAGGTTGGCGCGCAGGTTGTGCAGCGCCTCGCTTTCCATCCGGTCGGGCCAGAAGAGCGCAACCAGCGTTTCGCGCTCGACCCAGTCGCCGCGGCAGGCCAGATAAGCGATCAGGTATCCGGGCAGGTTGTCGGGCAGCTCGACGCTGCGCTGCGACGTGATCCAGCAAGCCTGCCCGAACAACTGGAGACGGCCGTCGAACTGCACTGCTCCCTCCCACCTCGGTTTCGATCGAGTGCGACGTCCGGATTGTTCCCGTCGTGGCTCGAGCCCGGGATGGGGGGATGCCAGTAGATCTCGGGGCCGGGGAGGCACACTACCCCGGTTCAGCAGGTATCGCACATCCACACGGGAGATCAAATGTCCTTCGACTTTGCCGGCAAGCGTGTTCTCATCGCAGGTGGCAGCCGCGGTATAGGCAAAGCCATCGCGCTTCAGTTTGCAGCGGCCGGCGCTGGCGTTGCCTTGTGCGCTCGCGGCGAACCGGCGCTGGCGGCCGCTCGCGTCGAGATCGCGCAGTATGGCCACGCGGCTCACGCGATGAGCTGCGATCTCGCCGACGCTGCGTCCATCGCCGCATGGGTGCCTGCCGCGGCGAACGCGCTGGGCGGCATCGACGTCCTCGTCAACAACGCGTCCGGCTTCGGCATGGGCGACGACGAAGAGGCGTGGGCCTCCAACCTGTCGGTGGACGTGATGGCCATGGTTCGCAGCTCCCAGGCTGCGCTCCCGTGGCTGCAGCGCGCGGGCGCCGCGGGCGGAGCGAGCATCGTCCATGTCTCTTCCATTTCGGCCTTCCGGCCGTCGACGCGGTCCGCTGCTTACGCGGCCGCGAAAGCCGCGATGAACAGCTACACGGGGAGCCAGGCGGCGATGTTGTGCCGACAAGGCATCCGTGTGAACGCGGTCGCGCCGGGCTCGATCGAGTTTGCGGGTGGGGTCTGGGATCAACGCAAGGTCGACAACCCGGAGCTTTACCGGCGAACGCTCAAGAGCATTCCCTTCGGTCGCATGGGCACACCGGAGGAAGTCGCCGAGGTCGTCCTCTTCCTGGCATCACCCCATGCGCGCTGGATGACCGGCCAGGTCCTGACCGTCGATGGGGGTCAACTCCTGGGCGCCTGAATTGCCCGATGCGGGCAGACGTCGCTGCGAGAGCCAGCCGCGGCCACGAGCGCAGACTGAAGTCTTCAACAATCTCGGCCGACGTGCGACGATCGGCTCCATGACATCGACCCCGACCTCCGCCGTCGCGACGAGAAAGCGCAAGCTCGCCGCCGCCCTGCCCTCCCTCCTCGGCCAGCTCGTCAAGGCGATGGCGTCCCGGCGCATCCGCGTCGTCGACCTCACCCAGACCCTCACGCCCGAATTCCCGCAGATCGCGCTCCCGCCCGAGATGGGCCAGTGCTGGC
>JBBQCD010000018.1:0-66661 GCA_038318385.1 Burkholderiales bacterium | reverse complement strand
CTTCCATCTTGATCGTCTCGCGGGTCTGTGCGCAGGAGCGCGTCACGAACTTGAAGCCGTTCGACAGATCCTGGAAGCAGACTTCCCGGTAGGTGGGATGGATGCCTTCTTTCATGTGTGCCTCTCTGCGCTGGTGGGTGGGAAGCCACGCCGAGGGATTCGACGCACTTTCCGAAGCGGAACCTCGAATTATAGCGTCAGCCGCCCCGACGCATCATGTCGAAGAAGTCGTGGTTGTTCTTGGTCGCCTTCATCTTCTCGAGGATGAACTCCATCGCCTCGATCTCGTCCATCGAATAGAGAAGCTTGCGCAGGATCCAGGTTTTCTGCAGGATCTCCGGCTTGAGCAACAGCTCCTCGCGCCGGGTCCCGGACTTGTTCAGCAAGATCGACGGGTAGACGCGCTTTTCCGACATCCGCCGGTCGAGGTGAATCTCGCAGTTGCCGGTGCCCTTGAATTCCTCGTAGATCACCTCGTCCATGCGGCTGCCGGTCTCGACCAGCGCGGTGCCGATGATGGTCAGAGATCCGCCTTCCTCGATGTTGCGGGCCGCGCCGAAGAAGCGTTTCGGGCGCTGCAGTGCGTTGGCGTCGACGCCGCCGGTCAGGACCTTGCCCGACGAGGGCAGCACGTTGTTGTAGGCACGCGCCAGCCGGGTGATGGAGTCGAGCAGGATGATCACGTCCTTCTTCAGCTCCACGAGGCGCTTGGCGCGCTCGATCACCATCTCGGCGACCTGCACGTGGCGTGCGGCCGGCTCGTCGAAGGTCGAACTGATGACCTCGCCGCGCACGGTGCGCTGCATTTCGGTCACTTCCTCGGGACGCTCGTCGACCAGCAGGACGATCAGGTAGACCTCGGGGTAGTTGGCGATCAGCGCATGGGCGAGGTTCTGCATCATCACCGTCTTGCCGCTCTTCGGCGCCGAGACCAGCAGGGCACGCTGGCCCTTGCCGATGGGGGCGATGAGGTCGATGATCCGGCTCGTGATGTTCTCGTCCGACTTGACATCGCGCTCGAGCTTGAACTGCTCTTTCGGAAAGAGCGGCGTCAGGTTCTCGAACATGATCTTGTGCTTGCTCTCCTCGGGCGTCAGGCCGTTGACGACGTCGACCTTGACGAGTGCGAAGTAGCGCTCGCCGTCCTTCGGGACCCGGACCTCGCCCTCGACCATGTCGCCGGTGTGCAGGTTGAAGCGCCGGATCTGGCTGGGCGACAGGTAGATGTCGTCCGTGGAGGCCATGTAGCTGGCGTCCGGTGAGCGCAGGAAGCCAAAGCCGTCGGGCAGCACCTCGAGCACCCCGTCGCCGAAGACCTGCTCGCCGCCCTTGGCGCGCTTCTTCATGATCGCGAACATCAGCTCCTGCTTGCGCATCCGGGCGACGTTCTCGATCTCGAGCGCCTCGCCCATCTTGATGAGCTCGGAGACGTGGATCAGTTTGAGTTCTGACAGATGCATGGGTGAACACCCTGGAGTGAGATCGCCTGGGACGAGGGGTCGTCGAACACGACCGCTGCGCCGGCGGGGAGAGCTGCGGCCGGGGCGGCCGCGGCTGGAACGCGCGTGGGGGAACGGGAAACGAGGACCGCTGAAGCGGGGGCCGATTTCACGCCGTCATGAGGACATCGAAGTGCCGACTGGCGGCAGATCGACGCAACCGGGGGGCGCGCTGGCTGGCTGGCTTGCGGCCGGTACCGCTCCGGGATGGGAGCGGCGCCTGCTGCGGTTAGTCCGGATTATAGATGACTGTCGATGAAAGCCGTCAACTGGGCCTTCGAGAGTGCGCCGACCTTGGTGGCCGCCAGCTGGCCGTCCTTGAAGAGCATCAGCGTCGGAATGCCGCGAATGCCGAACTTCGCCGGCACGTCGCGGTTCTCGTCGACGTTCATCTTGGCAATCTTCAGGCGGCCGTCGTAGTCCTTGGAGACCTCGTCGAGGATCGGCGCGATCATCTTGCAGGGTCCGCACCATTCGGCCCAGTAGTCGACGAGCACCGGCTTGTCGGCCTTCAGGACGTCACTGTCGAAGGCCGCATCGGAGGTGTGCTGGATCAGATCGCTGCTCATGGTGTGTGGTCCTGATGCCCTTGGGGAAGGCACAATGATTCTGACACATCGGAGTCCGCGGCGTTCCTCGCTTCGCGCGGCACCGACCACTTCCTGCCTATGGTTTCGATAGCCTCGCGTCCCCTTGACTTCCGCGCCCCCGACCCCTGGTCGGAGGTCGTGCGTCTCGCCCAGGCCTGGAACGGCGACGAGCGCCATGCGTGGCGCGACGCCATCGTGCTGGTGCCTTTCGCGCAGCACCTGCCGCTGGCCCGCCGCGCCTGGGCGCGCACCGGCCGATGGATGCCGCGGATCGAGACGACCCTGACCCTGGCACGCAGTCTCGCCCCGGTCGTGCCCCCTGCGCCCGGGCAAGTGACCTTCGACCCTGCAATCGATCGCCTCGTCGCACGGCGCATGTTGCAGGCTCAGGGCTGGGCTGCGCGCTGGTCGCGCTCCGACCCGCGCGCCTTCGACCACGGGGTTGCCGCACTGGTGGCCAGCGCGCACGCCCTGGTGCGCGCCGCAGCGGCCGTGCCCGTTGCCCGGCGCCCGGCGCACTGGGAGCGCGGTCGAGCCTTGCTGGGGGTGCAGGCCGGCCCGGGAGCTACCGAACGGGCGCTGGGGCGGATCGCACTCGAATGGGCCGCAGCTTCGGACGCCTCGCCGACGGACGTGTTGTTTTCGTTGCGACCGTCGGCCTGGATCATGGTGAAGGCCGGCGGCGCGGATCCTGTGGTCGATGCGTTGCTCGAATCGGCCGATGACGCTGCCGGTCGCTTGTTGATCGACAGCGATGCAACGCTGGCCGATCCCTTCTTGGATGCCGCGGTCGCGGCGTCGGTCGACATCGTGATCTGCGCCGATTTCGAAGCCGAGGCGCAGTCCACGGCCGCGCGGGTGCTGGCGGATCTGGGGGCCGGTCGGGCACCGGTCGCACTGATCGCGCAGGATCGGCTGCTCATGCGGCGGGTGCGGGCCCTCCTCGCCCGCCACGACGTGCCGCTTCAGGACGAGACCGGCTGGAAGTTGTCGACGACCCGCGCCGCAGCACGTGTCGTCGCGTTGCTGCGCGCCGCCCGCGGCGACGCTGGCAGCGACGACTGGCTCGACTGGCTCAAGGGTTGCGTGGAGTGGCCCGGGATCGCACATGCCGGGCAGGCCGTGCACGCCCTCGAGCACTCGTTGCGCCACCACCAGTGGAGTCATCCGGTCGCGGTCGATGCGCAGCGCCTGGAGCCCGCCGCGGCCCGTCTCTGGCAGGCCGCGACCGACGCGGTCGCGCGTTTGCGGGCTGTGCGCGGACGTCGCCTGGCCGCGTGGCTGGACGCACTGAGCGACGCTCTCGAAGGTTGCGGGACGCTGGCGCTGTTGCAGGCCGATGCGGCCGGACGCCAGGTCCTCACGGCGCTTCATCTCGAAGCCGTTCAGCACGTGCGCCGGGACTTCGGTGACGAGCCGATGACTTTCGAGGAATTCGGCGAATGGATCGACGGTGCCCTGGAGGACGGCACGTTCCTGCCGGAAGCCGTCCCCGACGCTCCCGTGGTCGTCACGCCGCTGGAACGCGTCACGCTTCGACCGTTCGCCAGTGTGGTCCTGGCCGCGGCCGACGAGAAGCGACTCGGCGCGATGCCGCCGCCACATCCGCTGCTTGCCGATGCACTCGCCCGCGAGCTCGGCGTGCCGACCGCGGCCGAGCGCCGTGACGCCGAACTGCTCGCCTTCGTCCAGGCCTTGCGAGTGCCGCGCGTCGCGCTGTCGCGGCGCGTCGACGATGGCGGCGAGCCGCTGGCGCCGAGTCCGCTGGTCGAGCGCCTCGAACTCGCGCGCCTCCGCCAGGGCCTCGGTCCGATCCCCGAAGCCGCCGACTGCACCCTCGAGCGGCGGACCGAGGCGACCCCCGTGGCGCGGCCGCTTCCGCGCGCGCCGGGTTTGCTGCCCGGGCGCCTCAGCGCCAGTGCCTGTGAGGCCCTGCGGACATGCCCCTATCGCTTCTTCGCGTTGCGGCTGCTGCGGCTGCGCGAGGCCGACGAGCTCGACGACGAGTTCGAGAAGCGCGACTACGGCACCTGGCTGCACGCCGTGCTGCACCGCTTCCACGCCACCCGCGCGGCGCCGCTCGAGCGCGCCGCCGAAGAACAGCGACTGCACGCGATTGCCGACGAGATCGAGGCCGAAATGAGATTCGACGCGGCCTCCTTCCTGCCGTTCCAGGCGACGTTCGCGCGTTTCGTGCCGCGCTATGTCGCGTGGTTGCATGGGCGCGATGCCGCCGGCGCGCGCTGGCTCGACGGCGAGGTCGAACTCGCCGCGCAGCCCGAGGCCTGGCAGGGCATCGCCATGCACGGCATCGTCGACCGCGTCGACAGTCGCCCCGTCGCCGAGGCTGGCGCCGTCACGCAGCTGATCGACTACAAGACCGGCAGCGCGCAGGCCTTGCGCGAGATGATGAAGCGGCCCTCCGAAGACACGCAGCTGGCGTTCTATGCCGCGCTGATGGCGGGCCAGTCCGAGGCCGGTGGACCGATCGAGGCCGCCTACCTGCCGCTCGACGAGAGCGGCTTGATCCGGCCGATCGAGCATCCGGCCGTCGAGGCCACCGCCGCGCGCCTCGTCGCCGGACTCGGCAGCGAACTGGCGCGCATTCGCGCCGGTGCTGCGCTTCCGGCCCTCGGCGACGGCAGCGCCTGCACCTACTGCGAAGCGCGTGGCCTGTGTCGCCGCGACCAATGGCCGGTGCTCGAGGCATGACCCGCAGGCCGACCGTGAGCGCGCCGGGGTCGCGCCGTTGAGCACCGTGCGCGCGACACGCCCGGCGGCCTACCGCATCGATGGCGGCAGCGCCAGCCGCGAGGCGTTCTACGCCGCGGCGTGCGACCCGCGCCGCAGCGTCACTGTCGAGGCCTGCGCCGGCGCGGGCAAGACCTGGATGCTGGTCTCGCGCGTCCTGAGGGCGCTGCTCGAAGGGGCCGAGCCGCACGAGATCCTCGCCATCACCTTCACGCGCAAAGCCGCGGGCGAGATGCGCACCCGCCTCCAGGAGTGGCTCCGCGCCTTCGCGCACGGGCAGTGCGATGACGAGCGCCGCTTTACGGAGCTGCGCGCGCGCGGGCTCGACGAAGCCCGCGCGCGCGAGTTCGCTCCGCTCCTCGGGGGCCTGTACGAACGGGTGCTCAACGCCGGGCGCCCGGTCGAGATCCGCACGTTCCACGCCTGGTTCTCGCAGCTGCTGCGCGGCGCGCCGATAGACCTGCTGACGCAGCTCGGCCTGCATGCGGAAGTGGAGATCGTCGACGACCTGTCCGAGCACTGGCCTGCCATCCTGCGGCGTTTCCATGCCGCGGTGCTGGCGGATGCGGCGCTCGGCGCGGACTTCCACGCCCTGATCCGCGACCGCGGCCGCAGCCAGGCGCGGCGCTGGCTCGACGCTGCGTGGGACAAGCGCGTCGAGCTCGAGCTGGCGGATGCCGCCGGCACGCTCGAAGCGAGCGTGCCCCCGGCGCACCGGCATTGGCCGTCCTACGCCGTCTACGGCCACCCCGCCGAGCATGTCGACGCTCCCGCCGTTGCCGCGGTGCTGCGTGCGGCGACGGTGGCGATGCGCGCCGACAAGGGGGGGACGTGCCGGCGCCAGGGCGAGCTGCTGGCGGCGGCTCTCGATGCGGCCGAGCCCCGGGCGCGTTTCGACGCTGCCCGCGCCGCGCTCTACACCCAGGAGGGCAAGCCGCGCCAGCGGATCGATGCGCCCGGTGTCGCCGCAGCGCTCGAGGTGCTCGAGGACATCCAGCGCGCCTGTCATCAGCAGGCCTGTCACGAGGAACACCTGCGGATGGTGCGGCTGGCGCGCGTCCTGCTGCGCGAGGCCGCCGCCTACAAGCGCGCCCGGGGCCTGGCCGACATGGCGGACCTCGAACGCTGCGCGCTCGCGTTGCTGCGCGACGCGACGCTCGCCGGCTGGGTGCAAGAACGCCTCGACGCCCGCATCCGCCACGTCCTGATCGACGAGTTCCAGGACACCAGTCCGCTGCAGTGGCAGGCGTTGCAGGCCTGGCTGTCGGGCTACGCCGGTGCGGGGGGAGGGGCCAGCGGCCAGAGACCACCGTCGGTCTTCATCGTCGGCGACCCGAAGCAGAGCATCTACCGCTTTCGTCGCGCCGAGCCTCGCGTCTTCGAGGCGGCGCGCGAGTTCGTCACCGAGGGCCTGGAAGGCAGCCATCTCGCCTGCGACCACACGCGGCGCAACGCTCCGCAGGTGCTGGCGGCCATCAATGCTGTCTTCGAGGAAGCCCAGCGCGCCGGCGACTTCACCGGTTTCAGGCGGCACACGACGGAGATCGATCCGGTGGCGCAGGCCGGCGTCTTCGCGCTGCCGAGGCAGCTCCGTCCGGCTGCGGCCGACGTCGGTGGCACGGCCGGCACGGACGATCCGACGGCCTGGCGCGACAGCCTCACCGTCGCTCGCGTGATCGCGGAAGAGCGGGTCCGCGAGCCCGAAGCGCGGCGGGTGGGCGCCACGGTGCGCGACCTGCTTGCCGATGGCGGGTGGAAGGCGGGCGAGATCTACGTGCTGTGTCGCAAACGCGAGTCGCTCGGGCTGGTGGCTGCGAGTCTCTCCGCGCTGCACCTGCCGCACGCGGCGGCAGAGGATTTCACGTTGCTCGACGCGATCGAGGCGCGCGATCTCGTCGCCGTCCTCGACGTGCTGGTGTCGCCGCGGCACACGCTGTCGCTCGCGCATGCGCTGCGCTCGCCGCTGTTCGGTGCGAGCGACGACGATCTGGTGCTGCTGGCGTCGGTCGCTGCAGAGCGGGGAGGCTGGTGGCCGGCATTGCTGCATGGAGACGTGCCGAGCCCGTCGCTGCGCCGCGCCGCAGACCTCCTGCGGCGCTGGCGTGGGGCGGCGTCTGCGCTGCCCCCGCATGACCTGCTCGACCGCATCGTCGCCGAGGGCAGCTATCGCGAGCGTGTGGCTGCTGCGGTGCCGAGGGAGCGCCGGATCGCCGCGTTGGGCGCGATCGATGCGCTGCTCGGACTGGCACTGACCCTGGACGGTGCCCGCTACGCGACGCCCTACAACTTCGTGCGCGCGCTGAAGCGGCGCGCGTTGCGCGTGGCTTCGCCGGCGCAGCTCGATGCGGTGCAACTGCTGACGGTGCACGGTGCCAAGGGCCTCGAGGCCCGCGCCGTTTTCGTCGTCGATGCCGACCCGGAGCCGCGGGCGGCGGAATCGGCCCTGCTGCTGGTCGACTGGCCCGTCGAGGCGGCGCAACCTCTGGTGTGCGCTTTCGTCTATTCGGAGCTGCGCTGCGCGCCGTCGCTCGAACCGTTGCGCGACCGCGAGATTCAGGCGCGCCGCCGCGAGGAGCTCAACGGTCTCTACGTGGCCATGTCGCGCGCCCGGGAGCTTCTCGTCTTCAGCGCGACGGCGCCCTACCAGGTGCCCGCGGATCGGTCGTGGTGGCAAAGGATCGAGGGCGTCGCGGCCCCGTGGCAGCCTGCTCTGGCAGGGGCTGCCGACGCAACGGCCGACGTGGATGTGCCGGTGCTGCGCGTGCTGCCCCCGTGGCGAGGACCGGTACTCGCATCCACCGCATCCACGGCATCGACCGCAGCGCCTGCGTTGGCTGCCTCCCGTCCGCCGCCGGGCGAGGACGAACCGACCCGGCTCGGCAAGGCCGTGCACCGGGTGCTCGAATGGGCGGCCGCGGCGCCGTCCGATGTCGCCATCGCGTTCCTTGCCGACGCCGCGGCGCGCGAATTCGACGTCGCCGCCGTGGAGGTCGAGCGCATTGCCGGCGTGATCTGGAACAGCCCGGATTGCGCGCGCTTCTTTCGCGGGCCTGCCTTGTCGTGGGCCGGCAACGAGGTCGACGTCGCCGACGGCGGGGATGTCCTGCGGATCGACCGCCTCGTCGCCCTCGATGACGCGGGCGCGCTGACCTGGTGGGTGCTCGACTACAAGCTGCGCCACGCGCCCGAGCGGGATCCCGCATATCGGGCCCAGTTGCGCCGCTACGCGCGTGCCGTTCGGCGTCTCCAGCCCGGGGCCCACGTCCGCTGCGCGTTCGTCAGCGGGGAGGGCAGCCTCGTGGAGATCGATGTCGATGCGATCGAGGACGTGCCGGGCGCGACCGAAGCGCGGAATTGAGCACATTCGTGACGGCTGATCTGCCGACCGGACAGTCCTCGGCGGGCGTCCAATCGGCAAGACCGCCCATTCCTTCCATGCTTGCCCACGCACACGCCGACATGACACCCGGGCCGACCCGGGCTTTCGGGCGCTTCGGCCTCAAGGCCCTCGTCGGCAAGAGCCTCGCGACGATGGTCTGGCTCGCCCACGACCCTCGCAACGGTGCGGAGGTGATGCTGACATTGCCGCGCGATCAGCCGCAGGACACGGCAGCGCTCGCGGAATGGCTGGAGCGCGCGCGGCGTGCGGCGCGTCTGGAACATCCGAATCTCGCGCCGGTGGAAGAGATCGGCGTCAACGACCATTGGCCCTTCGTCGCCGTCGCCCGCAGCGTCGGCATCACCCTGGCCGAATGGTTCGGCGCGCATCCGCCGCCGGCGACGGTGGAGGTCGGCGGCTGGCTCTGCGATGCACTGCTGGGCCTGGCCTATGCCCACGAGGCCGGGATCGCTCACGGCGATGTCCAACTCCAGAACCTGCTGATCGATGACCGCGGCCGGGTCCGGGTGATGGCGCTCGCCGCGCACGGCGGCGGCACGACGTCCGCGCGGCGGGCCCGAGGCGCAGGCAGCCGCGGGATGGCGATGGACCCGGCGCTGCTGCGCGACCAGCGCGAGGGCGCCGAGCGTGACGTCCTTGCCTGCGGCGTTCTGCTGCATCACCTGCTGGCCGGGGAACCGGCGCTGGGCCTGGCCGATACCGGCCAGGTGATCGCCCGGCTGACCCCGCTGGGTCGCGACACGTTGCGCCTGCCCTGGACGTCGCCGTTGCCGGTGGCCGATGCACTGCGGGCGATCGCCAACCGAGCGACGTCGCCGCAGGAACGCCTGCGCTATCGCGGCGCCCGGACGCTGCTCGGCGCCCTCGGCGGCTGGCTCGCGGCCGAGTCGCAAGACAACGGCGGGCCGGTGGCGCTCCTTCTCGACCGCCTGCACAGCGTCGGTCATCTGCCGGCATTGCCCGGGCTCGCTGCCCGCGTCGCACGGCTGATCGCCTCCGAGGGCAAGCACACCGACGCGATCGCCGGGCAGATCCTGCCGGACCTGGCGCTCAGCTTCGAACTGCTGCGCACCCTGAACACCGCGCAGGTGCAGGGTACCCAGGTCCCGGGCAATGGCACGGTGCTGACGCTGCGCCGCATCGTTGCGTTGATCGGCGTCAACGGCGTGCGCAAGGCGGCGAACGCGCTGCGGACATGGCCCGGTGCGCTCGACGACGCCGGCGCTGCCCGGCTGAAGAAGACGATGGAGCGCATCCGCCTCGCCGGGCATGTCGCCCAGGCGCTGCGCCCGGCCGGCTACGACGCCGAAGTCGTCTACCTGATCACCGTGATGCAGAGCCTGGGCCGAGTGCTGGTCCGTTATCACTTTGCCGACGAGGCCGAGCAGATCGACAACCTGATGCAGTCGCCGGAGGCGTCGGACGGAGCGCAGTCCGCCGAGGCAGGCGGGTTGAGCGAAGACGCAGCGGCCTACGCGGTGCTCGGCGTCGATATCGCAGCTTTCGGCTTTGCCGTGGCGCGCCACTGGGGACTCGGCGACGAGGTCTTGCACATGATCCGGCGCCTGCCGCTCGACGCGCCGGTGCGCAAGCCCGACAGCGATGTCGACCTGCTGCGCATCCTCGGCAGCGCCGCCAACGAGACCATCGACGCCGTGACCCAACTACCCGCAGCCCGCGTCGGGCTCGCGCTCGAGCGCATCGCCGAGCGCTATGCGCGTGTCCTGCGCATCGGCGCGCGCAGCCTTCACGACGCGATTCAGGAGGGTCGGGATGCCTTGAAGAAGGCCTCGGTCGTGCCGGTCAGGAAGCCCCCCACGGAAGAGCCGATCGCACCGGCGGAACTGGCGCGCTGAGCCGACGCGCTTGGGAAAGATCCAGCGACCGAAGGATGGCCGCGTCGGTCAGGTTCCA
Organism: Burkholderiales bacterium; assembly: GCA_038318385.1. Classification (GTDB taxonomy): domain Bacteria; phylum Pseudomonadota; class Gammaproteobacteria; order Burkholderiales; family Burkholderiaceae_C; genus Schlegelella_A. The sequence continues at coordinate 56,507 of JBBQCD010000018.1, read as the reverse complement.
GAGAGTTGCAGACGGCGCAGGCGGACGCAGGATCGCCCGTGCGAGGCGCTGACCGCTGGATCAGACCAGCAGCGAGGCGCTGACGGCGGCGACGGTCACCACCATGGCCACGAGGAGAACCCGGCTCCAATGGAGGGGCTCCTCGATGTGCAGGTCGAGTGCTGCCAGGGTCGAGTCGGAGAACTGCATGCGCCCACCTTAAGCCACATCGCAGGTTCCTGCACGGCATTGCGCCCGCGGCGGTGCCGGGATTGCGCAGTCCGCACGCCATTGTTGCAACGACGAGACGCCTGTCGGTGTCGGCCTGCGAGCGGGCCGTGGCCGAAGACTGAACCGCGACGGCGATGGAGAGGAAAGGTGACGAGCCTGACCCCGGCACTGGTCGCAACGGTTGGGGCTGCTTCGTTCCCGACCTGACCCGTTTGGCCGCGCTTCCATGCGGGGAGGCCCGTCGCTGCCCATTCTAGACGGTCCCGCGGGCCGAGACCCTGGGCAGGGGCAAGGCTCAGCGCAGCTGCAGGTCGTCGGCGCCGTAGCGGATGCCGAGCGGCTCAATCAGCACTTCCTTGGCCCCGGTTTCTACTTGACCGGCATGCCAGGCACGGATCCCTTCCGAGGCAGCGATCGCGACGGTGCGCTCGGCGTCGCCGGCGGCGACGAAGAGGGCGAAGCCGGCCCCCATGTTGAAGGTGCTGTAGGCCTCGCGATCGTCGAGACCCGCGTGCTGCTGGATGAAGCCGAGCACCGCCGGAACCTCGGGCACCGTGTGGATGCGGTAGCGCAGGTCGCGCGGATGGCGCAGCAGCTTGCGCCAGCCGTGGCCGGTGATGTTGGCGCAGTAATGCGGGGAAATGCCGCCGCGGTGCAGCGCTTCGGTCACCGGCGGGTACAGGAGGGTGGGTGCGAGGAGGGCCTCGCCATAGCCGAGTGCCGAACCCGGCAGTGGCGTCAGATACCCCTGCGGCAGGCGCTCGACCAGCTTCCTCGCCAGGCTGACGCCGTTGGCGTGGATGCCGCTCGATTCGAGCAGCACGATGGCGTCGCCCGGCGCGAGCGCCTCGCCCAGCGAGAGGCGCGACTTCGGGTTGACAAGTCCGGTGCAGGCTGCCGCGAGGTCGATGCGGCCCTCGGCGACGATGCCGGCCAAGGCCGGCGTCTCGCCGCCGCCCCAGGCGACGCCGCAGCGGTCGCAGGCCCGTTTCCAGCCGGCGACGAGCGCGGCCGCCCGGGTCGCGTCGCCGAACCAGTCGGAGCCGCCGGCACCCCAGTAGGCCTGCACGAGCAGCGGCGTCGCGCCGACGGTGATCAGGTCGTTCACCGCCATCGCGATCGTGTCCTGGGCGATGCCGTCGTAATAGCTTTTGCCGGTGAGGCGCTGCATCTCGTCGGCAACGAGCGCCTTCGAGCCCAGGCATTCGACGATGCTCGCCAGGTAAAAGGGGCCGACATCGACGACGTAGGCCGACTCGCCGCGCGAGGCTGCCACCTCGCTGAAGCCGTGCGCCGCGAGGTGTCCGGCGGTGGCCGCGGCGGCGCGTTGCGCGGCGACCTTCAGCGGATCGATCAGGTCGTAGTCGACCCCTGCCTGGCGGTAGTCGAGAGGCTGGCGCGAGCCGGCTGAAGGGGGAGTGGGAGTCATCCGCGGATCGCCATCTGGGTGCGCGGATTATCCGGCACGCCATGAAGCCGCCATGGGGCGAAACGTAGAATCGTCGAATGTCGTACCTCGTTCTGGCGCGCAAGTACCGGCCTCGCGATTTCGACGCGCTGGTCGGGCAGCCGCACGTCGTGCAGGCGCTCGCCAACGCGCTGACGCAGCGTCGCCTGCACCACGCCTACCTCTTCACCGGAACGCGCGGCGTCGGCAAGACGACGATCGCGCGCATCCTGGCGAAATCGCTGAACTGCACCGGTGCGGACGGGAACGGCGACATCACGGCCCATCCGTGCGGCGTCTGCGAGGCTTGCCGCGACATCGACAGCGGACGCTTCATCGACTACGTCGAGCTCGATGCGGCTTCCAATCGCGGCGTCGACGAGATCTCGCAACTGCTCGACCAGTCGGTCTACAAGCCGGTGGTGGGCCGCTTCAAGGTCTACATGATCGACGAAGTGCACATGCTGTCGAACCACGCCTTCAACGCGATGCTGAAGACGCTGGAGGAGCCACCCGAATACCTGAAGTTCGTGCTGGCGACGACCGACCCGCAGAAGGTCCCGCCGACGGTGCTGTCGCGCTGCCTGCAGTTCAATCTCCGGCCGCTCGCGCCACAAACCGTGCACGAGCACCTCGCCGTGGTCCTCGCCGCGGAAGGCATCGCCGCCGAGCCGGCGGCCCTCCAACTGCTCGCGCGCGCGGCACGCGGCTCGATGCGCGACGCGCTGTCGCTCGCGGACCAGGCGATCGCCCACGGTGGCGGGGCCATCGCCGAGGCCGGCGTGCGGCAGATGCTCGGCGCGGTCGATCGCGGCCATGCCGTGCGCCTCGTCGAGGCACTGGCTGAACGCGACGGCGCTGCCGTGATCGCGGCGATCGACCAGTTGCGCGCGCTCGGCCTTTCGGCTGCCGGCACGCTCGAGGAGATGGCCGCGCTTCTGCAGCAGATGGCGGTCCGGCAGGCGGTGCCCGATGCCAGCGACGCTGACGACCCGGATGCGGCTGCATCGGTGCGGCTGGCGGCGCTGCTGCCCGCCGACGAGACCCAGCTGCTCTACAGCATCGTGCTGCACGGTCGCGCCGAGATCGCACTCGCCCCGGACGAATACAGCGGCCTTGTCATGGTGCTGCTGCGGATGCTCGCGTTCGCGCCGCAGGGCAACGCGTCGACGAGGCCGGCTCCGGCCGGCCCTGCGCGTCCGACCGCGGCGCCAGCGGCGCGAGCTGCCGTCGCCCAGCCCGCCCGAGCTCAGGCGGCAAGCGTGCCGTTGCCGGCGGTGCGGATGCCGCCAGCGGTGGGGATGCCGCCGGCCATGGCGACCGCGCCGACGATGACCCCGACGACTGCGGCGACGGCCGCGGCGGTGCCGAAGGCCGAGGCCGCGGCGTTTTCTCGCGATCCGGCCTCGCCGCCGAGCACCCCGCCGGCAATCTCAGCGGCGGCGCCGGACACCGGCGTGCTGACCGAGCTCGGGACACGCTGGGCCGACACCGTCCAGCGCCTGTGCGCCGCCGGCAGCATCGCCGCGCTGGTTCGCGAACTGGCGATGCAGGCGCAATGCGTGGCGATCGACGCCGCGGCGGCGCCGCCCGTCTGGCGACTGCGCGTCGAGCGCGAGACCCTGCGCGCCCCTGCCCAATGCGACAAGCTACAGGCGGCGCTGAGCGAACTGCTCGGCCAGGGCGTACGCATCGAGATCGAATCCGGCGCCGCCGAGGACACGCCGGCCCGTCGCGAGTCGGCGGAGCGCGCACGCAAGCTGGCCGAGGCCGAACGGACGATCCAGAACGATCCGTTGGTCCAGGCGCTGATGGCGCAATACAAGACCGCGCGCATCGTACCGGGCTCGGTCCGATCGCTTTGAACCCCATCCACCAGGAGTCGACATCATGATGAAGGGCCAGATCGCGGGGCTGATGAAGCAGGCGCAAGCGATGCAGGAGAACCTGAAGAAGGCTCAGGAGGAGCTCGCCTCGATCGAGGTCGAAGGGCAGTCCGGAGCGGGACTCGTGAAGGTGACGATGACGTGCAAGCACGACGTCAAGCGCATCACGATCGACCCCAGCCTGCTGGCCGACGACAAGGACATGCTCGAGGACCTGGTCGCGGCCGCCTTCAACGACGGCGTTCGCCGCGCCGAGGAAGTGAGCCAGGAGAAGATGGGTCGCCTGACAGCCGGCATGCCGCTGCCCCCGGGCATGAAGCTCCCATTCTGAGTGGACGGCTCGCGAGATTCGCTGCCGTCGTACCTGCTGAGCGTCGATGGCTGAGCCGGCGCTGGAGGGCCTCGTCGAGGCGTTGCGGCGACTGCCGGGAATCGGCGTCAAGTCGGCGCAGCGCATGGCCTTTCATCTGCTTCAACACGACCGCGAGGGCGCGCGCCGCATCGCCGCTGCGCTCGAGGCGGCGGTCGAGAACCTCCGCCACTGCGAGCGTTGCCATACCTTCACCGAGGCGCAGATCTGCAGCATCTGCGCGAACCCCTCGCGAGACGCGCGCCAGCTCTGCGTCGTCGAAACGCCGGCCGACCAGGCGGCGCTTGAGCGCAGTGCAGGCTACCGCGGGCTCTACTTCGTCCTGATGGGCCGTCTCAGTCCGCTCGACGGTGTCGGTCCCGAGCAACTCGGGGCCCGCCAGCTTCTCGCACGCGCCAGCGACGGCGTGACCGAGGAGGTGATCATCGCGACCAACTTCACCGCCGAGGGAGAGGCCACCGCGCACGTCCTCACGGAAGCCTTGAAGGCGCGCGGCGTCCGCGTCACGCGACTGGCCCGGGGCGTGCCGATCGGCAGCGAACTCGAGTACGTCGACCTCGGCACGATCGCCCACGCCTTGTTCGATCGGCGCTGACCCCGCAGCAGCGGCTCAGCGCTTCTTGCTGCGCGCCTTCGGGGACGTCGATTTGGGTGCAGACTTCGCGGCCGGCGCATGGGCGCGAGACTTCGTCGTGTGGTGGGCGCTCGACGCGCCCTTTTGCCGCACCGCCGTGAAGACGATGACGGGCTGACCCGGCTTGAAGTGCGCGGTCGTGGCGACGTCATTCCATTCCGCGACCTGCTTCGGCGAGACCCGATAGCGCTTGGCGACCGTGGCGACGCTGTCGTGGCGTCCGGCCTTCAGCGTGCGCTTCTGCAGTTCGGGGCCTTCGGGTGCGAGCGCCATCATCGCGTTGTCGGCGACGTGCAGCGAGACGTCGGCGATCCGGCTCTCGGCACGCGGCACCAGCAGCGTCGAGCCGGCCTTGATGAGCATGCGCGCCGGAATCCGATTGACCTCGCGCAGCTCCGCTTCCGGGATCCCGATCTCCTTTGCAGCCTGGGCCGTGCGCATGGTCTTGGGGGCGACCCACGCCGTCCAGGTGGCGAGCGGGCCGCGATGCTTCGGCAGGCGCCGCACGAACAGGTTGGCGTTGTCGTACGGAAGCAGGATGCGCGGCGTCCCCGCGGCGAGCACGACGGGCTTGTTCATCTGCGGGTTGAGGGTCTGGAACTCCTCGAGCGACAGTCCGGCGAGTTGCACCGCCAGCGCGACGTCGATGTCGCGCTCGATCGGCACGGCGAGGAAGTAGGGGTGGTTCCACAGCACCGGCAGCGTCAGGCCGTAGTCCTTGGGCCGCAGGACGATGTTCTTGACCGCTTGCAGCTTCGGCAGGTACAGCTGCGTCTCGTTCGGCATCTTCAGGCTGAGGTAATCGGCCGGCAGACCGGCCTTCTGGTTGCGCGCGATCGCCTTCTGGACATTGCCCTCGCCCCAGTTGTACGCCGCCAGCGCCAGCCGCCAGTCGCCGAACATGCCGTAGAGGCGCTGCAGGTAGTCGAGCGCCGCCTTGGTGGAGGCCAGCACGTCACGCCTGTCGTCGCGAAAGAGGTTCTGCTTCAGCAGGAAGTCGCGGCCCGTGGACGGAATGAATTGCCACATCCCCGAGGCCTTGGCGGTCGACATGGCCTGCGGGTTGTACGCGCTCTCGATGAACGGCAGCAAGGCGAGCTCGGTCGGCATGCCGCGCTTGTCGAGTTCCTCGACGATGTGGAAGAGATAGCGGCTGCCGCGCTCCGTCATCCGCTGCACGTAGTCGGGCCGTGCCGCGTACCAGCGCTCCCAGTCGCGCACCGGGTCGGTGTCGAGATCGGGCATCGCGAAGCCTGCGCGGACGCGTCCCCACAGATCGATGCGCGCCGAGCGGTCGTCGAGGTCCAGATGGACGTCGGGTCGCAGGGGATCTTCGGCCGTGGGCCCTGCAACGTCCGCTTCGGCCACAGCGGTCGCAGCGGCCGCTGCCGGCGCGGACGCGGCCGGAGCCGGCGACGCCGTCACGGAGGGCGGCACACTGGCGGTGGAGACGGGTGCGGGGGAGGGGGCGGGCGCGGGGCTGGTGGAAGTCGCGCATCCGGCGAGAAGGAGCGCCGGCAAGGCCAGGAGGCGGAGGCCGGCATCGACGCGAAGGCGGAGCTGGCGGAAGGGGAACAAGGTCATCGGGTTGGGGATCTCCGGGGTGGTGCCGCAGGACCGCGTGCGCAGGAGCGCTGGCGGCGCCGCCGCTGCGCCGGGCACAGGGCGAAGGCGTGGCGGTCGTTCACTAGAATCTCGGCCTGCGACGAACTCGTCGCATCGATCGCGGCCGGCACCTTCGGCCGCCTTGCTGCGACAACGCGCGCGACGTGGCGTTCGGGCCCTGCGACGGGGCGATGGGCGAAGGCGAAGAGAGCGATCACGGTGATGGCTGAAGGCAGCGCGATTATAGGTTTGACTCGTTGGCTGGAGGCTCCTGCCGGACGCTACCTGCTCGAGTGGGAGCAGCGGCATCTCGATGCGGTCGTGTCCGACCTCTTCGGCTTTCACGCCCTGCAGCTCGGCCTGCCGGAACTCGACGCATTGCGCGCCAACCGGATGCCGCATCGCTGGGTCGCGACCGAGAGCATCGCAAATCCAGAGCCTGGCGAGGGCGCTGCGCTGCCGCGAGTCGCGGTGGCCCTGCATTGCGACTTCGATGCGCTGCCTTTCGACAGCGCGAGCCTGGATCTCGTGGTCCTGCCGCACGCCCTCGAGCTCGCCCGCGATCCGCACCTCGCGCTGCGCGAAGTCGAACGCGTCCTGATGCCCGAGGGCCGTGTCGTGATCGTCGGTTTCAACCCTGCCAGCCTGTGGGGGGTCCGCCAAGGACTCGGTCGGCTGCGCCGGCGACTGTGGCGGCGGCGCGACCAGGGCCTGTTCCTGCCGAGCGAGGGCGAGTTTCTCGGCTTCCGGCGCATGCGCGACTGGCTGCGGCTGCTGAGCTTCGAGGTCGAGGCCGGGCGCTTCGGCTGCTACCTTCCGCCGCTGCGCTCGCCGACCTGGCTCGCCCGCTTCGGCTGGATGGAGCGCATCGGCGACCGCTGGTGGCCGGTTTTCGGCGCGGTGTACTTCGTCGTCGCCGTCAAGCGCGTACGCGGCATGCGCCTGGTCGGCCTGATCCGCGAGCAGCGCCATGTGCCCATTGCCAGCCCCGCGCCCGCCACAGCCACGCGCAGTCACCAGGAACTCGAGAAGATGATGGAGCAGCAGACCGAATGAAATGGACCGCCTACACCGACGGCGCCTGTGCGCCTTCGAACCCCGGACCGGCGGGATGGGGCGCGGTGCTCATCGCACCCGACAGCAGGACCGAGACCGATCACTACGGCTTCATCGGCCACGGCACGAACCAGATCGCCGAGCTCACGGCTGCACTCGAGGGCTTGTCGCGAGTGCCGGACGGGGCCGAGGTGGAACTCGTCTCGGACAGCCAGTACGTGCTGAAGGGGCTGATGGAATGGCGCGCGGGGTGGGAGCGACGCGGCTACCGCAATTCCAAGGGCGAGGCGGTTGCCAACCTGGAGTTGTGGAAGCGCCTCTTCGCCGTCGCCGATGCGCGCCGTGTCTCGACGCGCTGGGTCCGTGGTCACAACGGCGACCCGCACAACGAGCGTGCCGATGCGCTCGCCAACAAGGCCCTGGCGCTTCGCGGCCACAGCGCCACCTGAGTCGCACGGTGCCCGCTGCGGGCGCCCCTCGGAAGATCAGGGAAGGGCGCGCTCGACCTCGATCAACTGCAAACGGGCGAGCGCGAGGTTCGTGCGGTGCTTGTCGAGCAGCGCGATCAGGCACAGGTCGGGGTGCCGCGCGAGAGACCGCATCAACTGCTGGCGCCCGCCCGCCGTGGTGATGATTTCCTCGACCGTGTCGGTCAGTCCCATGTTGCGCGCGGCCTGGCGATGGGTGCGCAAGACCTGGGCGCAGGCGGCCGCGGCGAGCTCGATGTCGACCGGCTGATCCTCGCGCAGTTCCCGCGCGATGACGAGTCCCGTCGTGCTGTCGACGATCGCGCAGCCGAGCAGACCGTCGAGAGTCAGCATGCCGGCGAGCGCCTCGCGGCCGCGCGACGGGTCTATGAGATTGCGGCTGATCCGCATCACCGGCGGCGTTTCGGAGCCGGTCGCAGTGAGCGCGCCCGGGCGTGTGGTCGCGGTGCTGTCGCCGATCTGGTCGACCTTGATCGGGAAGTCGCTGCCGAGCATCGGCGAGACGGCCGAAGGATCCCAGCCGGGCTGCAGCTTGACGCGGTTCCACATCCCGAGCATCGCATTCCAGACCGAGGATGCGCCGGTCATCGATTCGTTCAGGACATGGACGTGGAGGCGTTCGGGCCAGACCACGGCGCCGACCTTGTTGGCGATCCAGACTGCACTCGGCGGCAGCATGAAGAGCAGGTTCGGGCAGCGCCACGTCGGCAGCGATGTCGCCAGCGTCAGCGACTGCAGCAGCGCGTCGATGGCATGCGGCTGCATCGGCCCGACGATCACCGCCGTCATCTGGCTGCGCTCCATCAGCGCCATCGGGATCTCGGCGTTGTCGGGCCCCGGCGCGCGCACGTCCGCATGGCAGATCCGCAGCGTGTCCTCGTGACGGCGCACGAGGGTCGTGCGCTCGATCGTCGCCAGGGTTCGCAGGGTCGTCTTCTCGCGCAGGTGGAGGCGCTCGATCGGGCGGCCGCCGGCGTCCGACAGCGCCTTGATCACCGCCGATGCCCAGACGCCGACCGGGTCGAGGAGGGTGATCATCGACGTGGCCGTGTCGAGGTCGGCGCGCGTTGCCGCGAAATGCTCGCGAATGGCCTGAGCGGGTGATCCCGTGACGACCAGATCCTGCGAATGCCGGTCGACCATCTGGCCCCGGTCGTTCACTTCCGTGGCCACCGTCTCCATGATGGCGGTGGCGGCGAACGTCGGTTCGTCTTCGCCGTCCAGCTGTCGCTTGCCATCCGGACCCTTGGCCGGATTGAGGTCGCCGAACAAGGATGTGAGCACGCGTTCTCCCGAGGGCCGAATGGCCGGGGCGCGAATCGCGCTCCGTCGTTTCAGTCTAGCAAAGCCGGGCAGGGGGCGGTCAAGCCTCCTGCACGGACGGTCCGGTGAAAGCGACCATTCGACCGGATCGGAACCTGAACGCCGGCCGGCCGGCTAACATCCGCGGGCCCCGCCGGATGGCGCGGTCTGCCCGTATCCCGATCCTGCCGCATGCCCGCCGCCAATCCCGCTGCCGCCCGCCCTCCTGCGCGCGAGGACGTGAAGCTGATCGCGCTCGTCGGAGTCGCCCACAGCGTGAGCCATTTCAGCCAGCTGTTGCTGGCGCCGCTCTTTCCCTGGCTCAAGGACGCTTTCGGGGTCGGGTACGCCGAACTCGGATTGCTGATGACGATCTTCTTCGTCGTGTCCTGCGCCGTGCAGACGCTGTCGGGATTCCTGGTCGACCGCGTCGGCCCGCGGCCCGTGCTGCTGGCCGGTCTCGCCCTCCTCGGCGCCGCCGCGTTCGGCTATGCATCGAGCACGAGTTACGCGATGCTGGCGGCGTTCTCGGTGCTGGCGGGAGTCGGCAACGGCGTCTTCCACCCGGTCGACTACACCCTGCTCAATCGCAAGGTCCACGCCAGCCGCCTCGGCCACGCGTTCAGCGTGCACGGCATCACCGGCAGCCTCGGTTGGGCCCTTGCCCCGGCGTTGCTGGTGCCATTGACGATCGCCTACTCCTGGCGCATGGCGCTGGTCGTTGCCGGGGCGCTGGCCTGGGCGGTGCTGTTGGTGCTCTGGGTCAATCGAAGGCGGCTCCTGCTCGACCCGGTGCCGGCGGCGTCGACGTCGACCGGAAAGGCCGACGACGGCCTCGCGTTCCTGCGCATCCCCGCCGTCTGGATGTGCTTCACGTTCTTCCTTTTCTACGCCGTGGCCCTGAGCGGCATCCAGGCATTCGCGCCGGAAGCCGCGCGCCTGTTGCATGGCGTTCCGAAGGGCCTGGTGGGGATCTGCCTGACGATCTACATGGTCGCCAGCGCCGGTGGCATGGTCCTCGGCGGCTTTCTCGCCGCGGATCCGGCGCGCTGCGAACGGATCGTCGGCATCGGTTTCAGCGCCGCCGCAGTGATCGCCCTGGTGATCGGCTTCAGCGACATCCCCGCCGCCGCCGTGCCGTTCCTGTTCGGGGCCATGGGTCTGGGCGCCGGCATCGCCGCCCCCTCTCGCGATCTGCTCGTCAAGCGCTCGTCGCCGGAGAACGCCACGGGTCGCGTGTACGGCGTCGTCTACTCGGGACTCGACATCGGCCAGGCCATCGCCCCGTTGCTCTTCGGCACGTTGATGGATCTCGGCCATCCGTCACAGGTCTGGCTCGGCATCGCCGTGGTTCAACTGATGATGGTCGCGAGCGCGTTCCGCGTGCGCTGGGTCCGGCGCACGGTCTTGGCGCCGGCTTGATTTCGCAGGGGGCCTGGATTCCCCTGTGCCGAAGCAGCGGCGGCCTTGCGCGAGCGCAGTGCCTAGGAATTTTCGAAACGGAGCTCGCGCAAGCCCGTCGCTGCCGCGCCGTCGCTGCCGCGCCGCTGATGCCGTCCTGGCCAGCAGTCGCTGACCCTCACACCACCCTGCGGTGCCGCTCGATGCAGGTGTCGAGGACCTCGCCGCCGTCGCGCTTCCACCAGTTCTCGGCCGAAAAGATCTCGACTTCGCTGTAGCCGGCGAAGCCGGCGCTCTCGACCCAGCCTCGCATCTGCGGCAGTTCGATGACGCCGTCGCCCATCATGCCGCGGTCGTTGAGCAGGTCCTTCGTCGGCACCAGCCAGTCACAGACGTGAAACGCCAGGATGCGAGCCGACCCGGCGCGGGCGATCTGGGCCTCGAGTTTCGGATCCCACCAGACGTGGTAGGCGTCGACGGCGACGCCGAGGGCGCCGCTTTGCTCCGGGTCGAGGGTGTCGCAGAGATCGAGGGCGTGCTCCAGCGTGTTCACGCAGGCGCGGTCGGCGGCGTACATCGGATGCAAGGGCTCGATCGCCAGCGGCATGCCGACGCTGCGCGCGTACTCGAGGATGCCGGCGATGCCGTCGCGGACATCATTGCGGGCGGCGGCGATGTCCTTGCTCTCCGCCTGGCCCTGCAGCGCGCCCGGCAAGCCGCCGACCACCAGTACCAGGCAGGCCGCATCGAGCGTGCGCGCCTCGTCGATCGCGCGGCGGTTGTCGTCGAGGGCGGCGCGCCGTCCTTCGGCGGTCGCGGCCGGAAACATCCCGCCCCGGCAGTAGCCCGACAGCTCGATGCCGTGGGTGCGAACCAGCGCCGCCAGGTGCTCCAGGCCGATCTCCGCGACCTGGTCGCGCCACGGCGAGATCGCGCGGATCCCGCGCCGGGCGCACTCCTCGACGATGCGGTCGAGCTTCCACTGGGCGCGCACGGTTGCGGTGTTGATCGAGAGCCAGCGGTGGTTGGTGGAGAAGTCGCGCATGGTGAAGGTCGCAGGGATTCTTGTTTTCGCAGGGCTCGCGCTAGACCTCGACGCCGTGCAGCGCGAGCAAGTGGCGCATCCGCCGTGCGGCGAGCTCCGGCTGCTCGATCAGGCCGGCGGCATCGGCCAGCCGGAACAGTTCGGCGAAGTGGCGCAGCGACCGCGTGCTCTGCTGCCCACCGACCATGGTGAAGTGGTCCTGATGGCCGTTGATCCAGGCCATGAACACGACCCCGGTCTTGTAGAAGCGGGTCGGCGCCTGGAAGATGTGACGCGACAGCGGCACGGTCGGGGCGAGGATCTCGTGAAAGCGTGCCACGCGGCCGGCGGCGAGCTCGGCGAGCGCCGCGCTGGCGGCCGGGGCGATCGCATCGAAGATGCCGAGCAGCGCGTCGCTGTGGCGCTGGTTCGGTGCGTCGCCGACGGCGTCGCCGGCGATCAGTTCGGCGTAGTTGAAGTCGTCGCCGGTGTACATCCGCACGCCCGGCGGCAGCCGCCTGCGCATGGCGATTTCGCGGTCCTTGTCGAGCAGCGAGATCTTGATGCCGTCGACCTTGTCGGGATGGGCGGCGATGACGCCGAGTGCGGTCTCCATCGCTTGGTCGACGTCATTGCTGCCCCAATAGCCGGCGAGCGCAGGGTCGAACATGTCGCCGAGCCAGTGCAGGACGACGGGCTGGCGCGCCTGCGCGAGCACCCGGTCGTAGACCTTCTCGTAGTCGGCAGGCCCCTTGGCGACGCGGGCCAGCGCCCGGCTCGCCATGACGATCAGCCGCCCACCGAGGCCTTCGATCGCAGCCATCTGCTCCTCGTAGGCGCGAATGACATCGTCGACGCCCTTCGCGCCATCGGCGGGAAGCTGGTCGGTGCCGCAACCCGAGGCGACCAGCGCGCCGGGAACGTCTCGCGCAGCGTCCAGCGAGCGCCGGATCAGCTCGAGCGACGTCGGCCAGTCCAGGCCCATGCCGCGCTGCGCGGTGTCCATGGCCTCGGCCACGCCGAGACCCATCTTCCAGAGGCGCACGCGGTAGGCGATCGTCGCGTCCCAGTCGATTGCGGCGTCGACCCACGGATCGACCGCGGCGCGCGCGTCGGCGACGACGTGCGCGGCCGAGTAGGCGATGCGGTCGAAGCGTGGCGCTGCAGGGGCCTTCCAGGCCTCGCGGCCACTGAGGGTGTAGGTGGCGAGCGTGCCGTCGCGTTGCGGCAGCGGGATCGAATGAGTCATGACTTCACCTCGCGGGTCTTCAGATCTCGAGCGGCGGCACGTCGATCCAGCGCCGCTCCTGCCAGGACTGCAGCGCCGCCTCGACCAGTTGCACGCCCTTGGCGCCTTCGGGAAGCGTGTACTTGTAGGGCTCGTTCTCGACGACGTGGCGGATGAAGTGCTCCCACTGCACCTTGAAGCCGTTGTCGTAGACCATCGAGTCGGGGATCTCCTGCCACTGGTCGAAGAAGTTCATCGACTGCTTGACGTCCGGGTTCCAGACGGGTCGCGGCGTCGCGACCCGCGACTGCGCGCGGCAATCGCTCAGGCCCGCGACCGCGGAGCCGTCGGTGCCGTCGACATGGAAGGTGACGAGGTCGTCGCGGCGCACACGGGTCGCCCACGACATGTTGAGCTGGGCGATCACCGGTTCGCCGCTGAAGCCCTTGAGCTGCGCGGTGGCGTACGCGGCATCGTCGGCGGTCGCACGGTACGGCTTTCCGTCCTCGTCCCAGCGCGTCGGGATGTGGGTCGCGCCGAGGCAGGAGATCGACTGGACCTGGCCGAACAGGTTGTCGAGCACGTAGCGCCAGTGGCACATCATGTCGAGGATCATGCCGCCGCCGTCCTCGGAGCGGTAGTTCCACGACGGCCTCTGGATCGGCTGCAGATCGCCCTCGAAGACCCAGTAGCCGAACTCCAGGCGCAGCGACAGCATGCGGCCGAAGAAGCCGGCGCGGCGCAGCATGTCGAGCTTGCGCAGTCCGGGCAGGAAGAGCTTGTCCTGGACGGCGCCATGCTTCAGGCCGGAATCCTGCGCGAGGCGGCAGACGTCGAGCGCCTCGGCGAGGTTGGTCGCGATCGGCTTTTCGCAGTAGACGTGCTTGCCGGCACGCAGCGCCTGCGCCAGAAGGGTGGGGCGCATCTGCGTGGTGCCGGCGTCGAAGAAGACCGTGTCGTTCGGGTTGGCGAGGGCGGCCGTCAGGTCGGTGCCCCAGCGGGCGATGCCATGGGCCTTCGCGAGGGCCTCGATCTTCTCGGCATTCCGGCCGATCAGGATCGGGTCGGGCATCACCCGGTCGCCATTGGAAAGGACCACGCCGCCCTGGGCGCGGATCGCGACGATAGAGCGGATGAGGTGCTGGTTCATGCCCATGCGTCCGGTGACGCCGTGCATGATCAGTCCGAGGGTCTGTGTTGCCATGCTGGAGGAGCTCTGTGAGTTGTCGAAGGGCGTTCGAAGCGGCACGCCGTCATCAGGTTTGCGGCGCGGCGAGGCCTTCGCTCGCGCCGCGCAGATAGGCGATGGCCCAGGCGGCGGATCCCGGCCCGTCGGGGATGTAGTCGAACGGCTCGACGGCGACGACGCCGCGGTAGTCGTGGCGCGCCAGCGCGGCGAGGATCGGCGCGAAGCGCATTTCGCCCTGGCCCGGCGCGCGCCGGTTTGGATCGTTCACCTGGATGTGGGCGACGAGACCGGTCGGCAGCCAGCGGTCGATCAGTTCCGGCACCGGTACCGATTCGGTCGATCCGGCCGCGCTGCAGTCGATCATCGTCCGCAGGCTCGGGTGATCGATCGTCGCCACCAGTTCGGCGGCCTCGGCGACGGTGTTGACGAGCGCCGTCTCGCCACGGGCCAGCGGTTCGATGCAGTAGACGACGCCGTGGCGCCCGGCGACGTGGGCGATGCGCTCGAGCGCATCGCCGAGCCGACCGAGGGCCACGCCGGGCGTGTCGCCGGGGGCGATCGCGCGCTGCTTCGGCGAACCGTGGACGAGGACCGCGCCGCCGAGTTCGGCGCACAGCCCGGTCAGGCGCTCCATCACATCGAATGTGCGTTGCCGGATCGCGGCATCGGCGACCGTCAGCGACAGGCCGCCCGGCTTGACCAGCAGCCAGTGCAGACCGGTGACGACGAGGCCGAAGCTCTCCACGGTGCGGCGAATGCGGGAGGCCTCTTCGCTCGAGATCGCCTCCGGCGCCTCGGCGAGCGTGAAGGGCGCGATCTCCAGGCCGTGGTAGCCGAGCGCCGCGGCGTACTCGCACTGGCGCTCCAGGGGCATCTCGGCCAGGACTTCGTTGCAGAGCGAGAACTTCATGGGACGTGGGCTTTCAGGATCGTCGCGGCCGCAGCGACCGGAGGCCGCTGGCCAGGCCACCGGTGACACGCCGGACTGCGCGCTTGAAGGGTGGCACGTAGAGGAGGATTGTGAAGATCGTGACGACGGCGAAGGCCGTCGAGATCGGCCGGGTGAAGAACGGTGCGACGCTGCCGTCGGACAACACGAGCCCGCGACGCAGGCTCTTGTCGAGCAGAGGGCCGAGCACCAGGCCGAGGACGAAAGGGGCCATCTGGTAGCCGCGCCGGCGCAGGAGGAAGGCGCCGATGCCGACCGCCAGCATGGCGTAGATGTCGAACAGGCGCGAGGCGTTGGCGAACGCGCCGACGGTGCACAGCAGGTAGATGATCGGCATCAGCACCGTGCGGCGGATGCGCAGCACCAGCAGCAGCGGCTTGACCAGGAAGAGGCCGAAGATGAGGATCGTGATCGTCGCCAGCGAGGTCATCGCGACGACCTCGTAGATGAACGTCGGATGCTGGACCATCATCATCGGACCCGGCTGGATACCGTGGATGATCATCGCGGCCATCAGCACCGCCGACGGCGCCGAGCCCGGGATGCCGAGCGCCAGCATCGGGATCATGTGTCCGGGGATCGACGCCATGTCGCCGGTTTCCGCCGCCATCAGGCCGTCGATCGAGCCCTTGCCGAAGAGCTCCTTCTCGCGCGTCGTCGCCTTGGCGGCGGCATACGACATCCACGCGCCGGAATCCTCGCCGACACCCGGCAAGAGGCCGGTCAGCACACCGATCACGCCGGAGCGCAGGACCGTGCGCCAGTACTGCACGACCTCGCGAAAGCGCGGCAGCACCGAATCCTTGAGCTCGACCAGCTTCTTCTCGACCGGGTCGGACAAGGTGATCAGGATCTCGGCGACGCCGAACGCGCCGACGAGCGCCGGGATCAGGGCGATGCCTCCTGCGAGCTCGTCCCAACCGAAGGTGAAGCGGTTGAACGCGTAGATGCCCTCCTGGCCGATCTGGGCGATGAACAGGCCGAGCGCGCCCATCAGCCAGCCCTTCAGCGGGTCGTTGCCGACGATGCTGCCGGACATGGCGACACCGAAGAGGGCGAGCCAGAAGAACTCGAAGGCACCGAAGGACAGCGCGAACTCCGCCAGCGTCGGGGCGAAGGTCGCCAGGCAGATCACGCCGAAGAGCGTTCCCATGAAGGCGCCCGAGGTGGCGATGCCGATGGCGCGGCCGGCCTCGCCGCGCTGCGCCAGCGCATAGCCGTCGGCGCAGGAGGCCGCGTTCGCGGCGGTTCCGGGAATGTTCAGCAGGATGGCGGTGCGCGAGCCGCCGTAGAGCGCGCCGACGTAGGAGCAGATCAGCACCAGGATCGCGTCGTTGGCCTGGAGCTTGACGGTCAGCGTCGTCAGCAGGGCGATGACGAGCGTGGCCGACAGCCCAGGCAGGACGCCGACGATGATGCCGAGCAACGCACCGCCCAGTCCGAGAGCGAGTGACAGCGGGTTGAGGAACCCGAGCCAGGCGTGTGCCAGGCCTTCCAGGCCGGTGAACATCTCCGGGCCCCCGGATCAGGGCAGGCGCACCAGGAACAGGTCCTGGAACACGTAGGTGATGGCCAGACCGGAACCCAGCCCGATGACCACGGCAAGGGCGACGTCGCGCCACCCCAGGCCGCGGCCCGATGCCGCCCGCTGCGGTTGCTGCAGCGTCACGATCGAGGCCGCGACGAACAGCGCCGAGGCGAGCCAGAACGGCATGCCATGGCCGACGAGGACGACGGAATAGACCAGGATCAGGGTGATCAGGATTGCGAGTCGCTTGACCACGGCGCGGTCGACTGCCAGACGGGCGACGCCTCGGGCCGCACCGCCGGCCCGCCACGAGCGCACGCCGAGCAGGACGGCAAGCAGGATGATCACGATGCCGAGCAGGCCCGGCAGCAGCCCGGGGATGGTGTACGGATTGATGTCCTGGCGCTCCAGCCGGTCCATGGTGATCGAGCCGACGAGGATCGCGATGCCGAGCACGCCCCAGCCGACGGCGCCGCGCAGGTTGCTGGCGGCGACCGCCCCGGCCTCAACCGGCGTCAGGTCCTCGGCCTCGAACAGGTCGCGATCCGCCATCGTGCGCTCCGATTCCGTTCGGGTCAGGGCTTGGGAATGCCGACGGTGTCGGGCGACACCTTGGCCTTGCCGCTGTCGAACAGCAGCCAGGCGTTGGCCTGTACCGCCGGGAACACGGCCTTCTGCGCGGCTTCGCCGGACGACGGCGCGAACAGGGCGCCGCGAGCGGCAGCGTACTTCTTCAGCGCCTCGTTCTTCGAGATGTTCTCGGCCCAGATCTTCTCGAGGGTCTTCACGACCTCGTCGGGAACGCCCTTCGGAATGAAGATGCCGAAATAGTTCGCAGGGGCCGAAAAGCCCGGGATCGTCGCGGAGAGCGCCGGGATCGTGCCGAAACCCTCGAGCTCGAGGGGCTTGTCGCTCACGGTCGCCAGGGGACGCAGGCGCTTGCCGCGGATCATGTCGGCTTCCTCGACCGCGAGCTGCGTGGTGACCTCGGTCTCGCCGGCAACCGTGGCGATCACGGCCGGGTTGCCGCCGTCGTAGGTGACGTGGCGGTACTTGACGCCGGTCGCCTTGGCGATCGCTTCCATCGCGTTGTGGCCGGCCGATGTGACGCCGGCGGTGGCGACCGAGACCTTGCCGGGCTGCGCCTTCATCGCGTCGAGCAATTGCTTGGCGCTCTGGTAAGGCGTCGACGGATTGACGCTGATCACCTGGATGTTGGCCACGCTCAGGAACAGGTTCCAGTCGGTGATCTTGGTCTGCAGCGAGCCGAGCGTCTGGTAGGCGCCGAGATCCTGGGCGGCACCTGCAGTCCAGGTGTAGCCGTCCTTGGCGGCATCTAGCGCGCTCTTGGTGCCGATCGAGCCGGAGGCACCGGGCTGGTTGATGATGACGATCGTCTGGCCGAGGACCTTCTCGAGCTCGGCGGCGGTGATGCGGGTGACCTGGTCGGTCGAGCCGCCGGCGGCCCAGGGCACGATCAGGTTGATCGGGCGCGTCGGCTTCCATTGCGCGAGCGCGCTGCCGGTGGTGGCGGCGAGCGCGGCGGCGATCAGCAGGGTGCGGGTCTTCAACGTGGTCTTCATGTTTGTCTCCGGGTGGTGGATCGAAAGAGGTGGTCGCTGTCACGAGACCTTGAATTTCAGCCCGTGGTCGTAAGGCAGCGCCGGCGTCGCGAACTCGACGTCGTTGCGCACGAAGTGCAGCGCACAGGCGCGCCGCCAGTGCCGGCTCTGGTTCGGACCGGACAGGTGGAACGTGTTGCCGTGATGGAAACTCACGCCGCCCTTGCGCACCGGCGCCGGCGTCATCGGCTGGCGGTCGAGCAGGTCGGCGGGCAACTGCAGGTTGTAGGGCTCGCCCTCGGGAGCGTAGTGTTCGTACACCGGCCCCTGGTTGGTACCGTTGCCGAAGTAGAGGCAGCCGTTTTCCAGCGTGGCGTCGTCGAGCGCGATCCAGGCCGTGACGACACCTTCGCGGTCGGTCGGGCCGAAGTAGTAGTTGTCCTGGTGGGCCGGCTTCGGACCGCCTCCTTCCGGCGCCTTGAAGAAGATCTGGCTGAAGTACACCGAGACGCCGCGGCCGACGATGGCCTCGACGAGGTCGACGAGGCGTCGATCGCGTGCCAGCGCCTTGACGGCATCGCGGTGAAAGTGCGGGTTGTCTAGCTTGCGCAGGACCGTTCGGGCGCGGACGCCGCCATCCACGTACCAGGCGCGCTGCTCGGGAGGCAAGCCGTCGAGGAAGCTCTCGCCCCACTGCTCGATGTCGCGCGTCACCGAGTCCATCTGCGCCGCGGCGAAGACGCCGTTGACCGTCAGGTGGCCGTCGTGGCGGTAGAAGGCCAGATCGGTCGCAGCGAGGGTGGGGGCTTCGTTCATCGCGGGTGAGGTGAGAACTGTTTGGTGAATTAGCCGAGGCTCAGTCCCGCAGCACGTAGCCCATCACCACCTCGGTGATGTGCGACAGGCGTTCGGCCAGCGCCTTGGCCGACATCAGGTCGCGGCCGAAGATCGTCGACAGGGTCGGGTTGTTCGAAAGGTAGAAGTACGCCAGGCCGGCGATCGAGACGTAGAGCTGGACCGGGTCGATGCCGCCGCGGAACACGCCCGCCCGTCGGCCCCGCTCGAGCACGTCGCCCAGCGTCTGGATCAACGGCGAGTTCATCTCGCGGATGTTGCGGGAATGCTGGAGATGGCGGGCCCGGTGCAGGTTCTCGCTGTTCAGGAGGTTGAGGAACTCCGGGTGCTCGAGATAGTGCTTCCAGGTGAATGCGACCAGGCGTCGCACCGCCTCGACCGGGTCGCCGGACTCGAGATGCAGTGCCTGCTCGGCGCTGCGGATGTCGGCGTAGGTCTGTTCCAGCGCGGCGAGGAAGAGCTCGTCCTTGCCGTCGAAGTAGTAGTAGATCAGCCGCTTGTTGACGCCCGCTCGCTCGGCGATCGCGTCGATGCGCGCGCCGCCGAGGCCCTTGCCGGCGAACTCGGCCATCGCGGCCCGCAGGATGGTCTGCTGGGTCCGGTCGGCGTCGCGCGTGCGCAGTTCGACGACGGTGGCGGCGTCCTTGGTGGCGACGGCAGGCATGGCGGAATAATTCACCAAATGGTGAATTGAGTCGATTAGGGAGAACCCGGTCTTGGCCTGCTTCGTGACGGTGGCGACGCAGGCGCGAACAGCGGAGAAAATGCCCGGCATGCATGCATCCACTCCAGTTTCCCGACCTGCCGGCCACGCGCTGATCGAAGCCCTGATCGAGCAGGGCATCGAGACCACGTTCGGCGTCCCCGGCGAGAGCTTTCTGGCGGCACTCGACGGCTTCTACGAGCACCGCGAACGCATCCGTTTCATTGCCTGCCGGCAGGAAGGCGGCGCTGCCTTCATGGCCGATGCGCAGGGCAAGCTGACGGGGCGCCCCGGAATCTGCTTCGTGACGCGCGGCCCGGGTGCCAGCAATGCGGCCGTCGGCCTGCACACGGCTTGCCAGGACAGCACGCCGATGATCCTGTTCATCGGCCAGGTGGCGAGCGATCAGCGCGACCGCGAAGCCTTCCAGGAGGTCGACTACCGGCAGATGTTCGGCCCCGGGACGCTTGGCTTCGCCAAATGGGTCGCGGAGATCGAGGACCCGGATCGCCTGCCGGAATATGTCTCACGCGCGTTCCGCACCGCGATGCAAGGCCGCCCCGGCCCGGTCGTGCTGGTGTTGCCGGAGGACATGCTGACCCGCATGACCGCCGCCCCGGTGCTGCCGCGTGTCGAGCCGGTGGCGGCCTGGCCGGCGCCGGGGGCCCTTCGCGACCTGCGCGCGTTGCTCGCCGCAGCGGAGCGGCCCTTCGTCATCGCCGGCGGCAGCGGCTGGGATGCGGCCGCCTGCGAGGCCCTGCAGCGCTTCGCCGAGGCCTGGGCACTGCCGGTCGGCTGCGCCTTCCGCTTCCAGGACCTGTTCGACAACCGCCACCCGAACTACGCCGGCGATGTCGGCATCGGCCTCAATCCGAAGCTCGCGGCGCGCATCGCCGAAGCCGACCTCGTGCTGGCTGTCGGGCCGAGACTGGGCGAAATGACGACCGGCGGGTACACATTGCTCCAGGCACCGAGGCCGCGGCAGAAACTCGTCCACATCCACGCCGGCGCCGAGGAACTCGGCCGCGTCTACGCTGCCGACCTGATGCTGCAGAGCTCGATGGCCGCCGCGGCCAAGGCGCTCGATGCGCTCGCGGCGCCGCCGGACCTGCCCTGGCGCGACTGGACCGTGGCGACCCACGCCGACTACGAGGCGAATCTGGTCGCACCGGTGGTCGAGCCGCTCGACATGGCCGTGGTCGTCAAGACGATCCAGCGGCTTGCGCCGGACGACAGCATCCTCACCAATGGCGCCGGCAATTTCAGCGGCTGGCTGCACCGCTATTTCCGCTATCCCGGCATGCAGCACGCCGGGCGCACGCAGCTGGCGCCGACATCGGGCGCGATGGGCTACGGCTTCCCGGCCGCGGTGGCGGCGTCGCTGCTTTACCCGGAGCGAACGGTCATCAACATCGCCGGCGATGGCGACTTCCTGATGACCGGCCAGGAACTCGCCACCGCGACGGGCTATGGCGCCGGAACCGCGGGCGGACGCCTGATCAGCATCGTCGTCGACAACGGGACCTACGGCACGATCCGCATGCACCAGGAGCGCGAGTACCCCGGCCGGGTCAGCGGCAGCGACCTGTACAACCCCGACTTCGCCGCGCTCGCACGCGCACACGGCTGGCGCGCCGCGAGCATCGATGCCACGGCCGACTTCGAGCCCGCCCTGCGCGAGGCGCTGGCGAGCACGCAGCCGACGCTGCTGCACCTGCGCCTGGCGACGGAAGTCATCACCAGCCGGACGACGATCGCCGCGATACGCGCCGCGGCGGGCGCACGTCGCGGCGCCTCGAGCTGAGCCGGCGCCGATACTCCGTCTCGGCGCCTCCACCTGACGGCCGACACCGCTACCCTGTTGCAAGGATCCCGATGAGCAAGCCGACGATGACCGACTTCGCCACCTGCGACCTCTGCGATCTGCACAAGGCCGATACCAGCGGCGCCTTCCGGGTGCTACCTCCGCTATGGCACGACTACGGCGGCGTGGCGAAGTTCTCCGGCACGGTCAGCACCGTCCGCTGCTTCGAGGACAACTCCGTTGTCAAGGCGGTACTCGAGTCGTCCGGTGCCGGCCGCGTGCTGGTCGTCGACGGGGGGGGCTCGATGCGGCGTGCCCTGGTCGGCGGCAACATCGGTGCCGCAGCGGCGAAGAACGGCTGGGCCGGCATCGTCGTCGACGGCTGCGTCCGTGACGTCGACGAACTGCGCTCGTGCGCGGTCGGCGTCCGCGCTCTCGCCTTGATGCCAATGCCGCCGGAGAAGCGAAACGAAGGCGAGCGGGACGTACCCGTGCGCATCCAGGGCGTCTGGATCCGTCCGGGCGACAGGCTCTACGCCGACGCCGACGGCATCGTGGTGCTCGCAGCCGCCGGCTGAAGCGCGTTCAGGGTCGAGCGGTCGGGCAGGCGGTGAGCGTCGTCGCTCCCGCCGACACCGGAATCCAGTCCGAGAGCGGACGACAGCGGCCGCGCACGCACAGCTCGTAGTCGCGCACGAATGTCGAACGTGCGAGGACCACCTCGCGTCGCCACGGGTCGGCCGGCCGATAGTGCCAGGCACCATCGCGCAGCCGGGAATCGGGCGGTGGCTCCATGCCGGCGCCCGAACCGCGCACCGACGCGTCGTCGAGGAACAGCCAGGCGCCGGCGACGAGCCAGTCCTCGTCCCATTCGATCTTCTCGATCGAGTGCTCCCAGCGCAGCCTGAAGCGGTCGACGGGGACGGTCGCGTGCCACGCACCGGCCGCCAGGCACAGGGCGGCGATCACCGGCATCGCCGCTGGGTCACGCTCCGGCGGTGGCGGTTCGTCCCGCCCGCAGCCGCAGGGCGTGCCAGACGGCCAGCGCCAGGCCCATCCCCAGGCCGACCTCGTCGGTCCATGGCAGAGCGGCGATCAGGAACCCTGCTGCAACGAGGGCCCAGACGCGTTCGTACCAGCGCAGCGGCCCGACCCAGTAGCCGATGGCGGTCCCGCCCCAGAGGATGATGGCGACAATGGCCTTGAAGACGACGTAGGCGGTGTCGCCCCAGGTGCCGGACACCAGCATCAGCGACGGATCGTAGACCGCCATGAACGGGATGATGAAGCCGGCGATCGCGATGCGCATCGCCTGCAGACCGATCTTCATGCCTGAAGCGCGGGCGATCGGCGCTGCGGCGAACGCCGCGAGCGCGACCGGCGGTGTCAGGTCGGCCATGATCCCGAAGTAGAAGACGAACATGTGCGAGACGATCAGCGGCACGCCGAGGGTCAGCAGTGCCGGTGCGGCGAGCGAGCTGGTGATGATGTAGTTCGGGATCGTCGGGATGCCCATGCCGAGGATCAGGCAGACGAGCATCGTCAGGACGAGGCTCAGCATCAGGCTGGTCTGGCCCATCTGGATGATGTAGCCGGCGAACGTCGTCGCCGCGCCGGTGAGCGTCAGGATGCCGATGATGACGCCGACGAGCGCGCAGGCCACGCCCACCGGCAGCGCGTGACGCGCGCCGTCGGCGAGTGCGAACAGGGCGGTGCGCAATGTTTCGCGACCGCCCTTGACGAAGAACAGCACGACAGCCATCAGCAACGCGAGCGTGATGATCGCGCCGATCCCGTACTTCACGAAGCTAGACGCGGCCAGACCGATCAGGATCCAGAAGATCACCTGCAGGCCGCGTCCGCCGAAGCGCCGCGTCATGGCCGCGCCGAAGATCAGGACGACGGTCAGCGCCAGGCCCATCATTCCCGAGAAGAGCGGCGTGTAGCCCGAGAACAGCAGCCAGACCAGCACGACCAGCGGCAGGATCAGGTACCAGCGCTCCCGCATGGCAGTCCAGGGATTCGGGCAGTCCTCCTTGGCCATGCCGAGCAGGCCGGCGCGGCCGGCCTCGAGGTGGACCATCACGAACGCAGTCAGGAAATACAGCAGCGCCGGGATGGCGGCGGCCTTGCAGATCTCCACATAGGGCACGTTGATGGTCTCGGCCATGATGAAGGCGACCGCCCCCATCACCGGCGGCATGATCTGCCCGCCCATGCTCGCCGTCGCCTCGACGCCGCCGGCGAACTCGGCCTTGTAGCCGAAGCGCTTCATCAGCGGGATCGTGAACTGGCCGGTCGTCACCACGTTGGCCACGCCGGAGCCGTTGATGGTGCCCATCAGCCCGGACGACACCACGGCGACCTTGGCCGGCCCGCCCTTGGTGTGGCCGAACATGCCGAGGGCGAAGTCGGTGAAAAGGGTGATCATCCCGGCCTGCTCGAGGAAGGCGCCGAAAAGGATGAAGAGGAAGATGTAGGACGACGACACGTAGGTCGGCGTGCCGTAGATGCCTTCGGTGCCGAAGCCGAGCTGGCCGACGATCTGGTCCAGGCCGAAGCCGCGGTGCGCGAGTTCTCCCGGCAGGTACTGACCGAAGAGGCCGTAGAGCAGGAAGAGGGCGCAGATCAGCGGCAGCGCGAAACCGAGAATGCGGCGCGCCGCCTCGAAGACGAGGACGATCGTCAGCACCCCGACGACCATGTCGGCCTGCGTCATCTCGCCGGCACGCTGCACCAGGTCGGCCTCGAACACCCAGTGGTAGAGGCCTCCGGCGAAAGCGACCGCCCCGATCAGCCAGCCCAACCAGCGCTGCCGCAACGGCGGATAAAGGGCGAACGTCACCAGCAGCAGGAAGCCGACGTGGACCGCGCGAACGACGATGCTCGACAGCGGGCTGAACGCCGCGGTGACGATCTGGAACGTCGAGAAGACGATCGCGATCCAGAACAGCGCGCCGGTGAAGGGCGGCGCGTGATCGGTTGGTGCCTGGAGATCGGCGTCTGCGGCAGGAGGCTCGAGGGCTTCGGAGATCGTCATGGCGTGCGGCGGTCCACAGGGCTTCGAGAGACGACGCCGCCCGCGTGCCGTTCGACGGCGGCGCGCGGCGCCGCCCGGTTTACTTCATCAGCCCGGCTTCGCGGTAGTAACGCACCGCACCGGGGTGGAAGGTGATCGATGTGCCGGTCGTCGCGCCCTCGCGGGTGATGCCCTTGGCAGCGTTGTGGGCGGCCACCAGGGTGTCGAGGTGCTCGAACATCGACTTCGTCATCGCATAGACGGTGTCGTCGGCCACGCCCTGGTGCGAGACCAGGAAATTCTTGATCGCGACCGTCGCCACGTCGGTCGTCTGGCCGGTGTAGGTGTTCGCGGGGATCACCGCCGCTTGGTAGGCGGCGTCACCGACTTTGGCGACGACGTCGGCGGGGATCGTGACGACCACGATCGGCACCGAGGTCGCGAGGTCGCGGATCGAAGCCACGCCCAGTCCCGCGGACTGCAGGGTCACATCGAGCTGGCGGTTCTTCATCAGCTCCACCGATTCGCCGAAGGCGAGGTACTCGACCTTGGCGAAGTCGCCATAGGTCAGACCCGCGGCCTTGAGGATCGCGCGTGCATTCAGCTCGGTGCCCGATTTCGGCGCGCCGACGGAAATCCGCTTGCCCTTCAGGTCGGCGAGTGTGCGAATGCCGGAGGAGCCCGAGGCGACGATCTGGATGAAGTTGGGATAGATCCCGGCGACGGCGCGCAGCTTCTTCAGCGGCGCGTTGAAGCCCGACTCCTTCTCGCCCCTCCAGGCATCGGAAAGAGCGTCGCCGAGGGTGAATGCAATCTCGCCGCGGCCGGCTTCGAGAAGGTTGAGATTCTCGGCCGAGGCTTTGGTCGACTGGACCGTCACCTTGGCATCGGGGAGCGCCTTGCCCCAGATTTGCGAAAGCGCCACGCCCATCGGGTAGTACACCCCGCTCTGACCGCCGGTCAAGATGTTGATGAACTTCTGCTGGGCGAACGCCCAGGGGGCAGCCGTGAGGGCGGCGCCGCCGGCGGCGGCCAGCACGAGGCTGCGGCGGCGAAGATCGAAGCTGGAGTTCTGCATGAGTCTGGTCCTCTGAAGTTCGAGCGGGAGTCTGGAGTGGAAGGTCGGACACTCGATCGTGATCGAAGCGGGCGCCGGCCGTGACGACGCCACTCTATCCGGATCGGCGGGCATCCGGAACGGGTGATTCCCGGAGCGCGCGGCGGGGCCTGGGACCCCGCCGAAGTCGCAGCATCATGGGCGCGGCGGCCTCGTCAGCGCAGGATCTCGAGCGCACGGTCCATGCCCCCGTCGACGATCGCGACCGAGGCTTGCGCGCGGACCGCCGGCTTGGCGTGGTAGGCGATCGAGAGGCCGACTGCCGCCATCATCGGCAGGTCGTTGGCGCCGTCGCCCACGGCAATGGCACGGGCCGGTTCGATGCCGAGCCGCTCGCAGCTCTGCAGCACCGCGCGGCGCTTTTCCGCGCCGTCGCAGATGTCGCCCCAGGGCTGGTCGACCATTCGCCCGCTGAGCGCGCCGTCGACGATCTCCAGGACGTTGGAGCGGGTCTCGTCGATCGCGAGGCGGTCGCGGACGCGGTCGCTGAAGTACGTGAAACCGCCGGAGACCAGCAGGGTGTGCAGCCCCGCGTCGCGGCACGCGCCAACGAAGCGCTCGACGCCGGGATTGAGGCGCAGCCGCTCGGTGTACACCGTCTCGAGCGCGCCTTCGGGGACACCTTTGAGCAACGCGACCCGCCTTCGAAGGCTGTCCTTGTAGTCGGTGATCTCGCCGCGCATCGCCGCCTCGGTGATCGCCGCGACCTCGGCCTTGCGGCCGACGGCTGCCGCGATCTCGTCGACGCACTCGATCGAGATCAGGGTCGAGTCCATGTCGAAGGCGATCAGGCGGTAGTCGGCCAGCCGCAGCGGCGGGGCGATGCCGCGGACCCAGAGTCCGGGGGCGTGCTCGATGGCCGGGAGCGGCGCGTTCACCGCAGCGGCCGGGCGATCGCCGCGGTCTCGTCGTCGTCCAGGGCGGCGCGGGTGGCGACCGTCGGCGCTGGCGTTGGCGCCGGCACCTTCGGCATGCCGAGCGAGCGCAGCACGTCGCGGGCCATCTGGGCGCGCGCATGGGCGTCGGCGAGCGGCCGCTCGACGCGCAGCTTGTCGTTGCCGGCGAGCTTGATGTCGCGATTCTTCTGCACGAGCTCGATGATGCGGATGGCGTCGACGGGCGGGTTGGGCAGGAAGCTGATGACCGTCAGTTGCGGCGCGGCGTCGATCTTGGTCACGCCGTAGGCCTTGGCCAGCACGCGCAGCCGGTGCACGTCGAAGAGAGTCTGGCCCTGTGGCGGCAGCTTTCCGAAGCGGTCGGTGATCTCCTCGAGCAGGGCGTCGATCTGCTCGGGCCGGCTGGCCGTGGCCAGGCGCTTGTAGAGCGACAGGCGGATGTGGACGTCGCCGCAATAGGCGTCGGGCAGCAGTGCCGGGGCGTGCAGGTTGATCTCGGTCGTCGCCGCCAGCGGCGCCAGGAGGTCCGGCTCGCGCCCGGCCTTCAGCGAACGCACCGCTTCGGACAGCATGTCGTTGTAGAGCTGGAAGCCGACCTCGAGCATGTTGCCGCTCTGGTTCTCGCCCAGCACCTCGCCGGCGCCGCGGATCTCGAGGTCGTGCATCGCGAGGTAGAAGCCCGAGCCGAGCTCTTCCATCTGCTGGATCGCCTCGAGGCGCAGCAATGCCTGCTTGGTCAGGCCCTCGACGTCGGGCACCAGCAGGTAGGCATAGGCCTGGTGGTGCGAGCGGCCGACGCGGCCGCGCAGCTGGTGAAGTTGCGCCAGGCCGAACTTGTCGGCGCGGCTCATGACGATGGTGTTGGCGCTCGGCACGTCGATGCCGGTCTCGATGATGGTCGAGCACAGAAGAACGTTGTGGCGCTGGGCGACGAAGTCACGCATCACCCGCTCGAGTTCGCGCTCGGGCATCTGGCCGTGGGCGACGGCGATGCGTGCTTCCGGGATCAGCGCCTGCAAGGTCTCGCGGCGGTGCTCGATCGTGGCGACGTCGTTGTGCAGGAAGTAGACCTGGCCGCCGCGCTTCAATTCGCGCAGCACGGCCTCGTGGATCGTGCCGCCGGATTCGTTGCGCACGAAGGTCTTGATCGCCAGGCGGCGCTGCGGCGCGGTCGCGATGACGCTCAGGTCGCGCAGGCCTTCAAGCGCCATGCCGAGCGTGCGCGGGATCGGCGTGGCCGTCAGGGTCAGCACGTCGACCTCGGCGCGCATCGCCTTGATCGCCTCCTTGTGGCGCACGCCGAAGCGGTGCTCCTCGTCGATCACCAGCAGGCCCAGACGCTTGAACTGCACCGTCTGACTGAGCAGCTTGTGGGTGCCGACGACGATGTCGATGGTGCCGTCGGCCAGGCCTTCGAGTGCGGCCTTGATCTCCTTGGTGGAGCGAAAGCGCGACAGCTCGGCAACCTTGATCGGCCACTTGCCGAAGCGGTCGGAAATGTTCTGGAAGTGCTGTTCGGCCAGCAGCGTCGTCGGCGCCAGGATCGCGACCTGCTTGCCACCATTCACCGCCACGAAGGCGGCGCGCAGCGCGACCTCCGTCTTGCCGAAGCCGACGTCGCCGCAGACCAGTCGGTCCATCGGTTGCGGCGAGATCATGTCCTGGATCACCGCGTGGATCGCGGCCTGCTGGTCCGGCGTCTCCTCGAAGCCGAAACTCGCCGCGAAGGCCTCGTAGTCGTGCGGCTGGAAGCGGAACGCGAAGCCCTCGCGCGCGGCTCGCCGGGCGTACAGGTTCAGCAACTCGGCAGCCGTGTCGCGGACCTGCTCGGCGGCCTTGCGTCGGGCCTTCTCCCATTGACCGGAGCCGAGCCGGTGCAGCGGCGCCTCCTCGGCGCTGACCCCGGTGTAGCGCGCGATCAGATGGAGCTGGGAAACCGGCACGTACAGCGTGGCGTTGTCGGCGTACTCGAGGTGCAGGAATTCGCTCTCGCCGCCTTCGCCGGCACCGAGGTCGATGGTCTTGAGGCCGCAGTAGCGGCCGATGCCGTGGTTGACGTGCACCACGGGGTCGCCGGGCTTGAGCTCGGACAGGTCCTTGATCAGCGCACTGACGTCGCTCACCTGTTCCTGGCGGCGACGCCGGCGCGTGGTCGGCGGCGTCGCGAAGAGCTCGGTCTCGGTGATGAACTCGATCGCCTCGGCGAGGTGGTCGTCGCGCCAGACGAAGCCCTCGGCGAGGGGCGCCACCGCGATGGCGACGCGCTCGTCGCCGGCCTGGAATTCCGCCAGCGAGATCACGCTCGGCGGCTCGATGCGGTTGTCGCGCAGCAGTTCGAGCAGGCTCTCGCGCCGGCCTTCGCTCTCCGCGACGATCAGCACCCGGTTCGGCGTCGCCTGCACGTGACGTTGCAGGCGCTGCAGCGGCTCGGGAGCGCCGCGGTCGACGCCGAGTTCCGGCAGCGGCTGCGCGGCCTCGGAGATCGAGCCGTCGATCGAAGCGCCGCGCAGCGCCAGCACCGCGTGCGGCGCGGTCAGGCCGAAGAAGTCCTCGGGCTTGAGGAAGAGCGTCTCGGGGGAGAGGATCGGGCGTTCGCGATCGTGCTGGAGGAAGCGGTGGCGCTCGCGCGTGTCGGCCCAGAAGCGCTTCAGCGCGGCGTCGACCTCGCCGTGCAGCACCAGCATCGCCTCGGTGCCGAGGTAGTCGAAGATCGTCGCCGTGGCGTCGAAGAAGAGCGGCAGGTAGTACTCGATGCCGGCGGTGGCGATGCCGGCGCCGATGTCCTTGTAGACGCGGACCTTGGTCGGGTCACCCTCGATCTGCTCGCGCCAGCGCGCCCGGAACGCGGCTCGCGCGTCCTCGTCCATCGGGAATTCGCGGCCCGGCAGCAGGCGCACCTCGGGCACCGGGTAGAGGCTGCGCTGGCTGTCCGGGTCGAAGGTCCGGATCGAGTCGACCTCGTCGCCGAACAGGTCGACGCGATACGGCACGGCCGAGCCCATGGGGAACAGGTCGATCAGTCCGCCGCGCACCGCGTACTCGCCGGGCGAAACGACCTGGCTGACGTGTGAATAACCGGCCAGAGTCAGCTGCGCCTTCAGTCCCGCCTCGTCGAGTTTCTCCTTGGTCTTGAAGTGGAAGGTGTAGCCGGCCAGGAACCCCGGCGGCGCCAGCCGCACCAGCGCGGTCGACGCCGGCATCAGGACGACGTCGACCTCGCCCTGGCGGATCCGCCAGAGAGTGGCCAGGCGCTCGGAGATCAGGTCCTGGTGCGGCGAGAAGGTGTCGTAGGGCAGCGTCTCCCAGTCGGGGAACACGGCGACACGCAACTCCGGCGCGAAAAACGCGAGTTCGTCTTCCAGGCGCTGCGTGTCGGCAGGCTCCGCGGTGACGATGGCGACGAGCTGCTTCAGGCCGTGCGCGCGGCGCGCGAAACGCGCCAGCAGCAGGGCATCGGCCGAGCCGACGGGGCGCGGCAGGGTGTGGCGTTTACCGGGGGCGAGGGCGGGCAGCTGCATGGCTCTGGTGACAGCGCCAGGGCGCCAGATCGGGAAGGAAAGACCGGGATGGATTGCGCGCTCGATTGTAGGTAGCGGGCCCTCGCAGCGTCGCCGCGTGACCGGCCGACCCCAGGACTCGCTGGCCGTCGCGTCAAGCCGATCGGGACACGGCGACCGGCGCGGTCGCGACGCGGCGCGGGGCGGCCTGACCGGCGGAGCGTTTCATATACTCGTTCGGCCCATGAATGCCCTGCACGGACCACCGCCCGCACCTCGCGCGCCGTCCGGCGGAGCCGGTTCATGAGGAGTCCGTCGTCCGCACGCTGCCATCTGCTGGTGCCCTGTGCCGGCCGTGGGTCGCGCAGCGGTTCGAGCCTGCCGAAGCAGTACGTTTCCATTGCCGGGAAGGCCGTCGTCGCGCACGTGCTGGACGCCCTGACGGCGATGGTACGCATCGACACCGTCACCGTGGTGGTGGCACCCGACGATGCCGATTTCGAACGTCACGTGCCCGTCTCCGCTCGGGTGGCGCTCGTTCGCTGCGGCGGCGCCACCCGCGCCGCCAGCGTGGCCAACGGCCTCGCGGCATTGCGCGCCGCCGGCGCCGCGGCGGATGACTGGGTTTTGGTCCACGATGCCGCGCGCTGCCTGGTGCGCGTCGAATGGGTGGAACGGTTGATCGACGCCTGCGGCGATGACGCGGTCGGCGGCCTGCTGGCACTTCCGGTGGCCGACACCCTCAAGATCGAGCGCGACGGTCGCGTCGCCGCCACGCTCGAGCGGCGTGCGACCTGGCAGGCGCAGACGCCGCAGATGTTCCGGATCGAACTGCTGCAGCGTGCCCTGCGCGCCGCCGGCGACGCGGTCACCGACGAGGCCGGCGCTGTCGAGGCCCTGGGTCTGGCGCCGCGGCTGATCCCGGGCGCGCTGGAGAATTTCAAGCTCACGTGGCCAGCCGACTTCGAGCTGGCCGAGCGCCTGTTGAAAGCACGGACATGATGAATAAGGCGAGGCCGGGACTGTGGCGTGTCGGTGAAGGCTGGGACATTCACGCGCTCCGCGAAGGCCGCAGGCTGGTGCTGGGCGGCGTGGAAGTGCCGCACAGCCGAGGACTGTTCGGGCACTCCGACGCCGACGCGCTGTGCCATGCCATCACCGACGCGCTGTTCGGCGCCTGCGCCCTGGGCGATATCGGCCATCATTTCCCGGACACGGACGCGCAGTACAAGGGCGCCGATTCGCTCGCCTTGCTCGCCGAAGCGGCGCGCCGCGTCAAGCTTGCCGGCTGGGAGATCGGCAACGTCGACGCGACCGTGATCGCACAGGCTCCAAAGCTGGCTCCGCACATCCCGGCGATGCGGCATCGCATCGCCCAGGCGCTGGTCGTCGCCCTCGATCAGGTCAGCGTGAAGGCCAAGACCGCCGAAGGGCTGGGACCGGTCGGTCTCGGCGAAGCGATGGAAGCGCGTGCGGTCTGCCTGGTTTGGCGACCGTAGGCGAGCGACCGCCAAACCTCGTACTGCGCCGCAATCGCGCGCCCCCGTTTCTGACCCAGCTGCTTCCGCTGGGCTGGCTCAGATCGCGCCGTTTGATTCCTTGTGGCCGCGCTCGCCGGAGGCGCGCTTGAGCCGCACGTGGGCGACGAGGCCGCCGTCGGTCGCATTGCTGAGTTCGAGCGAACCGCCCATGCGCTGCACCGCCTTCTCGACGATCGCCAGGCCGAGGCCGGCGCCGGTGGCGGCCGTGCGCGCGGCATCGCCGCGGAAGAACGGCGTCGTCAGCTGGCCGAGCTTCTTCGGATCGACGCCCTGGCCGTGGTCGCGGACGCTGACGATCAGCCATGCGCCGGTGCGGGCGCAGGAGACGCTGACGTTGGCGATGCCGGTGTCGTTGGAGCGGCCGTAGCGGCGCGCGTTCTCGAACAGGTTCTGCAGCACCCGGCCGAGCTCGGTATCGTCGGCCAGCACGCTCAC
This sequence comes from Burkholderiales bacterium, assembly GCA_038318385.1. Classification (GTDB taxonomy): domain Bacteria; phylum Pseudomonadota; class Gammaproteobacteria; order Burkholderiales; family Burkholderiaceae_C; genus Schlegelella_A. The sequence continues at coordinate 24,761 of JBBQCD010000018.1, read as the reverse complement.
ATCCGGCGCGACCCGCGAGCGGATGCGGATCTGGCTGGTGTCGCGAAAGGCCCCCATCTCGCGCTCGACCACGCCCAGCAGGTTCACCGGCACCAGCCTGACCTCGCCGGGGCGGGCGTAGTCCATGAACTTGTCGATGATGGCATCGAGCTGGTCGATGTCCTGGGCCATGTTGGCCTTGGCTTCCTCGTCCTGGACGCTCATCTCGGCCTCCAGGCGCAGCCGCGCGAGTGGCGTGCGCAAGTCGTGCGAGATCCCCGCCAGCATGACCGCCCGGTCCTGTTCGACCTTGGCGAGCTCGCGCGCCATCCGGTTGAAGCCCATGTTGACCTGGCGGATCTCGCTGGTCATCGTGGTCTCGTCCAGGCGCGAGTCGAACTCGCCTTCGCCGATCCGGGTCGCGGCGAACGACAGCTCCTTCAGCGGCTGGTTGATCAGGCGCGCGATGGCAGCCGATCCGAGCACCGTGGCCAGCAGGGCGATGCCGACCCACAGGCTCAGCGTGTTCCACGACATCGGCCCGACGCGCCCGGGATCGATCTGCAGCCAGAACGGATCCCGGTCGATCGAGAATCCGACCCACAGGCCCGGATTGCCGTTCATCGAGCTGGCGACAAGGGTGTCGGCGCCGAGTTGCGCCCGCAGTTCCGCGCCGATCGCCCGCGACAGCCGGTCGACTTCGTAGGGCTCCCACTTGTCCTTGGGTTCGCGCGGCGCGACCTGGACCGACTCGAGCTTGGACACGCTCTTGATCAGCGCCACGCGGTTGATGCCGTCGCTCGCCCGCAGCGCCGCACGGGTCAGGTTGACGAGGCTGGCGATCTGCTGCGCCGCCTGGACCGCGCGCGGCTCGAACTCGAGGGCGCGAAAGGTCTGGACCCAGGCGAAGACGCCGCTCGCCAGCAGCAGCGCGAGGAGGAAGAAAGTGCGCCAGAAAAGGCTGAGCGCGGCTCGCTTCTGCGGCATCGGCTGGCGGGCCGGTCGCTCCGGGCGGCTCACGCGGCCTCAGGCGGTTCCATCCGGCACGAACACGTAGCCGACCCCCCAGACCGTCTGGATGTAGCGGGGCTGCGCCGGATCGGGCTCGATCATCTTGCGCAGGCGCGAGATCTGCACGTCGAGGCTGCGGTCGAAAGGCTCGAACTCGCGGCCGCGGGCCAGCTGCGCGAGCTTGTCGCGCGAGAGCGGCTGGCGCGGATGCCTCACCAGCGCCTTGAGCATCGAGAACTCGCCGGTCGTCAGCGCGATCTGCTCGCCATCCTTGGAGAGGCGCCGCAGCGCGAGATCGAATTCGAACGGTCCGAAGGTCACGGTCTGGGCATCGAGCGCCGGGGCGCCCGGAGCCTCCAGCGTCGGCCGGCGGCGCAGCACGGCGTGGATGCGTGCCAGCAACTCGCGCGGATTGAAGGGCTTGGGCAGGTAGTCGTCGGCGCCGACTTCCAGACCGACGATGCGGTCCACGTCCTCCACCTTGGCCGTCAGCATGATGATCGGCGTCAGGTCGTTGGCCGCGCGCAGGCGCCGGCAGATCGACAGCCCGTCCTCGCCGGGCAGCATCAGGTCGAGGACGATCAGGTTGACGGTCTCGCGCGTCAGCACCCGGTTCAGCGCCTTGGCATCTTCGGCGAGCAGCACCTCGAAGCCCTCCTGCGTGAGGTAGCGGCGCAGCAGATCGCGGATGCGGGCGTCGTCGTCGACGACGGCGATCCGGTCGGCGCGGGCGTTGGCAGCAGTGCTCATCGGCATTCCCAATATGTAACAGCGGCGATTCTGCGCAGGTTTCGCGGGCGATTCAGCCGGGTCTGACCACCTGTTACAAAATCGCCCGAAGGCCGTGACGAGATGCCTGTCGAAGCGTTGCGCCTATAACGTGGCCCTGGATTCCGCCCCTCGGATTCCGCATCCACCGACCCGACCGATCCACCGCCACGGCCGCCTGCGGCCACGACCCCCGGAACTCCGTCCCATGCGTGTCACGCCTTTCGCTCCCATGCTCCTTGTCTTCTCGATCCTCGGCGCCATGCCCGCCGGTGCGCAGACACTGGCGCCGCCGCAAGGCGTGCTGAACCTGTCGTCGAGCGCGACGGTCGAGGTCGCCCGCGACCTCATGTCGGTGACGCTGTCGACCACGCGAGAGGGCACCGATGCGGCAGCGGTCCAGGCGCAGTTGAAGCAGGCGCTCGACGCGGCACTCGCGGAAGCCCGCAAGGTCGCCAGACCCGGACTGGTGGAGGTGCGCACCGGCAATTTCGAGCTCCATCCGCGGTATGCGAAGGAGGGCGTCATCTCCGGCTGGCAGGGCTCGACCGAACTCATCGTCGAAGGACGCGACTTGACGGCGATTGCCCAGCTCACCGGACGCATCACCACGCTCACCCTGGCGCGGGTCTCGTACGACCTGTCGCGCGAAGTGCGCGAGAAGGCCGAAGGCGAGGCGACTGCGCAGGCGATCGCGCGCTATCGCGCCAGGGCAGCCGACTACGCCCGCCAGTTCGGCTACAGCGGCTACGTCATCCGCGAGGTCGGCATCAACAGCAACGAGCCGCCGCCGCCGCGACCGTTCGGCGTGCAGATGCGGGCGATGTCCGCCGCTGCCGAGCAGGCGTTGCCGGTCGAGGCCGGCAACGGCACCGTGGTCGTCAGCGTCACCGGCACCGTTCAGCTGAAATGATCCGCATCGCCTTTTCGCCCATTCCGAAGGAAGCGCCATGAGCCAACCCCGCCTGCGCGATGTGCAGTGTCTCGACCCCCGCGGCCTGCATCGCATGGCCTATTGGGAATGGGGCGACGCCGCGAACCCGCGCGTGGCCGTCTGCGTGCACGGTCTGAGCCGTCAGGGCCGCGACTTCGACACGCTGGCCCAGGTCCTGGCCAAGAGTCACCGCGTGATCTGTCCCGACGTCGTCGGACGCGGTCGTTCGGATCGCCTCGCCGATCCGATGGGCTACCAGATCCCGCTCTATGTCGCCGACATGGTGACACTGCTGGCGCGGCTCGATGCCGAGGTCGTCGACTGGGTCGGCACGTCGATGGGCGGCCTCATCGGCATGGGCCTCGCTTCTTTGCCGAAATCGCCGCTGTCGCGCCTCGTCCTCATCGACGTCGGGCCGACGATCGAGCCGGGCGCGGTGGCGCGCATCGGCACGTACCTCGGCGCGCCGGTCCGCTGGGGCAGCCTCGACGAGGCAGCCGAATACCTGCAGGGCATCTCCAAAGGGTTCGGTCCGCACAGCCGCGAGGCGTGGCTGGCCCTCACCCGGCCGATGCTCAAGGCCGACGGCGACGGCTTCATCCCCCACTACGACCCGGCGATCGGCGTGCCGTTTCGCGCCATCACGCCGGAGATGGCGGCGGCCGGCCAGGCCGCGCTCTGGCACGCCTACGACGCGATCGGCTGCCCGACGCTGTTGCTGCGCGGGGCCGAGTCGGACCTGCTGACGGCGGCGACCGCCGCGGCGATGACCGGACGCGGTCCGCGCGCCCGCCTGGTGGAGTTCGCCGGGGTGGGTCACGCGCCGACGCTGGTCGCTGCGGACCAGGTCGAGGTCGTCCGGGAGTTCCTGCTGTCACCATGAAGACCGTGAGCGGCGCAGGCGACACGGCCGCGCCCATCGTCCAGCTGTTCGAGGAACTCGATGGAGCGCCGGAGGCTGTGCGGCTGGCCTCGCGCGCGCGCGCCTTCGCCGAGCCGCTCGTCGGCGACGCGGTGCTCGACAGCGGCGAGCCGGTGCTGGCACACGCCGACGGCGTTGCCGCGATCCTCGAATCGATCGGCGCCGCGCCCGGACTTTGCGCCGCGGCCTGGCTCGTCTACGCCGCCGACCACCTGGGCAAGCCCGAAGACGTGATCGCCAAGGCCTTCGGTGCGTCGCAGGCGACTTTGGTCGTCAACGCGCGCCGGATCATGCAGGTGCAACGAGCCGCCCGGGCGGCCCGGGTGGACGCCGAACAGCATGCCCGCCAGACCGAGCGGGTCCGCAAGATGCTGCTCGCGTTCTCGCGCGACCTGCGCGTCGTGCTGCTGCGACTGGCGTCGCGATTGCAGACCTTGCGCTATCACGCCGCCAGCAAGCAGCCGTGTCCGCCCGAGGTCGCGCGCGAATCGATGCTGGTGTTCGCGCCGCTCGCCAACCGGCTCGGCATCTGGCAGGTCAAGTGGGAACTCGAGGACCTGGCCTTCCGCTTCCTCGAGCCCGAGCACTACCGGAGCGTTGCCGGCTGGCTGGACGAGAAGCGCGGCGAGCGCGAGCAGCGCGTCGAGCGCCTGCGCCGTCGACTCGAGGCGGAACTCGCGGCGCGCGGCATCGCGGCCGAGGTGCAGGGTCGGCCGAAGCACATCTACAGCATCTGGAAGAAGATGGCGGCCAAGGGCCTGGACTTCGAACGGGTCCTCGATGTCCGCGCGTTGCGCGTCATCGTGCCCGACGTGGCGGCGTGCTATGCCGTCCTCGGTCGCGTGCACGAGCTCTACGGCGCCGTCGCCGGCGAGTTCGACGACTACATTGCCCGGCCGAAGGCCAACGGCTACCAGTCCTTGCACACCGTCGTCCTGGACGAGGAGGGCCGGGCGGTCGAGATCCAGATCCGCACGCGTGCGATGCACGAGCATGCGGAGCACGGCGTCTCCGCCCACTGGGCCTACAAGGAGGCCGGAGGTCGCGGACCGGGTGTTGCCGACGGCGCCTTCGAGGCGCGCATCGCCGAGGCCCGCCTGCTCGTCCTGCGACAGTTGCTGGCCTGGGAGCGGGACGCGACCGCGGAGACGAACGGTGCGGACGAGGCCGCCGGCGCGGTCTTCGACGATCGCATCTACGTCTTCTCGCCACAGGCCGCCGTGGTGGAACTGACCGCCGGGGCGACCCCGATCGATTTCGCCTACGCGATCCACACCGATCTCGGCCATCGCTGCCGTGGCGCCAAGGTCGACGGCGCCATGGTGCCCTTGAACACCGCGCTCCGAAGCGGGCAGACGGTCGAGGTGACGGTCGCCAAGGTCGGCGGGCCTTCGCTCGACTGGCTCAATCCTGACCTCGGCTACCTGCAGAGCCAGCGCTCGCGCGCCAAGGTGCGCGCCTGGTTCAACGCCCAGGCCCAGAGCGTCACCGTCGCGCGCGGCCGCGAGGCCGTCGAGAAGCTGCTGCAGCGCGAAGGCAAGACGGCGCTGAAGCTCGACGATCTGGCCACCCAGCTCGGCTTCAAGAGCGCCGACGCGCTCTTCGAAGTCGTCGGCAAGGACGAGTTCTCGCTGCGCAACATCGAGAACCTGCTGCGGCCCGCCGAGCCGCCGACCGCTGCCGACGAGCAGATCGCCCTGCGCCGTTCGCGGCCCCCCAGTGCCGGCCGGAGCGGCGTGCTCGTCGTCGGCGTCGACTCCCTGCTGACGAGCCTGGCGCGCTGCTGCCGGCCCGCACCGCCCGACGCCGTCGCCGGTTTCGTCACGAAGGGCCGCGGGGTCGCCGTGCACCGAGTCGGCTGCAGCAACTTCCGGCAGATGGCCGAACACGCAGCCGAACGCGTCATCGAAGTGCAGTGGGACGCCCCCGGCGAGACGCCGGGCCACTTTCCGGTGGACGTCAGCGTGGAGGCGCAGGACCGCCAAGGCCTGCTGCGCGACATCTCGGAGGTCTTCGCGAAGGAGAAGATGAACGTGATCGCGGCGTCGACGCAGTCGCTCAAGGGCGCGACGGGACCTTCGGCGCGCATGACGTTCACGGTCGAGGTCATGGACACCGCCCGGCTCGCGGCCGTCCTGGCGACGGTCGCCCGCATCGCCGGCGTGCGCTCGGCCCGTCGGCGGTGACGGCAGCTGCCCTTTCGGAGCCGAGCCGATGCGCCCTGCGGGCTAATCCGCAGCAGCGCTGATATACTTGAAGGCTTGACCCAGGCGCGTAGCTCAGCTGGTTAGAGCACCACCTTGACATGGTGGGGGTCGTTGGTTCGAGTCCAATCGCGCCTACCATCGACAAGTGAGAACGAGGACCCGGCAGTCATGCCCGGTCCTCTTTTTCCGTCGGGACCTGGGTCGAGTGCGGCAACGTTGTTTTGACAGCATCGTGCGGCTGCAATCGCTCGGGACGGCGGGTGGGCGATGGCATCATTGCTCTCGACGTCGGCATGCAGGCACGCCGCGCAACCCCGTTCCCAGGCTTCCGATGCATCCCGTAGTCCTCAGTGGCGTCGAGCGCACCTATCGGCTCGACTCGGTCGACGTGCCGGCCTTGGTGGCCATCGACCTGGTGATCCTCCCAAATCGCTTCACGGTCATCTCCGGGCCGTCCGGCAGCGGCAAGACGACGCTGCTGAACCTGATCGGATGCATCGACCGGCCCGATCGCGGCACCATCATGGTTGGCGGTCAGCCGGTGCAGGAGCTTTCCGACGACGCGCTCTCGGACTTCCGCGGTCGCCGTCTTGGCTTCGTCTTCCAGAACTTCAACCTGCTGCCGGTGCTCACCGCGTACGAGAACGTCGAGTACCCGATGCTGCTCGGCCAGGTGTCCAAGCGGCGGCGCCAGTCGCGGGTGCGCAAGCTGCTCGAGGCCGTCGGCCTCGAGGCGTTTGGTCATCATCGCCCCGGGCAGCTGTCCGGTGGCCAGCGCCAGCGCGTGGCGATTGCGCGCGCCCTGGCGCGGAAGCCCCAGCTGGTGCTGGCCGACGAGCCGACGGCCAACCTCGACAGCAAGACCGGCGCCGAGATCATCGAGCTGATGCGGCGTCTGCAACGGCGCTACCACATCTCGTTCATTTTCTCGTCGCACGACCCGAAGGTTCTCGAAGCCGCCGACGACGCCGTCCACATCCGCGACGGGCGCATCGTCTCGATCGAACGGCGCGATGGACAGCCGGTTGCGCTCGCATGAGGACGCTGCTGCTGGCGGTGCGCAACCTGCTGCGCAACCGGCGTCGCTCGCTGATGACCTTGCTGGCGATGATGATCGGCCTGGTCGCGGTGCTGCTCTTCGGCGGCTACATCCGCGACATCAACTACGCGCTGCAGTCGGACTACGTCCGGCTCAGCGGCCACCTCCAGCTGCAGCGCCAGGGCTATTTCCGCTACGGCAGCGGCAATCCCGCGGCCTACGGCATCCGCGACTACGAGCAGGTCCTGGCGCGGCTGCGCGCCGATCCCGTGCTCGAGCCGATGCTGGCGGTGGCGACGCCGACCCTGCAGTTCGGCGGCATCGCCGGCAACTTCGCCGCCGGTGTCTCGCGGACCATCTATGCCAGCGGTTCGGTGGTCGAGGACCAGAACCGCATGCATGAATGGAACGACTATGGCCTGACGATGCTGTCGCAGCACCGCACGCTGGCCGGATCGCCGCCGGACAGCGCGGTCATCGGCACCGGCGTGGCGCGGGTGCTGCAGCTCTGCGCCGAACTGGCCGTGCCGGACTGCGAAAACGTGCGGTCGGCAGCGCCTGCCGATGGCGCGGCCCTTCCCGACGACATCGCGGCGCTCGCTTCGGGTCAAGGTGCCGCGGCAGCGAAGACAGCGGGCGCGCCGGCGCGCATCGAGATCCTGGCGACGAACGCGCACGGCGCCCCCAACGTCGCCGCCGTGACCGTGCTGCGGGCCGAATTCCAGGGCATCAAGGAGCTCGACGACGTTTCGGTCGCCCTGCACCTGTCGCAGGCGCAAAAGCTCATCTTCGGCGCCGCGCCCCCGCAGGTTACGGCGATCGCGTTGCAGCTGCGGCACACTGCGCAGATGCCAGCGGCCCGGGCGCGCATCGCCGCACTCCTCGCCGCGGCGCCGGCAGCCGATCCGCTCGAGATCATCGACTACGAAACCCTCAACCCCTACTACGGCCAGACCATGGCGATGTTCGCCGCGATCTTCGGCTTCATCTCGGTCCTCATCGGCGGCATCGTCTTGTTCACGGTCGGCAACACGATGAGCATGGCGGTGGTCGAGCGCACCGTCGAGATCGGCACGCTGCGGGCGATCGGTCTCAGGCGTGGTGGCATCCGGGCGCTGTTCGTCACCGAAGGAGTGCTGCTGGGCCTGCTCGGTGCGGTGCTGGGCATCGGCGTGGCGATCGCCCTGGCCGGCCTGATCAATGCGCTCGGCCTGACGTGGTTGCCGCCGGGGCGCGTCGAGCCGGTCGCGCTCGCGGTCCGCGTCGCTAGCGAACACCGCATGATGCTGGTGGGCGCGATCGGCCTGGTGATCGTGGCGGGACTCTCCGCCATCCTTCCGGCCGCCCGCGCCGCCCGCATGAACATCGTCGACGCACTGCGTCACGTCTGAGACATCCCATGAGAGTCAGCCGTCTTCTGCGTTCCATCCTCGCGGGGTCGCTCTGTCTGGCCGCGCTGGCCGCCGACGCCGCCCCGGCCGCGCAGACCATCCTCGCGGCCAGCGACGAGGTCCGCAATCCCGGACGGCCGTTCGGCGTGACGATCGCGCTGATCGAGTACCGCAGCGGCAAGCAGACCGACAGCAGCACGCTGGCGGTGTACTCGAAGGCCGACAGCGGCAGCGGCCAGTACCGCAGCCTGATCCGTTTCGTCGCCCCGGCCCGCGATGCCAACAAGCTGATGCTCAAGAACGGCAACGACCTGTGGTTCTTCGATCCCGCCAGCCAGGCGAGCATCCGCCTGTCACCGCAGCAGCGGCTGCTCGGGCAGGCGGCGAACGGCGATGTCGTGACGGCGAATCTTTCCCTCGACTACAAGGCCGAGCTCGTCGGCGAGGAGGACCTCGCAGACGGCGAGCGCGTGCAGCGGCATGCCTATCGCCTCGCGCTGGCGGCGGTGTCGCCCGATGTCACCTACCACCATATCGAGATGTGGATCGACGCGCCGTCGTCGCGGCCGATCAAGGCCCGCTTCTTCGCGGAGAGCGGGCGCCTGCTGAAGACCGCCTATTACCGCAAGTTCGCCCCGCATCTCGGCCGCGAGCGCCCGACCGAGGTCGTCATCATCGACGGCCTGGATCCTGCCTGGGTCACGATCCTGCGCTACAGCGACTTCGCCTGGCGCGACCTGCCGGATGCCTGGCTGCAGCGCGACTACCTTCCCCGTTTCAAACCGGAGTGACGATGAGAACCTTCCTGGCCAGGGTGTGTGTCCTTCTTGCCGCCTCCGTCCCGATCGGCGCCGTGCAGGCTGCCGATGCGCCCGACGACGCCGCAGCCCTCGAGCTCGCGGACCAGACGCCGGCCGCGCCGCGCACCGAACCCGCCAAGGCGTGGCGCGCCTACGCCGAGGCTGCGGCCGGCAGGCGCTGGCTGCGCGCGCCGTCATCGAGCGACGACACCGGACGGCTGTCGCTCGACCTGCGCTACGACGCCACCCTGGCTCCGGGCTGGCGCGCTGTCTTCTCGGATCGGCTCGACGCGGTTCGCAACGAAGGCGTCGGGTCTCGCAACGTCAATGCCTTGCGCGAGGCTTACGTCAGCTGGCAGGCCCGGCCCGACACCAGCATCGACTTGGGCAGGGTGAATCTGCGCCATGGCGCGGCCTGGGGCTACAACCCGACCGATTTCTTCCGCGGCGGAGCGTTGCGCTCGGTGGTCTCGCCGGATCCGGCGTTGCTGCGCGAGAACCGCCTGGGAACCGTCGTGGTCCAGGGGCAGCGTGTGTGGGCCGAGAGCGCCGTGTCGGCGGCGTGGTCGCCAAAGCTGGCGTCGACACCGAGCGACGCCAGCGCCTCGCTCGATCTGGGTTCGACCAACGCGCATCACCGCTGGCTGCTGACCGCGAGCCACCGCTTCGGCGCGGCGCTTGCTCCGCAACTGCTGGTGTACGGCGGCGAGTCCACCCCCACGCAGGTCGGGCTGAACGTTTCGACCCTGCTGAACAGCGCGACGGTCGGGTTCGTCGAGTACGCCGCCGGGCGCGATCGCTCGCTCGTCGCCCAGGCGTTCGGGCGCGCCGAAGCAGAGAGCTGGCGCCAGCGAGCCGCGCTCGGACTGACCTACACGACTGCCTTCAACTTGTCGCTGACCGCCGAGGCCGATTTCAACGGCGCCGCGCCGAACCGCGCGCAATGGGACGGTGTGCGCGCCGGCGCCGCGGGTTCTGCGCTGCGTCTGCTGCAAACCTCGCAGGACTTGCAGGAACTGCCGGTGCGCCGCGCTGCCTTCTTCTACGCCACCTGGCGCGATGCCTTCGTCCGCCGCCTGGACTTGTCCGGGTTCGTTCGCTACGACGCCGTCACCCAAAGCCGGGCCCAGTGGCTGGAGTCGCGCTATCACTGGGACGGGGCCGACCTCGCGCTGCAGTGGCAGCTTTATTCCGGCGGACCGGACACCGTCTACGGCTCGGTGCCGCAGAAGCGCGCCGTGGAAGTTTCCTTGCGCGTCTACTTCTAGCGTCGGGGCCGCGTCACCATGCCGTCAGCCGCGGCGCGTCGACAGCCAGATGCCCGGCAGGATCAGGAGCGCGCCGATGCCGTGGAACCACTCGATGCGTTCGCCGAGAACCGCCCAGGCGAGGGCGGCGCTGTAGAGCGGACCGAGGTAGAGGACGACGCCCACGCGTGCCGCCCCGAGCGCGCGCTGCATGTACGAGTAGGCGCCATAGGCACCTGCACCCGGAATCAGGGCGGCCGCGAGAATCAGGCCGAGGCTCTTCCACGACAGCTCGGTCGGCAGCCAGGCCAGGGCCTCCCACAGCGTGAACGGGATCAGCACGACGATGCCGCCGCAAGCGATGAGCGTCAGGCGCGCGACCGGACCGAAGGCCGAGTGCCAGCCGCGCAGCAGCAGCGAATAGGCGGTCCAGCAGAGGACCGCTACCGCCACCCAGGCGTCGCCGGGATTGATCTGCAACGCGGCGAGCGTCTCCCAGCGCCCCTTGGAAAGGATGTGCAGCACTCCGGCCAGCGCCAGCAACGCTCCCAGCACCTGCAAGGCGGTGACACGCTCGCGCAGCCAGATCGCCGAGGCGATCGCGATCAGAACCGGTGCGGCGGCGTACAGGAGGCCGATGTTGATGGCACTCGTGCTGCGCCCGCCGATGTAGACGAAGGCACCGCACACCCACATGCCGAGCGCCCCGAGTACCAGGAACTCGCGCCATTCGGCGCGGATGGCTGCGCGCTTGGCGGCCAGCTCGGTGCGACACACGGCGGCGAGGATCAGCGCGGCGATGCACCAGCGCCCGAGCGCCAGCGCGTGCGGAGCGATCACGCCGGGTGCCCAGCGGGCGACGAGGTAGTTGACGCTCCACAGGGCCGGGGTGATCGCCAGCAACGCGTAGGCGAGGCGAAGTTCGCCGGGCTCGGTGGCGGGTGCGGCGGCGACGATGGGGGTCATCGCGGGATTGTCGACGGCCCCATCGGCGACTGCTGGCCGGGTCCGCTGCAAGGTGGCGCGCCGTCGGCTGCCCGTCGGCGACGAGCGTGAGCGACGAGCGCTTCGACATCCGCTCGATCGCGGTCGCGGTCTACGGCCCGTCGCTGCTGTTCGGACTCGGCGAAGGGGCCATCCTGCCGGTGATCGCCCTCGGCGCGCGCAACCTCGGCAGTTCGGTCGCCCTCGCGGCGTTGATCGTGACGCTGCTGGGGATCGGCTCGCTGCTCACCAACATCCCGGCGTCGATCATCACCACGCGCTATGGCGAACGCTGGGCCATCGTCGGCGCGGCCCTGTGGGGAGCGCTCGGCATGCTGCTGTGTGTCGCGATCGACAGCCTCGGGGCGTTCGCTGCCGGCATTTTCATGGTCGGGATGTCGACATCCGTCTTCGGGTTGGCGCGGCAGAGCTATCTCACCGAGGTCGTGCCGATCCGCTACCGGGCGCGGGCGCTGTCGACGCTCGGCGGGGTCATGCGGATCGGGCTGTTCATCGGGCCCTTCCTCGCGGCCGGCGTCATACATTTCATCGGACTCGTAGGCGCGTATGGCGTCGGCATCGTCGGTCTGCTGGGCTCGGCGATCCTCGCCGCCCGCATCCCGGACCTGCCCGATCATGCGGCGGCCCGGGCGGCGGGATCCGGGGCCGGCCAGGGTCCCAGCGTCCGCACGGTCGCGCATTCACACCTTCGGATCTTCCTGACCGTCGGCCTCGGCGTCCTCCTCGTCAGTGCGGTCCGTGCGTCGCGCCAGGTCGTGATTCCGCTGTGGGCCGACCATATCGGCCTCGAGGCCTCGGTGACCTCGCTGGTCTACGGTCTGTCCGGCGCGATCGACGTGATGGTGTTCTACCCCGCGGGCAAGATCATGGATCGCAAGGGGAGGGCCTGGGTGGCGGTGCCCTCCATGGCGATCATGGGCACGGCTCTCTTGCTGACACCGTTCACCCACGGCACCTCGGCGCTGCTGGCGACGGCGCTGCTGATCGGCTTCGGCAACGGCATCGGTTCGGGAATGATCATGACGCTCGGTGCCGACTACTCGCCGACGCGCGGGCGTGCCCACTTTCTGGGCATCTGGCGGCTGATTGCCGACATCGGGTCCTCGTGCGGACCGGCGTTGCTGTCCGGGGTGACGGCGGTGCTGTCGCTGGCCGCCGGAATCTGGGCGACCGGTGCCATCGGCCTGGCGGCGGCCGCCGCCCTCTGGTACTGGCTGCCGCGAACCGCGACGCCAGATGCGAAGCGACCCTCCTAGCTCACCGTTTTCAGGGCTGTCGCGGTTTGATCGGCGTGTACAGCTGGTCGGCCGCGGCCTCGGGAGCCATCACGCGCCAGCGTTCCAGGGCGGCGAGTTCGCGCACCGCCTTGTCCGCGTCCTCTGCCGGGAGCGCCGGGTCGAGAGCCACCACGCGCGCCAGGCAGCGAGCCGTCCACTCGTCGCTGTCCTTGACATAGCCGGCGGCGTCGTGATTCCAGGCGGGCGTGAGCCGGGTGGTCTTCTCGTAGTCGGTGTCGCCGGGCATGCCTGCTCCTCGTGAGTGACGTGGTGGATTATTCCATCCCCAACGGGCACATCGGCAAGCCGATGGCGTGCCGTAGGTGGTTTCCGACAGTCGATTGGGTCAGGGGAGGTCGCATTTGCCCACTCGCGTTTGTAAGATTTGCTCCCTCGCATCGATCCCCAAGGTCACAACGGCATGGCCAGCTCAACCCGCGCACTCTGGAACGGCGCCATCAGTTTCGGCCTCGTCCATATCCCGGTCAGCCTGCACCCGGCGACGAGCAGCAGCGGACTGGATTTCGACTGGCTCGACAAGCGCAGCATGGATCCGGTCGGCTACAAGCGCATCAACAAGCGTACCGGCAAGGAGATCGACAAGGACGACATCGTCAAGGGCATCGCCCGCGAATCCGGGAAATACGTGGTCCTCGGCCCTGAAGAGATCGACGCCGTCTATCCGCGCTCGACGCAGACGATCGAGATCGAGGCCTTCGTCTCGCTGGAGGAGGTGCCGTTCGTCTTCCTCGATCGGCCCTACTACCTCGCGGCCATGCCCAAGGGCGAGAAGGTCTACGCGCTGCTGCGCGAGACGTTGCTCAAGACCGGACGCATCGGTCTGGCGCGGGTCGTCATCCAGACCCGGCAGCACTTCGCCGCGCTCATCGCCACCGGACCGGTGCTGGTGCTGAACCTGCTGCGCTGGAACGAGGACATACGCTCGCTCGACGGCCTGAAGCTTCCGGCCGAGGGCGTCAAGGCCAACAAGCTGGGCGACAGGGAGCTGGCGATGGCCGAGCAACTCGTCGAGGAGCTGACGACGGCATTCAAGCCGGAGGATTTCCGCGACACGTTCCGCGACAAGGTGATGGCCCTGGTGGAGAAGAAGGCCAAGGCCAGGGACACCGAGGAAGTCGTGCAGCCCGACGAGGAAGCACCGGGCAAGAGCGCGGACATCATCGACCTCACCGAACTGCTGCAGCGCAGCCTGCGGGGTGGTGGGAAGCAGGGGAAATCCGTGGCCGCAACGGTCAAGAAGCAGGCCGCCAAGAGGTCGGGCGGGGCGAAGGCCGGCGCGTCCGGCAGCAACTCGGCCACGAAAGCGACCCGCCCGCGCCGGGCGGCGTGAACGGTGGCAGGCGTGCCGCGCCGTCCGGGACAATCGGGAACTGCCGGACCGCGTTCCCGGGGGATGCAATACTGTCAAGGTCCGAAAGCGTGCAGAATTCCACGCAGCATCGAGAAAAGGGGCTGAATGTCGCACGCACTGGTCGTAGACGACGATCTTGATTCCGCAGAAACGATGGCGATGCTCATTGCCAACGAGGGGTTCACCGTCGTCACCGCAGGGTCGCTGCGCGATGCGAGGCGCCAGATGGCCCTGCAGGAGCCCGACATCGTGCTGCTCGATCTGGTGCTGCCGGACGGCAGCGGCATGGAGCTCTTCAACGACGCCAAGGCCCTGCCGAACACCGAGGTCGTCCTGATCACCGGCCATGCCAGCCTCGACACCTCGATCCAGGCGCTGCGACTCGGTGCCGCCGACTACCTCGTCAAGCCCATCAACCTGAAGCAGCTTCGCGGGGTGCTGTCACGGGTGACCAAGCCTTCGGCGTTGCGCGCGGAGGCGGAAGACCTCGTCGCGAGCGTCGACGCGGAGGGACACTTCGGCCAGCTTTGGGGCCGCTCGGTCTCGATGCGGCGGGTGTACGAACAGATCCTGCGGGTCTCCGGCACTGCCGTGACGGTGTTCATCACCGGGGAGAGCGGGACCGGCAAGGAAGTCGTCGCCAAGACCGTCCACGATCTGAGCCGGCGTCGCGCCCGGCCTTTCTTCGCCGTCAACTGCGGCGCGATCTCGCCGCACTTGATCGAAAGCGAGATCTTCGGACACGAGAAGGGCAGCTTCACCGGCGCCCAGCGCCAGCACATCGGCTTTTTCGAGCGCACCAGCGGCGGTACGCTGTTCCTCGACGAGATCACCGAGATGCCGCTCGATCTGCAGGTCAAGCTGTTGCGCGTGCTCGAGACGGGCACCTTCATGCGCGTCGGGTCCACGCAGACGCAGGAGACCGACGTCCGCATCCTCGCCGCCACCAACCGCAATGCGACGCAGGCCGTGGCCGGCGGCAGGTTGCGCGAGGATCTGCTGTACCGATTGAACGTCTTTCCGATCCATCTGCCGGCGCTGCGCGAGCGCACCGACGACATCGCGCTTCTGGCAGAGCATTTCCTCGACCAGATCTCCAGCCGGGAGGGTGAGGTCAAGCGCTTTGCCCCCGAGGCGCTGGCGCGCCTGGGCACCTATCCCTGGCCCGGCAACGTTCGCGAGCTGCGCAACATCGTCTACCGCGCGTACGTCATGGCGAACGACGCCACCATCGTCGACGAGTGCCTGCCGCCGACCCAGGTGACGACGCCGTCGATCAACGGCGCCCCGGCGATCACCGTGCGCGTCGGCACCACCCTGGCCGAGATCGAGCGCCAGGTGACCCTGGCCACGCTCGAACACCTGGGCCGTCACAAGGAGAAGACGGCGGCGACGCTGGGAATCAGCCTGAAGACGCTGTACAACCGGCTGAAGGAGTACTCCGCCTCCGGCGACGAACCGGTCACGATGCCTTCGGCGCTGGACGAAGCCCGCTGAGGTCGCCTGTCGCAGGGCGGAGCGACGACAGGCGTCGGGCATTCGCACACACTGGTCAGGGCCTTGCCGATCCACGCTCCGCATACGAGCGCAGCAACTGCGCCAGACTCCCGGGCTGCAAGGGCTTGACCAGGAACGAGTCATAGCCGAGGTCGAGCGCCCGAGTCTCGTCCTGCGGGCGCGAGTGGCCGGTGATCGCCGCGAAGATGGTGTGCTGGCCGGCCAGCTCGGCCTTCAGCGGGCCGAGCAGGGCAAAGCCGTCCATCCCCGGCAGGCCGATGTCGCACAGCACGACGTGCGGCTTGAACGTCGCCGCAGCGCGCAGGCCTTCCTCGGCGGTGGCGGCCATTCGCACGTCGTTGTTCCACATCTCGATCTGCAGCCTGAGGGCATCGCGCGAGTCATCGTCGTCCTCGATGATCAGCACCCGGTAGCTTTCGGACAGCGGCGGCACGTCGATGGCCGCGTCCACCTGCGGCTCGCTCTCGGAGAGCGGCAACGACAGCACGAACTGCGCTCCCTTGCCAGGGCCCTCGCTGTCGGCCACGACATCGCCGTTGTGCAGAAGCGCGATCTTGCGGGCGAGCGTCAGCCCCACGCCCAGGCCGCCGAGGCGTCTACCGGCCGATTGGTCCTGCTGCGCGAAGAGCTCGAAGACATGCGGCAGGAACTCCGGGGCGATGCCCTGTCCGTCGTCCCCCACCCTGAACTCGGCCCTTCTCCCTTCCTCGCGGACCTCGAGCGTGATCACGCCGGGCTCGGGCGTGAACTTGGCCGCATTGGCGATGATGTTGGCCAGGGCCTGCGCGAGCCGCGCGGCATCGCCGCGGACGAGGAGTCCGCTTTCCGGCAGGCGCACGTCGAGGGTATGACCACCCCGGGTGACCGCATCGGCGCTGGCCGCCACGGCGCGCTGGACCAGCGTCTCGACCGGAAGCGACTCGACGACCAGCGAGATGTTCCCTTGCGCGGCGCGGGTGACCTCGATCAGTTCCTCGACCAGGCGGCTGAGCCTTCCGACCTGGCGCTCCAGAATCTCCCGCAACCGGACCAGCACCGGATTGCCTTCCTCGAGCGAGCGCAGCACGCTGGCGGCGTTGGCGATCGGGGCGAGCGGATTGCGCAGTTCATGCGAAAGCAGCGCCAGGAACGAACCCTGGCGTCGTTCCGCGAGCCGCAGGGCCAGGGTGCGCTCGGCCAGTCTTTCCTCGAACTGTTTGCGCTCGTGGATGTCGAGGACGCTGCCGGTGTAGCCGGCAAACGTTCCCTGGGCGTCGAAGCGGGGCAGGCCGTTCTCGAGCACCCAGCGGTAGAGGCCGTCGTGACGGCGCATCCGATAGTCGAGGGTGTAAGGGTGCCGGGCTTCGGAGCTGGCCTCGTAAATGCCACGGCAGCGCTCCGCGTCCTCGGGGTGCACGAGGCTGAGCCAGCCCTCGTGGCGCAGGTCGTCGACCGAGCGGCCGCTGAAGAGCTCCCAGGCGACGTTGAACCACTCGAACTGGCGGCGCGGGCCCGCCATCCACAGCATCACCGGGGCAGTGTCCGAAGCGATGCGCGCAAAGGCGTCGTCCTCTTCGGCGGCACGTCGCGACGCGGGCGATGTCGGGCGCCCGGACCTTTCGAGCTGCTGCGCTGTGTCGGTCTTCGTGTTCATCTCGCCCCTCCCGACGCCATGTACCGCCCGCATCGCCGCGAGCCCTTTGCCATGCTCGACGATGTCGTCACCGGATGTCCTGTGCTGGCAGCGATGCAGCGGCCGCCGAACTGGCGATCTTGCGACGCCGGTCGACGGGGGCCAGCTTCATCAGCTGGCGGTACTTCGTCACCGTGCGTCGTGCGACCTTGAGTCCCTGGCGCGCCAGCATCCGCGCGATCTGCGCGTCGGAGAGCGGTTCGACCGGGCTCTCGGCTTCGATCATTCCCTTGATCACGCCGCGAATGGCGATCGCGGAGCAAGCCCCGCCGTTCGCCGTGGACATCTCGCGCGAGAAGAAAAACTTGAGCTCGAAGACGCCTGCCGGCGTGGCCATGTACTTGTTGTTGGTGACCCGCGAGACCGTCGATTCGTGCAGACCGAGTTCGTCGGCGATTTCGCGCAACCCCAGCGGCTTCATCGCCATCGGGCCGAACTCGAGGAAATGGTGCTGGCGCTTGAGGATGGCCTCGGCGACGAGGAGGATGGTGGAGAAGCGCTGCTGGACATTGCGCAGCGTCCAGCGAGCTTCCTGGAGGTGGGCGGCGAGCTCGCCGTGCTTGGCGTCGCGATGCGCCTGGAACATCGAGGCATAGGTCTGGTTCAGCTTGACGCGCGGCACGATGGCGCGGTTCAGCGTCGCGGTCCAGCGGCCCCGGATCTTCTTGACGATCACGTCCGGGGTGACGAAGTGGGTGTCCGATGCGCCCAGGCGCCAGCCCGGCCGGGGATCGAGATGGCGGATGCGGTCGCAGGCTGCCTCGATCGCTGCCGGCGTGCTGTCGAGTGCCCGGGCGAGCGCGCCGACGTCGTGCTGAGCCAGCCGGTCGAGATGGTCGCAGACGATCCGGCGTGCGAGTTCACGCTGGGCTTCGTCCTCGATGCTTCCAAGCTGCAGCTGCAGGCACTCGGAAACGTTGCGCGCGCCGACGCCGGACGGATCGAGCGACTGCACCCGCTTGAGTGCGATCTGCATCTCCTCGATGTCGACGGCGGGAACCAGGTCGCTGACACCCGACAGTTCTTCCAGGTCGGTGCGCAGGTAGCCGTCGTCATCGAGTGACTCGACCACCAGGCAGGCGAGCGCGTGGTCGCGCGCCGACAGCGGCAGGACGTTGATCTGGCTGCGCAGGTGCGGACGCAAGCCGACGTCGGCGGCAACCAGGTCGAGGGCGCTGATGTCGGACTCGCCACCGTTGTGGCGCGGACTGTTGAACGCTTGCGTCCAGCTTTCGCGTTCGTAGGAGGCGTCACCGTCGCCTCCGTTGTCGGCCGGGCTCGCCTCCGAGGAACGCTCTGCGACTTCGGAGCCTCCTCCTTCAGGCGAGCCGGACGCTTCGGCGGGAGCGTCCTCGATTTCCAGGAATGGATTCTTGCCCATCGCGTCGTGCACTTCCTGCGCAAAGTCGAGCGACGACAGTTGCAGCAGGCGCACCGCATGCTGCAATCGCGGCGTGACCGTGTGCTGCTGGCGCTGGCCGGTTTGAAGCACGGCAGAGTTCATGGGGATCCAGTTCAGAAAGGACGACCCGGAACGGGGTCACGGATCGCGCGGAGCGACATGCCCCAACGGCATCGCAGCTTCGTCAATGCAACACGCGTGCCATCGAAACGGTACCGCCGCCCGGCGTTGTCTACGCCCGGAGAGGCGCAGGAATGAAGTCTCGCGGTCGGACGCGCGTGATGCGGCGCCGCAGACATTTGCGGAAAATCTTGCCGATATCGACAGCACCGTCTGCCGCCGTCACCGTCGGCCTGCGTCGGCAGCGCTGCGTGCAGGGCCCGCCGCGCTCGCCGGGCTGCGCTCGTCCTCCGCCTCGTCCTCGATGTCGGCGTCGCCATCGTTATCGGCAGCGAGCGCGTCGATCGACTGCCGCGTCGCGGCGGCAGAGATGTCGCCGTCGTCGGTCGCGTCGATCGAGTCGATGCGATCGGGGGCGATGTCGGCGCCCTCGACGATGTCGGTGTCGTGCACGGCGGCAGCGTGCTCGCCGGTGCCCGTGGCGTCGGTGTCGCTGGCCAGGTCTGCACGTTCGCCGCCAATCTCGCCGTCGTCGAGCGCGTCGAAACCGCGTTCGTTCTGGACGTCGCTGCCGCTGTCGGAACTGTCACTCGGACCGAGTCGATCGGTGCCGCGGCCCGAGGGCTGAAGGGGCGCGCGCTCCGCCCCGGTGATGCTGCTGGTTGCCATGGAATTCTCCGTTGAAGAGGGTGCGGCAAGCGAGATGCCCGATGTCAGGCCGCGGGTTGGACGTACGCCGCCAGGAAGCAGCGGCTGGAGCCGTTCGGAAAGCCGACCGTGACGCTCTGCGAATCGGCCTGCTCGACCACGCCGGAGCCGTAGCGCGGTACCCGGACCTGCACGCCGGCCGGATAGACGATGGCCGGCGCCGCCGCCTCTGCCAGCGTCACGTCGTCGGCGGTGGTCGCGCTCGCCTCGAGCGACAGGGCGGCCAGACGCAGGCAGTTGTCACAGGTGCCGCAGCGCTCGAAGCCGTGGTCCTCGTGGAAGTGGCCGAGCAGGACTTTCCACCGGCAATAGCCGGTCTGGCCATAGGACACCATCTGCTCGAGCATCGCCCGATCGGCTTCGCGCTTGTCGCGGTAGGCCGTCGCCAGTGATTCGAGCGTCGCAGTGTCGAGCGACGACCGTTGCAACGTCAGCCGGCCGGCGCGGTCCTGCGCGACGACGCGCTGGTGGCGCAGCAGTCTCAACGCCACCTGGATCTTCGACTCCGGCCGGTCGAGCACCGCGTGCAGGCGCTCGAGCGTCCAGTGCGAGGGGGTGCCGTTCTCGCCGTTCGCGGGCGGCGATTGCCCGAGCGCGGCATGAACGGCGGCGAGGTCCTCCAGCGCCGGGTAGCGTCTGGCAAGGAAGAGCTGCTGCACCGCCTTGTCGCTGTGCAGGTAGAGAAGCGTGCACAGGGCCGGCGCGCCATCGCGCCCGGCGCGACCCGACTCCTGGTAGTAGGCGTCGAGGCCGGCGGGCATCTGGTAGTGCAGCACGAAGCGGATGTCGGGTTTGTCGATCCCCAGGCCGAACGCGTTGGTGGCCACCATCACACGGACCTCGTCGCGCATGAAGGCTTCCTGGTTCTCCCGGCGCTCCGCAGCGCCGAGCCGGCCGTGGTAGCGCGCCACCGATTCGCCGGCCGCGGCCAGCGCGGCATGCACGAGGTCGGCAGCCTTCACGGTCGCGACGTAGACGAGCCCCGACCCGGCTGTGTCGCGCACATGCTCGACCAGGCGCGCGAGCTTGTCCCCCTCGCGCGTGACCTGTTCGACGCAGTAGTGCAGGTTGGGCCGGTACATGCCGGTGTTGACAATGCGAAAGCGCGCCCCGCCGAGTTGTCGGGCGATGTCCTCCACCACTTCCGGACTCGCCGTGGCGGTCAGCGCCAGGATCGTCGGCCGACCGAGCGCTTCGATGGCCGCGCCGATCTCCAGGAAGGCCGGGCGGAAGTCGTGACCCCACCGCGAGATGCAATGGGCTTCGTCCACCACCAGGAGGCTCACCGGGTGCGTCGCGACCTTGGCGACGAAGTCCGGGTCGGCCAGGCGCTCCGGCGTCGTGAAGACGATCCGGACCTCTGCGGCGGCGATCGCCGCCAGAGCGGCCTCGACTTCGTCCGCCGGGACGGCGCTGTTGATCTGCACCGCGGCGATACCGAGCGTCACAGCTTGTCGCACTGGTCCTTCATCAGCGCGATCAGCGGCGACACGACCACGGTCGTTCCGGGCAGCAGCATTGCCGGCAGCTGATAGCACAGCGACTTGCCCGCGCCGGTGGGCATGATCGCCAGCGTCGGCTCGCCGGCCAGGACATGACCGATGACCGTTTCCTGGCCGTCTCGCAGCGATCTCAGTCCGAAGATTCGTCGCAACACGCGGTTCATCTCGGCCCGGCCTGGTGTGGCTGCTGCGTGGCGGTCCAGCCGGCTGCCCGGAGGCGTGCGGGAGGCGCGTCGGGAGGTGGCGCGGGCGGTTTCGCCGGCGCTCGAGACAGCGCGCGTCTTGCGCGCTGTTGCGATCGAGGTCGAAGACATGGGAGGTGCGGCAGTGGAGGGCGGGTACGGCTCGTGCTATGTCGTGCTCGTCCGGGACGAATCGTGTTCGGGCTGGGGGTTGAAATGAGGCAACGGCGGGCGGGTGAATCTTGAAGCGGCGCAGACGGTCTGGCGGTAAGGTTTTGTCCTGCGCGAACGCAGGAATTCGGCTCGCCGACGTCCCGGCTTGCGCGGCATGACGAAGCACTCCGAGGATGTGCGCCAGGGGGCTGAGGTTCCCCGCGGCTTGATCTACGTGACCGACGAAGCCCCCGGGATCCGGCGCCTGCGCCGTGGCGAGGGCTTCACCTATCGCCGCCCCGATGCCAAGGCCGTGCGTGATGCCGCGACGCTGCAGCGCATCCGCAAGCTCGCCATCCCTCCGGCCTACGAACAGGTCTGGATCTGCACCGATCCGCGCGGTCATCTGCAGGCCACCGGACGCGATGCGCGCGGCCGCAAGCAGTACCGCTATCACCCCGAGTGGCGGGTGGCGCGCGACGCCGACAAGTTCGAGCGCATGCTCGAATTCGGCGCGGCGCTGCCGCGCATACGCCGCAAGGTCGCCGCCGACCTGCGGCGGCCGGTGGCCGCGCTGCCCGGACGCGAAGCCGTGCTCGCCACCCTGGTCCGGCTGCTGGACACGACCCTGATGCGCGTCGGCAACGACGAATACGCCCGGACCAACGGTTCGTTCGGCTTGACGACGTTGAGGCAGCGCCACGCCGCCGTCAGCAGTACGCGCGTGCAGTTGCGCTTCCGCGGCAAGAGCGGCGTCATCCACGAGGTCGCGCTCGAAGACCCGAGGGTCGCCCGGATCGTGCGGCGTTGCCAGTCGATGTCCGGACAGGAGTTGTTTCGCTACGAGGACGAGGACGGCGAACCCCGGACGGTGGGCTCCGACGATGTCAACGAGTATCTGAGGGCCGCCGCCGGAGCCGATTTCACCGCCAAGGATTTCCGTACCTGGCACGGTACTGTCAACGCGCTCACCCTGTGGGCCGAACAGACCGTCGTCGACGCGGCTCAGCGCCTGAGCGCCAACCAGGTCCTCGCCGAGGTCGCGCGCCGGCTCGGCAACACCGTCGCCGTCTGCAAGAAGTCCTACGTGCACCCGCGCGTTCTCCAGGTGCTGGCCGCTGGGGCGCAGGATGCCGCTGCTGCAGGGGAAGCGCGGCCGATGCCCAGGCGCCCTGGACTCACAGCATCCGAACGCCAGTTGATGGCCTTCCTGGTCGATGCCTCCTGAGGCCGCCGACCCGGGTGTCACCGTGTCAGTGGAGCTTGGGGAAAACCACTCCCGGATCGCCCTCGCGGCGCCCTGGCGCCGGTCTAAACTCTTTCTACCGATCGGTCGAATATAATCACGGCGTCAAGCCAGCTCGAGGACAGGTTGCATGGAAGAACCGCAGGTCAAGGTCACGCAGTCGGGCGCCGTGCGCACGCTGCAGTTGAATCGACCGAAATCGCTGAACAGCTTCACCGCCGAGATGCACGCGCAATTGCGCAGCGCCCTCGATGCCGCTGCCGAAGACGCGGCCGTGCGTTGCGTGATCCTGACCGGTGCCGGTCGCGGGTTCTGCGCCGGGCAGGACCTGTCCGATCCGGGCGTCGCCCCGAATCCGGATCCGAAGGGTCCGCCGACCGACATCGGCGCGACGATCGAGCGCCACTACCGGCCGCTGGCGCTGCGGCTCCGGTCGATGCCGGTGCCCGTCCTGGCCGCCGTGAACGGGGTCGCTGCCGGTGCCGGGGCCAACATCGCGTTCGGTTGCGACATCGTCATCGCCGCCCGATCGGCGAGCTTCATCCAGGCGTTCTCGAAGATCGGTCTGGTTCCCGACTGCGGCGGCACCTGGCTGCTGCCGCGCCTGATGGGCCGTGCGAATGCGATGGCGCTCGCGATGCTCGGCGACAAGCTGATGGCCGAGGACGCCGTGCGGCTCGGCCTGATCTGGAAGTGCGTCGACGACGCCGCGCTGCCGGCCGAGGCCGAGGCGCTCGCCGCGCGCCTGGCGAAGATGCCGACGCGCGCCCTCGTTGCCACCCGCAAGGCGCTCGACGACGCCCAGCAACTCGACCTCGCCGCCGCGCTGAGCCTCGAGGCGGTCGCGCAGCGAACGCTCGGCGCTGCGCCCGACTTCGCCGAGGGGGTGGCCGCGTTCATGGCCAAGCGGCCGGCCGTCTTCTCCGATCGCTAGGAGGGGTCCGTGGCGCAAGCGAAGCCTGATGCCGCGACGACGATCGGCCCGTCGGCCGAAGCCGTCGGCGCTCACATGTTCGCCGTCGACCGCGCCTCGCGCAGCCTCGGCATGCGCATCGTCGCGCTCGGCGACGGCACGGCCCGGCTCGAGTTGCCGGTGCGCGACGACATGCTCAACGGTCACGAGATCTGCCATGGCGGCTTCATCACGACGCTCGCTGATTCGGCGTTTGCCTTCGCCTGCAACTCGCGCAACCAGCTCACCGTCGCCGCCGGGCTGACGGTCGACTTCCTCGCTCCGGTGAGGGGCGGCGACGTGTTGAGCGCCGACGCCGTCGAGGTGTCGCTGCGCGGGCGCACGGGCGTCTACGACATCGTCGTCACGAACCAGGACGGCGTTCGCGTCGCGCTCGTCCGGGGTCGCTCGGCCGCGCTGCGCGGCCGCACGGTGATGCCGGTTGCGGCCGGCGCAGCCAAGGAGAGATCGGCATGACCGTCCGCCCGCCCGTTCCCGGCGAGCTCGAGCCGATCGAGCGCGCCAGCCGCGACGAGCTGCGTGCGCTGCAGCTCGAGCGGATGAAGTCGAGCCTGAAGCACGCCTACGACAACGTGCCGCACTACCGACGCGCGTTCGACGCGAAGGGCGTTCGCCCCGACGACCTGCGCGAGCTGGCCGATCTTGCGAAGTTCCCGTTCACCGTCAAGAGCGACCTGCGCGACCACTATCCGTTCGGCCTCTTCGCCGTTCCGAAGGAGCGCATCGCGCGCATCCACGCCTCGTCGGGGACGACCGGCAAGCCGACCGTCGTCGGCTACACGCTCGCCGACATCGACACCTGGGCGAACCTGGTCGCGCGCTCGATCCGCGCCGCCGGCGGCCGGCCGGGCGACATGGTCCACATCGCCTACGGCTATGGCCTCTTCACCGGCGGTCTCGGTGCCCACTACGGCGCCGAGCGCGCCGGCTGCACGGTGATCCCGATGTCGGGTGGGCAGACCGAGAAGCAGGTCCAGCTGATCCTGGACCTGCAGCCGAAGATCATCATGGTCACGCCGTCGTACATGCAGGTGCTGATCGAGGAGCTGACGCGGCAGGGCATCGATCCGCGCTCGACCAGTCTCGAGATCGGCATCTTCGGCGCCGAGCCCTGGACCGAGGCGATGCGAAAGGAGATCGAGCAGGGCGCCGACATCGACGCGGTCGACATCTATGGCCTTTCGGAAGTGATGGGGCCGGGCGTCGCGAGCGAATGCGTCGAGACCAAGGACGGCCCGGTCGTCTGGGAGGATCACTTCTATCCCGAGATCATCGATCCCGACACCGGCGCCGTGCTGCCCGACGGCGAGGAGGGCGAGCTCGTCTTCACGAC
>JBBQCD010000017.1:0-67545 GCA_038318385.1 Burkholderiales bacterium | reverse complement strand
GGCACAGCAGCGTGATCGACTCCGGCATCCAGGCCGGCGTCGCGCTCGGCTTGGTGAAGGAGTAGACGTAGGACGCATCGGCAGCGGCGACGACTGCGGCCTCGGCGTGGCCGGCGCCGAGCGCGACCCCCGGCGCAGCGATGCCGACCGTCTTGGCGCCGCTCGACTTCAGCGCACCGAACCCGGCCACGGCCGCCGCCTTGAACGCCTTCACCGAGCCGTCGCCGGCGACGCTCACGACGACGCGCCGTGCCGCCACGCCGGCCGGCTGGTGGAGATAGAGCAGCTTGCCCTTCTTGAGCGCCAGATCGCCTTCGCTGATCGCGTTGGCGATCAGCGTCGCCAACGGCGCGGCCAGGGCCGGCTCCGTGCGCTCGCCGACGATCAGCACGAGCGCATCGACGTCGATGTCGGCAAGGCCCGCCAGAGCGGCGATCTGATGCTTGAAGTCCATAATTCCCGCAGCGAAAGAAAGAGCGGACGATGTTATTCGATTCGACATTGCGCCGAGAGCTCGCGCGCAACTTCGGCGGCACGCTGGTCGTCATCCTGACGATCGTGTTGACGATCATGTTCATCAGGAATCTCGGCCAGGCCGCGCTCGGCCGAATCTCGCCGCAGGACGTGGCGCTGCTGCTCGCCTACATCGGCCTGGGCCACCTCTCGACCATGCTCGCGCTGTCGCTCTTCATCGCCGTGGTCGCGACGCTGTCGCGCATGTATCGCGCCAGCGAGATGACGATCTGGTTCGCGAGCGGCGTTCCGCTCAGCCGCTTCGTCCGCCCGGTTCTCGGGATGAGCTGGCCGGTCCTGCTGCTGATCGCCGTTCTCTCGATCTTCGTCTGGCCCTGGCAGAACGAGCGCAGCGCGATCCTGAAGGATCAGTTCGAGAGCCGCTCCGACCTCTCTCGCGTCGCGCCCGGCCAGTTCCAGACCTCGGGCGACGGCGAGCGCACCTTCTTTTTCGAAGGCAGCGCGAGCGACCCCGCGACCGGGCGCAACGTCTTCATCGTCGCCTCGCGCGCCGGCGTCGAGGCGGTGACGTCGGCCAAGTCCGGTTCGATCCAGAGCGAAGGCGACGGCCGCTTCCTGGTGCTCAGCAAGGGGCAGCGCAACGAGCAGAACAAGGCCACGGGCGAGAAGACCCTGTCGCGCTTCGAGACCTATCGCGCCGAGGCCAGCGACCGCGTCCGCGACGCCGCCGCGGGTGTCGCGCCGCGCGCATTGCCGACCGCCGATCTGCTGCGCAACCCGACCGCGCCGAACCAGGGCGAGCTCGCCTGGCGCCTGGGCCTCGTCCTCGCCGCCGCCAACATGCTGATCCTCGGCATCGGCATGTCGGCGTCGAACCCGCGTCACGCCAGCAACTGGAACCTGCTGTTCGCGCTGCTCGGCTTCTTCGCGTACTACAACCTGATCAATCTCTCGCAGGCCTGGGTGGGCGCGGGCCGGGTCAGCCTCGGGTCGGCGCTCGTCGTCGGCCACGGCGGCGCCCTGGCGCTCGGGCTCGGGCTGCTCTGGTGGCGCGAGAACGGCATGCGCCGCTCGCCGATCGAGCGTCGGCGGCGGCGACGGCGTCGCCGTGTCCGCGCCGCGCCGGCGGCGAACGCCGCATGAGGACGGTCCGGCGGCTCTTCTACGTCGACATCGTCTCCGCCGTCGTCTTCGTCGCCCTCGCCTTCCTCGCGCTCTTCTTCTTCATCGACTTCGTCGACGAGCTGCGTGACGTCGGCACGCGCGGCTACAGCGCAGCCCACGCCGCCGTCTATTCGCTGCTGCTGGCGCCCGCGCATCTCTACGAGCTGATGCCGATCGCGGTGCTGATCGGCACGATCTACGCGCTGGCGCGCCTGGCGCAGTCGTCGCAGTACACGATCCTGCGCACCGGCGGTCTCGGCCCCGGCCGGGCGCTCTGGCTGCTCGCCAGCCTGGGGATCGCCTTCGGCGCCTTCACGTTCGTCGTCGGCGACTACCTCGCTCCGATCAGCGCCCGCGTCGGCAGCCAGTTGCGCGCCGCCTTCAGCGGCAGCCTCAAGCTCGGCCGCTCGGGTGCATGGATCAAGGAGCACTCGTCCGGACCGGCGGGCGAACGCAGCTTTTCCATCAACGTCGGCTCGGCCGAGCGCGGCACGCTGCTGCGCGACGTGCGCATCTTCGAGTTCGACGCCGACGGCCAGCTGCTGAGCCGGACCGCCGCGGCACAGGCGGTGGTCGGCCGCGACGGAACCTGGGCGCTGAGCGACGTCGTTCTGACGCGCTGGGTCGAGGCCGGCGCCGCTTCGACCGCACGCGAGGAGAGGATCGCGCGCTCGGAGTGGAAGAGCTCGCTGTCGCCGAACGTCGTCGCCGCGGCCGTCCTGCCGGTGACGACGATGTCGACGCTCGAGCTGTGGCGCTACATCGGCCACCTCGCCGACAACGAGCAGGCCGCGCAGGTGCAGAAGATCCAGTTCTGGAACCGCGCCCTCTATCCCTTCGTCTGCCTGGTGATGGTCGGCCTGGCGCTGCCCTTCGCCTACCTCCATCCGCGCTCGGGCGGCGTCAGCATGAAGGTCTTCGCCGGCATCATGCTGGGCATCAGCTTCGTCCTCCTCAACAACGTGTTCCGCCACCTCGGCCTGCTCGGCAACTGGACGCCGTGGATCGTCGCCGCGACACCGGGCGCGCTCTACCTCGGCCTGTCGTTGGCAGCGTTCAGCTGGCTGGTGCGTTTCCGGTAGCGTCTGGCGCCGTGAGCCGAGCCATCGTCCTCTTCGCCCACGGCGCGCGCGATCCGCGCTGGGCCGAGCCGTTCGAGGCGGTCGGCGCGCGGCTGCGCGTCCTGGCGCCGTCGGTCGTCGTCGCCCACGCCTACCTCGAGTTCATGACCCCCGACCTGCCGCAGGCCGGCGCGGGCCTGGTCGCCGCGGGTTGCGCGACGATCGACATCGTGCCGCTCTTCCTAGGCGCCGGTGGCCACGTCCGCAAGGACCTGCCTGCGCTGGTCGACGCGCTGCGCGGCGCGCATCCCACTGTGCACTGGCGGCTCGGTTGCGCCATCGGCCAAGTCGACGCGGTGATCGAGGCGATGGCCGTCGCCGCCCTGGCAATGGCGGCCGACGACCCGGCGCCGCGCGTCTGAGCACGCCGATGCAACAATGGCGCCGAGCCGGCGTCCTTGCCGGCCGGACCCCCGCATGAATCTCCACCAGTTCCGGTTCGTCCAGGAAGCCGTCCGCCGGGATCTCAACCTCACCGAGACCGCCAAGGCGCTTTTCACGTCGCAGCCCGGTGTCTCCAAGGCGATCCTCGAACTCGAGGCCGAGCTCGGCGTGGACATCTTCGCGCGCCACGGCAAGCGGCTGCGGCGCGTCACCGAACCCGGCCGCGAAGTCCTGAAGTCGATCGAGGTCATCATGCGCGAGGTCGGCAACCTCAAGCGCATCGGCGAGGAGTATTCGCAGCAGGATGCCGGGACGCTGTCGATCGCGACCACCCACAGCCAGGCGCGCTATTTCCTGCCGGAACCGATCGGCCAGTTCAGGAAGCGTTTCCCGAAGGTGGCCATCAGCCTGCACCAGGGTTCGCCGGACCAGGTCGGACGCATGGTGATGGAGGAGGTCGCCGAGATCGGCCTCGCCACCGAGTCGCTCGCCGGCTTTGGCGACCTGGTGACACTGCCGTGCTACGAATGGCAGCACGCACTGGTGATGCCGGCCACGCACCCGCTGGCGCAGCTCGAGCGCATCGCGCTCGAGGACCTGGCGATGTATCCGCTGGTTTCCTATCACCCGTCCTTCAGCGGCCGGACCCGCGTCGACCAGGCTTTCGCGGCGCGCCAGCTCAAGCCCGACATCGTTCTCGAGGCCATCGATGCGGACGTCATCAAGACCTATGTGCGCCTCGGCCTGGGCGTGGGCATCGTCTCGGAGATGGCCGCCCGGGGAGAACCCGCGGGCGGCGAGCTCGTCTGGCGTCCGGTCGGCCACCTGTTCGGCCAGAACGTCACGCGCATCGCCTTCAAGCGTGGCGCCTACCTTCGCAATTTCGTCTACGCCTTCGCCGAGATGACGTCCGAGCGCTTGAGCCGCGCGCTCGTCACGCGGGCGATGGAGGGCGACCCGCAGGACTACCAGCTCTGAACCCGCAGCCATGACGCCGATGAACCAGCCCCTGCCGCGCACCCCTCCCGCCGCCACCCGATTGCCGCGTGTCGGCACGACGATCTTCACCGTGATGTCGGCGCTCGCCACCGAGCACCACGCGGTGAACCTGGGCCAGGGCTTTCCGGATTTCGAATGCGATCCGACCCTGGTCGATGCGGTCGCCGCGGCGATGCGCGAGGGCCTGAACCAGTACCCGCCGATGGCTGGGGTGCTGCCCTTGCGCGAGGCGGTTTCCGCGAAGATCGAGGCGCTCTACGGCCACTCCTACGACCCCGGCACCGAGATCACCATCACCGCCGGAGCGACCCAGGCGATCCTCTCGGCGATCCTGGCCCTCGTCCACCCGGGTGACGAAGTGATCGTGCTCGACCCGTGCTACGACAGCTACGACCCGAACATCGAGCTGGCCGGCGGCGTCGCCGTGCACGTTCCGCTCGTCGCCGGCACCTTCGCGCCGGATTTCGAACGCATCGCCACCGCGCTCAACCCCCGCACCCGCGCGATCATCATCAACTCGCCGCACAACCCGAGCGGGACGGTGTGGAGTCGCGAGCACATGGAACGCCTGGCCGAACTGCTGCGACCGACCGACGTCATCGTCATCAGCGACGAGGTCTACGAACACATGGTCTACGACGGTGTCGCCCACCAGAGCGTGGCGCGTTTCCCGGAGCTGGCCGCACGCAGCGTCGTGATCTCGAGCTTCGGCAAGACCTATTCGGTCACCGGCTGGAAGGTCGGCTACGCGGCAGCGCCGGCCGCGCTCAGCGCCGAGTTCCGCAAGGTGCACCAGTTCAACGTGTTCACCGTCAACACGCCGATGCAGCACGGCCTGGCCCGGTACATGGCCGATCCCTCGCACCACCTCGCCCTCGCCGCCTTCTACCAGAAGAAGCGCGACCTGTTCCGGGCCGGCCTGGAACGCACGAAACTGCGGCCCATGCCGAGCGCGGGCAGCTTCTTCCAGTGCGTCGACTACTCCGCCGTCAGCGAGCGATCGGAGGAGGAATTCTGCCGCTGGCTGACGGTGGAAAAGGGAGTGGCGGCGATTCCGCTGTCGGCGTTCTATCCCGACGGCCGGGAACAGCGGATCGCGCGCTTCTGCTTCGCGAAGAAGGACGAGACCCTGGCGCTGGCGCTAGACCGCCTTGCGCAGCTCTGAATCGTCGAGCGCCGCCGGCATCGAGATGTCGAGGTCGAGCGGCGCGGGTCGCGTCGGCAGGGTGTAGAGCGCGGCGAAATGCGACGGTGTGCCGATCGTTGCCATCGAGTCCTCGGTGGCCTCTTCGATCGGCAGCAGGAAGTCGACGCCGCCGTCATCCCCGGCCGCCGCGTGCTCCGCAAGGTCGCGGGCCGTGCTGTAGAGCAACACGAGCTGGCGGCACATGGCCAGGTCGGGCATCTCGTCGGCAGGCTCGCGCCGGAACAGCGCCGTCTCGATCAGCGCCATCGCATCCTCGGGGCGAGACCAGGCGGCCTGAAGCCGTCCGAAGAACCGGGGCTGCTGTTCGAGGGACCGCGTGGTCTCGAGGAACTCATCCCATGCGGGGGCGACCGCTCCGAAGCGCTGGTGGAAGGCTTCGCCGACGCGAGCGAACGCTGCCTCCTCACCCCGTCCCCGATGGACTTTCATCAACTCGAAGTAGACCAGCGGGCTGGCGTTGTCGTCGTCACGCGTGGCTCGCGAAAGTATGTCGACCGCCTCGTCGTCCTTGCCGAGCAGCGCGAAGAATTCGACCTGCTGCTCCAGATCGATCAGGCCGTCGACCGACAGTGCGCGTGGCGCCTGATCGATGTCGAGGTCGAGCGGGCCGTTGGCCGCAGGTTGCTGCTGGGTCATCCGTGCCAGCAGGGCGTGGTCGATCACGGTGGTGACTTCCAGACCGCCGATCGACGACGCCGGGCCCTCTCGGTCGGCATCGGCCGGCGAGAGGCGCGCCGGCTTGTAGACCCAGGGCGTGTCGTTCGCGGTCTCCGGTTCGGGCGCGACATCGACCGCGGGCGCGGCTGCAGCCGGTTCGACCGCGGGCAACTGGGTGAGATCCCACCAGCGCGCGTTGCCGCGGCGCGGACCTTGACGCCGGGCGAACCAGGCCGCGACCGCCAGCAGCGCACAGAGGGCGCCGAGCGCATAGACGAGCGGGTTCGCATAGCGCTCGGACTCCGCCTGGCGCAGCCGGCCCTGCAGTTCGGTCATGGCGCGCCGCGTCGCCTCGCCCTCGGTCCGCAGGTGCGCGAGCCCGGTCTCCAGAGCCTGGATCCGCGCGCGCTCCAGTGCGAGGGCTTCCTGCAGGACACGGCTCTCGGCGTCGGCAGCGCTGACGGGAGCGATCGCCTTGTCGGTGCTGGACGTGGCTGCAGCCACCTTGAGGTCGACCGCACTCGCCGCCCGCTCGGGGGCACGTGCGACGACGGGCGCGGCCGCCTCGAGCTGCAGACGCGGACCCGGGCTGCGGGCGCGCGCCACGGTGCCGGATGCTGACGCGATCCGCCGGGGGGGGCGGCGCGGCGCGTCGAGCGTCGTCTCGTGCGGTCCTGCCTGGGCGACCCGCTGCGACGGCGCGGCGCGCGGCCGGGAACGCGTTCGCGTCGCCGCGGAACGCGGGCCTGACGTTGCGGGCGATGCCTGGCCCGGGGGGGCGGACTGGACGAGCGCCAGCAGCGGCGCGACCTGGGAGTCGACACGCACCGGATCGTCCGTGCGCAGCGGCTCTTCGGAGGCACGCGCCAGGTTGAGCACCGGAGGATCGAGGAAAGCCACGAACCTGCGCGTCACTCGCGACGTGCAGCCGACGGTGACGACGACGGTGACCACCGGCTCGTCGATCATGTGTCGCGTGGTGACGCGAACGATGCGCTCGCTGGCATCGGTGCCGCGGCGCAGTTCCACCCGCACCTGGTCGGCGCCCACGCGGTTCTCGCCGGACAGGACTTCGGCCGACACGCATCGATGCTCGAGCGCCTCGTCGTTGTCGAGGCGGACGATCGCGGAGAAGTCGAGCGGCTGGCCGAGCAGTGTCGGATTGCCGATCCGGCCGAAACCGATGGCCTGGGCGGTTGGAACCGCGAGCCAGACGGCGGCGCCGATGGAAACGAGGGTCAGGGCTCTGCGCATTCTGATGGGATCGGAGGTACGAGGGAAATCTAGCATGCGCTCACTCGTGAAATGACTCGAATTGCGGCCTGGAGACTGCCCGTCGCGTGACACAATTCCTCGAATGAAGCCCAGCCTTTCCCGGTCGCTCGAAAAGAACCGTTGCAGCGGTTCAATTGCATGCCTTCGGAACTGCTGACCGAACGCGACGGCGCGGTGCTGCTGCTGACGCTGAGCGACCCCGCGACGCGCAACACCTTGTCGGCGCAAGTGCTGTCGGCGGGCATCGAGGCACTCGGCGTGGCCGAGTCCGATGTGCAGGTGCGTGCGGTGATCCTGCGGGGCGCCGGAACGCATTTCTGCGCCGGCGGCAACGTCCAGGGTCTGGCCGAGCGGCGCGACCAGGGGCGCACGGCGCAGCGCGAGATGCTCGAGCACGTCCACCAGTTCGTCGAGGCCCTGAGGGTCTTCCCGAAGCCGGTGATCGCCGCGGTCGAAGGGGCGGCGGCCGGCGCGGGCTTCGCCCTGGCCCTGGCGTGCGACCTGATCGTCGCCGCCGAGGATGCGCAGTTCACGCTCTCCTATGGTCGCCTGGGGCTCTCGCCCGACGCTGGATCGAGCTGGCATCTGGTGCAGTCTCTGCCACGTGCCCTGGCGCAGCGCATGATCTGGTTGGCCGAGCCGATGACAGCGGCGCCGCTGCACGCCGCCGGCGTCATCGGCTGGATGGTGCCGCCGGGGCAAGCCACCAGCGAGGCGTTGCAACTCGCCGCTCGCCTGGCGGCGATGGCTCCGAACGCCCTCGCCAGCGCCAAGGAGCTGGTGCAGCAAGCCTCGCAACGGACCTTGCACCAGCAACTGGCCGCGGAACGCGACCACTTCGTCGACAACCTCTTCCACGCCAATGGCGCGGAGGGTCTTCGGGCCTTCCTCGACAAGCGCGCCCCGCGTTTCGAATGACGCACCGGCTGCCGCGCGCTGCCCGGCTTGTCACCCCAGCGACTCGAGCATGAGCAGCGCGCTTCTTACAATCGCCGAACGATCGAACATCGAGGCAGGCTCGTGGTTCTCAAGGCTCACACCGCCGCTGCGCACGGCGATCCTCGAGCGGTCGGTGGTGCGGCGCATTGCCGACGGCGCGGTCCTCTCGGCCCGGGGTGCCACGGCCGACGAGTGGTGCGGCGTGGCCAAGGGCGCAGTCCGCGTGAGCTCGGTCTCGCTCGCCGGCAAGCAGATCACGCTGACCTACGTGGAACCCGGAACGTGGTTCGGCGACATCGCGCTCTTCGACGGACTGCCGCGCACCCACGACGCCAACGCCCATGGCGAAACGACGCTGCTGGTCGTGCGCAAGGCCGATTTCCGGGAACTGCTGTCGCTGCACGTCGAGCTCTACGATGCGCTGCTGCGCCTGAACTGCCGGCGCCTGCGATTGCTCTTCGACACGGTCCAGGATCTCAACACCCTGCCCCTCGGCTCGCGGCTGGCCAAGCAGATCCTGCTGCTCGCGCGCAGCTACGGCGTCGCTCACGGCGAGGAAATCCGCATCGGCCTGCAACTCGCCCAGGAGGATCTGGCCCAGCTGCTCGGTGCCTCGCGCCAGCGTGTCAACCAGGAACTCAAGGGCTTCGAGCGCGACGGGGCGGTGCGCATCGAGCCGACCCGGCTCGTCGTGCTGTCGCGCGACAAGCTGCTGGCGATCGCCGATCGCTGACCCGCCCGTTCCGCGCAATCTCCTTCAACCGGCCCCGACCATGATCGAACCGAACACCGGAACCAAGCCAGTCGCCGAGCAGCACGCCTTCGATACCGCGGCACTGCAGCGTCATCTGGAGCAGCACCTCGAGGGCTTTGCCGGCCCCCTGACGGTCGAGCAGTTCAAGGGCGGTCAGTCGAATCCGACCTACAAGTTGCTGACGCCGGGCAAGGCCTACGTGATGCGCTCCAAGCCAGGCCCGGCGGCCAAACTCCTGCAGTCGGCGCATGCGATCGACCGCGAATTCACGGTCATGCGCGCCCTCCACTCCACCGCGGTTCCGGTGCCCCGCATGCACCTGCTGTGCGAGGACGAGGGCGTCATCGGGCGAGCCTTCTTCGTCATGGAGTACGTCGACGGCCGAGTCCTCTGGGACCAGTCGCTGCCAGCCCTCGAGGCTCCCCAAAGGAGCCGGATCTACGACGAGATGAACCGCGTCATCGCCGCGCTGCACACGGTGGATGTCGAAGCGGTCGGGCTCGCAGCCTACGGCAAGCCGGGCAACTACTTCGAGCGCCAGATCGGTCGCTGGACGCGCCAGTACCAGGCCTCGATCACGCAGCCGATCGAGGCGATGGACCGGCTGATCGAATGGCTGCCGGCGCACATCCCGGCGAGCGCGCGCGACGAGAGCCAGGTCGCGATCGTCCACGGCGACTACCGGCTCGACAACCTCGTCTTCGACGCCGACGAGCCGCGCATTGCTGCGGTCCTCGACTGGGAACTTTCGACGATCGGCCATCCCCTCGCCGACTTCAGCTACCACTGCATGTCGTGGCACATCGTGCCGGGCACCTCGCACGCCGCCCGCGGCATCGGCGGCCTCGACCATGCGGCGCTCGGCATTCCGACCGAGCGCGAGTACGTGCGCCGCTACTGCGAACGCACCGGGCGGCCGGACCCCGACGCGGTGATGGCCGACTGGAACTTCTACCTCGCCTACAACCTGTTCCGCATTGCCGGCATCCTGCAGGGCATTGCCAAGCGGGTCGAGGCGGGAACCGCCTCGAGCGCGCAGGCCAAGGCATCGGCCGCCGGCGCAAGACCCCTGGCCGAGATGGGCTGGCGCATGGCGCAGCAGGCCTGATCGACTACCCTTCTTCACGACAGGAGACCGCCATGGAATTCAATTACTCGCCGCGCACCCAGGAACTGCAGAAGCAACTGCTGAAGTTCATGGACGACCACATTTATCCGGCCGAGGCGCGCTACGAAGAGGAGATCGAGGCCAACACGAAGGCCGGCAAGCGCTGGACGCCGTTGCAGACGATCGAGCAGCTCAAGCCCAAGGCGCGGGCGCAGGGCCTGTGGAACCTGTTCCTGCCGCCGACTGCCGGCGGCAAGGGGGCGGCCCACAACGGCCGCGACTTCGGCCTGTCGAACGGCGACTACGCGCCGCTCGCCGAGATCATGGGCCGCGTGCCCTGGTCGAGTGAGGTCTTCAACTGCTCCGCGCCCGACACCGGCAACATGGAGACGATCGAGCGTTACGGCAACGCCGAGCACAAGAAGCTCTGGCTCGAGCCGCTGCTCGACGGCAAGATCCGCAGCGCCTTCGCGATGACCGAGCCCGCGGTCGCTTCCTCGGACGCGACCAACATCGAGGCGCGCATCGAGCGCCAGGGCGACGAGTACGTGATCAACGGCCGCAAGTGGTGGACCAGCGGCGCCGGCGATCCGCGCTGCAAGATCTACATCTTCATGGGCAAGACCGACGTCGACGCGCCGCGCCATTCGCAGCAGTCGATGATCCTGGTGCCGGCAGAGACGAAGGGGATCACGATCGTGCGTCCGTTGTCGGTCTTCGGCTACGACGATGCACCGCACGGGCACATGGAAGTGCTGTTCGAGAACGTGCGCGTGCCGGCCTCCAACATCCTGCTGGGCGAAGGGCGTGGCTTCGAGATCGCGCAGGGGCGCCTCGGCCCGGGCCGCATCCACCACTGCATGCGCCTGATCGGCCTGGCCGAGCGCTCGCTCGAACTGATGTGCAGGCGGGCCTCGTCGCGCGTGGCCTTCGGCCGCACCGTCGCCGAGCAGGGCGTCACCCGCGAGCGCATCGCCGAAGCGCGCTGCCGCATCGACATGGCGCGGCTCCTGACCCTGAAGACCGCCTGGCTGATGGACGTCGCCGGCAACAAGACCGCCAAGACCGAGATCGCGATGATCAAGGTCGTGGCGCCGAACATGGCGTGCCAGGTGATCGACTGGGCGATGCAGGTGCACGGCGGTGGCGGCGTCTCCGACGACTTTCCGCTGGCCGGTTTCTACGCGAGCGCGCGAACGCTGCGCTTCGCCGACGGCCCCGACGAGGTGCATCGCAACGCCATCGCCAAGATGGAACTCGGCAAGTACGCATGATGCGAGCGCTTGCGCGGAGCGACCCGGAAAGCGGCCAGCGATGATCGAGGTGCATTCGTGGGCCACGCCCAACGGCCACAAGGTCCACATCATGCTGGAGGAGTGCGGCCTGCCGTATCACGTCGTTCCGGTGGACATCGGCGCGGGCGACCAGTTCGCATCGGACTTCCTCGAGATCAGTCCGAACAACAAGATTCCGGCCATCACCGATCCCGAAGGGCCCGACGGCGCGCCGATCTCCCTGTTCGAGTCCGGCGCGATCCTGATGTACCTCGCTGGCAAGACCGGACGCTTCATGCCTTCGGACGTGCGCGGCAAGTACCGCGTCCTCGAATGGCTGATGTTCCAGATGGGCAGCGTCGGGCCGATGCTCGGGCAGGCCCACCACTTCCGGATCTATGCGCCCGAGAAACTGCCGTATGCGGTCGAGCGCTACAGCAACGAGGCCCGGCGCCTGTACGGCGTGCTCGACACCCGGCTGGCGAAATCGAAATACGTCGCGGGCCCCGAGTACAGCATCGCCGACATCGCCATCTTCCCTTGGCTGCGCTCATGGAAGAACCAGGGCATCGACTGGGACGACTACCCGCACCTCAAGGGCTGGTTCGACGAGATCGGCGCCCGCCCCGCGGTGCAACGCGGCGTCGAGGTCCTGGCCCATCTGCGCAAGCCGCTCGCCGGTGACCGTGAACGCGAGATCCTCTTCGGCGCGCGGCAGTACAGCCGGCATTGAAGCTGGCCGAGCCGTGCAGGTGTCCGAGGCCATGTCCACGCTGCCCGCGTAGCTGCAGCCGATGTGCAGCAACTATCGCCCGGTCACGCGCATGGACCGGCTGCTGACCTTCTTCGGCGTCGAGCGCGCGCGAGACGAGGTCCCGCAAGACGTCTTTCCGCTGGGTCTGGCCCCCTTCATCCGGCTGCGGCAGGACGCGGGTGTCGACCATCAGGACCTGCGCGTCGTCGAGGACGGCATCTTCGGACTGCTGCCGCATTTCGCCAGCGAGGTCGCCTTCGGCCGCAAGACCTACAACGCGCGCAGCGAGACCGTGGCGGTTCTTGCGAGCTTCCGCCAGGCCTGGCGCGACGGGCAACGCTGCATCGTCCCGGCCGAGTGCATCTATGAGCCGAACTGGGAAAGCGGCAGGGCGGTGCGCTGGCGCATCGGCCAGGCCGGCGACGTGCCGATGGGCATCGCCGGCATCTACGCCGCCTGGCGTCACCCCGACGGGCGCGAGATGGCGACTTTCGCGATGCTGACGGTCAATGCCGACGCGCACCCGTTGATGCAGCGCTTCCATCGTCCGGGCGAGGAAAAGCGCATGGTGGTCATCCTCGATCCCGCCGACTACGCGGCCTGGCTCTCGTGCCCCGTCGCGGAGGCGCCGCGCTTCTTCCGTCGCTGGGAGGGCCCGCTCGACGCCGGCCCGGAGCCGTTACCGCCGCGGGCACCCAGCGCCGGGAGCGTGCGGACGACACGCCCCCGGCCCGCGGCGTCGACGCCGAAGCCGCCGTCGCCGTCGAAGCCTCCGGACGACGCGACCGGAGACCTTTTCTCCTAGCGACTGAGGGAAGCCCGCCCTCCCCGCATCGGCGACCTGGGGCATGATCGAGCTGTCGAAAAACTTTTGGGGAAGACTCGATGCGCCGGCTGCTGATTTCCGTCTTGCTTGTCGGCGTCGCCACGGCGAGCCAAGCTGTCAGTTTCGCGCTGACGAGCCCGACCATCAAACCCGGCAGCATGCTGACGGACGCCCAGGTCTACAAGGGCTTCGGCTGCGACGGCAAGAACCTGTCGCCGGCGCTGAGGTGGGCGGGCGCGCCGAAAGACACGAAGAGCTTTGCCATCACGGTCTACGACCCCGATGCGCCGACCGGCTCCGGATGGTGGCACTGGGTCGTCTACAACATCCCGCATGGGATCAGTTCCCTGCCCGAAGGTGCCGGTGCAGCCGACGGCAAGGGCTTGCCGCCCGGAGCCCAGCAGAGGCGCACCGACTTCGGCAGCCCCGGCTTCGGCGGCGCCTGTCCACCCGCTGGCGACCGGGCGCATCGCTACGTCTTCACCGTGCATGCGCTGAAGATCGACAAGCTGGAAGTGCCGGCCGATGCCAGCGCGGCCATGGTGGGTTTCATGATCAACGCGAACACTGTCGGCAAGGCCACGTTCGTCGCGAGGTACGGACGCAAGTGACCGAGGAAGGTGTCCCCCTGCGGCACCCCATCGAACAGGTGGCAGACAAGCACAACCGACGGGTTCACACTTAGACCATGCCTACGCTGTCGTCCCCCATCCGGTCCATGCTGTCGGTCCTCGCCGGCTCGCTCCTGCTGGCGCTGAGCGCACGCGCCCAGGTCGCAAAGCCCCCCGCCGTGAACGCCGAGGCGCGCGCGGCGTGCGAGGGCGCAGCCCGCAAGGCACTCGCCGAACCCGGTGCGAAATCCGGCGAAGTGACGTTCGGCCCTGCGCCGACCGTGCAGCCTCGGCTGGCGAGCGACGATCAACTGGTCCTGCACGGCGAAGGCCGTCGACGCGACTCCGGCGCCGCACGGAGCTTCATCTACAGCTGCACCGTTGACGCCCGCACGTCCGAAGCCGTGGGCCTGGTGCTGCGCGATGCCGCCACGGCGACGGCACAGGCCGCCCCGCCGCGCATGGCGTCGGAGCCGGACCTCAGCCATCTTTCGCCGACGACCTGCGAGTCGAGCGCCGCCGAAGCCCTCAAGCAGCGATGGCCGCGCGTTGCCCAGATCAGTTTCGACCGCGCCACGCGCCGATTCGTGCAGAAGAGTGCCAACAGGGCCGACCTGCAGGGTCAGGGACAGGCGCTGCCCGCCCCGGGGGCGCCTTCCACGCACTTCGGCTTCGACTGCGAGATCGATCCACGCGACGGCCGCGTGCTGAGCACGCGCCTTTCAGGCTGACAGAACAGCGCAGCATGGTGCGCCACATCACCGAGGACAACCTCACGCAGGCGGTTGTCGACCGCTTCGCGGCATGTCCCGACCCGAGACTCAAGGCCATCCTGACCTCGCTGGTCACCCATCTCCACGCCTTCGTGCGCGAGACGCACCTCACGCAGGCCGAATGGATGGAGGGCATCGAATTCCTCACCGCGACCGGCGACATCACGGATTCGAAACGGCAGGAATTCATCCTGCTGTCGGACACCCTGGGCGTCTCGATGCTGACCGTGGCACAGAACCAGAGCGCAGACAACGGCGTCACCGAGGCGACCGTCTTTGGCCCTTTCCACGTCGCCGACGCAGTCCGTTTCCCCGACGGCGCGGACATCGGTGGCGGCGCTCCGGGCGAGCCGCTGTTCGTCGACTGCTGTGTTCGTGGCCGCGACGGCGAACCGATCGTCGGCGCGACGATCGACGTCTGGCAAGCGGACCGGGACGGCCGCTACGACGTCCAGTATGAAGACCGCGAGGTGCAACGAGCCCGGGGCGTGCTGAAGAGCGGTGTCGACGGGCAATTCCGCTTCCGCAGCATCCTGCCGGTGGCCTACCCCGTTCCCACCGATGGGCCGGTCGGCCGGATGCTCGCTGCCACCGGCCGGCATCCCTGGAGGCCCGCCCATGTGCATTTCATGATTCAGGCGCCGGGCTACCAGACCCTCATCACGCACGTGTTCCGCGCCGGTGATCCCTATCTCGACAGCGACGCCGTGTTCGGCGTGCGCGCCTCGCTGGTGGGCGAGTTCGTTCCTCACGAGCCGGGCACGGGGCCTCACGCGTCCGAACTCACCGGCCCGTACCACACGCTCGCCTTCGAGTTCGTCCTGCAGCGCGACGAGCCTCGATAGGTTCCGACGAGGCACCGTGGCCAGGCTCGTGTGAACCCGCGATCTCCATTGGAACCGCGTTTCGGGGGTTCGGCACCTCGCCGACGCGTGCCTACCCCTATACGCGGGGGTTACGTTACCGCAGACTGGAGCCTCGATCCGACGCGGCACGTGGCGCGGATCGAACGTCTCCGCTCTGCCGCTTCGATGCACCACCTCCAAACCTGGAACCCGGAAGCGCTGGGCCTCGCGTCCAAGGCGGTCTTGCTGGGGCTGTCGGTCGCAGCGGCCGGCCTCCTGCTCGCAGTCATCCCCCTGGGTGCGGAACTGGAGCAAGACATTGGACTCGCCTGGCTGTTCGCCGCGCGCGGGCCGCTGGCGCCACCGCGCGACGTGGTCGTCATTGCGATCGACGAACGATCCGCGCGCGACCTCGGTTTGCAGGACAGGCCCAGCACTTGGCCGCGCGCGCTTCACGCCGAACTGGTGCGGCATCTGGAGCTGGCCGGCGCCCGTGTCGTTTCCTTCGATCTGATCTTCGACGCGCCCGGTGTGAAGCCGGAGCAGGACCAGGTCTTCGCCGATGCGATCCGATCCGCCGGCAATGTCCTCCTCGCGGAATCGATCCGGCGGGACACGCTTCGCATCCAGGGTGCGGACGCCACCTCCTCGGCGAGCGCCGTCATCGAGAGCCGAGCGCTGCCGATCGCCGTTCTCCACGATGCCGCACGAGGAAGCGCGCCGTTCATGCTGCCCAAGGAGTCGCGCGTGGACACCTATTGGACCTCTCTCGACGACCCCGGTGCGACTCCGACCTTGCCGGTGCTGGCCTTTCAGGTGTTCGCAGACGCGGCCTTGCCCCCCGCAACCCGTCCGGCGCCCGTCCCGTCGGCTAAGGGCCCGCCTTCCGATCGCACCCTGCTCGGCCGGTACGCCTCGGGAGAAAGCCGCTATCTGAACTTCTACGGCCCGCCGCGAACGATCTCGACGGTGTCCTATTCCGACGTCCTGAGCGCGGCGCGTGCCCCGAGTCCAGCACCGGACGCACGGGCGGGTGATGCCCTGTACAAGGACAAGGCGGTCTTCATCGGCTATGCAGCAGCGACCCCGGCGGGGCAGGATCGCTTGCGCGACGACTATCGCACCGTCTACTCTGGAGCCAACAGGCTGGATCTGAGCGGCGTCGAAATCGCGGCAACGGCGTTCGGGAATCTCGTCGAGGATCGCGTGATACGGCCCGCAGGCCTGCCCTGGCACCTGGCCATCGTCATCGTCTGGGGACTGGCGCTGGGATCAGCCTGCCGCCTCGCGCGTCCGGTCTTCGCGGCGTTCCTCGTCGTCGCCGCGTCTGCGGCCTACGGGGCCGTCGCGCTGGAGCGCTTCGCCGATGCGGCGCTTTGGCTGCCGCTGATCATCCCCCTGGGTCTGCAGACCTCGCTGGCCCTGTTCGCCGGCGTCTGGCTGCGCTACCGCGACACCAAGCGCGAACGCGAAGGCATCAAGCGGGCATTCGGCTACTTCCTGCCCCAGAACGTCGTCGACCAGCTCTCCCGAAATCTCGGACCCATGACGCGCGCCAACCAGGTGTTGTTCGGCGCCTGCCTCGCAACAGACGCCGAGAAGTACACGACGCTCGCCGAGCAGACCGAACCCGGGCGACTCGGCGAGCTGATGAACGAGTACTACGCTCACCTGTTCGTGCCCGTCGAGCGCTCCAGGGGCGTGGTCGCGGACATCGTCGGCGATTCGATGGTCGCCGTGTGGGCCCGGACGTCCCCCGACACCGATGTCCGTCGCAGCGCATGTCAGGCCACTCTCGACATCGTCGCATCGCTGGATGGCGTGAACGGGTCGGGCGGAGGCGACTCGCCTTCGATGCGCACCCGCTTCGGGATTCATTCGGGCGACATGCTCTTCGGCAACATCGGCGCATCCGGGCACTACGAATACCGTGCCGTGGGCGACATCGTCAACACCGCATCCCGGATCCAGGGCTTGAACAAGGTGCTGGATACGCGAATCCTGGCTTCGGCGCAGACGGTCCAGGGACTGGACGGCTTCGTCGTCCGCCCGGTCGGTTCGTTCCTGCTCGCGGGCAAGGCCCATGCCGTCAGCGTCGTCGAACTCCTCGGGCGGCGCGGCGAAAGAGACGATACCGGGACCGACCGCGCCCTGTGCGGCGACTTCGCGCTCGGCCTGCAGGCCTTCTGCGAGCGGCGCTGGAACGAGGCCCAGGCCGCGTTTGCCCATGTCCTCCAGAACCACCCGGGTGACGGCCCCTCCCGGTTCTATGCAACGCGCTGCGAACAGCTTCAACGCGATCCTCCCGGCGAGGAATGGTCGCCGACGCTGCGGATCGATAGCAAGTAGCGGGTCGCGCGGCGTCCAACTTTCCATTGCGCAAGGACGCCAACGGTGTAGACTTTTCTCGCGGCCTCCCAAGACGACCCTTCCTCGCATACGCGAGGAGTCGAAGGAAGAAGATGTCCCAGGCGCTCCCGAAGTCAGACACGGCAGACGCCGACGGGGGCTGGAACGATTCGGCTTCCCGTTGTCGGATGCCGTCGGTCGCTGCGCTGGGCGTGGTCGCAGCGATGCTCCTCCTTCTCTCCGTTGCGGCGCAGGCGGCCGATTGCGCCGTGCCGGTGGCGCATCTGGTGCTGGTCAAGGGCAATGTGGAGCTGGTCCGTCAGGGAACCACACGCCTGGTCGTCGCCGAGACCCATGCCGAGATCTGCCCCGGCGACAGCGTGCTCGTCCATCAGCGCAGCCAGGCGGCGCTGCTGCTGGCGAACGCCACCGTCGTGCGGCTGGACCAAGGCACGGTGCTCACCGTTTCCCCGTCGTCCGGCGGGCGGGCTCCGCTGCTGGACGTCGTTTCCGGCGCGATCTACGTCATCAGTCGCACCCCCCGGCCTTTCCGGGTGAAGACGCCGTACATCAACGCCAACGTCGAAGGCACCGAATTTCTCGTCGAGGTGCAGCGGGAGAGCGCTGCCTTTGCGGATCCGAGCTGCCCGCGGGATGCGGGGGCAGCCTCCCGCCAGCCGGACACGGACCGCATCACGGTCTACGAGGGTCGCGTCCGCGCTTCCGATGACGCCGGCACCGCGGACATCATTCTCGTCGCCGGAGAATCCGCCGCGGCCACCGCATCGACAGGGCTGGTACGCGATGTCGTCGTGCGCCCGCGAGACGCCGTGGTGTGGACCCTCCATGTCGAGCCCGTCATCTCGTCCGCGCAGGCATCCCGGCCGGTGATCGCGTGCGCAAGCCGGCTGCTCGCGGTCGGACGCATCGACGAGGCGAAGCGGAAACTCGAAGCCGCGTTGCCCGCCGATGTCCTTCAAGGCCGTCCGACCGATGCGGTGGCCTACGCCCTGCTCGCGACGATCGCCGTGGCTCAGGGCGACAAGACAACGGCGAACCTCTACTCCGAGCTGGCCACGAGACTCGACAGCGCCTCGGCCACGGCCTGGATCGCACGCTCCTATGCGCAACAGGCCGAC
This sequence comes from Burkholderiales bacterium, assembly GCA_038318385.1. Taxonomy (GTDB): domain Bacteria; phylum Pseudomonadota; class Gammaproteobacteria; order Burkholderiales; family Burkholderiaceae_C; genus Schlegelella_A. Next base: position 48,892 of record JBBQCD010000017.1, on the reverse strand, counting down.
TTCCGGATTGCCGATGCCCTGGCCAGCGTTCGCAGAGCCAACAGCATTTCGCCGGACGCGTCGCGCAAGGCGCGGCTGGCGGAACTGGAGCTTGCGATCGGCGACTCGGACGCCGCGCTCGCTGCGGCCACGGACGCTGCGCGATCGGATCCGAACCTTTCACGGGCTCACAGCGTGGTTGGGTTCGTGCGCCTGGTTCGACTCGAGACGCAGGGTGCCAGGGATTCCTTCGAAACGGCGATCCGACTCGACACTGCCGATCCGCTGCCTCGGCTGGGGCTGGGATTGGCGAAGATCCGCGAGGGTGATCTTGCCGGCGGCCGGCAGGAGATCGAGGTCGCGGCCATCCTCGACACCGAAAGCTCTCTGGTCCGAAGCTACCTCGGCAAGGCGTACTTCGAGGAACGAAGGGATCGCCTGGCGGAGGCGCAGTTCGCACTGGCGAAGGACTTCGATCCCCGGGACCCGACCCCGTGGCTCTACGGCGCCATCCTCAAGCAGCTCGAGAACCGGCCCGCCGAAGCGCTGGTCGATATCCAGAAGTCGATCCAGCTCAACGACAACCGGGCGGTCTATCGTTCACGCCTGCTGCTCGACCAGGATCAGGCGGCCCGCAGGGTGAGCCTGGCACGCACCTATCGCGCGATCGGCTTCGACCAGCTGGCATTGCTCGAAGCGGTGAAGTCTCTGAGCCTCGAGCCCGGCGATGCCTCTGCCCACCGCTTCCTGTCGGACGCCTACAACGGCCAGGTGCGCAGCGAAGGTGCCCGCGTGGGTGAGCTGTTCCAGTCGCAGCTGCGGCAGCCCCTGGGCCTCAACACCATTTCACCCGAGCTGCTGACGGACCGACGGCAGGTGTTCGCAGAGCTCGGCCCGGTGCAGGCCAGCAGTCACGAGTTCACGCCGCTGTTCGGTCGCGACCAATTCGCCGTCAAGGTGGACGGCCTGTTCGGGACTCACCGCACGCTCGGAGAGCAGGTCTTTGCCTCGGTCCTGACGGGGAACATCGCATACAGCGTGGGTCAGTATCACTACGAGACGAAGGGGCTGCGCGAAAACAACGATCTGAAACGGGGTACCTACGATGCGTTCCTGCAGGTCGGACTGACACCCGCGCTGCGCATCCAGGCCGAACTGCGCGATGACAGCTCGAGCCAAGGCGACCTGTCCCTGCGATTCGACAGCGACGACTTCAGCCGCAATCTCCGCGACGAATTCAAGCGGCGATCGGCCCGTGTGGGCGGAATCTTCGTATTCGACCAGGGCTCCAACCTCGTCGTCTCGGCACTGTCGGGCACGTCCCGGGAGAGGCTGTTCGCGAAACCGGACCCCGACAACTTCTTCGAGGATCACGAGCACATCGATGCCGGCGAGATCCAGTATCTGCACAAGACGGCTGCGTGGCACCTCACGACCGGATTCGCGACGTACCTCAACCGCGTCGTCCTCGAAGATCCCGGCGGCAGCGCCAACAGCGACGAGAAGGGCCACAGCCTCTACGCACTCGCAGTCTTCACGAGCCTGCCCTGGGGACTGCGCCCGGTGGTCGGGCTGAGTCAGGACACCTTCGAGCAGGCGGGCTTCCGGGTCTCGAAGACCAACCCCAAGTTCGGGCTTCTGTGGACCTTGTCCAGCGACACCACCCTTCGAGCGACCTGGTTCAAGACGATCAAGCGCAGCTTCGACGCGAATCAGACGCTCCAGCCCTCGCAGGTCCTGGGCTTCAACCAGGTCTTCGACGATCCCAACGGAACGCTGTCGCGGCGCCTCGGCGTGGCGCTGCACCACGCCTTCTCCACGAAGACCTTCGCAGGCGCCGAGGTGTCGGCCCGCAAGTCCAAGGTCCCCAACTTTCCCGGGGAGCCGTATTCCGACTGGAACGAGCGCTTCGCCAAGGCCTACGTCTATCGCGTGCTGAACACCCGGACGACGCTCACGACAGAGCTTCAGTACGAGCGCCTGCAGCGACCTGAAGACAATCCCGGCAACGAGGCGTTCACGGACATCCGCTCCGTCATCGTCCCCCTCGCGTTGCGCTTCAATGGGCCCACCACCTGGTCGGCGGTGCTCGAAGCGATCTACGTGAACCAGCGCGTCAGATACGTCGATCCGGCAAACGATGTCGTCGATGGCAAGAGTGGCCTCGTGGTGGCCAACGTCTCGCTCGCGTACCAATTCGCCAGCCGCAACGCTTCCGTCTCCGTCGAAGCGAAGAACCTGTTCGATCGACGCTTCCGGTACCAGGAGATCGATGCCTTTTCCGCACCGAGGATTTCGCCGCGCAGGACGCTCCTGGCGCGGATGTCCGCCTCGTTCTGATCCCCGTCCCTGTCCCGCTTCGATGTGAAGCGATTTACCTGAAAGAGGAAGCCATGCCCACCGTCAACAACATCGCCCTGGCCATCTACATCAGCAACACCGGCAAGATTCTCGCCACCGAGAGTCTTGGCGGCGGCAGCCGAGAGATCGCCGTCAACCAGCTCGATTCTTCGGGGACCACGACCGACTCTGCGCTCCTCAACGTCGAGGTTCGCGTCGGTCTTGTCCAGAAGGGAGGCGGCGGGGGCGCGGGCGGCGAGTTGATGGCCCTGAGGACGTGCTACGACATGTCGGGGCGCAAGGTCCCCTGCTTCTGATCGGTTGCGTCCGGGTGCCCGCACGCACGGTGCGGACAGAACCTGCTGCGCTGCGATCTGCATCCGCCGATGCTGAACGCAGCGGACATGCGCTGCCCCATCGCACCGAAGCCAGGGCCGCGGTGAGCAGAAGTCGACCCGCTGCGCGACGCCCTTGATGCGCCAACCGCTCCGACACGTCTGGAAGCTCGCTTGCGCTTTCCCTCTAGACGCGGCGATGGATCGCTACCTTCTCGAGCAACTGGAACAACAGTGTTCGCTCGAGCTCGGTCAGGTGCCCAAGCAACTCCCTTTCCATGTTGTCGGCGACGTGATCAGCCTTCTTCACCAGCGCTACGCCCTTGCGCGTGAGGGCGATGTATTGCTTGCGCCGATCGTCTTCGCTACGAGTTCGCGTGATCAGTTCGCGCTCTTCGAGCTTGTCGCAGACCAGCGTCAGGCGCGGCGCTGAGACGTCCAGAGCAAGCGACAGCTGACGCTGCGTCGCGCCCGGGTTGGCGGCAACCAACATCAAGATCGTGAAGTCGAGGCGGCGCAGCTGAAATGGCTCGCCGATGCGCTTGGCAAAAATTCTGAGACTCGGAATCGTGGCCTGGGCTAGGTTGTATCCGAGGAGCTTCTGCATGGGGCCGTGGTCGAGACCACCGGGAAATATCGTCTCGCGGCGGGTCCGGTCCACGCCATCGACACCGCTGGCGGTATTGAGCGCACGGGCAGGACGCGGCATCGACTTCCGATCTGGAAAACGGGCGCGCCGCCGAAGCGGCGGCGCGAAGCCCAACTCGAAGTGTAAATGCAGAGCAGACGTATCAGAGCGTCGTGCAGACGTAGCTGCTTGGATTGTTCTGCGCTGCCAGCGCCGCAGCGCTCGTTCCGGTCGCACCAATGTAGCGCGCGTACTGCGGATACGGGCAGAGCGGGCGCACCCGCGTCGTCGCGCCGGCCGGCAAGGTCCAGCCGTAAGTCGCGGGCGCTGCCGTGTTCGACGCGGCGACGATGCTATCCGGCGCCTGGCCCTTCTCGACCCAATCGACCATCGCGGTGAAGACTGGAATGACGTCCGTCGCCGGGCCGCCGCTGCAATGGTTCATTCCCGGCACACCGAACAGGCGCACAAAGTCCTTCACCGTTCCGTTCGCTGGCGTCAGGCTCAGCGAATCGATCCAGCCGGCGGTGTAGTTGAACGAGAACACCGGATCGCCGCGGCCGTGGTACAGGATCATCTTTCCGCCATTCGCCTTGAAGGCCGAGAGGTCAGTCGAGTGAGTGCCCATGAAGTCGAGCGGCGCCACCGGATAGGTGGGCGTCGTCGCGGTGAGCTTGGCAGTGTCGGTATCGAAGTTGAAGTTGAGCTCGTACTGGACAAGCGAGTTCGCGGTGGCGAGGCCGATCGTCGGCGGGGTCGTGAAGATCAACGGACCCGCGCCGCCGCCGAGAGTGACGTTGATCGCAGTGTTGGTGCCGGTCGTGCTGTAGTTGCCGGTGTTCCAGGAAAGCCAGCCCGAGCGGCCGATACCCGCGTCCCAGGGCCAGTCCGCATAGAGCGAAGTGCCGGTGGAGTTCTTGGCACCGCCCATAACCTTCTGCAGCGCCGTCACCTGGGCGGGAAGCAAACAATCGGCGGGCGCCCCCGCCGCTCCGCAGGTGAGGGTCGTGACATCGAATGAGCAAGTCTTGTTGATCATGCCATCGGCCAGGCCGTCGGCCGCGTCGCACTGGTTCAAGACCGCCTGCTGCAGCGCCGTCCACTGCGCCGGCTTGACAGCGGCATTGATGAGTGGGGTGACGCCGGCGCCCGGGCCAGTGGTCTCGAAGTAGCCTTGCGCCTGCGCGGCGTTGGCGAATTGCTGCGTGTTCCACGCCTCACCCAGCCACGCCTTCGGCAAGTCGGAGCCTGGGTCGCCAGCGACGATGCCATTGAACTGGCCGCCATAGCGCTGCGCAACCATCATCGCCTCCCGCCCGCCTTCCGAGCAGCCGACGAAGTAGGAGTGCGTCTGCGCCTTGCCGTAGTAGCGCGAAATCAGAGCGTTGCTGAGCTGCTTGGTGACGCCGATCCCGTTGTAACCGAAGTCGACGCGAGCCTGCTGATCGATGCCGAAGGCGGCGGCCCCAGCGTTATTGCTATCGCTGTTGATGCCGTTGTTGTGGCCAGTGTCGTTGGAAGCGGTCGCGTAGCCCAGGAGCAACGGGTTGACGGCTTCTCCGTTGGTTACAGTGCCGGTCGTGTTCGATATCGAACCATTGGAGCCGCCACCGCCGCCGAAGAACAGCTTGCCGTTCCAGGTGCTTGGCAGGTTTATCTGGAAGCCGATCGCGTAAGTGGTCTGCGCATCTGTCTGGCCGGCGACCTTGGTTCCTACGCGGCCGCCATTGATCGTGCCGACGACAGCGCAATACGGCTGGTAATTGCCGGAGGCATCTGCAGTCGCCGTGGTGCGCAGCGTCGCTGAGGTAATGGCCACCTGCATGCCAGTCGCCGACAGCGCGGTTGCCATCGTCGCAAAGGCAGCACAGCCGCTCGCGGGATCGGGATTGTTGAGCAGGGCTGCGGGCGCTGGTGCAGGGGCTGGAGCAGGTGCAGGAGTAGAAGAATCGCCGCCCCCACCGCATCCTGCCGCGCCGCCCACGGCGAGCGCAGCGGCGAGAACCCAGCGAAGCTCCGAGAGTCGAGTCATGTCAGTCTCCTGTGCGTTTTGAGCCCATCGCGAGGCCGGCGCAGCGTGCTGTTCGCACTGCCTAAATGGCAATGTAATTGCCGGTATTAACTTTTATTCTCCGTAAATACCCTGTCGATCTGATCCATGAGTTTTCAGATCCTTTAACTGAGCGCAGCCCTCACCGACGGACATGCGTGAGGGCGCGCCGTCGTCCTCGGGGAGAGCTCGCAGGGGTGTGCCCGGCGAAGTGCAGTGGGCTCGAGAATGACGCAGCGCCTCGCGCGCGTCAGCGAAAGACCGCGAGCCGCGTCGCCATCGCCAGGTCGAGGCACCACGCTGCCCCCGGTGCGCCCATGCCGTGCCAGAGAGCCCAGCCACTGCCGAGCGCCAGCAAGGCCCCGGCCAGCCGCAACGTCGCGACCCGTTCGACCCGGGCCAGGCGTTGCCAGATCCACGGACCGCCCACGAGCCCGAAGGCGGAACCCCCGGCAAAGGCCGCCATCACCGCGGCGCCGAGTGCCGGCCCGTCGGCGAGCGCCGCGACCGCGAGCGCCGCGTAGAGCACGCCGCACGGCAGCGCGACCCAGGCCAGTCCGGTGAGTGCCGCCCTGCTCGCACCCCCCCGTGGCGACAGGCGGACGACATCGCGGCGCGGTCGCACGGCAGCGCCGATGCGTTGCGCGAGCCCGTCGAGCCAGAGCGGCGTGCGTCCCGTCCAGAGCAAGGCCAGCCCGAGGAGGATGACGGCGACCTGCAGCAGCGTCCAGAACGGACGCACGATCGCGCTCGCTTCTGCCGCGCGGGCGAGCAGACCCGCGCTGCCCGCCGCTGCGGCGCCGGCCGCCGCGTAGGCGACCAGCCTGCCGACGTGCCAGGCCGCCAGCACCCTCGCGGGACGCTGCGGGTCGCAGCTCCGGGTGATCGCGGCGCATGGCGCGGCGCACATCGCGGCACAGTGCGGCGTGCTCGCCAGGCCCATCAGCCCGCCGGCGACGACCAGCGACAAGTTCACCCTGCAGCCCTGGTCGAACGGCTCCGACTCGCTGGAGCCGCATGGCCCCCTCGCTTCATGGCCAGCGACGTCCGGGGTCCGATGCCTCGGGGTCGGGCGTGGCGAGCAGCAGCGTGAGCCCCGACGCGACCGCGACGATGATCCAGAAGCAGAAGAAGGCCAGCGTGTAGATGGCCGTCGGCGACAGGTCGCCGAGAGCGCCCCCGAGGCCATGCAGCTCGTGCGGATCGGCGAGGCTGAAGACCAGCATCTCGATCACCCCGGCCATCAGGAACGACGGCCAGAACACCCACAGAGCGAGTCGCTTCATCGCTGGCGATCAGGGTTCGGCCGGCGTGGCGGCATGGTTGCGCGCCTGCATCGCAGGAGAGCCACCGTGGGAGAGCGGCGTCGAGTCGACGTGCAGAACCGGATCAGCGCCACGCACCGCGATCACCGCGGTGGCCGTTCCCGCGATCACGACCGCGAGCGGCCCGCCAACGACCAGCCACATGAAGGGATAGCGCCACCAGGGCTCCGGCGCCGGAACAGGACTCGCACTCGGGCTCGCACTCGGGATCGGGATCGGAGGAGCGGTCGGTTGCATGGCAGCTTCCTGGTGAATCAACGCGGCACGATGAAGGTCGAGCGTTCGGTGACGCTGACGGCGGGGTCTCCCGCCTCGGCGACGCGGGTGATGTGGAACTCGATCCGGTGAGCGCCGGGCTGGAGCGCCTGCGCCTGCACAGGGCCGATCTGCACGGCCACGGGGACCCAGCGGGTCTCGGCGGCATCAAGCGCGATCGGGCTGCGCACCACGACCCGGGCCCCGTCGATACCGGTGGCCTCGACCGCATAGTGCTGCGGCGACTCCGTGGCATTCATCACCTGCAACCGGTAGACGTTCTCGATCCGGCCGTCCTCGACTAGGCGGGCCAGCGAGCCGCGATCACGCACGACGTCGACGCGCATCGGCTTGCGCAACGCGAGCGTCGTCACGAACGCAGCCACGATCAGCAGCAGAACCGCGCTGTAGATCAGTACCCGCGGTCGCAGGATGCGCGCGTAGTCGAGGCCGGAGCGACCCTCGGACAGCCCCCGCTGCGTCGCATAGCGGATCAGCCCGCGCGGGTAGTCCATCTTGTCCATCACGCTGTCGCAGGCGTCGATGCAGGCAGCGCAGCCGATGCACTCGTACTGCAGGCCCTTGCGGATGTCGATGCCGGTCGGGCAGACCTGCACGCAGATCGTGCAATCGACGCAGTCGCCGAGGCCGAGCGTCTTGCGGTCGGCGCTGCGCGAGCGCGAGCCACGTGGCTCGCCGCGCTTCTCGTCGTAGCTGATGATCAGCGTGTCGTGATCGAACATCGCGCTCTGAAAGCGTGCGTAGGGGCACATGTACTTGCAGACCTGCTCGCGCATGAACCCGGCGTTGCCGTAGGTCGCCAGGCCGTAGAAAAGGATCCAGAACAGCTCCCAGGGGCCGAGGCCCGCGCTCGCCACCTCGGCAGCCAGGCTGCGGATCGGCGTGAAGTAGCCGACGAAGGTAAAGCCGGTGAAGAGTCCGATGGCGATCCACACGACATGCTTGCCACCACGGCGCCACAGCTTGCGCGCGTTCCACGGCCCGGCATCGAGCTTCATGCGCGCCGGCCTGTCGCCCTCGAAGCGGTGCTCGACCCACATGAAGATCTCGGTGTACACGGTCTGCGGACAGGCGTAGCCGCACCACAGTCGCCCCGCGACCGCGGTGAAGAGGAAGAGCGCATAGGCGCTGATGACCAGCAGGCCGGTGAGGTAGATCAGATCCTGCGGGTACAGCACCAGGTTGAAGATGTAGAAACGGCGCGCACCCAGGTCGAACAGGACCGCCGGGCGGCCGTTCCAGGTCAGCCATGGCAGGCCGTAGAACACCAGCTGCGTCGCCCACACCAGCACCCAGCGCCAGGCAGCGAACCAGCCGTGCACCGAGCGCGGCTGTATGGCCGCGTCCGACGTGTACATCGAGACGGCTGCGCCGTCTGCATCGACCGCGGCGATGGGAATGACGGGTCGTGCGGCTGCCATGAGGGGGTGTCCGCTACGGGGAGACGCGTGCCGCCGCGACGGGCTGCGACAGGCTCCAGACGTAGGCGGCCAGGATCCGGATCTGGTCGTCGCTGAGACGGTCCTTGTGCGCCGGCATCACGTTGAGCCTGCCCTCGTTGACCATGCGCACGATGGCGTCCTCGCCCCAGCCGTGCAGCCAGACGTTGTCGCTGAGATTGGGCGCTCCGAGGGCCTGGTTGCCCTTGCCGTCCACGCCGTGGCAAGCCGCGCAGGCCGTGAACTTCGGCTTGCCGAGTTGCGCCAGCAGGGAGTTGTGCGGGCTCCTCGACAAGCTCAGCACGTAGTTGGCGACCTGGCGCACGTCCTCGGCGTTGCCCACCGCTGCAGCCATCGGCGGCATCTGGCCGTTGCGGCCCTCGCGGATGGTTTCGGCGATACGCTCGGGCGCGCCGCCCCACAGCCAGTCGGTATCGGTGAGATTCGGGAAGCCCTTGCTGCCGCGCGCGTCCGAGCCGTGGCAGGTCGCGCAGTTGTTGACGAAGAGTCGCTCGCCGAGCGCGTGCGCCTGCGGATCGCGCGCCAGCGCTTCCGGCGCCATGCCGTTGAAGCGCGCATAAAGCGGGGCCAGTTCGGCCTGCCCGCTCGCCACCTCCGCACGGTGCTCGCCGACCGAGGACCAGTTCCAGTAGCCCGTCGCCGAACCGAGGCCGGGGTACAGGGCGAGATAGACGCCTGCGAAGATCACGGTGACGACGAAGAGGATCATCCACCAGCGCGGCAAGGGGTTGTTCAGTTCTCGCAGGTCACCGTCCCAGACGTGGCCGGAGGTGTTGTCGCCGGGCACGACCTTGGTGCGGCTCGCGCCGAACAGCAGCACCAGGCAGGCGATCAGGGAGACGATCGTCGCCGCGGCGACGAAGATCGACCAGCCGCTGGAGAAGAAGTCACTCATGGTCCGACCCACGGCCCGGTTCGTCGAGGAACGGAAGCATCGCGGCCTCGTCGAAGCGCGCCCGGTTGCGGCTGCTGACGGCCCAGGCGACGATCCCGGCGAAGACGCCGAACGACAGCAGCGTCACGAGAATCCTCAGATCGTTGATGTCCATGCGTCCTCCGTCACTTCACCGCGGTGCCGAGCACCTGCAGGTAGGCCACCAGCGCATCCAGCTCGGACTTGCCCTCGACCTGGGCCGACGCACCGGCGATGTCGGCGTCGCTGTACGGCACGCCGAGGGTTCGCATCGCGCGCAGCTTCGGCGGCAGGTCGGCCGGCTGCAACTGCGCCGTCGCCAGCCACGTGTAGGCAGGCATGTTCGACTCGGGCACCAGGTCGCGGGGGTTGTTCAGGTGCAGGCGATGCCACTCGTCGCTGTACTTGCCGCCGACCCGGTGGAGGTCGGGGCCGGTGCGCTTGCTGCCCCACTGGAAGGGGTGGTCGTAGACGAATTCGCCGGCGGTCGAGTAGTGGCCGTAGCGCAGGGTCTCGGCACGCAGTGTCCGGATCATCTGCGAGTGGCAGTTGTAGCAACCCTCGCGCAGGTAGACGTCCCGGCCGGCGAGTTGCAGGGCCGTGTAAGGCTTCAGGCCCGGGGCGGCCTCGGTGGTGCTGCGCTGGAAGAACAGCGGCACGATCTCGACGAGTCCTCCGACCGCGACCACGGCGATGATCAGGACGATCATCAGGAAGTTGCTGGTCTCGATGCGCTCGTGACCTTCGGGCTTGGCGTGGGAGTCCATGGCGTCCTTCGAGGTTCAGGCGGCGACAAGGGTGGGGATCGCCTGCGGCGCGGTCGACGAACGGGGATCGCGCACCGTCATCACCACGTTCCAGGCCATCAGCAACATCCCGGCGAGGTACAGCAAGCCACCGAGCACGCGCACCACGTAGAACGGATAGGTCGCCTTGACGCTCTCGACGAAGCTGTAGACCAGCGTCCCGTCGGGATTGATCGAGCGCCACATCAGCCCCTGCATCACGCCGGCGATCCACATCGCCGCGATGTAAAGCACGACGCCGATGGTCGCGATCCAGAAGTGCAGGCCGATGGCCGCGACGCTGTGCATCTCCTTCTTGCCGAACATCCGGGGGATGAGGTAGTAGAGGCTGCCCATCGTCATGAAGCCGACCCAGCCGAGCGCACCGGAGTGGACATGCCCGATGGTCCAGTCGGTGTAGTGGCTCAGCGCGTTCACCGTCTTGATCGACATCATCGGACCCTCGAAGGTCGACATGCCGTAGAACGACAGCGAGACGATCAGGAACTTCAGGATCGGGTCGTCGCGCAGCTTGTACCAGGCGCCCGAGAGCGTCATGATCCCGTTGATCATCCCGCCCCAGCTCGGCGCCAGCAGGACCAGCGAGAACACCATGCCCACGCTCTGCGCCCAGTCGGGCAGCGCGGTGTAGTGCAGGTGGTGGGGACCTGCCCACATGTAGGTGAAGATCAGCGCCCAGAAGTGGACGATTGACAGCCGGTACGAATAGATCGGCCGCTCGGCCTGCTTCGGGATGTAGTAGTACATCATCCCGAGGAAACCCGCAGTGAGGAAGAAGCCGACTGCGTTATGGCCGTACCACCACTGCACCATCGCGTCCTGAACGCCGGCGTACACCGAGTAGCTCTTCATGAAGCTGACCGGCAGCACCGCGCCGTTGACCACGTGCAGCAGCGCCACCGTCAGGATGAAGGCTCCGAAGAACCAGTTGGCGACGTAGATGTGCCGGACCTTGCGTTTGCCGCTGGTGCCGAAGAAGACGATCGCGTAGCAGACCCAGACCACGGTGATCAGGAGGCCGATCGGCCATTCGAGCTCGGCGTACTCCTTGCCGCGCGTGAAGCCGAGCGGCAGCGAGATCGCCGCGGCAACGATCACCGCCTGCCAGCCCCAGAAGGTGAAGGCGGCGAGCTTGTCGGAGATGAGGCGGACCTGACAGGTGCGCTGGACGACGTGGTACGAGGTCGCCATCAGCGCGCAGCCACCGAACGCGAAGATCACCGCGTTGGTATGCAGTGGCCGCAGCCGGCCGTAGCTCAGCCACGGAATGCCGGTGATCATCTCCGGCCAGGCGAGCTGCATGGCGATCAGCACGCCGACCGACATGCCGACCACGCCCCAGAGCACGGCCGCCAGGGCGAACTGCCGCACCACGCGATCGTTGAAGGTCGCGACCGGAAGTACTGGCGCGCTGCTGTTCATCCGCGGATCCTCTTCGTGGCTTTCAAGTCGACGATTGTTCGAGGGGGACCCGGACAGGACCTTGAGCGAAATCAATCGCCGTGCGCACGAGTTCCATGCGCGTTGTCCTCGCGCGTCACCGGCAAGTCCTCGAGCAATCGGGAGCCCTCGCGCTCTAGATCCTCGAACTGGCCGGCATCGAGCGCCCAGGCGAACAGGCCGATGAGCGCCAGCACCAGCAGCACCGACATCGGCAGCAGGAGGTAGAGGCTGTCCATGGGGGAGCCTGCAATCCTCAGCGCGCCAGCCGCAGCGCGTTGGCCACGACGAACAGGGAACTCGTCGCCATGCCCGCGGCCGCCAGCCATGGCGGCAACAGGCCGGCGAGCGCGAGTGGAATGCACACCGCGTTGTAGAGCGCTGCCCAGGCCAGGTTCTGCCGCACCACGCGCATCGTGCGGCGCGCCAGCGCATGCGCGTGCGGGACCGCGGCGAGCCGGCTGCCGATCACGATGAAGTCCGCGCGCTGCTGCGCCAACGCGCTGCCGTGAGCGAGTGCGAACGAGGCATCGGCGCGGGCCAGCACCGGACCGTCGTTGAGGCCGTCGCCGACGACGAGAACATGCTCCCCGGCGGCCTGCCAGGCGGCGAGCCAGGACAGCTTGAGTTCCGGCGTGGCGGCCCCCCGGGCCTGCCTGATCCCCAACCGTGCGGCCATCGCTGCAACGCCAGCCGGTGAGTCGCCCGAGAGCATCCGCACGTCGACGCCGGCGCGGCGCAGCATGGCCAGCGCGCCTTTCGCATCGGCACGCAGCGTCTCGTCGAACTCGAAGCGCACCGATTCCTCGGGCGCGCCGCCGACCGCGCCGAAGGCGACCACCGGCCTCGGCGACGGCCCCGTCGGCGCGCCGACCCAGGCGGGGGCGCCGAGGCGCCAGCGCCGGCCGCCGTCGTCGGTGGCTTCCACGCCCTGCCCCGGCATCTCGCGGACATCCCGCCACGGGCCGCATGCGAGCGGCAGGGCCGCGACCAGAGCTCGCGCCAGCGGATGCGTGGTTCGTGTGGCCAGCGATGCTGCGCGCCCGAGCACTCGCGCACGCTTCGCTGCATCGAAGGCAGGATCGATCCAGGTCGCCGCGAGCGCGAGCCGATCCTCGGTCAGCGTCCCGGTCTTGTCGAAGCAGACGACGTCGATGCCAGCAAGCGCCTCGATCGCGTCCAGGCGCTGCACCAGCACGCCGTTGCGGGCCAGCGTGCCGGCGGCGCTCAACAACGCTGCGGGCGCCGCGAGCGACAGCGCGCACGGGCAGGTGACGATCAGCACCGAGACGCCGACCCAGAGGGCGCGAGCGGGGTCGACGAGGCTCCACGCCGCCGCGGCCGCCGCCGCGAGCAGCAGCACGGCCCAGAGGAAAGGCGCGGCGAGGCGGTCGGCGCTGCGCAGCACGGCCGGACGTTCCTCGAGCGCACGCTGCACGAGGTCGACGATCTGCCGATACCGGGTCCCTTCGCCGACCTGGCGCAACTCGACCACGACCGGCGCGCCGAGGTTGATGCTGCCCCCGACCACGGCGTCGCCGATGGCGCGCGCCAGCGGCCGCGACTCGCCGCTGATGAGGGCCTCGTCGACCTGCGTGACGCCTTCGAGCACCGTGCCGTCGCCGGGGAAGGCCTGCCCGGCCGCGATCCGCACACGATCGCCGGCACGCAGTCGAGCCACCGCCACCGTTTCCGCCGACCCGTCGACACGCAGCCGCTCGGCGCTCTCCGGCAGGCGCTGCAGCAGCGCATCGAGGGCCTCGGTGCTGCGGGCGCGGGCGCGCGTCTCGAGCCAGCGTCCGGCGAGCAGGAAGGCGACGAACATCGTCAGCGAATCGAAGTAGGTGTCGGCTCCGAGCCGGCCGGCCGGATCGAACGTGGCGGCCGTCCCGGCGAGGAACATGACGGCGATGCCGAGTGCGACCGGCACGTCCATCGCGACCCGACGTTGCCGCAGGGCATGCCAGGCCCCCTTGAAAAAGGGCCCGGCCGCGAACAGCAGGACCGGAAGGGTCAGCACCCAGGCCGCCCAGTTCATCAACGCCGCTAGATCCGGCGGCAGTTCGCCGGGTGCCGCGAAGTAGCGCGGCGCGGCGAGCATCATCACCTGCATCATGCAGAAGCCGGCGACGAAAAGGCGCCACAGCGCGGTGCGCGCCTCGGCACGCGCCGCCGCCAGGGCATCGACGCGCCCGGCCGGCACCGCGCCGTAGCCCGCCCGCCGCACGGCATCGACGAGTGCCGACGCCGGAACGCGACGCGGATCCCAGGCCACCGAGGCGCGCCGCGTGGCCGAGTTGACGTCGGCGCGGATGACGCCCGGCACGCCGCGCAGCGCCGCCTCGACAAGCCCGGCGCAGGCGGCGCAGTGCATGCCCTGCACCGCGAAGCCTGACTCGGCGCTGCGCGTGCCGTCGGCGGCGATGCGCCAGCGCGTCCAGCCGTCGAGCGCCTCCGCGTCGTCGAGCGCTGCGGACTCCTGCGGCGTCAGCGGAAGACGTGGCACCTGCAGCGGAAGGGCCGCGCTCATCGCGCGCTCCGTCGACGCGCAGCGGCCTGGCGCGCTGGCCCCATCGGCCTCAGCGAGCCAGCAGCACCGGCGTGCCGCAACGGGCCAGGACGCCAGTCGCCACGGAGCCGAGGACGAGATTGCCGATCGAACCATGACCATGGGTGCCCATCACCACCAGGTCGAACCGGGCGCGCTCCGCGAGGGCCGCGATCTCGGTGGCCGCATGTCCGCGCAACGGCGCACTGTGCGCGGTCCAGCCTTGCTGCGCGGCGAACGCCATGACAGGGGACAGCACCCCCTCCGCCTGCTCGCGGTAGTAGTCGTCGAGCGTCTTCTGATCGAGATAGCGGGCCGCTTGCGGGGAGATCGTCGTCACGACCGTGACGAAGGTGTAGTCGTGGCCCTTGCCGAGCAACTCGTCGTGAGCCGCGATGTAGCTCAGCATGCGCTTGGTATGCCCGCTTCCATCGACCGCCACCAGGATCTGCATCGCCGTCTCCCCGTCTGCCCGAGGTGGCGATGTTCGGCCGAAAGCGGACCGATCCGCTTGATCGGCGTCAATCCCGGAACGGCCGGCGAGCGCCGAGCGCGATCGACGCGAGGCTTGTCGCGCGTCAAGTCCGCGTCCGGGCAACCACGGCAGCATGTGCCTCCATGGCCCAGCGCATCCTCTTCATCCGATGACCGGCACGACCTCCCTGAACTCGCCGCAGCAGCCGGCGGCGCGCACGAGCCCTCAGCGCGAGGCCTTCACGGTCCTGGCCGTCAGCACGCTCGCCTTCACGGTGTGCTTCATGGTGTGGATGATGTTCGCCGTCATCGGCATCCCGATCAAGCAGAACCTCGGCCTCAACGCCACCCAGTTCGGCTTGCTGACCGCCATGCCGGTGCTCACGGGCTCTCTGGTTCGCGTGCCGCTCGGCATCTGGACCGATCGCTACGGCGGGCGCGTCGTGATGGCGCTGCTGATGGCCGCCACGGTGCCGGCGATCTGGCTGATGTCGTATGCGACCCAGTACTGGCACTTCCTCGTCATCGGCCTGTTCGTCGGCCTGGCGGGTGGCTCGTTCTCGGTGGGCACGCCCTATGTGGCGCGCTGGTTTCCGAAGCAGCGCCAGGGGTTCGCGATGGGCATCTTCGGTGCCGGAAATTCCGGGGCCGCGGTCAACAAATTCATCGCGCCGGCGCTCGTGGTCGCCTTCGGCTGGGCCGTGGTTCCGCAGGTCTACGCGGCCGTGATGCTCGGCACCCTGGTCCTGTTCTGGATCTTCAGCTCGAGCGACCCGTCGCACCGGGTCGGCGGCAAGGTCACGCTCGCCGAGCAGTTGAAGACGCTGAAGGATCCGCAAGTGCTGCGCTACTGCCAGTACTACAGCATCGTGTTCGGCGGCTACGTCGCGCTGAGCCTGTGGATGGTCCAGTACTACGTCGGCGAGTACGGTCTCGACATCCGCGTCGCCGCATTGCTGGCCGCGTGCTTCTCGCTGCCCGGGGGCGTGCTGCGCGCGTTCGGCGGCTGGCTCGCCGACAAGTACGGTGCGCACAGCGTGACCTGGTGGGTGATGTGGATCAGCTGGATCTGCCTGTTCCTGCTGAGCTATCCGCAGACTACCTTCACCGTCACGACCGTGGGCGGCCCGCGCACGTTCCATCTCGGTCTCGACGTCTACACCTTCACCACCCTGATGTTCGTCCTCGGCATCGCGTTCGCTTTCGGCAAGGCAAGCGTCTTCAAGTACATCAGCGACGACTACCCGCAGACCCTCGGCACCATCAGCGGCGTCGTCGGGCTGGCCGGTGGACTCGGCGGCTTCGTGCTGCCGATCCTGTTCGGCGCGTTGCTCGACTTCACCGGCATCCGCTCGTCGGCCTTCATGCTGATGTACGGCATCGTCTGGGTCTCGCTGATATGGATGTACTTCAGCGAAGTGCGCCGCACCGAGGTCATGGGCATGCACGCCCCCACCTCCCCGCTCGCCGCGGCTGCCTGAGCGGCGCCGCCAAGGAACGCTCATGAACGTCGTCGTCACCGCCACGCCCCCCCCTCGCCGCGGCCGCGTCCTGACGATATGGACCCCCGAGGACAAGGCCTTCTGGTCCCAACAGGGCGAGGCGATTGCCAAGATCAACCTGTGGATCAGCGTCCCGGCGCTGTTCCTGGCGTTCGCGATCTGGCAGGTCTGGAGCGTCGTGGCCGTCGGTTTGCCATCGCTCGGCTTCGCCTACTCGACCAACCAGCTGTTCTGGCTCGCGGCGGCACCTGCGCTGTCGGGCGCGACCTTGCGGATCTTCTATTCGTTCATGGTGCCGATCTTCGGCGGGCGCCGCTGGACCGCGATCTCGACCGCCTCGCTGCTGATCCCCGCGCTCGGCATCGGCTTCGCGGTCCAGGACAACACCACGAGCTACCCGACGATGCTGATGCTGGCGCTGCTCTGCGGGCTGGGCGGCGGCAACTTCAGCTCGAGCATGGCCAACATCAGCTTCTTCTTCCCGAAGGAGCGCAAGGGCTCGGCCCTCGGCGTCAACGCCGGCCTCGGCAACCTCGGCGTCTCGGTGGTCCAGTTCCTGAGCCCGCTCGTCGTCACGGCAGGCATGTTCGGCATCTTCGGCGGCGACGCCCAGACCATCGTCAAGAACGGCCAGACGGTACAGACCTGGACCCAGAACGCCGCCTTCATCTGGGTGCCTTGGATCGCGATTGCATCGCTGGCGGCCTGGTTCGGGATGAGCGACATCGCCGACGCGAAGGCCTCGTTCGCCACGCAGTCGACGATTTTCCGACGCAAGCACAACTGGTTGATGTGCCTGCTCTACCTCGGCACCTTCGGCTCGTTCATCGGCTATGCCGCCGGCTTTCCGCTGCTGATCAAGAGCCAGTTCCCCGGCGTGAACCCCCTCGCCTACGCCTGGCTCGGACCGCTGGTCGGCGCGGTGGTTCGACCGTTCGGTGGCTGGCTCGCCGACAAGCTGGGGGGCGCCCGGGTGACGTTGTGGAACTTCGTCGTGATGGCGCTGGCGGTCGTCGGCGTTGTCGCCTTCCTGCCGAGCGGCCCTTCGGGCGGCAGCTTCGCCGGCTTCTTCGTGATGTTCCTGGTGCTGTTCCTGACCACCGGCATCGGCAACGGCTCGACCTTCCGGATGATCCCGGTGATCTTCCTGACCGAGGCGCTGAGCCGCGTCGACCGGAGCCAGCCCGACGCCCTCGCGCGAGCCACCAAGGAAGGCAACATGGAAGGCGCCGCGACGCTCGGCTTCACCGCAGCGATGGCGGCCTACGGCGGCTTCTTCATCCCGAAGAGCTACGGCACCTCGATCTCGCTGACCGGCGGCCCCGAGGCCGCGCTCTACGTCTTCTTCGTCTTCTACCTCGTGTGCATCGGCGTCACGTGGTGGTACTACGCGCGCAAGAACGCGCCGATGCCGTGCTGAACCGGGAATCCTGATGAGCCACTTCCTCGACCGACTGACCCACTTCGCACAGCCCAAGGAAAGCTTTGCCGACGGCCACGGTGTCGCCACCGGCGAAGACCGCACCTGGGAGGACGCGTACCGAAACCGCTGGGCCCACGACAAGGTCGTGCGCTCGACCCACGGCGTCAACTGCACCGGCTCGTGCTCGTGGAAGATCTATGTCAAGGGCGGGATCGTCACCTGGGAAACCCAGCAGACCGATTACCCGCGCACGCGCTGGGACATGCCCAACCACGAGCCGCGCGGCTGCTCGCGCGGGGCGAGCTACAGCTGGTACCTCTACAGCGCCAACCGGGTCAAGTACCCGATGGTGCGCGGCCGCCTGCTCAGGCGCTGGCGCGAGGCACGCAAGGCGCATGCTCCGGTCGAGGCCTGGGCCGCGATCGTCGGCGACGATGCGGCGCGTCGCGACTACCAGGGCGTGCGCGGTCTCGGCGGCTTCGTCCGCTCGAGCTGGGACGAAGTCAACGAAATCGTCGCGGCTGCCAACGTTCACACCATCAAAAAACATGGCGCGGATCGTGTGGTCGGGTTCTCGCCGATCCCGGCGATGTCGATGATCAGCTACGCCGCGGGCTCGCGCTACCTGTCGCTGATCGGCGGCGTCAACCTGAGCTTCTACGACTGGTACTGCGACCTGCCGCCATCGAGCCCGCAGGTCTGGGGCGAGCAGACCGACGTACCTGAGTCGGCCGACTGGTACAACTCGAGCTTCATCATCGCCTGGGGCTCGAACGTCCCGCAGACGCGCACGCCGGACGCGCACTTCTTCACCGAGGTCCGCTACAAGGGCACGAAGACCGTCGCGATCACCCCCGACTACTCCGAGGTCGCCAAGCTCTCCGACCTCTGGCTGCATCCCAAGCAGGGCACCGACGCGGCGCTAGCAATGGCGATGGGCCACGTCATCCTGAAGGAGTTCTGGTTCGGCGGCGCCGACCGTCCGCGCCCGGCGTACTTCGACGACTACGCGCGCCGCTACACCGACCTGCCGATGCTGGTGATGCTGAAGGAACACACGCTCGAGGACGGCCGCAGCGTGATGGTCCCGGATCGCTACGTCCGTGCGTCGGATTTCAACGGCAATCTCGGCCAGGCCAACAACCCCGAGTGGAAGACCGTCGCGATCGACACGGTCGGCAAGGTCGTGCTGCCGCACGGCGCGATCGGTTTCCGCTGGGGACCGGACGGCCGCGCCGACGCCGGCCAGTGGAATCTCGAAGCGCGGGAGGCGCGCCACGGCAACGAGGTCAAGCTGCGGCTCTCGCTGCTCGAAGGCGACTATCCGAGTGCCGACACCGCTCAGGTCGGCCTTCCCTACTTCGGCGGCATCGTCCACGAGCACTTCTCCCACAACGCGCAAGGCAACGCGCCGGGCGACGTGCTGGTGCGCACGGTGCCGGTGCAGCGCATCGCGCTCGGCAAGGAAGGCGAGAAGCGCAATGCGCTGGTCGCCACCGTGTTCGACCTGCAGGCCGCGCAGTACGGCATCCCCCGCGGGCTGCCCGGCGAGCTGGCCGCGGCGAGCTTCGACGACGACACGCCGTACACACCCGCCTGGCAAGAGTCGATCACCGGTGTGCCGCGCGACCAGGTCATCGCGGTCGCTCGCCAGTTCGCCGAGAACGCGGCGAAGACCGCGGGCCGCTCGATGGTGATCATCGGCGCCGGCATGAACCACTGGTACCACAGCGACATGAACTACCGCGGCGTCATCAACATGCTGATGATGTGCGGCTGCATCGGCAAGAGCGGCGGCGGCTGGGCCCACTACGTCGGCCAGGAGAAGCTGCGGCCGCAGACCGGCTGGACCGCGCTCGCGTTCGCGCTCGACTGGATCCGCCCACCGCGGCAGATGAACTCGACCAGCTTCTTCTACGCCCACACCGACCAGTGGCGCTACGAGAAGATCGGTGTCGACGAGGTGCTCTCGCCGCTCGCCGACAAGTCGCTCTACGGCGGCAGCATGATCGACTACAACGTGCGCGCCGAGCGCATGGGCTGGCTGCCGTCGGCGCCGCAGTTGCAGACCCACCCGATGCAGGTCGTGCGCGACGCCGCGGCAGCCGGCCTGGACGCGAAGGACTACGCCGTCCGGTCCCTGAAGGACGGCACGCTGCGCCTGAGTTGCGAAGACCCCGACCACCCCGACAACTGGCCGCGCAACATGTTCGTCTGGCGCTCCAACATCATCGGCTCATCGGGCAAGGGTCACGAATACTTCCTCAAGCACCTGCTCGGAACCAGCAACGGCGTTCAGGGCAAGGACCTCGGCGCCGAAGAGGCCAAGCCGCAGGAAGTGACCTGGCACGACCAGGCGCCCGAAGGCAAGCTCGACCTGCTGGTGACGCTCGACTTCCGCATGAGCACGACCTGCCTCTACTCCGACATCGTGCTGCCGACCGCGACCTGGTACGAGAAGAACGACCTGAACACCAGCGACATGCACCCGTTCATCCACCCGCTGTCGACCGCGGTCGATCCGGTGTGGCAATCGAAGAGCGACTGGGAAATCTACAAGGGCTTCGCCAGGACGTTCAGCGAAGTCTGCGTCGGCCACCTCGGCGTCGAACGCGAGCTGGTGCTGACGCCGATGATGCACGACTCGCCCGGCGAGCTTGCGCAACCGCTCGACGTGAAGGACTGAAAGCGCGGCGAGTGCGAGTTGGTGCCCGGCAAGACCGCACCGCAGATGCAGGTGATCGAGCGCGACTATCCGAATGTCTACAAGCGATTCACGGCGGTCGGACCGTTGATGAACGGAATAGGCAACGGCGGCAAGGGCATCGCCTGGAACACCGAAACCGAGGTGCGCCAGCTCGGCGAGCTGAACGGTCTCGTCAAGGACGAAGGCGTCACACTGGGCATGCCCCGGATCGACACCGACATCGATGCCTGCGAGGTGGTGCTGCAGCTCGCGCCCGAGACCAACGGCCACGTGGCGGTGAAGGCCTGGGCCGCGCTGTCGAAGATCACCGGCCGCGAGCACACCCATCTGGCGCTGCATCGCGAAGACGAGAAGATCCGCTTCCGCGACATCCAGGCTCAACCGCGCAAGATCATCAGCTCGCCGACCTGGAGCGGCATCGAGTCGGAAACCGTCTCGTACAACGCCGGCTACACCAACGTCCACGAGCTGATCCCCTGGCGCACCCTGACCGGGCGCCAGCAGTTCTACCAGGACCACCCGTGGATGATCGCGTTCGGCGAGAGCCTGGCGAGCTACCGGCCGCCAGTGAACCTGAAGGCGACGGCCGGCGTGCACGGCATCCGCTCCAACGGCAACACCGAGCTGCTGCTGAACTTCATCACGCCGCACCAGAAGTGGGGCATCCACTCGACCTACACCGACAACCTGCTGATGCTCACGCTGAGCCGCGGCGGCCCGATCGTCTGGCTCAGCGAGGACGACGCCAAGGTGATCGGCGTCGAGGACAACGACTGGATCGAGCTCTACAACGTCAACGGCGCGATCGCGGCCCGTGCGGTCGTCAGCCAGCGCATCAAGCCCGGCATGGCGATGATGTACCACGCCCAGGAGAAGATCGTGAACACGCCGGGATCGGAGATCACCGGCCAGCGCGGCGGCATCCACAACTCGGTGACGCGCATCGTGCTCAAGCCCACGCACATGATCGGCGGCTACGCCCAGCTGTCGTACGGCTTCAACTACTACGGGACCATCGGCACGAACCGCGACGAGTTCGTCGTCGTCCGCAGGATGGACAAGGTCGACTGGCTCGACACGCCGCGCGGCGACGAACGCGCCGCAGACGTGCAGAAACTCGGAGAAGCCGCATGAAGATCCGCGCCCAGATCGGCATGGTGCTGAACCTCGACAAGTGCATCGGCTGCCACACCTGTTCCGTCACCTGCAAGAACGTCTGGACCAGCCGCCCCGGCATGGAGTATGCCTGGTTCAACAACGTCGAGACCAAGCCCGGCATCGGCTACCCGAAGGAATGGGAAAACCAGGACAAGTGGAACGGCGGCTGGATCCGCAAGGCCAACGGCTCGATCGAGCCGCGCCAGGGGGCGAAGTGGAAGCTGCTGATGAAGATCTTCGCCAATCCCAGCATGCCGCAGATCGACGACTACTACGAGCCGTTCACCTTCGACTACGACCACCTGCAATCGGCCCCCGAGATGAAGGCGACGCCGACCGCGCGCCCCCGCAGCCTGATCACCGGGCAGCGCATGGAGAGGATCGAGTGGGGCCCGAACTGGGAGGAGATCCTCGGCGGCGAGTTCGCCAAGCGCAGCAAGGACAAGAACTTCGACGACATCCAGAAGGACATCTACGGCGAGTTCGAGAACACCTTCATGATGTACCTGCCGCGGCTCTGCGAGCACTGCCTGAACCCGGCCTGCGTGGCGAGCTGTCCGTCGGGCTCGATCTACAAGCGCGAGGAGGACGGCATCGTCCTGATCGACCAGGACAAGTGCCGCGGCTGGCGCATGTGCGTCTCCGGCTGCCCGTACAAGAAGATCTACTACAACTGGAAGAGCGGCAAGGCCGAGACGTGCACGTTCTGCTACCCGCGGATCGAGGCCGGCCAGCCGACCGTCTGCAGCGAGACCTGCGTCGGCCGCATCCGCTACCTCGGCGTGCTGCTGTACGACGCCGACCGCATCCAGCAGGCGGCGAGTGTCGAGCACGACCGCGACCTGTACCAGGCGCAGCTCGACATCTTCCTCGACCCGAACGACCCGAAAGTGATCGCGCAGGCCCGCCTGGACCACATCCCCGACGCCTGGATGGACGCCGCGCGCAAGAGCCCGGTCTACAAGATGGCGGTCGAATGGAAGGTCGCGCTGCCGCTGCACCCGGAATACCGCACGCTCCCGATGGTGTGGTACGTCCCGCCGCTCTCGCCGATCACGGCCGCGGCGAACGCCGGGCACGTCGGCACCAACGGCGAAATCCCCGACGTCAACCAGCTGCGCATCCCGGTCAAGTACCTGGCCAACCTGCTGACCGCCGGCGACACCGCGCCGGTGGTGCGCGCCCTCGAACGGATGCTCGCCATGCGCGCCTACCAGCGTGAGAAGCACGTCGACGGGCGCATCAACCTCGCCGCGCTGCAGCAGGTCGGCATCAGCCAGGCCACGGTCGAGGACATGTACCACGTGATGGCGATCGCCAACTACGAGGACCGCTTCGTCATCCCGAGCAGTCACCGCGAATATGCCGAGAACACCTTCGATGTGCGCGGCGGCTGCGGCTTCACGTTCGGCAATGGCTGTTCCGACGGCTCGACCGACGTGAGCCTGTTCGGTGGCAACCGCAAGCGCACGATCCCCATCCAGGCGGAGGTCTGAGCCATGGCACTCTTCGATTCACCACCGGTCCCGACGAAGAGCCTGCGCGTGCTGGCGCGGCTGCTCGGCTACCCCGATGCCATTCTGCGTGACCGCCTCGCCGAGATGCGCGACGCGCTGCACGCCGAGCGCGCGCTGTCGAAGTCGCGCCTGGGCGAACTCGACGCGCTGATCGGCACGCTGCAACGCAATGCAACGCTCGAGGTCGAGAGCGACTATGTCGAGCTCTTCGACCGCGGCCGCAGCACGTCGTTGCACCTCTTCGAGCACGTCCACGGCGACTCGCGCGACCGCGGGCCGGCGATGATCGACCTGGCGCAGACCTACGAGGCGGCGGGCCTGTACCTCGGCCCCGACGAACTGCCCGACTTCCTGCCGGTGGTGCTCGAGTACGCGTCGACGCAGCCGCCACGCGAGGCCCGCGCCTTCCTCGGCGAGATGGCACACATCTTCAATGCCTTGTTCCAGGCGCTGCAGCAGCGCGGGAGCGCCTACGCCGCCGTGCTCGGCGCCCTGCTCGAGCTGGCCGGGGAGAAGCCCCAGGCGGTGACGATCGCGGCCGAAGAACCGATCGACAGCGCCTGGGCCGAGCCGGTCGTCTTCGACGGCTGCTCGTCGAAGGGCCAGGCGCGGCCGGAGCAGCCGCAACCGATCCGCATCGTCCGCAAGGACCCTCCGGCCGAAGGAGTACGCGCATGACCACCGTGCACGGATTTGTCTTCGGGGTCTACCCGTACATCTGCCTCACGGTCTTCCTGCTCGGCAGCCTGATCCGCTTCGACCGCGACCAGTACACGTGGAAGAGCGACTCGTCGCAGCTGCTGCGCGGCGGGCTGCTGCGCTGGGGCAGCAACCTGTTCCACGTCGGCATCCTGTTCCTCTTCTTCGGCCACCTCGTGGGCCTGCTGACGCCGCACGCGTTCTATGCGCACTTCATGGAAGCCTCGGTCAAGCAGCAGCTCGCGATCTGGTCGGGCGGAGTCTTCGGCCTGCTGTGCTTCATCGGCCTGTCGATGCTGATCTGGCGCCGCGTCTTCGATCCGCGCATCCGCCGGACCAGCCACCGCACCGACATCGCGATCCTGGTGATCCTGTGGGTGCAGCTGGTCGTCGGACTGATCACGCTGCCGTACTCGTGGGCACACTCCGACGGCAGGGTGATGCTGATCCTCGCCGACTGGGCCCAGCGCATCCTGACGCTGCGCACGGTCGATGCGGAAGCGCTCGCCGGACTGCCCTGGCCGTACCTGTTCCACCTCGTGCTGGGGATGACGATCTTCCTGTTGTTCCCGTTCAGCCGGCTGGTCCACGTGTGGAGCGGCTTCGCGTCCGTCGCCTACCTGTTTCGCCCGTACCAGGTGGTGCGCAGCCGGCGCCTGAACGTGCCGGTCGGACAGAACCTGCCGCCCCGCCCCGGCGCGGGCACCTGAAGGAGTCGTGATGCGAGTCGAGAGCGTCGATTTCAGCCAGGCGGGCCGGGCCGAAGGCCCGGCCCTCGTCAACGGTGTCGTACTCCACGCGGCGCATGAAACGCTCGCGTCCGAAGAGCTGCGCCAGCGCGCTTGTACCGAGCTGCTGCGCCAGGCTGCGCAGCGCGCCGGTTTGCTCGACCCGACCGATGCCTGCGCGGTCGATGGAACGACCAGTGAAGCGGCCACCGCGGCGATCGAAGCGTTGCTCGAGCAATCGATCGCGCTGCCGGACCCGTCCGAGGCAGCGTGCCGGCGCCACTACGCCGCTCACGAACCGGCCTATCGCACCGGCGAGCGCGTTCGCGTCCGCCATATCCTGTTCGCGGTCACGCCAGGCGTCGACGTCGTGGCGTTGCGCAAGCGTGCCGAGATGGCGATGCTGGACGCACGCTGCTTCGACGGCAGCGCCTCGCCCGATTTCGCGACGCTGGCCGGCAAGCTCTCGAACTGCCCGAGCGGCGCCGCCGGCGGCGATCTGGGCTGGCTCGGTACGGCCGACTGCGCGCCGGAGTTCACCCGCGAAATCTTCGGCAACAAGGAGGTCGGCGTGCTGCCGCGGCTGGTGCACAGCCGCTTCGGCCTGCACGTGGTCGAGGTGCTGGAGCGCGAAGCGGGCACGCAGCAACCGTTCGAGGCGGTGCGCGGTGCGGTCGAGGCGACCCTGCGCCAGCAGGCCTACGTCGCGGCTCTGCGCCAGTACCTGCAGGTGCTCGCCGGAGAGGCTGCGCTCGACGGCGTCGACCTCGACGCCGCCGCCACCCCGCTCGTGCAGTGACGATGACGAAGGCCGCTTCGATGGCCGTGCGCTCCATCAAGATCGAGGGGCCGCATCGTCCGTCCGCGGCACCGTCCGGGTTCGCGCCGTGGCGCTTTCGCCCGCGGTGCGCGTCGTCGTGCCGCCGGCCGATCCGGCCTCGACGCGCGCGGCCGTGCTCGTCCCGGCCGTGCGGGCGCCGCGGGTGAGGATCGCGATCGATGGACTACGCCCTCGTCAAGGCGATCCACCAGGGCGCCGTGATGCTCTCGGGAGCCGGCTTCTTCGCGCGCGGCCTGGCCGGGCTGCTCGGCGCCGCATGGGTCCGTGGGCGTCTGGCCGGGACACTGCCGCACGTGGTCGACACGGTGCTGCTCGGCTCCGCCCTGCTGCTGGCCTGGACCTTGCGGCTCGCGCCCGGCAATGCGCCGTGGCTGACGGCCAAGATCGTCGGGCTGCTGCTCTACATCGGCCTCGGCGTCGTGGCATTGCGGCCCGGACGACCGGCCAAGGTGCGCGCGGTCGCCTGGGTCGCGGCGCTGGCCACCTTCGGCTGGATCGTCGCCGTCGCGATCACGAAGAGCCCCCTCGGGCCGTTCGCGCTCCTTGACGTGGCGCAAGCCCGGCAAGCGGGTTAGCGGCCACGCTCGGGGCATGGACATGCCCACTTACTTCGACCAGTTGCTGCGCGCGGCAGCGACGCAGCCCGAGCCGCAGCGCCTGCTGTTCGTCTTCGCCAGCGCAGGGCTTCCCGACGATGCGACACCGGAGCAGCGCAGCCGGCATGCGACCGGCAGCGGCGGCACGCTGACCCCGCTGATGTGCGTCGACAAGGCGCCGGGCGAGCTGGCCGACTTCGACGCACTGGTCGCGGAATCGCGCAGTGCCGGCCCCCCCTGGGACGTGGTTTTCGCGGCCGGCCTGGCCGGCCGAAACGGCCGTCCGCCGGTCGAATCCCAGGTCGAAGAGGCGCTGCAAGCGCTGGTCGAGCGCATACGCGGCGGAACCCTGCACGACCTTCTCGCGCTCGACGCGACTGGCGCGCCGCTGACCTTCGGTTGAGCCGGCGTCCCGCATGGGCTTGAAGTCCGCTGCGGCCGCCGCGATGAATGTCGTCACCGACGTCGCATCCACCAGGCGACTTGATCTGCGACAAGCCGGGGGCGGTGTCGGAGTGCGACGCTCGTTCCATCTCTGGAGCACGAGCCATGTCACACCTGACCCTGCGAGTCATCCGCGAGGAACACTCGGCCCTTTCCGCGATGCTGCGCTCGATCCTGCTGCTGCTGGGGCAGAACCGCGCGCACGGCACCCTGCCCGACTTCGGCGCGTTGCGGGCGATGCTGTTCTATGTCGACGAGTTCCCGGAAAAGCGGCACCATCCGAAGGAATCGATGCTGCTGTTCCCGAAGCTACGGGCGCGCTCCCCGCTCGCGCGCGACATCCTCGATCGCCTCGACGCCGAGCACGCCCGCGGCGAGCACTACATCCGCGAGCTCGAGCACGCGCTGCTGGGTTTCGAGATGCTCGGAGAATCGCGCCGCACAGCGTTCGAGAAGGCGGCCGAGACCTATGTCGATTTCTACCTCGCCCACATGCGCATCGAGGAGAAGGAGATCCTGCCGCTCGCCGAACGGGTGCTCACCGAGCAGGACTGGGCCGATCTCGACAGCGAATTCGCCACCAATCGCGACCCGTTGACGGGGCACGAGCCGGAAACCGACTACCGCGCGCTGTTCACGCGCATCGTCAACGCGGTGCCGGCGCCGATCGGCTTCGGAAGCGCCGCTGCCGCGCTGCGCTACTAGGGTCTGGCGAGACGTTCGGAGGTCTCGCTTCAGCCGCCTGAGACGACCTGCTGACGCACCAGAAGGACCGGCACGGCGCTTTCGCGCAGGACCAGTTCGGCATCGCTGCCCAGCGCCAGGCGGCTCAGCCCGTGTCGGCCGTGCGTGCCCATCACGATCAGCTCGGCAGCCGATTGGCGCGCCTCCTCGAGGATCACGTCGCAGACCCGCATCCCGGGATCGCAGCGCACCACGCCGTCTGCGACCACGCCCTTGGCACCGGCTTGCGCCACGGCCGCGTCGACGAGGCGCTGACCGGCAGCCCGCCAATCGTCGAGAAGCCGGTCGGGCGCCACGTACGCCGAGACCTCCACGAAGAGCAGCCGGGCATCGACGACGTTCAGAAGATGGAGCTTCGAGCCGAGCCGGGCCGCGAGACCGATTGCTTCGAGCAGGCCGAGCTCGGCGGGGGGACTGCCGTCGACCGGCACGAGGATGCGCGAGTACATGCGGGTGCTCCTGCAACGATGCATGGCGAGAATGCGATGGAGCAGTGTCGACCGCGAGGTGTCGCGGGCGTTTGCGCGTCATCAAGATCGGCTGCGACGATGCGCCCTACCCTGAACATCATCATTCCGGGAGACGACGATGAACAGGCTGAATGTCGGCAACGTGGACCGCGCCCTGCGCATCCTCCTCGGCGTGGCGTTGATCGGATCGGCCGCCTACGGGCTCGTCGGTCCCTGGGGGTACATCGGCATCATCCCGCTCGTGACGGGGATCGTGGCCCGCTGCCCGCTCTACGCGATGCTGGGTATTTCGACCACGTCCCGCTGATCCCCACTCCGCAGGGGCTCGTGCTGTCGTCGGTCAACAGACCCGCAGACCGTGCGCACCAACCAGTGAATGATCGCGCCGCGACGAACGGCTGTTCAGGCCGAGCGACCCCAGGAGAACCGCGCACCGGGCCGACGCGTGGAAGGCGTACGCCGATCCGATCCGTCAGGCGCGATCCGTCGCCGCACGCCAGCGCAGCGCCAGGTTTTCCGCCGTCCATGGCACGGCGGCATCGACGATCAGGGACGCGGCGCACTCGGTTGCCCGCAGCGGCTCGACGGCGATGGCGAGCCGCTCCAACACGGCTTCGTCGGCCTCCGAGGGATCAGCGCCGCGCGCGCTGCGCTCGACTAGGCGCTGCCGCAGGGTCGCCAGGGGCGCGCGGCAGTCGACGATCGTGAACGGCACGCCGAGTTCCCGTGCCAGGGTGGCGAAGGCATCCCGTTCGCTGGCGCGCAGGAAGGCGGCATCGACCACCGTCGGCCAGCCCGAGCGAATCCCGACGCGTGCGACCTCGAGCAGACGTGCGTAGGTTCGCGCCGTACTGGCGGCGTCGTAGATGCCTCCCTGCCCCGCGCCGCGCGACGACTCGAGTGCGCCGAGGCCGAACAGACGCTTGCGCTCCACGTCCGAACGCGTGCGGATCGCGCCGGCCGCCTCGACCAGTCCCTCGGCCACGAAACTCTTGCCCGAACCCGGCAGCCCATGCGTGATGGCGAGCCGCGGATCGACCGCCCCGGCGAGCCGCACGGCGACACCCAGATAGTCGGCGGCGGACGGCAACGGATGCGCGCCTCGGGCTTCGGCCAGAAGCCCGACATGGGCGCGAACCAGCGCGCGCCCGACGAGGTAGTAGCGCAACAACGGCAGCCCATCGTGATCGCCGCTTGCCTCGAACCAGCGGTCGAGGAAGCGAAACGCCAGTGCGCGAGCACCGCGGGCCAGCAGGTCCATCGCCACGAAGGCGATGTCGTCGACGATATCGATCCATCGCAGCGCCGGATCGAACTCGATGCCATCGAAGCCCGTCGGCTCGTCGCCGAGCTGTACCAGGTTGGCGAGGTGGAGGTCCCCATGGCACTCACGCACCTTGCCCCGGCCCAGGCGCAACGCGAATGTCGGTTCCAGCGTGCGCAACTGCGCCTGCAACCAGGCGCGCAGATCCGGCCACTCGCGGGCCGCCGGGTCGACCCCCTCGCCCCACGCAGCATTGATTCCTTCGATCAGCCGGCCGACGATCAGCCGTTGGCTCGCCGCAGTGCCGTAACCGGCATCCTGCGGCGCGACGGCGGCGTCGCGATGAAACGCGGCGAGGTGCGCGGCGAGTCGATCGATGTCGCGCGGCACGAGCGCACCCGTCTCGAGGCGCTCGCTCCAGAGGGCCCCGTCCGGAAAACGCCGCATCCTCACGGCACAGTCGACGACCGGTCCGCTTGCGCCGAGCGTAGCCCCTTGCGGACCGTCGCGCACCTCGACGACGCCAAGATACAGACTCGGCGCGAGGCGCCGGTTGAGGCGCAGCTCTTCGTCGCAACAGTGGCGACGCACCTCGAGCCGGGTGAAATCGACGAAAGGCAGGCGGACCGGCTTCTTCAGCTTCCAGGCTTCGGTCGCGGTCAGCAACACCCAGGAAATGTGGGTCTCGATGATCGGGACCGGAACACCGCCACGCGCCTCGAGCTCCGCCTGCAGAGACGCGACGCGAGCACGGGCGCGGGAGAGCCCTGCGGCGTCTTCATCGTTCTCTTCCGCGCAGGGCATGTCCGTGACTACCGGCTGACCGGCCGCTTCAGCACGGCGTGCGCCAGTCTGCTAGACGGGCATGGACCGTGGCGACGCGCCGATGCCTGGCGCCGGCTCGATCTGCACCGGGTCCGCCAGGCTGAACTCCTCGAAGGCGGCGATCGCGCCTGCCGCGTACATGAGTGAAGGACCGCCGCCCATGTACGTGGCCACACCCAGGGTCTCCTCGACTTCAAGACGGGTGACGCCGAGCTTGACGAGGGACTGCATGTGGAAGCCGATGCAGGGATCGCAGCGGGCCGCGACGCTGAGCGCCAGCGCGATCAGTTCCTTGGTCTTGCGATCGAGCGCGCCATTCGACGTGGCCGCGCGACCGAGGTCACCGAAGGCCTTCATCACATCCGGGGTGCCCGTGCGCAGGCCTGAAAGGCCTTGCGTCACCGACTGGATCAGATCGTGGAAGCGGGTCGGCGTATTGGGCATGGTGCAGTGTCGTTGCGCGCTCGCGTTCATGCGGGTCGGAACCCGCCGCCGGGGCAGGTTCCAGAGGTCACGACATCATGCTGTTGCCATCGCAAACCGTCGTGACGCAGATCAATTCTCGTCACGACCGCACGCTTCGGACCATCGGCCCCGTGCCGTGGCGTCGTGGCCCATCGGCGGCATCGGGGCTGCGCCTGCCGCCGCGGCCGCGGTCCTGGAACCGGGCGGCACCGAACTGTTACCCTTCCTGCTCCAGGCCAGGTCGGCCGTACCGGATTGCGCCACGAGTGACTGCTCCGCTCCACATCGCCGTCGTCGACGATGAAGTCGACATCACGGTGCTGCTCGGAAACTACCTTCAAGGCCACGGCTTTCGGGTCAGCCGGCTGCGCGACGGCCGCTCACTGATCGATCTGATGGCCGCGGACCCGCCGGCCCTCGTCCTGCTCGACCTGGGCCTGCCGGGCGAGGATGGCTTCGCCATCGCCCGCCAGCTGCGCGAGCATTGGCGCTGCGGGCTCGTCATCGTCACCGGACGAGGCGATGCCGTCGACAAGGTGGTGGGGCTCGAGGTCGGCGCCGACGACTACGTCACCAAGCCATTCGACCTGCGCGAATTGCTGGCCCGCATCAAGGCCGTGCTGCGCCGGTTGCCGCAGGCGACGCCGGCGGGCTCTGCGCCCCACCCCGCCACTCCCCAACGCCTGGTGTTCGCGGGGTGGCAACTCGACACGTCGGCCCGTCAGCTTTTCAGCCCGAACGGCGACGAGGTCGCGCTGACCTCGGGCGAGTTCGAGCTTCTCAGCACGCTGGCACAGAACCCGGGACGGGTGCTGTCACGCGATTTCCTGATCGAGCAGACGCGCGGGCGCGCCGCAGCACCCTTCGACCGCACGATCGACGTGCAGGTCGGGCGCCTCCGCAAGAAGCTCGAGACGGATGCCGAGGTTCCCCAGATCATCAAGTCGGTGCGCGGAGCCGGCTACATCCTCGTCCCCGCGGTGGCGAACGGCTGAGGAATGGGTACGCCGGCCGAAACGCTGCAGGGCTCGGGCCTCGACGAGCAGACGGTCTTTCGGTCGCTCCACGCCGCCTATCCCGACGCCCTGCTGGTCGTCGACGCTGCCGGCACGATCGTGCTGGGAAATCCGGCCGCGGCCCGGCTCCTTGGTTACTCGGTCGACGAGCTCGCCGGCTTGAACGTCGATTCGCTCGTGCCCGACGCCGTGCGTGGCCGCCACGCCGCCTACCGCGAAGCCTATGGCCACCATCCGCGCACCCGACCCATGGGCACGCAGATGGAGCTTGTCGCCAGGCGCCGCGACGGCAGCGAGGTGATGGTGGAGATCGCCCTGAGTCCCCTCCAGGATCACGGCCTGCCGCTGGTCGTCGCGGCGATCCGCGACATCGGCGCCTACCCGCGGGTCAGGCAGGCGCTGCAGCGCGCTCGTTACAGCGAATACCTCGCCGGCCTCGGGCGGATGGCCGTCGACTCGCGGGACCCGCAGGTCCTGCTCGATCGCGTCCCGGCGCTGGCCGCCGAGGCGCTGCAGGTCGAGCTCGCCGTGGTGGTTCTGCTCGAACCGGACCGGCTCGAGTTCCGCGTTGCCAGCGGCGTCGGTCTGCTGGCCGACGAGACGGTCGGCTCGATGATCCCGAACCGCCCCGACACGCCCGTCGGCTACATGTTCGCCGAGGGCAAGCCGATCATCGTCGACGACTACCGCACCGAGCACCGGTTCACCGTCCCGCAGAGCTGGCTCGAAGCGGGCCTGAGCCATGGCATCGCCGTGCCGCTGTCGGACCGCGGCCGGATCATCGGCGCGTTGAAGATCCGTTCGCGCCGTCCCGAACGCTTCGGTGACGACGAGATCCGATTCCTCGAATCGGCCTCGAACCTGTTGGCCACCAGCCTGCAGCGAGCCCAGTCGGAGGAAGCGCTGAACCACGCACAACGCCTGGAGAGTGTCGGCCAGCTGACCGGCGGCATCGCCCACGACTTCAACAACCTGCTGACGGTGATCCAGGGCAATCTGCAGGTGCTCGAAGAGCTGCCGATCCTGGCCGGCGACGCCTATGCGCAGCAACTGGTCGGAGCGGCCTCGCGCGCATCGCGCCGCGGCGCCGAGCTCACCAACAAGCTGCTCGCGTTCTCACGCCGACAGGTGCTGCAGCCGCTGCCCGTCGACGTGACCTTGCTGCTGCAGTCGCTGTCCGACATGCTGCGCCGCACGCTCGATCAGCGCATCCGCATCAGCGTGGAGGCGACGCGGTGTTCGCCATGCCTGGCCGATCCCGGCCAGCTCGAATCGGCGCTGCTGAACATCGCCATCAACGCGCGCGACGCGATGCCCGAAGGCGGGATCCTGAAGTTTCGCGCCGAAACCTGCTCCTCGCTGCCCGAATCGGTCCGCAGCGAGGTCGACGACGCCTCGAAGCCGGGAGGCACCTACGTCGCGATCTCGATCGCCGACAGCGGCAGCGGCATGGCCGAAGAGGTCCGGGAGCGCGTGTTCGAGCCGTTCTTCACGACCAAGCCGGTCGGCCGGGGAACCGGACTGGGCCTGAGCACCGTGTACGGCTTCGTCAAGCAGTCAGCCGGCGCCATCGCAATCGACAGCACGGTGGGCGCCGGAACCACGGTCACGCTTTTCATCCCGGCCGTCGAAACGACACTGGCCCGGACCGACGCCGGCGAAATCGAGCGTCCCGTCCCTCCCGGGCTGCGGGTCGTGCTGGTGGAAGACGATCTCGAGGTCCGCAACGTCGTCCACAATTTCCTCGAGACGCTCGGCTGTCACGTCACCGGCTTCGCCAATGGCGAGCAGGCGCAGCTGGCGATCTCCGCCGGCCCGGACTTCGACCTGCTGCTGAGCGACATCGTGCTGGGCGGGGGCATGCGCGGGACGGAACTGGCGGTGTGGGCGCAGGATCGTTACCCGGCTCTCGGCGTGCTGCTGATGTCGGGCTTCTCCGAGGAACTGCTCGACGCCGACCGCGATTCACCGCCGGCCTGGGAACTGCTGCGCAAGCCCTACAGCCGCGAAGAACTGGCGCGCGCCATCGTCCGGGTGCGCCCGGGCTGATCGACCGGCGGGTTCGCCGGCGCGCAAGTCACTGCAGCAGCGGAGCCGGGGAAAGGCAGCGTTGCACGAACGCGGTCAACGCGCCGACGTCGGGGATGTGGACGTCGCGGCGGCCCTTCTCGGCAAAGGTGATGACCTTGTCCCGTGCGAGCCTCGACAGGGCCCGGCTTACCGTCTCCAGCGTCATGCCGAGGTAGTTGCCGATCTCGGCACGGGTCATGCGCAGCGTGATCTGGTCGGTACGCATGCCGCGCTTGGCCAGCGAATCGGCCCAGTAGCGCAGGAAATCGGCAACGCGCGCATCGGCCGGCAGCGTGCAGACCGACATCAGCGAATCTCGATCGCGGGCGATCTCGCGGCTCATCGCCTCGTGCAGCACCCTCAGCAAAGCGGGCTCCCCGCCGCAGGTGGCCAGCAAGGCTTCGTAGCGGATCACCCAGACCTCGCCGGTGTCCATGGCCACCGCGTCGCAGACGTACTGCCCCGTCGCGATGCCGTCGAAGCCGAGCCAGTCACCCCTGAACTTCAGCCCGACCACCTGCTCGCGTCCATCGGACGAGAGATTGACGATCTTCGCGAAACCGGAATTCAGGATGTAGAGGTTTGCGAACGGCTCGCCGCCCTGGTAGATCACGTCGCCCGCCCGGACGACGCGGCGTTGCGGCGACAGCTCGTCGCGAAGCAGCTTGAGCGTGTCGGCGATCGCCTGACTCGCCCGCAGGTTCGCGCTCGCGTCGGCCTTCGACAGCGGGGCGAGCGTGGCGAGTGTGCGGTTGTAGACAGGAGGTGCGGTAGTGGCGGTGCTGAGCATCATGGCTTCCTGGAGTTGTTGCGGTCTGTCGGCGATTCGATGACTGCATCCTAGGAACCGTTCGACAACACCGAGCCAATGCCATGCGTCGTTGGGTAACCCTCGGTAAACCGTTTGTGTCACGTCGGTATCGGTCTCGACCGATGCTCGTCGCCTTGACCCCCGTCAAGTGCAGCGCATCACCGCGGGCTAGGCTGCGCAATCCGCTGGAGCTGTTTCCGGTGCCCACCCCCGCCATGTCCGCGAAACTCAGACACTTTCGCTCCGAAGCCTTCGACGAGCTCTCGCCGCACGACGCGCAGGAGGTTCTCGCCACGGCACGGATGCTCGAGCGCGCTGCGCTCGCGGGGACGACGCTGCCGCTGTTGCGAGGCAAGCACTTCGGTCTGCTCAGCGCAACGGCACAGAGCGCTTCGGCCGCGATCTTTCGGCGCGCCGTGACGGAGCTCGGTGCCCAGCTGTCGCACATCCACCCGCCGTTCTCCGAAGCCAGCCCGGTGGCGGACGTGCGGCAATGCGCGCAGGTCATGGGCCGGCTGTACGACGCAGTCGAATGCGAAGGCATTGCGCCCACACTGGTTCGCCGCATCGCCGCAGACGCCGGCGTGCCGGTATTCCGGAACATCGCCGGCGGCGACCACCCGACCGCACTGCTCGCCGCCAGTCTCGGCGGGCAAACCTCGAGAGAAGACAGTCGCCGCTTCGTGCTGCAGGCCGTGCTGCTGAGCGCGCTGGCCTGAGCGCGTCGGCGGGGAATGGCGCGCTGCCGCGCCCTCCGCGCCTCGAGACGACCGAGGTCCGAGCCGACGCCTCAGCGCTTCGCTTCGGCAGCGCGGACCAGCAGCACCGGAACCGTGGCCGTGCGGACGATCTGCTCGGCATCGCTGCCGAGAAGCAGGCGCTTGACGCCGCGTCGACCATGCGTGCCGAGCACGATCAGGTCTGCACCCCACTCCCCGGTCTGATCGGCGACACGCTCGGACAGGCGACCGTCGAGGCTGTCGAAGAGAACCGTGTCGACGGGAATGCCCTCCGCTTCCACTCGGCGCTTCGATTCCGCGAGCAACGCTTCGCCGGATTCCTTCAGAAGGCCGAGCACGTCGCTCGACATCGCGGCGTAACCTTCCGCGCTCAGGGCGAAGGGCACCTCGTCCACGACATGCATCAGGCACAGCCGCGCCCCCGACGGCTTGGCCAGCATCATCGCCTCTTTGAGGCCGGCGACCGCGGTCGGGCTGCCGTCGATCGGGACCAGGATGCGTTGATACATGACGATTCCTTCAAGGGCAGGACCAGACCCTGAGTTTCCGGGCCGGCGGAGGCGCCGACTTGACCCGCATCAAGGATCGATGCGGCCGCCGTCCCGGCGCCTGAAGGGCATGACTGGCGACGTCGACTAGATACCGCATGCACAGCTGCCAGCCATGACCTGCCAGGTCACGGCCGATGGGCATGTTGCGACGCCTTCCGGCCTGCCGTCAGGCGGCGTCGGCAAAATGTCGCAGCGCAGCCGCGATGTCGTCGGTCGACACGCCTTCGGCAGCGGCGATCCGGCCTTCTGATTCGACCAGAGCCGCGGCGCCGCGTTGCTGCAGACGGGCGATCGCCGCGCCCGCGTCCCGGGGCGAGGTGAAGCCCTCGCTCTGCAGCAGCAGGCGCCCCCTCGCGTCGACCAGCTTGAAGGCGAAACGGCCGTCCTTCTCGCGATACTGTTTGAACACCGGCAACGCTGCCTTGTCGGCCTTGGCGGCCGTGGCATGGCTCGTGGCGCCGAGATTGCGCAGTCCGACGGCGTGGCGCAGACCGGCCATGAAGGGTGCGGCGATGGCGCGCGCCTTCGTCGCGCCGCGCAGCAGGATGGCTTCGATCGCCGCCGGGTCGCGCATCAGCTCTTCGTAGCGCTCGCGCATCGGCGTGATCTCGCGATCCAGCCGCTCGAACACCAGGTTCTTGGCGTCACCCCAGCCGATGCCGTCGGCATAGGCCTTGCGCATGACCGTGGCCTCGTCCTCGCTGGCGAAGGCCTGGAAGATCTGGAACAGGGCCGAGCCCTCGATCTCCTTGGGTTCGCCGGGGGCCCGCGAGTCGGTGACGATGCCGGCGATCAGCTTCTTCAGCTGGGGGCGCGGCGCGAAGAGCGGAATGTGGTTGTCGTAGCTCTTGCTCATCTTGCGCCCGTCCACTCCGGGGAGCGTGGCGACCGATTCCTCGATCACCACGTCGGGCAAGACGAAATGCGGACCGTAGCGGTGGTTGAAGCTGCTCGCCATGTCGCGCGTCATCTCCAGGTGCTGCACCTGGTCACGGCCGACCGGCACCTTGTGGGCGTTGAACATCAGGATGTCGGCACCCATCAGGACCGGATACATGAAGAGGCCCGCCGTCACGTCGGCGTCGGTGTCGGCGCCGGTCGCGAGATTCCTGTCGACGGCCGCCTTGTAGGCATGCGCCCGGTTCAGCACGCCCTTGCCGGTGACGCACGTCAGGAACCAGGTGAGCTCTGGAATTTCCGGAATGTCGGACTGGCGGTAGAAGGTGACGCGTTCCGGGTCGAGCCCTGCGGCCAGCCAGCTGGCGGCGATCTCGAGCGTCGAGCGCTGGATGCGTGCCGGCTCCTCGACCTTGATCAGCGCATGGTAGTCGGCCAGGAAATAGAAGCTCTCGACGTCGTCGCGCTGGCTGGCGCGCACCGAAGGCCGGATCGAGCCGACGTAGTTGCCGAGGTGGGGCGTGCCCGAGGTGGTGATGCCGGTCAGAAAACGTGTGATGTTCATGGTCCGGAAGAGGTTCTAGCCGCAGGCGCACGGATCAACAAGGTGTCGGGCACACCGCAAGTCGATGGTCGGACTCGGGGTGGCCGATGGCCTGCCCGGAGGGACTCGAACCCCCGACCCCCAGCTTAGAAGGCTGGTGCTCTATCCAGTTGAGCTACGGGCAGAGTCGACAAACCGGATCGGTGCTGGTCGGGGCGGCGGGATTCGAACTCGCGACCTACTGGTCCCAAACCAGTTGCGCTACCAGGCTGCGCTACGCCCCGAAAGCCGCGATTGTACTCAGGGGGTCTCGGCGGGCGATGGCGCCGGCGCGGGCAACAGCAATTGACGCGACACCCCCATGCACTGCCGGATGTGCAGTTCGCAGACGTATTTCAACGCGCTGAACGTCAAGGCCGCGGAGATCGCCTGACCGGCGATCGGCACGTACTTCGCCGCCTGCTGCGTCGTCAGCCGCACGCCGACGACACGCAGGCTCCTGACGATCACCTCCCGCGTGACGAGCCGGCCCATCAGCATGCTGCCTCCGGCAGAGATCGCCTTGTAGACCGCGACGCGACGGTCCGGAGCGAGGCGCTCGACCTGCTCGGGCGTCAGGCCGAAGGCGCGGTTGATGTCGGGAATCAGCTTGAGCAGCACACCGATATCGGTCAGCCAATCAAGACCGGGCAGCGGAATCATCGCGACGCCGGCGGCAAGTCGGGCACGGCGGGTCACCAGGCGGCGGCATTGCGCGGCCACCGCCTCGATCTCCGCGCCGCTGGCCGGCACCAGCACCCAGTCCGCCGGGTAAGCCCGGTCCTTGCCGAATCTCATGCGCTCGCCTGCGCCCACGCCTTCTCGAGGCGCTTCACGCTGACCGGCTGCGGGGTGCGCAGTTCCTGCGCGAAGAGGCTGACGCGCAGCTCCTCGAGCAGCCAGCGGAACTCCTCGAGCCGCACGTCGCGGGCGCCGCGTCGGTCCGCGAGATGGCGCAGGTAGCGCTGCTCAAGTGGCCGCAGCTCGGCCAGGCGCTGGGCATCGCGCGCCGGATCGGCGCGCAGCTTGTCGAGTCGCATCGTGATCGCCTTCAGGTAACGCGGCAGGTGAACGAGTTGCACCCAGGGAGTGTCCACCAGGAAGCGCTTGCCGACGAGGCGACCGAGCTGCGCGGAAACGTC
The DNA here is from genome assembly GCA_038318385.1 of Burkholderiales bacterium. Lineage (GTDB taxonomy): Bacteria > Pseudomonadota > Gammaproteobacteria > Burkholderiales > Burkholderiaceae_C > Schlegelella_A. Next base: position 11,125 of record JBBQCD010000017.1, on the reverse strand, counting down.
TTCGGCTACCTCCTTCGACGCCTTGGCGTCGCGCAGCTTCTTCAGCGCCGCGCTGTGTTCCACGAGGATCGCCAGCGCGCTGCGTGCGACCTCGTTGGCGATCAACGTCAGTCGCCCGCGTCCCTCTTCGACGCGGCGCGCGAACGTGGTGGCGTCGTTCGGCAGCGGCTCGGCCAGAAACGCCCGGTCCAACGCCAGTTCGACGATCTGTTCGCGCAGCTCGGCGGCGCTGCCGAGCGCCATGTAAGCGACCTCGAGCTGGCGCAGGTCCGGCAGATTCTTCTCGAGGTACTTCAGCGCGTCACGCAGTTGCAGGGCCACCAGGCGGCGCAGGCCGGCGCGATGGCGACGCGCGGCCACCTGGGGCTCGTCGAACACCTCGATCTCGACATGGCCCGTGCGGTCGACCAGCGCCGGAAAGCCGATCAGCGTCTGGCCGCCCTGGCGCAGCTCCATCAGCTCCGGCAACTCGCCGAACGTCCAGGACTGGTAGCGCTGGTCCGGTGTGTCGACCGACACGTCTGCAGCGGGAGCGGCGCGTGCCCCGGGTCCGCGGCCTGCGACCGGCGCGCCGCCGGTCGACGGGGAAGCGCTCGACGCATTTGCAGCGACGGCAGGCTGCAGCCTCAGCGCCGCGAGCGCCTGGAACGCCGACCGGGCAAGACCGCCGAGTTCGGCCTTGAGCGCTGCGAGGTTGCGTCCGGCTCCGAGCTGGCGGCCGTGCTCGTCGACGACACGCAGGTTCATCAACAGGTGCGCCGGCAGCTGCTCCTGCTTGAAGTCGGCGCGGGCGATGTCGAGGCCGGACCTGACACGCACCGCCTTCAGGAGGGCGTCGACGAGGTTGCCGTGGCCGAACGTGGTCGCCTCGATGAAGGTGTCGGCGAACTCCGGAAGCGGCACCAGGCGGGAGCGCGGCCGCTGGTGCAGCGTCTTCGCGAGAGCCACCACCTTGTCCTTCAGCATCCCGGGCACCAGCCACTCGACCTGATCCTCGCTCGCCTGGTTGAGGGCATAGACCGGCAGGGTCACGGTGACGCCGTCCTTCGGATCGCCGGGCTCGTGCAGGTAGGTCGCGAGGCAGTCGACGCCGCCCAGGCGGATCGTCTTCGGAAATGCCGCGCTGGTGATGCCGGCCGCTTCGTGGCGCATCAGCTCCTCGCGGCTGAGCATCAGTGCGCGCGGGCGCCGCTTCGCCTCGTCGCGGTACCAGCGCTCGAGCGTCGCACCGCTGTGCACCTCGGCTGGCAGCTGCTCGTCGTAGAAGGCGTGGATCAGGTCCTCGTCGACGAGCACGTCCTGCCGGCGCGCCTTGTGCTCGAGTTCCTGCACCTGGGCAATCGTGCGCCGGTTCGCAGCCACGAACGCCAGACGCGTCTCCCACTCGCCGCCGACGAGGGCCTCGCGGATGAAGATCTCGCGCGCACCGGCGGGGTCGACGCGGGCGTAGGGAACGCGCTTGTTGTGATAGATCGGAATCCCGTACAGCGTGGCGCGCTCGAGCGCGATCACCTCCGCGGCCTTCTTCTCCCAGTGCGGCTCGAGCAGCTGCGTCTTGATCACATGCGCGGCGATGCCGGGCAGCCACTGCGGCTCGATCGCAGCGATGCCGCGACCGAAGAGACGCGTCGTCTCCACCAGCTCCGCGGCGACGATCCAGCGCCCGGGCTTCTTCGACAGGTGCGCGCCCGGGTGGCGATAGAAGCGGATGCCCCGGGCGCCGAGATACCAGTCGTCCTCGTCGCTCTTGAGACCGATGTTGCCGAGGAGGCCGGCGAGCATCGACAGGTGAATCTGCTCGTAGGTCGGTGGCGTGCCATTGAGGCGCCAGCCGTGCTCGGCGACGACCGTGTGCAGCTGGGTGTGCAGGTCGCGCCACTCGCGCACGCGACGCGGCGAGATGAAGTTGTCGCGCAGCAGCTGTTCCTGCTTGCGGTTGGAGAGGCGGTGTTCGCCGTGCCCGCCCCGGCTCTCCTCCAGCCACTTCCACAGCTTCAGATCGCCGAGAAACTCGGACTTCTCGTCGTCGAACTTGCGGTGGGCGTGGTCGGCGGTCTGGGCGTGCTCGAGCGGCCGGTCGCGCACGTCCTGGACGCTGAAGGCGCTGGCGATCACCAGCACCTCGGTCAGGGCGTCGCGTGTTCGCGCCTCCAGGATCATCCGTCCCACCCGCGGGTCGAGCGGCAGGCGCGCCAGCTCCCGGCCGATGACGGTCAGCTCGTTGGCGTCGTCGACCGCACCGAGCTCGCCGAGCAGCTGGTAGCCGTCGGCGATCGCCCGGCGCGGTGGCGGCTCGAGAAAGGGGAAATCCTCGACCGTGCCGAGGCCGAGCGACTTCATCCGCAGGATCACGCCGGCGAGCGACGCCCGCATGATCTCGGGATCGGTGAAGCGCGCTCGGGCAGCGAAATCGGCCTCGTCGTAGAGCCGGATGCAGATGCCATCGGCCACCCGGCCGCAGCGCCCGGCGCGCTGGTTCGCCGCCGCCTGGCTGACCGGCTCGACCAGCAGCTGCTCGACCTTGCTGCGGTAGCTGTAACGCTTCACCCGGGCGGTGCCGGCATCGATCACGTAGCGGATGCCCGGAACCGTGAGCGAGGTCTCGGCGACGTTGGTCGCCAGCACGATGCGCCGCGCGCTGTGCGGCTCGAACACCCGGTCCTGCTCCTGCTGGCTCAGGCGGGCGAAGAGCGGCACGACCTCGACGCCGGGGGGGTGGTGACGCCGAAGATGCTCGGCAGCTTCGCGGATCTCGCGCTCACCGGGCAGGAAGACGAGCACGTCGCCCGATCCCGCCGCGCCGACTGCCGCGGTGCCGCGCCAGAGCTCGTCGACGGCGTCGCCGATGGCGTCGTTCAGGTCGTATTCGCGGCTCTCTTCGAACGGCCGCCAGCGCTGCTCGACCGGGAACATCCGGCCGGAGACGTGGATCACCGGGGCGGGACCGACGGCCGATGCGAAGTGGCTGGCAAAGCGCTCGGCATCGATCGTCGCCGACGTCACGATCACCTTCAGGTCGGGCCGGCGCGGCAAGATCTGGCGCAGGTGACCGAGCAGGAAGTCGATGTTCAGGCTGCGCTCGTGGGCCTCGTCGACGATGAGCGTGTCGTAGGCGCGCAGCAGCGGGTCGCCCTGGGTCTCGGCCAGCAGGATGCCATCGGTCATCAGCTTGACGCTGGCGTTGGCCGAGAGGCGGTCCTGGAAGCGAACCTTGAAGCCGACGACCTCACCGAGCGGCGTCTTCAGTTCCTCGGCGATGCGCTTGGCGACGCTGGAGGCGGCGATGCGGCGTGGCTGGGTGTGGCCGATGAGCCGCCCCGTATTGGCCTTGCCGCGGCCGAGCGCCAGCACGATCTTCGGCAGCTGGGTCGTCTTGCCCGACCCGGTCTCGCCGCTGACGATGACGACCTGATGCGCGGCGATGGCAGCAGCGATCTCGTCGCGGCGTGCGGAGACCGGCAGCGCTTCGGGAAACTCGATCGGGGGCAACGGCGCCGGGGCACGCGCCGCGGGACGAGGCGGCGGATTTCGAATCGCTTCAGGCATCGGGGTCGATTATGGGCAGGGCGTGGTGATCGGCGCCCGGAAGCGAGAGGCCGCCCGCACTGCCGGCGTGCCAGAATCGCGCCACCCATCGCTCGCGCCACGCACCCTTGAACCTGGTCTTCCCCCATACCTTCGTGCCATGGTTCCGGACCGTCGCGCCGCACATCCATGCCTACCACGGCAAGACGTTCGTCGTCGCGATCGCCGGCGAGCTGATCGCCGCCGGCAAGCTCAGCTCGTTCGCCCAGGACCTGGCCATCCTCCAGGCCATGGGGATCAAGCTCGTGCTGGTGCACGGCTTTCGGCCCCAGGTGGACGAGCAGCTGCGTTCCAAGGGACACGCTTCGCGCTACAGCCAGGGACTGCGCATCACCGATGCGATCGCCCTCGACAGCGCGCAGGAGGCCGCGGGCCAGCTGCGCTTCGAGATCGAGGCCGCGTTTTCGCAGGGGCTGCCGAACACGCCGATGGCCAACGCCATCGTCCGCGTCGTCTCGGGAAACTTCCTGACGGCGCAGCCGGTCGGCATCGTCGACGGCGTCGACTTCATCCACAGCGGGGTCGTTCGCAAGGTCGACGCGAAGGCCATCCGCAGCGCCATCGACATCGGCGCGCTGGTGCTGCTGTCGCCCTTCGGCTTCTCGCCCACGGGCGAGGCCTTCAACCTGACGATGGAAGACGTCGCCACCAGCACCGCGATCGCGCTGCAGGCCGACAAGCTGCTGTTCGTCACCGAAGTGCCGGGCATCCGGGAGGATCTCGCCGACCCCGAAAGCGCGGTGGACACCGAGCTCGCGCTGGCCGACGCCGAGCGCCTCCTCGAGAGTCTGCCGAAGCCTCAGCAGCCGCTCGAGCCGGCCTGGTACCTGCGCCACTGCGTGCGCGCCTGCCGCGGCGGCGTCGAGCGCTCGCACATCCTGCCCTTTGCGATCGATGGCGCGGTGCTGATGGAAGTCTTCACGCACGACGGCATCGGCACGATGGTCGTCGACGAGAAGCTCGAGAGCCTGCGCCAGGCCACGCCCGACGACGTCGGCGGCGTGCTGCAACTGATCGAGCCGTACGAACGCGACGGCACCCTGGTCAAGCGCGACCGCACCGAGATCGAGCGCGACATCGGCCACTACACGGTGATCGAACACGACGGCGTGATCTTCGGCTGCGCGGCGCTCTATCCCTACCCGGAGGCGAAGACCGCCGAGCTCGCGGCACTGACGGTGTCGCCGATGGTCCAGAGCCACGGCGACGGCGAACGCATCCTCAAGCGGGTCGAGCATCGCGCCAAGTCGATGGGCCTCGACAGCATCTTCGTGCTGACGACACGGACGATGCACTGGTTCATCAAGCGCGGCTTCGTCCAGGCCGACCCGGATTGGCTGCCCGAGGCCCGCAAGCGCAAGTACAACTGGGACCGTCGTTCCCAGGTTCTGGTCAAGAAACTGCCCTGACCCTTTTCGACGACGGATTCCCCTCAGCGCGCTAGAGTGGCGCCATTCATCAATTTTCTGGAACCTTGGGAGCAGCAATATGCCGCGCATGGTGCAATGCATACACCTGAAGAAGGAAGCCGAGGGAATGGATTACGCGCCATATCCCGGAGAACTCGGCAAGAGAATCTACAACTCGGTCAGCAAGGAAGCCTGGGCGCTGTGGATGAAGCACCAGACGATGCTCGTCAATGAAAACCGTCTCAATCTCGCCGACCAGCGTGCCCGGCAGTATCTCGCCCGGCAGATGGAAAACTTCTTCTTCGGCGCCGGCGCCGAGCAGCCGGCCGGTTACGTTCCGCCTGCGCCATGACCCGCCACGGGGCTTGAGAGCGATGCTCCGCGCACCCGCAGCCGCTGTTTGTCACGCACGAGAAAACTTGCCGATATTCCGTATCCCTGTATAGAATTCCGGCTGTTTTCAGTCGTCGGAATTTCTGAAAGGAATCGTCGTGGCCTCTCTGCATGAATTGCTGGCGAAGAAGGAAGCGCTGGACCGGGAAATCGAGGAAACGAAGAAGCAAGAGCGCGGCGAAGCGATCGGAAAGGTCCGTGCCCTCATGGACCAGTATGGCCTGACGACAGCGGATCTGGCATCGCGGGGCTCTCCGAAAGCCAAGGGTGGAACCGGCAAGAAAGTCGCAGCCAAATATCGCAACAGTGCGACCGGAGAATCCTGGAGCGGCCGCGGGCTGCAGCCGAAATGGCTGAAGGCGGCCCTCGGCAGCGGCCGCAAGCTGAGCGACTTCGCGATCTGACGCCAGCCGGGCTGGAGCCGATGCCGGCCGCCGGACGGCTCCCGGCGGGCCGTTAGACTGACCGGGTGATCCCGCCCGCCTTCATCCAGGAACTGCTGGCCCGGGTCGACATCGTCGACGTTGTCGGGCGCCAGGTGCAGCTGAAAAAGAGCGGCATCAACTTCAGCGGGCTTTGTCCCTTCCACGCCGAGAAGTCACCGAGCTTCACGGTCACGCCGACCAAGCAGTTCTATCACTGCTTCGGCTGCGGCGCGAACGGCGACGCGATCCGTTTCCTCGTGGAACAGAACGGCATGACCTTCGTCGATGCCGTGAAGGATCTGGCCCAGCAGGTCGGGCTCGCGGTGCCGGACGACGACCGATCGGCGGAGGACCGCGAACGCGCAGCCGTGCAGAAGCAGCGCCGAGCCACCCTGGGAGACGTCCTGTCCAAGGCGGCCGATCACTACCGCCGCCAGCTGAAGGCGACTCCCCGCGCGATCGATTACCTCAAGGCGCGCGGGCTCACCGGCGAGGTGGCGGCACGTTTCGGCCTGGGCTATGCGCCCGAAGGCTGGCGCGGCCTGGCGAGCGTGTTTCCGAGCTACGACGATCCGCTGCTCGAGGAAAGCGGCATGGTGATCGTGCAGGATGCCGACAACGGCGACGAAGCGCAACGCAAGCGCTACGACCGCTTTCGCGACCGCATCATGTTTCCGATCCGCTCGGTCCAGGGCGACATCATCGGATTCGGCGGCCGGGTGCTCGACCGCGGAGAGCCGAAGTACCTCAACTCCCCGGAGACGCCGGTCTTCAGCAAGGGACGCGAGCTGTACGGACTGCACGAGGCCCGCAGCGCCCTGCGTCAGTGCGGCCACGCGCTCGTCGTCGAGGGCTACATGGACGTGGTCGCGCTCGCCCAGGCGGGATTCGAGAACGCCGTCGCCACGCTCGGCACGGCCTGCACCGCGGAACACGTGCAGAAGCTTTTCCGATTCACCGAGTCGGTGGTCTTCAGCTTCGACGGCGATGCCGCCGGGCGACGTGCCGCGCAGCGCGCCCTCGAGGCGAGCCTGCCGCACGCCACCGACACCCGGACCGTGCGTTTCCTCTTCCTGCCTGCCGAGCACGACCCGGATTCCTACGTCAGGGCCGAAGGTTCGGACGCATTCGAACGCTGCATCGCCGCCGCCGTGCCGCTGTCGCGACAGTTGCTCGAAGTGGCCGCCGAAGGCTGCGACCTGGATAGCGCCGAAGGACGGGCCCGGCTCGTCGCCCAGGCACGGCCCTACATCCAGCAGTTGCCTTCGGGAATGCTGAGCGGCCAGATCGTCGACGCCCTGGCCGAACGCGCCCATGTCGATCCCGCCGAGCTGCGTCGACAGTTCGCCGCGACGCTGAAGCCGGGGGCGCGGGAGGAACGGGCGCCCGCCGCGTCGGCGGCGCCGGTCCGGGATGCGTCGCCATCGCGCGCCGGCGCCTCGGCGCCAATGCGCCGACCGATCCCCCGGCGGGTCCTGTCACCGATGGCCAGTTCGCTCGATCGCGCGGTCTGGCTGCTCGGCAATCGCTCGGACCTCTGGGATCTGATGGGAGGCGAAGCGCACGCCCTGCTGATCGGCCAGCCGGCACCCCATGGCGCGTTCTTCTCGTGGCTCGATCGATTGATCCACGACCAGGGCAGCGTGTCGCGAGCAGCGTTGCTGGTCGAGTTGGGGCGCGAGGACGCGCCCGCCGGGCTTGCAGCCCTGGCGGCGCGGGTCGGTGATTTCCACGAGATGCCGGCCGGCGACGAGGCGCGCGCCGAGATGGAGATCATCGTCGACCGGCTGCGTCTGCTGGCAGTGCAAGGCGAACTCGACCTCCTGGCCTCTTCAGAAGGTCTCTCCGATGCCGCGCGCACGCGTCAGCGCGCCCTTCTCGATCGCCAGCGCGAGTTGAAGGAGAAGCTGGCGCGCCCCCCGGTCCCCTTTCGATGAACCCGCAGCCAGCGCCTCCGGCCTCCTGGTGGCGACGGCGCTATCAGGGGCAACCCCGCTTTCACGCCGTGATCCCGGGAATCGATAATGAGGGGTCTCTCGCAGACGCGACGACGGCGGTTGGCAGCACCTCCGGACCCGGCCACCCTTTGACCCAGGGTTCAGTCGAACAGGCCCCCTATCCGCAAGGACGGCCAGTGAGGAGCTTGCTCGCCGGATTCGTCCGCGTGTCGGCCGCGCGCCCGACTGCGGTGCGCGCCCCGGCCGGCTTTCGCGTGGGCCGCCCACGGTATCCGAACCATGACCTGCACATGAACGACGCTCGCTTCGTGTTTTGAAGGTTTGCGTCAGCAGCCGCCATCATTCGAGGAAATGCATGACTGCCAAGAAAACCGTCTCCGCCAAGACCAGCCAGGGTCCTGTCAAGACCGCCAGGCCGCCCGCCGAGGATGCGCGCGAGCCCGTCAAGGGCGCTGTCCCTGCCGGGCCGGGTCGCGCCAAAGCCGCCCACAAGCTCAAGGTCGACGACAACGCGAAAAAGCCCAGCGGCGGCGACATCGACCTTTCCGATCTCGAGTCCGACCTGGAAGGCGAGGCCGAAGTCGAGGCGGTCGATAGCGAGTCGAAAGCCAAGGCCAAGCCGCTGCGGATGAAGGTCTCGCGCGCCAAGGAGCGCGCGTTGATGCGCGAGTTCGGACTCGACGAGACCGCGCTGACCGAAGAGGAGGTCGCCAAGCGCCGCCAGGAGCTGAAGACGCTCATCAAGATGGGCAAGACGCGCGGTTTCCTGACGCACCAGGAGATCAACGACCACCTGCCCGAAAAACTCGTCGATCACGAGATCCTCGAGGCGATCGTCTCGATGCTCAACGACATGGGCATCGCCGTCTACGAGCAGGCGCCCGATGCGGCCACGCTGCTGATCGCCGGCGGCGGCGCCACCACGGCGACCGAGGAAGAGGCCGAGGAAGCCGCGGAGGCGGCGCTCTCGACTGTCGATTCGGAGTTCGGCCGCACCACCGACCCGGTGCGCATGTACATGCGCGAGATGGGTACGGTGGAGCTTCTCACCCGCGAGGGGGAGATCGAGATCGCCAAGCGGATCGAAGGCGGCCTGCAGGCCATGATGTTCGCCATCAGCGCCTCGCCGTCCACCATCGCCGAGATCCTCAGCTACGCCGACCGCATCCGCTCCGGGGAGATGAAGATTTCCGAGGCGGTGGATGGTTTCGTCTCCGAGGACGAGGCCGACGACTACGTCGCCGAGGAGGATGTCGACTTCTTCGACGAGGACGACGACGACGACGGCAACGGCGGCTCAAGGGCGCTCACCAAGAGGCTCGAGGAGCTCAAGGCCGCGGCCCTGGTCAAGTTCGACAGCCTGCGCATCGACTTCGACAGGATGCGCAAGGCTTTCGAGAAGGACGGCTACCAGTCGCCGGCCTACAACCGCGCCCAGCAGGCCATCAGCGCGGAGCTGACGACGATCCGTTTCACCGTCAAGACGATCGAGAAGCTCTGCGGTCTCCTGCGCTCGCAGGTCGAGGACGTGCGCCGCTACGAGCGCGAACTGCGCAAGATCCTGGTCGACAAGTGCGGCATGCCGCAGGAGCACTTCATCCGTCATTTCCCGCCGAACATCCTCAACCTCAAGTGGGTCGAGAAGGAAGCGGCCGCGGGCAAGCCCTACAGCGTGGTCGTGTCCCGCAACATGCCACCCGTCCAGGAACTGCAGAAGAAGCTCACCGACCAGCAGGCGCGCGCCGTCGTGCCGCTGGACGACCTGAAGAAGATCAACAAGCGCATGAACGAAGGCGAGAGGGCCTCGCGCGACGCCAAGAAGGAGATGATCGAGGCCAACCTACGGCTGGTGATCTCGATCGCCAAGAAGTACACCAACCGGGGCCTGCAGTTCCTCGACCTGATCCAGGAAGGCAACATCGGCCTGATGAAGGCAGTCGACAAGTTCGAATACCGTCGCGGCTACAAATTCTCGACGTACGCGACCTGGTGGATCCGCCAGGCGATCACCCGCAGCATTGCTGATCAAGCAAGGACGATCCGCATCCCGGTGCACATGATCGAGACGATCAATAAGTTGAACCGAATCTCGCGGCAGATGCTGCAGCAGTTCGGTCGCGAGGCGACGCCGGAAGAATTGGCGAAAGAGATGGACATGCCCGAGGACAAGATCCGCAAGGTCATGAAGATCGCCAAGGAACCGATCTCGATGGAGACCCCGATCGGCGACGACGAGGATTCGCACCTGGGTGATTTCATCGAGGACACCAACGTCGAGTCCCCGATCGAGAACACCACCAACATCAACCTGTCCGAGACCGTGCGCGACGTGCTGGCCGGGCTGACGCCACGCGAGGCCAAGGTGCTGCGGATGCGCTTCGGCATCGACATGAACACCGATCACACACTGGAGGAAGTCGGCAAGCAGTTCGACGTCACCCGCGAGCGCATCCGCCAGATCGAAGCCAAGGCGCTGCGCAAGCTGCGGCATCCGAGCCGCTCGGAGCAGCTGCGCAGCTTCCTCGACCTCGAATAAGCCATCACCAACGCGCCATGCAACGAGCCCGCCCACCGCGGGCTCGTTCGTTTCGGCGGCTACAATCCCGCGGGCAACGGGCCTATAGCTCAATGGTTAGAGCAGAGGACTCATAATCCTTTGGTTCCAGGTTCGAGTCCTGGTGGGCCCACCAAGCAGTCCATCAAGGACGGGCAACCGACGTGAACGGCGCGCGGCGGCGCGTCGCAACTGTTTCGCAAGTGTGTTCTGGGGCGCAGTCCTGGTGGTTCCACCAGATGCTTTACACATGTTCATGTTGCGCGTAGCGTTGGTGGCGGGGACGATGGTCTGGTCGCATCCGCGACGCCATGCGGGAGCCCGCCATGAACCCTTCGCTCAAAATCCTCAGCCTCGCCTTGTTGCTCGCAACGGCGGCGTGCAACCGCAACGAACCTGCCACCAACGCCGACGTGCAGCCGCTGCCGGCCGAGCGCGCGCCAGCACCGATGCCGGCCGAACCTGCCCCCGCCGCTCCGGCCAGCGACACGGTCGCTGCACCCAAGCTGCAAGCTGCGATGCGTGATCTCTGGCACGGCCATATCACCCATGTCCGCGACTACGCGCTGGCCGTGCACGCGCACAAGGATGCCGACGCCAAACAGGCTGCCGACGCGGTGGTCGCCAATGCCAAGCAGCTCAGCGGCGCGGTTGCCGGTTTCTACGGCAAGGCCGGCGGCGACCGGATGATGGAATTGCTGGGCGGCCACTGGGGCGCGATCAAGGCGCTGACCGATGCGCGCGCCAAGAACGACACCGCCGCCGCCGACAAGGCAATGAATGACGCCACCACAAATGCTG
>JBBQCD010000016.1:0-70072 GCA_038318385.1 Burkholderiales bacterium | reverse complement strand
CTTCGATCCGAAGGGGGGCGCCCAGGTGCTGTGGCCGATTGGCAAAGTCGGGGCGCTGGCCTGTGGCGCGCACCCGGTCTGGTTCGTGGTGCGTGCCGGCCAGGGCGCCGGCATGAAGTCGGTCGCCGGGGTGAAGCTGATCTATGCCGACGCACGCACAGAACTGTGGCGTGCGCCGCCACGAAGTGACTGCTGAGATGACGGCGCCCGCGCCTCGGCAATCCGCCGCAGCACGCAAGGGCGCCGCTTGATGCGACGCTTCGCGCTCTACACCGCGGTCGGCGCTCTGGCGACGGCGGTTCACTATCTCGTCCTCGTCGTCGCCGTCGAGGCCGCCGGCGGGCCCGCGTACCTCGGCGCCGGCGCCGGCGCGATCATCGGCGCGCAGGTCGCCTATTTCGGCAACCGCCGCTACACCTTCGCGCATCGGGGTCCGCTCGGCCCGTCGTGGCTGAAGTTCCAGGGCGCCGCGATCGTCGGCGCGGTGCTCGGCATGACCATCGTCGCGGTCGGCGTGCGTGCCGGACTGCACTACCTCGTCGCCCAGGTCCTGGCGACCGCCATCACGCTGCTGCTGACGTTCGCGATCAATCGGCGCTGGTCCTTTCGCTGAAGCGCCTCACGCTGCCCCGCGGCGCCAGACGGGGCCCAGGGTCACGTCGGCGGCGACGAGGTCGGCGTCGAATTCGGCGCTGCGCAGGTAGGCGTACTCGCGTCGGCGCGCGGCCGCGATGGAATCTTCGGGGTCGAGTCCGGCGGCCGTTGCGGGGTGGCAGAACAGCAGCGACCCTTCCTGCGGAACGCGTTCCAGCCAGCGCTGCATCAGCGCCCGGTAGTCATGTGTCCGGAAGTCGTAGACACCGGTCAGCGCCGGGTTGTGGGCCAAGCCACGGCGCTCGAGCGAGCGCCGCAGCGCGCTGCCGCCCGTCGCTTCGATCAGGAACCGCTTGAACGCGTGACCCGGTCCGAGCACGCGGCCGGTGCTGCGCACCGCCGTCGACTCCGGCAGGCGCGCCGCAGCTTCTAGAACGAGCCGACGCACGCCCGGCAGGTGGTGGACATGCTGGTGGCCGTCGATGAAGCGCGGCGCGAATCCGCTCGCCACCGCAAACGCTTCGAGCTGTGCTGCCAGTTCGGCGCGCAACGCCGACAGCGGCAGCAGGCGCAGGTGCGCCTGAGCGATCAGCCGCGGCAGTGTCGGCAGGCGCGGCCAGCGCCGGCCGAGCTCAGCGCTCAGCGGCGCCCCCTCGGTGAGATTGAAATGCAGACCGGCCTCGACCGGAAGCGTGCGCAGCAGCGGCGCCGCGCGAGCCCAGTCGGCGCCGTTGACGAGACAGGAGACGGCGGCCAGGTGACCCGACCCCGCGATCTCGACGACCGCATCGGCGATGCCGCGGGAGGCGCCGAAGTCGTCGGCGCAGAGCGCCAGCGTGCGGGTCATTCGCCGTGCGGCTCGCGGATCGCGCCGCTGCCGGCCTCGCTGCCGACGACGTAGACCGGACGCTGCTTGACCTCCTCGAAGATGCGGCCGACGTATTCACCGAGGATGCCGATCGACAGCAGCTGGACCCCGCTGAAGAACGCCATGCCGGTGACGAGCGTGGCCCAGCCGGGCACGTCGCTGCCGTTGAAGTAGTGGTCGATGACGATCCACACGCCGAAGGCGATCGCGAACAGGGCGATGACGATCCCCACCCCGCTCCACAGGCGAAGGGGTGCGTTCGTGAAGGCGGTGACCCCGGTGAAGGCCAGGCGCGAGAGCCGGCGCATCGAGAAGCTGCTGGTCCCGGAGTGGCGTTCGTTCGGCACGTACGGGATGATCTCGTTGCGAAAGCCGACCCAGGCGTAGAGGCCCTTCATGAAGCGGTTGCGCTCGGGCAGCGACTTCAGGGCATCGACGACCTTGCGGTCCATCAGACGGAAGTCGCCGGCGTCGACCGGGATCGGCACCTGCGAGTGCGCGTTGACGAGCCGGTAGAAGAGCCAGGTGCCCGCACGCTTGAGCCAGGATTCGCCGGCGCGCGAGGCCCGCGCCGCACACACCATGTCGGCGCCGCGGACCCAGGCCGCAATCATCTCGGGCACCAGCGACGCCGGGTGCTGCAGATCGGCGTCCATCAGCAGCACCACATCCCCGGCGGCGCGGTCGATGCCCGCGGTCAACGCCGCCTCCTTGCCGAAGTTGCGTGAGAGCCGCACGTAGCGCACGCCCGGCCGGCCGAGCCACGATGCCATCGCCACCGGCGTCGCGTCGCGACTGCCGTCGTCGACGACGATGATCTCCCACGAGCCGGTCAGTTCCTCGAGTTGCGGCACCAGGCCGCTCAGCAGCGCGCCGAGGTTGGCGGCTTCGTTGAACGCCGGGACCACGCAGCTGATCGCGGGCCGGGGCGAGCGGGGAAATTCGGCGTTCATGGGTCGGGCAGTGCAGGGCCGGACTTTAGCCGGACCCTGCAGCCGTCACGCCCAGACCACCGCGCGACCCGCGCCGACCCAGCCTTCGTACTTCGGGCCGTAGATCTCCTCGATCCGGTTGCGCTTGACCTTGAAGGTCGGCGTGATGAAGCCATTCTCGACCGACCACGGCGTCGTCACGACGACGAGGCAGGCGAGCTGCTCGTGCGGATCGAGACGGGCGTTGATCGCATCGAGATGGGCGCCGAGGGATGCCTCGATCGCCTGGCGTCCGTCGGCGCTTCCGGCACGCTGCGCGGCCTCGGCGTTGAGCATGGCGATGCCCAGCGGCTGGCCCAGGTTGGCGCCGGTGACGACGCAGGCCTCGAGCGCGCCGTTCATCACCAGCCGGTCCTCGATCGGCGCTGGCGCGACGTACTTGCCCTTGCTCGTCTTGAAGAGGTCCTTGACGCGGCCGGTGATGCGCAGGTTGCCCTCGCCATCGAGCTGGCCCTTGTCGCCGGTGTGCAGCCAGCCATCGGGCGTGATCGCCTCGCGCGAGAGTTCCGGCTCCTTGTAGTAGCCGAGCATCGTCCCCGGACTGCGCACCTGGATCTCGCCGTTGGCCGGGTCCAGGCGCGCCTCCACGCCCTCGTACGTGCGGCCGACCGTGCCCGGTCGCTGCACGCCGGGCAGCGTGGCATGCGAGACCCCGCAGTTCTCGGTCATGCCATAGACCTCGATGATCGGCAGGCCCAGGCGCGCATACCAGGCGAGCAGTTCCGGCGGCATCGGCGCCGCCCCGCCCGCTGCGAACGTGCACTGGTCGAGGCCGAGCGTCGACAGGATCTTGCCGCGCACGATCCCGGAGAGGATCGGAATCTTCAGCATCCGCGCGAGCTTGGCCGGCGGCATCTTCGCGCCGACCGCCTGCTGGAACTTGACCCAGAGCCGCGGCACCGAGAAGAACACGGTCGGCCGCGCGCGCTGCAGGTCCTTCGTGAAGGTTTCCAGGCTCTCGGCGAAGAAGACGTGCAGGCCGGTGGCCAGCAGCGCGTGCTCGACCAGCGTGCGCTCGGCGACGTGGGCCAGCGGCAGGTAGCTCAGGATGCGTCCTTGCGAATTCAGCGGCACGCGCTTCAACGCCGCCCGCATCGACCAGGCGAAGGTGCCGAAGCTGTGCATGACCCCCTTCGGCACACCGGTCGTGCCCGAGGTGTACATGATGGTTGCGAGTTCGGCGCCGTCCCGCACCGGGCTCTCGACCAGCGGTGCCGTCGCTGCGATGACGCCTTCCCAGGTCGGGCAGTCGGTGGGCGGTGCAAGCGGCAGCGAGATGCAGGCCAGTCCTTCGGGCACGCCCGGCTTCATCGCGTCCCAGCCGTCCAGCTTGCCGACAAAGAGCAGCTTGGCCTCGGAGTGCTCGAGGATCTGGCGGATGGTGCCGGACGCCAGCGTCGGGTAGAGCGGCACGGAGACATAGCCGGCCATCCAGATGGCGAAGTCGCACATCAGCCAGTGGGCCGTGTTCTTCGAGAGGATGGCGATCCGGCTGCCCGCCGGATGGCCCAGGCCCTTCAGGTGTGCGGCCATGCGCCGCGTCTGATCCATCACCTGCCCCCAGGTGTAGTCGCGCGCGGCGCCGCCGCCGGTCGGCTGGGTCAGGATCACCTGATCCGGGGCGGTCTTTTCCCAGTGGTACAGACGCTGCAGGGCGAGGTCTTCGGGGCGGGCGGCGGTCGACGCAGACATGCGAGGCTCCTCGAAAGGCGGCGGACCGACGGTCCGCCCGAAGCCACGTTATTGCATCGGCGCGCGGTCGCCAAGAGTGCGAACCCCGGCTGCCGCAGCCATCGCGCTTGCTGCATCGCAGCGTTGCGCATCGGCCTTTCGACGCGCTCCATCGCCGCTCACCGTGAAGCCGCGCGCGCGACTACTGCGTCTCGTGACGCTCCACGGCGGTCTCGATCTGCTCCTGGACGCGGCGGGTCGCCCGCTGCACCAGCAAGGCGTCGAGTCCGGCCTGCGGCGCCACCTTGCGCGCGACATCGTCGACGGTATCGGGATCGGTCATCAGGGCATGGGCGAGCGCCGACAGCGCGCAGATCGAGCGCCTGGGGATCTGCATCGGCAGCTCGAGCGTCGTGTTGACGATGACATGGAAGCGCACGCAGTCGGCGGCCGGCCCGGCCACTCCCCAGCTTTCGCACAGGGCGGCGCCGAGGGTGTCGTGACTGACGCCGAACTCGGCATGCTCGAGCATCAGCAACTCCTCGTCGGTCGAGGCTTGCGCGAGCAGCGGCCGATAGCGGTCGCTTGCATGGCGGAACATTACGGCCTTGCCGCACTCCTCGAAAAGACCGGCGGAATGGGCCGCCCACGGGTCGACGTTCAGCGCCTGGCCGATGCGCCCCATCAGCAGCCCCCGGACGCTGGCCCGCTCCCACATGGGCTCGAGCTCGGGGGCCGCGGGGAACACCGCGCGCAGGCCGAGTTCGAAGGTCACGGCTGCGACCTCGCGGGTGCCGAGGTAGGTGATGGCCTGCTGCACGCTCTGGACCCGGCCACGAAGACCGTAGCGCGCCGAGTTGACCGCCTTCAGTACCGAGGCCGCCAGCGCCATGTCGGAGCTGATCAGGAGGCTGATCGCCTTGAGGTCGACCTCGTCCTCGGCGAGCAGCAACGAGAGCTTGACCAGGCCATCCGGTTGCGCCGGAATGTCGATGTCGAGCAACAGCAGTCGGGAGTCCTTGCCCATGTCAGTCTTCCGCGTGTCGGCACGCATGGAGTGCGGGCCCTCAGGGCGTTATCGGCACGGCTGCGGCGGCCTGTAGCACGCGACCGGCAGCAGGCACGGGCGAGGCTCCGCCAAGCGGCATGGCACCTCGTCCCTTGGGAGCGATCCGGGCAGAACGCAGCGGCCCGATCCGGCGCACCGCCAATGAAAAGGGCGCCGAGTCTCCCGGGCGCCCCTTCCTGTTGGCACGGGCCGCAGCGGCCCGCGAGGGTCGCCGACTGGCGACGCACCCTTTGGTCTCCTCTCACCCTGCCGGCGACGCACCGTGTCGGTGCTGCCGCGAGTGGGCGCTACTCTAGGCAGCGCCGCCGTGCACGGCATGAGGGATTTCCCGGCCGGTGCGAGTGCGGCGCAAGAGGCACGGCGCGATCAGGAGCCTCGGAGGGCAACCGCCGGCAAGGTCAGCGTGACCCGCGTTCCGGGTCCCGGTCCGCTCGTCACCATGACCTCGCCGCCGTGGAGCTCCATGATCCGCTTGACGATGGCCAGACCCAGCCCCTTGCCGCCTTCGCCGGTCGCCGGAGCAACGTTCTGGCGGCTGCGGAAGTAGCGATCGAAGAGATGGGGCAGGTCGGACGCGGCGATGCCCGGGCCATCGTCCTCCACCCGCACCTCGACGACATCACCCACCCGAGTCGCCGCTAGGGTGATGAGGGCGCCGCGCGGGCAGAACTTCAGGGCGTTGTCGATCAGGTTGGCGATCGCACGCTCGAACAACTCGACATCGACCGCAGCGTACGCGGCGGCACCCTCCTCGGCGTGGATGCATCGCAGCGCGACCCCGCCCTGTGCCGCGCGCGCCGCGAAGCGCACGCGGATGTCGTCGAGCAACTCGCCGACGTCGACGCCCACCGCGCGCAGGCTGAACTCGGGCTCGTCGAGCTGGGCCAGGTCGCCGAGCGACTGCACCAGGCGCGCCGCGTTGCGGGTGTTGCGCAGCGCCACCTCGAGCAGGCGGCTGTCGTCGGCGCGCGCCGCGTCGGCGGCCCAGCGCTGCTCGAGCGTCTCCAGGCAAGCGGCCGTCGCGGTCAGCGGCGAGCGCAGGTCGTGGGACAGGTTGCTGATGCCTTCGCGCCGGAAATGGTCGAGCCGCCGCAAGGCACCCCATTGGCGGCGCAGTGTCGCGAGCATCATCTCGAAAGCCGCGGTGAGCTGCCCGAACTCGTCGCGTGTCGGCGGGGGCAACAAGCTACGGGTTGCGCTGGCCGTCGATTCCTCCAGGCCGCTGCGCGACAGCGACGCGACTGCATCGGTCAGGCGCCGCAGCGGCCGCGTCACCGAGGCGATGACCAGCGCCGCGAGCAAGGTCGTCAGGGCGACGATCAGGCCGATCAGGGCGAGCGACGGCAGCGCGAAACTGCTGCGCAACGCCTCCCAGCGCGAGCCGCCGACGCTGTCGCGGTGGGCGACGAGGTAGAGGTAACCGGCGGTCGCGCCGCCGCCGGCGCGCAGCGGCTCGGCCGCGACGACCGCGTTCGCGTCCATGCGCTCGGGATCGTCGCCCATGACGAACGGCGTGCGTCCGGGGTTCTCCTTGGCCGCCTGCATGGCGGCCATCACGGGACCGAGGGCGACCTTGAAACCGGGCGCGAGACGGACCTTGCCGGTGCTGGCCAGGACGACGCCCGCGGCGTCGAGGACATAGAGCTGGGTATCGGGTTCGTACAGGACGAGGTTGCGCAGCCAGGCGTCGAACTCCTCCGGTCGACGCCGCCGCAGCTCGAGGACGTCGTCGTAGGTCATCGTGACGCGCATCAGGAAGGAGCTGGCGCGCTGGAACGTCATCTCCCGGTCGAAGCGCTGGTACGCGTACAGCACCGTCGCGATGACCAGCAGCGCCGTGGCCAGGCCCGTCGCGAAGATCGTCAGCGCGAGCTTGAGGCGGACGCTCAACGCAGCCCCGGCACCTGGCCGCCCATCACCGCGGCGCCTCGCGCATCCGGTAGCCGGCGCCGCGCACGGTGAGGATCAGCTCGGGGCGCATCGGATCGGACTCGAGCTTGGCGCGCAGGCGGTTGATGTGCGTCGTCACGGTGTGCTCGTAGCCGTCGTGGCTGTAACCCCAGACCGCGCCGAGGAGCTGAGAACGCGAGAAGACATGGCCCGGGTGGGTCGCGAAATGCAGCAGCAGGTCGAACTCGAGCGCGGTGAAGTCGATCGCCGCGCCGCGATAGCGCACCAGCCGCTTGGCCGGCTGGATCTCGAGTTCGCCATTGCGGATCGCCTGGGTCTGCTGCTGCCCGTCGGCGTGCGCCGCCCGCAGCAGGTCGGCGCGGCGCAGCAGCGCCTTGACGCGGGCCAGCAGCTCGGCCAGCGAGAAGGGCTTGGTGAGGTAGTCGTCGGCGCCGAGCTCCAGACCGAGCACGCGATCGAGCTCGGTCGACTTCGCGGTCAGCATGAGGATCGGGGTGCTGTGGCCGCGCGCACGCAGCGCCTTGCAGACTTCCAGACCGTCCAAGCCCGGCATCATCAGGTCGAGGATCAGCAGGTCGCTGGCCGCTTCGGCCTGGCTTGCGAGCGCCGCAGTGCCGTCGCCGACTGCACTGACCGTGTAGCCGGCGCCGCGCAGGTTCAGCACGAGCAGATCGCGGATGTCGGTCTGGTCCTCGGCGACCAGGATCGAGGCGGGCGCAGTTTGCGGCATGGGGCGAATTGTCGCGCCCGGGTCCGCGCTTCTTACGCAAATGTGATGCTGGCGTGAGGATTCGCGAGGCTGGCGCGAGATCGCCGCCGCAGAGTCGAGCGCATGAATCCGAACCCCGACCTCACGACCGCCGCCGCCCGCCTGGCCCTCGCCGCCCGCCCCGGCGCCGCCAGCGATACCGCATGGGCCGAGTTGATCTCGCACCGTGCCTATCTCGTGCGCTTCGCCCGACGACGCCTGCGCGACCCCGTCCTCGCCGAGGACGCGGTGCACGACGTCTTCGAGGCGGTGCTGTCCGGGCGCGCCACCTTCGCCGGTCGGGCCGCTCTGCGCTCCTGGCTGACGGCCGTGCTCAAGCACAAGATCGTCGACACGGTGCGGCGCCAGGCGCGCTACGCGCCGATCGACGACGCCGTCGACGAACAGGGCGGACCGGCCATCGAGTGTCCGCAGCCCGGGCCTGGCGACATCGCCGAGCAGCGCGAGCGGCTCGCTCAGACCCTGGCGCGCATCGAGACGCTGCCTCGGGGTCTGCGCGACGCGGTCCGGTTGCGCCTGATCGACGAGCAGCCGACCGCGACAGTCTGCGCCACGCTCGGCATCAGCGCCGACAACCTCTTCGTGCGCATGCACCGCGCCCGCAAGCAGCTCCTGTCCTGAGTGCCCCTGTCACGCCGGCCGGCTGTCGGCCAGGATCCAATCGGCGCCGCGCTCGGCGATCATCAGCGTCGGCGCGTTGGTGTTGCCGCTGGTGATCGTCGGCATCACGCTCGCATCGACGACCCGCAACCCGCCGACGCCGTGCACGCGCAAGCGCGCATCGACCACCGCGGCGGGATCGGCCGCGGGACCCATCTTCGCGGTGCCGACGGGGTGGAAGATGGTCGTGCCGATGTCGCCGGCGAGCTTGGCGAGTTCGGCGTCGCTCTGGAACTCGACGCCGGGCTTGACCTCGCGCGGGCGGTAGCGCTCGAGTGCCGGCTGGGCGACGATGCGGCGGGTCAGCCGCAGACCTTCCGCGGCGACGTGCCGGTCTTCATCCGTGCGCAGGTAGCGCGGTGCGATCACCGGCGCGGCGTCGTGGTGAGGCGAACGGATGGCGACGCTGCCGCGACTTGTCGGATTGAGGTTGCAGACGCTCGCCGTGAAGGCGTTGTAGCGATGCAGCGGCTCGCCGAACGCATCCAGCGACAGCGGCTGCACGTGGTATTCGAGATTCGGATGGTCGCGCCCTGCATCGCTGCGGGCGAACGCACCGAGCTGCGACGGCGCCATGCTCATCGGGCCGCTGCGTCGGGTCGCGTACTCGAGGCCGATGCGGGCCTTGCCCCAGAGCGAGCCGGCCATCGTGTTCAGCGTGCGGACGCCGTCGACGGCGTAGACCGCGCGGATCTGCAGGTGATCCTGAAGGTTGGCGCCGACGCCGGGCAGTTCGTGCGCCACGGCCACACCGTGCGTGCGAAGCAGTTCCGCCGGGCCGATGCCGGAGAGCTGCAGCAGCTGCGGCGTGCCGATCGCGCCGGCGGCCAGGATGACCTCGCCGCCCGCTCGCACCCGTGCCACGATGCGCCCGCCGCTGCCGGCCTGGATCACCTCGACCCCGACCGCGCGCAGCGGGCCCTCGCCACCGCCGCCGCTGCCCTGCCCGTCGAGGAGCAGGCGCGAGATGTGCGCACCCGTCCAGACCTGCAGATTCGGGCGCCGCTCGGCCGGCCGCAGGAAGGCCTTGGTGGCGTTCCAGCGGACGCCGCTGCGCTGGTTGACGTCGAAGTAGCCGACGCCCTCGTTGTCGCCGCGGTTGAAGTCGGCGGTCGCCGGGATGCCGACCTGCGTCGCCGCCGTCGCGAAGGCGTCGAGGATGTCCCAGCGCAGCCGCTGCTTCTCGACCCGCCATTCGCCGCCGGCGCGCTTGCCGGTGGGATCGAATCCCGGGGCGGCGTGGAACGCGTCCGCACCGCGGTGGAAGTCCTCGTGGCGCAGGAAGTACGGCAGGCACTCGTCCCAGCTCCAGCCGGCGTTGGCACCGAAGCCGTCGCCGCGGCCCCAACCGTCGTAGTCGCGCGCCTGGCCGCGCATGTAGATCATGCCGTTGATGCTGCTGCAGCCGCCCAGCACCTTGCCGCGCGGATAGCGCAGCGTCCGCCCGTTGAGGCCCGGATCGGCCTCGGTCTGGAACAGCCAGTCGGTGCGCGGGTTGCCGATGCAGTAGAGGTAGCCGACCGGGATGTGCACCCAGACGTAGTCGTCGTTGCCGCCCGCCTCGATCAGCAGCACGCGATGCTGGCCGTCGGCGCTGAGGCGGTTGGCGAGCAGGCAGCCGGCGGTGCCGGCGCCGCAGACGATGTAGTCGTAAGGTGCGGTCTGCATGGCCAGGCCTGTCCTAGCGAACGCCGCCGACGAGGCCGGGGAAGAGCTTGACCAGGCCTTCGGACATCACCTCGACGGCCAGCGCCGCGAGCAGCAGGCCCATCAGCCGGGTCATCACGTTGATGCCGGTCTTGCCGATCGCGCGGGCGATCCGTCCCGACAGGCTGAACGCCACCCAGACCGACAGGCCGATGACGACGCCGTAGGCGACCAGGATGGCGAGTTCCCACCAGTGGCGGGTCTTCTCGGCGTAGATCACCATCGTCGAGATCGTCGCCGGGCCGGTCAGCAGCGGAATGGTCAGCGGCACGACGGCGATGCTGTCGCCAGCGTCGACCTTGTCGTCGCCTTCCGTCAGGTCCGCCTTGCGGCTTTCGGCCGGCTCGGCATGGAGCATCTGCAACGACGAGATCAGCAGCAGCATGCCGCCGCCGACCTGGAACGAGGCGAGCGAGATGCCGAAGAACTCGATGATCCGCAGCCCCGCGAGCGCGCTGATCGAGATGACGAGAAACGCTCCGGTGGCGGCGACCCGGATCGTGCGGCGCCGCTGCTGGCGCGAGAAGCCGCTGGTGAAGTGGATGAAGAACGGCAGCACGCCGATCGGATTGACGATGGCCAGGAGCGCGATCAGCGGCTTGTAGATCTCCATGCGGCATTGTCGCCGGGTCCGAAGCCAGCACCGACAGGACAGCACCTCGACGCGTCCAAGCACGGCGACACCAACGGCTCGTTCATGTCGCAGATGGTCGGACCCAATCGATGCTCCAGCGAGCTCGTCGGCTTCTCAGGCGGCCAGCTCGCGCAGGTAGCGCAGGGCATCGACCGCCCGCGATCCGTACCAGCTGAGACGCTCGCCGTCGACCAGCTGCACGCTGGCCGCCGGACACAACGCCCGGGCTGCGTCGAAGTGGCCGGGATCGAAACGGTAAGGCTCCGAGCTCAGCAAGATCCTCTCGATCGCGCCGAGCCAGGGCTCGTTGCCGGACACGACGGGATAGCGCGCCGCGCCGCTCATTCCACCGCTGGCGTCCGGCAACGTCTCCCAGCCGACGCGCGCCAGCATCCGCGACAGATAGGTGTCGCGGGCGACCGTCATCCAGGGCTCCCGCCAGATCAGGTACAGCACCCGACGCACCGGTCGACCGGCGGGACGCGTCAGGTCGAGTTCGCGGCGGAGATCCGCGCGCAGCCCGGCGGCTCGGACGGCGACGCCGGCCTCGGCGGCGAAGACCCCGGCCAGCAGATCGACGAGTTCGAGGTTGTCGACCGGATCGTTCGGATGGGTCACGACGACTTCCGGAGGCTCTCTCCAGCCGCGGATCGCCTCGACCGTCTCCAGCCGGTTCTCGTCGACATTGACGAGGACGTGGGTCGGCGCCAGGCGGCGCAGCTTGGCGAGGTTGACGTCCTTGGTGCCCCCGACCTTCGGCACCGGGGCGACGCCGGCAGCGGGATGGACGCAGAAACCGGTCCGGGCGACGAGGCGCGGGCCCAGCCCGAGCGCGAACACCAGCTCGGTCACACTCGGCACCAGGCTGGCGATCCGCGGGATTGAGGACGGCATTAACCCTCCCCGGCCGACGCCCCGGATCGGCCCGCAGGTCGGCTGCCCCAAAACAACACCCCCTCGCTTCCCATATGCATACTTTGGCGCAATTCACTTATATTCCCTAGTCTCGGTATGGATGCAGCGCCTTCGCTTGAATGGTTCACGACGGGTAGAAGCTCCAGATGTCGCTAAGAAATTGAAAGGGGCTCTGCATGGGCAACAAACTTTACGTCGGCAACCTGTCATACAACATCCGTGACGATGACCTCCAGCAGGCCTTCGCGCAGTACGGTTCGGTCTCGTCGGCCAAGGTCATGATGGACAGGGACACGGGGCGCTCGAAGGGCTTCGGCTTCGTCGAGATGGGTTCAGATCCGGAAGCCCAGGCAGCCATCAACGGCATGAATGGCCAGGCGCTCGACGGTCGCGCGATCGTCGTCAACGAGGCCCGTCCTCGTGAAGAACGTCCGGGTGGCTTCGGTGGCGGCGGTGGTCGCGCCGGTGGTGGCGGCGGCGGCTTCGGCAGCGGTGGCGGCGGTGGCGGCTACGGCGGTGGTGGCGGTGGTCGCAGCGGCGGCGGTGGCGGCTACGGCGGCGGCGGTGGCGGCCGTTCCGGCGGCGGCGGCGGCGGCAACCGCGGCGGCTACTGAGGAGCCCCGGGCGCGCAGGCGCCCGTACCGACAAAGGCGATGGCGCACAGGCCCATCGCCTTTTTCACGTCCGGGCGGATCGTCGCACCGCGCGGCGAGCGGGCCCGGAGAGGCGCTACGTCGACCGACGCTGCTTGCGCGCGCGCTTCGCCAGCAAGCGGTCGAAAAGCGGATCGGGCAGCCCGCGCAGCAGCTTGGCGACGATGCCCATCTGCCACGGAATCACCCGATAGCGGCGACCCGCGACGATCGCCGCGTAGGCGTGCTCGGCGAAGGCCTCGGCGGTCATCAGGAACGGCATGGCGTAGCGATTGCCCTGGGTCAGCGGCGTGTCGACGTAGCCCGGCAGGATGGTCACCACGCGCACGCCGTGCGGACGCAGCTCGCCGCGCAGGCTCTCGCAGTAGCTCACCACGGCGGCCTTGCTCGAAGCGTAGGCGCCGTGTCCCGGCAGGCCGCGAATGGCGGCGACACTGGCGATTCCGACCAGCGTCCCGGAGCCGCGCTCGCGCATGGCCGCGACGAAGGGATGGAAAGTTGCCGCCATGCCGAGGGTGTTGGTCTCGTAGGTGGCGCGCATGACCTCGAGGTCGGCGTAGTCCGCCGTGTCCATGCCGATGCTGATCCCGGCGTTGGCGACGACCACGTCCGGCAGGCCTTGAGCGGCGATGCAGGCCCGGCCGACGCCGACGATGGCATCGACGTCCCGGACATCGGCGGGATAGACCGTCGCGCCGGCCGCGTCGATGCCCGCGGCGCGCAGCCAGGACTCGATCTCGGGCGCGCGCCGGGCCACCAGCGCGAGGCGGTAGCCAGCACGGTGGAAGCGCCCGGCAAGCGCCCGGCCGATGCCGCTCGACGCGCCGGTGATGAAGACGAGCGGTGATGCAGGGCCTTGAGGCCGGTCCGCGTCCATTGGAGGTCAGCGCCTACTTGCGTGCTGGCGGCACGAACACGCCGTTCACCCGGCCCTTCAATTCGACAACCCGGGCAAGGTTGTCGTATTCCATGCCGCCCGCACGGACCTCGGTCCGACCCTGTCGCACCACCACCGGGAGGTGCGAGCGCACGCGCTCGGACTTGACGAACAGGTGCAGGAACTCGCCGCGGAAGTCGATGGCTTCCTCGCGCGGCGTGGCCTCTCGAACCACGTGCGCCCCGCCCAGCAGCTGGACCTCGCTGCCGTCGCCGTTGGCGAGCGCCTTCGCCGCCGACGCCAGCGTGACATTGCCGTGCGGATCGATCGCCCGCACCCGCGGGTTCTCGATCTCGAGGGTGTCGGTGTCCGGATAGTGCATCGCGACGTCGCCCTCGATCTGGGTGCGCATCGCGCCATCGGGACCGAACCGCTGCACCATGAAGTCGCGCATCGTGTAGTCCGGTTCGTGGCGCAGCGGCGCCGGCACGCCGACGCTTTCGGTGAGCGGCGTGTTCTTCACCAGCCACCACGTGCCGATCGCCAGCAACGCCATCACGAAGAGCGGCAGGTAGGCGCCGACCGCCGCCGACAGCCGTGCGATGACCCGCGATGGCCGCACCCGCGGTGTGTCCGCCGGCTGTCTGGCGGCGGGTGCCTGCATCACCCGGCGCGGTCCAGCGTGGTCAGGTCGGTCCGGAGGAGTTCGGCGTAGCGTCCCGCCGCGATCAGCAGCAGGTCGCAACATTCGCGCGCCGCGCCCTGGCCGGCTCGCGCCGCCGTCACGTGGTCGGCCAGGGCCCGCACTTCGGCATGAGCGCCCGGTGGCGCGCAGGCGAAGCCGGCCCGCGCGAGGAGCGGCAGATCGGGCCAGTCGTCGCCCATCGCCGCGACCGCTTCCCAGGCCATGCCCATCTCCGCGAGCAGGGCGCCGGCCTCTGCCAGCTTGTCGGAGACGCCGTAGCGCGCCACGCCGATGCCGAGATCGGCAACCCGGCGCCGCACGGCGGCCGAGTCGCGCCCGGTGATCACGATCGGCTGGATGCCGCCGCGCGCGAGCAACTTCAAGCCGTGGCCGTCGAGCGTCGAGAACCCCTTCATGACCTCGCCCTCGGCCTGCATGTAGATCGTGCCGTCGGTCAGCACCCCGTCGACATCGAAGATCGCCGCGCGGATGCCGCTGCCCGGGCCGCGGGCACGGAGCAGCAGCGCGGGGTCGAAGTTGAGAGTGGGCTCGATGGGACGCATCGGCTTTTTCAGAGTCCGCACCGCAGGAACCCGGGGGATCCAGAGCGTTCCATCAGATGACCTTGGTCCGCATCAGGTCGTTCGAATTGAGCGCCCCGCACAGCGCGCCTTCGCCGTCGACGACGAGCACGCTGGTGATCCGGTGCTGCTCCATCACCTGGGCCGCCTCCACCGCGAGCGCATCCTCGCGGACCAGCCTGGGTCCGGTGTGCATGACGTCGGCCGCCCGCAACGCGCGCAGGTCGGCGCCACGCTCGATCAGGCGGCGCAGGTCGCCATCGGTGAAGATGCCCAGCACGCCACCGTCGGGGTCGGCAACCGCGGTGAAGCCCAGGCCCTTGCCGGTCATCTCGCGCAGCATCTCGGTGAAGGTCGTCTTGGGTCCTACCCGGGGTACCGCCGTGCCGCTGCGCATCAGGTCGCGCACGTGGATGAGCAGCTTGCGGCCCAGGGTTCCGCCGGGATGCGATCGAGCGAAGTCTTCCTCGCGAAAGCCGCGCGCATCGAGCAACGCAACGGCCAACGCGTCGCCCAGCGCCATCTGCGCGGTGGTGCTGGCGGTAGGCGCCAGGTTCAGCGGGCACGCTTCCTGATCCACCTCGCTCGACAGCACCACGTCGGCGTGCTCGGCGAGGCTGCTGTGGGCACGCCCGGTCATGACCACGAGCGTCACGCCGATGCGCTTCAAGGCCGGGACGATCGCGGCGAGTTCGTCGCTCTCGCCGGAGTTCGAGATCGCCAGAACGACATCGCCCGGTGCGACCATGCCGAGATCGCCGTGGCTCGCTTCGCCGGGGTGGACGAAGTGCGCCGGCGTCCCCGTCGAGGCGAGGGTGGCCGCGATCTTGCGTCCGACATGACCACTCTTGCCCATGCCCATCACCACCACCCTGCCGTGGCACTCCAGCACCGCCACGAGCGCGCGCGTGAAGCCCTCGCCCTGGCGTGCCTTCAAGCCGATCAGCGCGCGCGCCTCGATGTCCAGCGTGTCGCGCGCCAGCTGCAGCGCGCGCAAGGGGTCGAATGAGGGTTTTGCAGACACTGGGGGGTGGATGTGCCCGGTAGGATCGGTCGATTCTAGAGTTGACCGCGGCCATGCCGGGCCGGCGCGTTCCTGACCCTCCTTGCCGACGATGGCCACCACGCTCGAACTGGTCCTGCTCTTTCTCGTCGCCGCAGTCGCCGGCGCCGTGCTCTGCCGGCTGGCCCGGCTGCCGCCGATGCTCGGCTATCTCGCCGTCGGCGTGATCATCGGTCCCAAGGCCATGGGTCTGGCCAAGGACTCGGTCGGGGTGAGCTACCTCGCGGAGTTCGGCGTTGTCTTCCTGATGTTCGTGATCGGCCTGGAATTCAACCTGCCGAAACTGCGCAGCATGCGCCGCCTGGTCTTCGGGCTCGGCCTGAGCCAGGTCACGCTGACCATCCTCGGCACGCTGGCGGGAAACGCGCTGCTGGCGTGGGGCTTCGTCCAGCTCGGGCGCGGCTGGGGCCTGAACTGGCAGAGCGCGATCGCCCTCGGCGGCGCGCTTGCGATGAGCAGCACCGCCATCGTCGTCAAGCTGATGGCCGAGCGCCTCGAGCTCGAGACCGAGCATGGGCGCCGGGTGATGGGCGTGCTGCTGTTCCAGGATCTCGCCGTGGTGCCGTTGCTGGTGCTGATTCCCGCCCTCGGGGCCTCGCCCGAAGTCCTGGCGCGCGAACTCGCGCTGGCCACGCTGAAGGCCGGGGCGCTGCTGACCGTGCTGCTGGTCGGCGGGCACTGGGTCATGCGCTGGTGGCTGACCCTGGTCGTGCGCAGGAAGAGCGAGGAGCTCTTCATCCTCAACCTGCTGCTGGTGACCCTCGGCCTGGCCTGGCTCACCGAAACGGCGGGCCTGTCATTGGCCCTCGGCGCCTTCGTCGCCGGCATGCTGATCGCCGAAACCGAGTTCAAGCACCAGGTGGAGACCGACATCCGGCCGTTTCACGACGTCCTGCTCGGGCTCTTCTTCATCACCATCGGCATGAAGCTCGACGCCACGGCGGTCTGGCGCGAATGGGCGCTCGTGCTGCTGCTGACGATCGCACCGGTGCTCTTCAAGTTCGCGCTCGTCACCGGGCTCGCCCGCCTCTTCGGCGCGGCACCCGGCGTCGCGCTGCGCACCGGCATCTACCTTGCCCAGGCCGGCGAGTTCGGCTTCGTGCTGCTGACGCTGGCCACCGGCCAGCGGCTGCTGCCCGAGCACCTGCAAAGCCCGATCCTCGCCAGCATGGTGTTGTCGATGCTGGCGACACCGCTGCTGATCCATTTCAGCAATCGCATCGTGATGCGGCTGTCGGCCACAGACTGGCTGATGCAGTCGGTGGCGATGACGACGATCGCCAAGCGGACGATCAACACCGCGGCCCACATCATCATCTGCGGCTTCGGCCGCAGCGGCCAGAACCTGGCGCGACTGCTGGAAGCCGAGCACATCGCCTACATCGCCCTCGACCTCGATCCGGACCGCGTGCGCCAGGCCGCGGCGGGCGGGCAGAGCGTCGTCTTCGGCGATGCCGCGCGCCTGCAAAGCCTGATGGCCGCAGGCCTCGCCCGGGCGAGCGCCGTGGTCATCAGCTACCACGACACGCCGTCGGCGCTGCGCATCCTGCAGCTCGTGCGCTCGCATGCGCCGACGGTGCCGGTCGTCATCCGCACGCTCGACGATTCCGATCTCGAGCGACTCCAGGCCGCCGGAGCGACCGAGGTCGTGCCGGAAGCGATCGAGGGCTCGCTGATGCTGGCCAGCCATGCGCTGGCGCTCGTCGGGGTGCCGATGCGGCGCGTGCTGCGCATCGTCCAGCAGCAGAGGGACGCACGCTACCGGTTGCTGCGCGGGTACTTCCACGGTGCCGACGACGACACCGTCGACGAACTCCAGCACGCGCGCCTGCTCAGCGTGACTCTGCCGGAAGCATCGCGCTCGATCGGCCAGCCGCTCGGCAGCCATGGCGTCGGCGAAACCAGCGTGTCGGTGGTGTCGGTGCGACGGGCTTCCGGTGCGGTGCGCGCACCCGATCCCGGATTGATCCTGCAGGCCGGCGACACGCTGGTGCTTTCGGGCTTGCCGGAACCGCTCGCGCGGGTGGAAGCGACGCTGCTCGCCGGTCCTGCCGGCAAGCGTCCCGTTGCGACCTGAACCGGTCAGCTGACGGGTGTCTGGCGCGTCAGGTTGGCGCGCATCCGCGCCGCCATCACCGCGCCGGCGGCGCGCAACAGCTCGAGTGCGAGCGCGGGCGAGCGTTGCGCGAGTTCTTCCATGCGTGGTCCGCGCAGGGCCCAGACGGTGCAAGGCGTCATCGCCTCGACGTTGGCCATCCGCGGACTGTCGCCGAAGAGGCCCGGCTCGCCGACCACGGCGCCGGCACGCAGGATCGCGACCCGATTGGCGCCCGGAGGGCCGCCGGTCACGAAGATCTGCATCGTGCCCTGGCCGATGAAGTACATCGACCGGTCGGCATCGCCCTGCTTGATCAGAAGATCGCCGGCGCGGATCTCGTGGCGGCCGAGATAGGGCGCGATGTTGCGCCACTGTTCCAGCGTCAGCCGGGCCCGGAACGCATCCTCCGCGTTCAGCGTCTGCACCGCCTGCACCAGCCCGTCGATGTCCATGTGGCCTCCCCGCGCGCCGCCGTCTGTGCAGCCGCTCTGCGCGTCAGGGGGCGATTATCGGCTGGACCCGGCAACGGCCGGCCGCCCATCCATCGCGCCACGGCGTCCGCCCGTCGGCCCCGAGCCGGTCGGCGTGCGGTCCGGCACGCACGACCGGGCGATGCTATTTGCCGATGCAGAAGCGGCTGAAGATCACGCCGAGGAGGTCGTCGGGGGTGAACGCGCCAGTGATCTCGCCGAGCGCGTCGTGGGCCAGCCGCAGCTCCTCGGCCAGGAGCTCGAGCGCGGCGTCGCGCACGGCGGCGTGGTCGAGGGCCAGGCCGATGTGCTCGCGCGTGCGCCGCAGTGCTTCGAGGTGCCGGGTGCGAGCAATGAAAACGCCTTCGGGCTGCGCATGCCAGCCTGCCGCCTCGAGCAGGCGCCGTCTCAAGGCCTCGAGACCGCTTCCTGTCATTGACGAGATGACGATGCCGTCGCAATCGGCCGGCACGGCAGCCAGATCGGCCTTGTTGTAGACGTCGAGAACGCCTCGCGCGGCCACCAGAGCCGCCGGCAGGCGCGCGGCGATGCGCGCCTCGGCGGCCATGTACCCGGGTTCGTCCATACGCGTCAGGTCGTGCAGGAAGATCAGGGCATCGGCGTCGTCGATCTCGCCCCAGCTGCGCGCGATGCCGATCCGCTCGACCGTGTCGTCGGAGTCGCGCAGGCCGGCGGTGTCGACGACGTGCACCGGCACGCCCTCGATCTGGATCGTCCCGGCGACGCGGTCGCGCGTAGTGCCGGGGATCGGCGTGACGATGGCGAGCTCGGCGCCCGCCAGCGCGTTCAGCAGCGAACTCTTTCCCACGTTCGGCTGGCCCGCCAGCACGACCTTGATGCCATCACGCAGCAGCACGCCCTGACGCGCTCGCCCCAGCACCGCCTCGACCGCGTCCCCGACGCGGCGCAGGCGACCGACGGCGTCGGCCTTCTCGAGGAAGTCGATCTCCTCCTCGGGAAAGTCGAGCGTGGCCTCGACCAGCATCCGCAGGTCGATCAGTCGCTCGCGCAGGTCATCGACCTCGGTGGAGAAGGCGCCGCTCAGCGAACGGCTGGCCGAACGCGCGGCCGCCTCGGTGCTGGCATCGATCAGGTCGGCAACGGCCTCGGCCTGTGCCAGGTCCAGCTTGTCGTTGAGGAATGCACGTGCGGTGAATTCGCCCGGTTCGGCCAGCCGCAGCCCGGCCAGTCGGGGCCGGCCGGTGCGCGGGTCGGTCTCCGCGGCCGCCTC
The DNA here is from genome assembly GCA_038318385.1 of Burkholderiales bacterium. Lineage (GTDB taxonomy): Bacteria > Pseudomonadota > Gammaproteobacteria > Burkholderiales > Burkholderiaceae_C > Schlegelella_A. The sequence goes on along the minus strand of JBBQCD010000016.1, from coordinate 50,603 downwards.
GAGGCAGCGGCCCAGCAGCAACTGCAGCAGCACGGCGCCGCCATGCGCCTGGAGTTCGAGCACCGATTCGCCGGTGTACGAATGGGGTGCCGGGAAATGGAGCGCAAGTCCCTGGTCGATCGCCTGGCCATCGGCATCGAGAAACGGCAGGAAGGTAGCGCGACGCGGCTCGAGCAGGCGGCCGCACAGCGCCTCGATCAGCGCACCCAGGTCCGGACCCGAGACTCGCACGATGCCGACCGCGCCCCGACCGTTCGCGGTCGCGATGGCGGCGATCGGATCGGCGTGGCGGCCGGGCATGCGCGGATTCCGGCGCGCCGCTTCAGCGCGCTACTTGCCGAGCACGCCGAGCTTCTTGTTGATCAGCCACTGCTGCGCGATCGACAGGATATTGTTGGTGAGCCAGTACAGCACCAGCCCCGCCGGGAAGAAGAAGAACATCACCGAGAAGACGAGCGGCATGATCCACATCATCTTGGCTTGCACCGGATCCGGCGGCGTCGGGTTGAGCCAGACCTGGAACACGCTGGTGGCCGTCATCAGCAGCGGCAGGATGAAGAACGGATCCTTGGCCGAGAGGTCGGTAATCCAGCCGATCCACGGCGCGTGCCGCATCTCGACGCTGGACAGCAGCACCCAGTAGAGCGCGATGAAGAACGGCATCTGGGCGACGATCGGCAGGCAGCCGCCGAGCGGGTTGACCTTCTCCTCGCGGTAGATGCGCATCATCTCCTGCTGCATCTGCTGCGGCTTGTCCTTGAGCCGCTCGCGCATCTCCATGATCTTCGGATTGATCGCCTTCATCTTCGCCATCGACCGGTAGGCGGTGGCGTTGAGCCAGAAGAAGGCGATCTTCAGCAGCACCACGAGCCCGACGATGGCCCAGCCCCAGTTGCCGATGAGCTTGTGGAGCTGCGTGAGCAGCCAGAACAGCGGCTTGGCGAGGATCGTGAACCAGCCGTAGTCCTTGACGAGTTCCAGACCTGGGGCGATCGCTTCGAGCTTGTTCTCTTCCTGCGGGCCGATGAAGAGCCGCGCATCGAACGTCTTCGAAGCGCCTGGCGCGATCTCGCCGAGCGGCACGAACTCGCCGACCGAGTACGTGTTGGTATCGACCTTGCCGGTATAGAACTCGCGCGGCTGCGGCTTCGCCCCGGACTTGTCGATCAGCCAGGCGGAGGCGAAGTAGTGCTGCACCATCGCGACCCAGCCGTTGTCGGCGACCGTTTCGTGATCCGGCTTCTCGCCGGGCTTGTGCTTCTCGATGCTCTTGAAGTCGATCTTCTTGAACTTGGCGCTGTCGGTGTAGATCGCCGGGCCGGTGAAGGTGAAATAGAAGCTCGACTCGCCCTCGGGCGCGTTGCCGTCGCGCACCAGTTGCAGGTAGAGCCTCGGGTCCACCGCTGCGGCCGACTCGTTGAGGACCTGGAATCCGACGTCGATGACGTAGCTGCCACGGTGGAAGGTGTAGGTCTTGACGAGCTTGACCCCGCCGACCACGGCGCTTTCGAACTTCACCTGGAGTTCGTTCTGGCCCGCCTCGAGGGTGCGCGGTCCGGGCACGATGGTCATCGGGGTCAGGTGATTCGGCAATCCGGCGCCGCCTGCCGGCGGCACGAGGCCGGTCTGGGCCACATACAGTCGATGCGCGGATCGGTCGAGCAGCACCACGTTCTGCTTCGGATCGAACGGGTCGACCTGCTTGAGCAGCTCGGTGCGATCGAGCGTGCCGCCGATGCTGTCGATCGTCGCCTTGACGAGGTCGGTGGTGATCGTCACCTTCTCGCCGCTCGGCGCACCGGCGACGATGGCAGTCGGCGGAGCCGCCGCCGTCACCGCGCCGGCATTCGCCGGCAAGGCCCCCGACGGTACCGGCACCGCACCGGGAGCGGCGCCCGGGGACGTCCCGGGTGCCGCTCCGACCGCTGCCGGCTTGGCGGTGGGCGCCGGGCTGAAGAACGACGGCTGACCGTTGTGCTTCTGCCAGGCGTCCCAGATCAGGAACAGGGACATCGAGAACACCACCCACAGGATGGTGCGGCGAATATCGGTCATGGGGCGGTCTTCTCGGTCGGATGGGAGGGCGCGCGGTCGGCGGCGCGGGATGTCATGAAGGCGAAGAGCCGCGGGAGCTCCTGCGGAACGGGATCGTGGCCACCGGCGCACCACGGATGGCAGCGGCCGATGCGCGCAAGCGTAAGGCAGGTGCCGGCCGTGGCGCCATGGCGGTCGAGCGCATCGAGGGCATAGCGCGAACAGGTCGGCTCGAACCGGCATGAACTGCCGAGCCAGGGGCTCAACAACAGCCGGTAGCCGCGGACCAGAGCCATCAGCAGGCGCTTGGGAAGTTGTCGTAGACCGGTCGGCATGGGCAGGGGCTCAGTTCGAGGCGCCCGGCGACGCTGCGGTACGCGCCAGCAGCGCTTCGAGCTCGTCGCGGGCGGCGCGTTGCAGAGCCGGCGACGCCGCGCTCGGAAACGCGACGCGATCGAACGGGGCCCGCAGACGCACGACCCAGAGTCCGTTCGGCAGGTCGGCGACATGCGCCGTCATCGCAGCCCGGATCTGCCGCTTCAACAAGGTCCGGGTGACCGCGCGGCGCGCATGGCGCTTCGGTACCACGGCTCCGAACCACAAGCCCAGCGCGCCGACAGAGGGGCTCGCCAGAGGTTCGACGGCGCCTTCAAAAGGAAAGTCATCCACAGCGGGTGACAAGTCTGTGGACCTCCCTGTTGATAACTTGTCTGTAACCGGTCGACAATCGGGCCGGCGGGCGGCTCGCGGCCTGTCGGCGAGGTGGTGCAAAGCGAAATGCACGCTCTGGGACCGGCTGCGGTTGCGGAGCACGCGCTCGAAATCGACGGAACGCACGAGGCGGCCGATCGGCGCGGCTGGTGCCTCGACGCTCACGGACGCGCGAGGCGACGCCGACTCAGACGGCCAGACGCTTTCGACCCTTGGCGCGACGGGCGTTGATCACGGCACGGCCCCCGCGGGTCTTCATGCGGACGAGGAAGCCGTGCGTGCGTGCGCGGCGAACTTTTGAGGCTTGGTACGTGCGTTTCATGATCAGTCCGCTTCAGAGGGGTCGGGCGCCGAATGCCGTCTGGCACGCGCCGCGATGCTGGCCGAAGCGGCTGGAACAGCCGGGCTCTTCGGGGAGCATGCTTCGGGGAACCGACGATTTTAGACCCAAACGAGCCACGGGCGTCAACCATCCGGCGCGTCACAGTAAGGGGAGAGGCACTGAACCCGCGGTCTGCCCTTTGAAAACTGTGGATAACCCTCGTTCGCCGGGCCCTCGCCGGCATACAATCGACCCGCTTCGAAAGCACTTCTCCACAATGAGTATTGACCTTTGGCAGCGCGGCTGCGAACGCCTTGCTTCCGAACTGCCGGAACAGCAGTTCAACACCTGGATCCGCCCGCTGCCAGCCGCCGAAGTCACCGACCAGGGCGCCGCCGGCGCCTTGGTCACGGTGCGCGTACCGAACCGCTTCAAGCTCGACTGGATCCGAAACCAGTACGCCGGTCGCATCGAATCGGTCCTGAGCGAACTCGCCGGCAAGCCGGTGCGGCTCGACGTCACGCTGGCGCCGCGGGACGGCACGAACAGCGCCGGCGCGGCGACGGCCGGGTCTTCTCCGCTTCGAGCCGTCAACGGCGCTGCGCATGTCGGCACGTTCGTCAACAGCGCCGCTCCGGCCTTCCCGTCGGCCGCAGCATCCGCTTCGACCAGTGTCCAGCCGTCGCGCAGCCGCCTCAACCCGCTCCTGACCTTCGACACCCTCGTGCCGGGGCGGGCCAACCAGATGGCCCGGACGGCCGCCCTCCACGTGGCGGGCGCCCCGGGGCAGATGTACAACCCGCTCTTCATCTATGGCGGCGTGGGCCTGGGCAAGACCCATCTGATCCATGCCGTGGGCAACGCGTTGCTGGCCGACCGTCCCGACGCCCGGATCCTCTACCTCCACGCCGAGCAGTTCATCACCGACGTCGTCAAGAACTACCAGCGCAAGACCTTCGACGAGCTCAAGGCCAAATACCACCAGCTCGACCTGCTGCTGATCGACGATGTCCAGTTCTTCGCCGGCAAGGAGCGCACGCAGGAGGAGTTCTTCAACGCCTTCGAAGCGTTGCTGGCCAAGCGTGCGCACATCATCATGACCAGCGACACCTACCCGAAAGGGCTGGTGGATATCGACGAGCGGCTCACCTCGCGCTTCGACGCCGGCCTGACCGTCGCGATCGAGCCGCCGGAGCTCGAGATGCGCGTGGCCATCCTGATGCGCAAGGCCGAGCTCGAGGCCACGGCGATGCCCGAGGACGTGGCCTTCTTCGTCGCCAAGAACGTGCGCGCCAACGTGCGCGAGCTCGAAGGAGCGCTGCGCAAGATCCTCGCCTACTCGCGCTTCAGCCACAAGGACATCAACATCCAGCTGGCACGCGAGGCCCTGAAGGACCTGTTGTCGATCCAGAACCGCCAGGTCGGCGTCGAGAACATCCAGAAGACCTGCGCCGATTTCTACAAGATCAAGGTCGCCGACATGTACTCGAAGAAGCGTCCGGCCTCGATCGCCCGGCCGCGCCAGATCGCGATGTACCTGGCCAAGGAAATGACCCAGAAGAGTCTGCCCGAGATCGGCGAGCTCTTCGGTGGCCGCGACCACACGACCGTTCTGCACGCGGTTCGCAAGATCTCGGCCGAGCGCCAGAAGAACTCCGAGTTGAACCAGCAGTTGCACGTGCTCGAGCAGACGCTCAAGGGTTGAGACCGGTGCGAACGATCCTGTCAAGCGAGAACCCTGGGGACAAGTTTCCAACAAGTCACCACCTGTCCACAGGACAGGACGCCGAACCGAAGTTGTTCGCCTCCGCTGCGGTTCGAAACAGTGCTCCGTACCGTGCTTGCACACCGACTAACTGCCTGACGGAACAGGCGAAAATCGGGTTGTCCACAGAAAACGTCGTTCTCTACTACTAAGACTAAGTTGAGAGGTTGAAATGATTGTCCTGAAAGCTCCGCAGGAAAAATTCCTGAGTGCGCTGCAAGCGGTCTCCGGCATCGTCGAGCGGCGCCACACGCTGCCGATCCTGGCCAACGTGCTGATCAGGAAGACGGGGCCGCAGGTCGAGCTGACGACCAGCGATCTCGAGATCCAGGTGCGGACGACAGCCGAACTCAACGGCGACAGCGGCAACTTCGCCGCCACCGTCGGCGCGCGCAAGCTGATCGACATCCTGCGCTCGATGCCGACCGACCAGGTCGTCACCCTGTCGGCGAACCAGAACAAGCTGACCCTGCAGGGCGGCAAGAGCCGCTTCACCCTGCAGACGCTGCCGGCCGACGACTTTCCGCTGGTCCAGGAAGCCGCCGACTTCGGCCCGGTGTTCAGCGTGCCGCAGAAGGTGCTGAAGGGCTTGATCAATCAGGTGCACTTCGCGATGGCGGTGCACGACATCCGCTACTACCTGAACGGCATCCTGTTCGTGGCCGAGGGCAAGAGTCTCACCCTCGTGGCCACCGATGGGCACCGTCTAGCACTGGCGCAGGCGACGCTTGCCAACGAGATCCCGAAGCAGGAGGTGATCCTGCCGAGAAAGACGGTCCTGGAGCTGCAGCGGCTGCTGCGCGACGAGAAGGAAGGCGACGAGGCACCGATCGAGATGCGCTTTGCCGGCAATCAGGCCAAGTTCACCTTCAGCGGCATGGAGTTCGTCACCAAGCTCGTCGAAGGCAAGTTCCCCGACTACAACCGCGTCATCCCGAAGAACCACAAGAACATCGTCACGCTCGGCCGTGCGCCGCTGCTGTCCAGCCTGCAGCGCGCCGCGATCCTGACGAGCGAGAAGTTCAAGGGCGTTCGCGTCAACATCGAGCCCGGAACCCTGCGCATCGCCTCGAGCAATGCCGAGCAGGAGGAAGCCAAGGAAGAGCTCGAGATCGACTATTCCGGCGACACGATCGAGATCGGTTTCAACGTCACCTACCTGATCGATGCCCTCACCAACATGAGCCAGGACATGGTGACCATGGAACTCCAGGACACCAATTCGAGTGCCCTGATCACGGTGCCCGATCAGGCCGGTTTCAAGTACGTGGTGATGCCGATGCGCATCTGAGGAAAGTCGTTCCTACCCCTGACTGTGACAGCGGGCTGCGGCCCGCTGCAGCGTTTTGAATGAGTCCTGGATGCTGCGGCGCCAGGCTCGAACCGTGGATGTGATGCTCGATGAGTGACCCCCTGAAGAAGCCCGACGACAGCGGCCTGCCGGCCGACATGGCCACCCGGGCCACGAACAGTGCCAACGAAGGCGCGATCCGCGCCCTGGCCGAAGCGGCCGCGGCCAAATCGAGCAGCGACGCCGCGGCCAGCGCGGCCTACGGCGAAGGCAGCATCCAGATCCTCGAGGGCCTGGAGGCGGTGCGCAAGCGCCCCGGCATGTACATCGGCGACACCTCCGACGGCACCGGCCTCCACCACCTCGTCTTCGAAGTCGTCGACAACTCGATCGACGAGGCCCTGGCCGGCTATTGCGACGACATCGTCGTCACCATCCACACTGACAACTCGATCAGCGTCACCGACAACGGCCGCGGCATCCCGACCGGCGTGAAGATGGACGACAAGCACGAGCCGAAGCGCTCGGCCGCCGAGATCGCGCTGACCGAGCTGCACGCCGGCGGCAAGTTCAACCAGAACAGCTACAAGGTCTCGGGCGGGCTGCACGGCGTCGGCGTGTCGTGCGTGAACGGCCTGTCGAAGTGGCTGCGCCTGACGGTGCGCCGCGACGGCGTCGCCCACTTCATGGAGTTCAAGCAGGGCGTGCCGCAGGATCGCGAGATCGTGCTGCGCGACGGCCACGAGGTCTCGCCGATGAAGGTCACCGGCGAGACCGAGAAGCGTGGCACCGAGGTCCACTTCCTTCCGGATCTCGAGATCTTCTCGAACATCGACTTCCACTACGACATTCTGTCGAAGCGCCTGCGCGAGCTCAGCTTCCTGAACAACGGCGTCAAGATCCGCCTGGTCGACGAGCGCAACAACAAGGAAGACAACTTCGCCTTCATCGGCGGCGTCAAGGGCTTCGTCGAGTTCATCAACACCGGCAAGAAGACGCTGCACCCGAACATCTTCCACGCCACCGGCGACAAGGGCAGCGACCAGGGCTCGATCATCACGACCGAAGTCGCGATGCAGTGGAACGACGGCTACAGCGAAAACGTCCTCTGCTTCACCAACAACATCCCGCAGCGCGACGGCGGCACCCACCTGACCGGCCTGCGTGCCGGGATGACGCGCGTCATCAACAAGTACATCGAGGACAACGAGCTCGCCAAGAAGGCCAAGGTCGAGGTCACCGGCGACGACATGCGAGAGGGCCTGTGCTGCGTGCTGTCGGTGAAGGTGCCGGAACCGAAGTTCTCGAGCCAGACCAAGGACAAGCTGGTGTCGAGCGAGGTCCGCGGCCCGGTCGAGGATGTGGTCAGCCGGGCGCTCGCCGACTACCTGGAAGAGAACCCCGCCGACGCCAAGATCATCTGCGGCAAGATCGTCGACGCCGCGCGCGCGCGCGAGGCCGCCCGCAAGGCACGCGAGATGACGCGCAGGAAGGGCGTGCTCGACGGCATGGGCCTGCCCGGCAAGCTCGCCGACTGCCAGGAGAAGGATCCGGCGCTGTGCGAGATCTACATCGTCGAGGGCGATTCCGCCGGTGGCTCGGCCAAGCAGGGGCGTGACCGCAAGTTCCAGGCGATCCTGCCGCTGCGCGGCAAGATCCTCAACGTCGAGAAGGCGCGCTACGAGAAACTGCTGACCAGCAACGAGATCCTGACGCTGATCACCGCGCTGGGCACCGGCATCGGCAAGGGCATGGGCGGCGACGACTTCAACGTCGACAAGCTGCGCTACCACCGCATCATCATCATGACCGACGCCGACGTCGACGGCGCCCACATCCGCACGCTGCTGTTGACGTTCCTGTTCCGGCAGATGCCCGAGCTGGTCGAGCGCGGTCACATCTACATCGCCCAGCCGCCGCTCTACAAGGTGAAGTTCGGCAAGGACGAGCAATACTTGAAGGACGGTCACGAGCTCGACGCCTACCTGCTGAAGGTCGCCTTGAAGGACGCCAAGCTCGAGACCGGCGTCGAGGGTGCGGCCGAGCTGCAGGGCGAGGCGCTGGAAGCGCTGGCACGCCAGTACGTCGTTGCGCGCAACGTCGTCGAGCGGCTGTCCAACTGGATGGACGTCGAGGCCCTCAGGGCCATGGCCAACGGCCTGGCGCTGGACCTCGACACGCTCGAGGCCGCCGAGGCATCAGCCGCAGCGTTGAAGGCCGCGCTTCACGACGCCGAGGTGACGGCCGAGTTCGACACCCGCAGCGACAAGCACATCCTTCGCGTCAGCCGCATGCACCACGGCAACGTCAAGAGCAGCGTCATCAGCGCCGATTTCGTCCACGGCGCCGACTACGAGGCGCTGAGCACCGCCGGCGAGACCTTCCGCGGCCTGGTCGGCGACCAGGCGGTGGTTCGCCGCGGCGAAGGCGAGCGCCAGAAGGAAGCCCGCGTCGGCGACTTCCGCGAGGCCATGGCCTGGCTGCTGACGCAGGCCGAAGGCGCGGTCGCGCGCCAGCGCTACAAGGGCCTGGGCGAGATGAACCCGGCACAGCTCTGGGAGACGACGATGGACCCGGCCGTGCGGCGCTTGTTGCGCGTGCAGCTCGACGACGCCATCGAGGCCGACCGCGTCTTCACGATGTTGATGGGCGACGAGGTCGAGCCGCGCCGCCAGTTCATCGAGAGCAATGCGCTGCGGGCGGCGAACATCGACGTGTAGCGTCCCACGCCAGCGGCGGCCGCCGCGCGCCCCGCTGAGTCTTCACGCCCCGCCGATGCGGGCGTTCAGCCACTGCTTGATGTCGGCCATGACGAGCCCCCTGTCGAGATCGCGAAGCAGATCGTGGTAGTGGCCGTCATAGAGCTTCAGGGTCTTGTCCCGCGAGCCGGCCCGGTCATGGAACAGGCGGCTTCCTTCGGGCTTCGTTGCACGGTCAACGGTGCCATGCAGGATCAGCAGCGGCAGCGTGATCAGCGGGAACTCGTTCTCCAGGCGCTCGTCCGCCCGGACCATCTCGGCGACCGTCTGGGTCGGCTGCACCTCGTCGGCGATCAACGGATCTGCGTTCATCTCCGCGACGACCGCGAGGTCGCGCGAAAAGTCCTCGTTCTTCAATCGCAGCACATGCGCGTGCGGCGCAACGTGGCTGAGCCCCTTGAGGACCGCCAGGGCGAAGTCGGGCGCCGGCACCCGGAAGGCGAAGCTCTCGCAGATCAGGCCGGCAAGCTCGGTCTGATGCTCGACGGTGTAGAGACATGCGACGACGCCGCCCGCGCTGTGGCCGAGCAGGAACACCGGCAGTCCCTTGTCGCGCGATTTCGCCACGCGGACGAGCGTCGCGACGTCGCCGACGTAATCGCCGAACTGCTCGACGTAGAAGCGCTCGCCGTCCGAGCGGCCCCGTCCCCGCAGGTCAAGCGCGTAGACGGCGAATCCGTCGGCGGTGAACTGTTCCGCTGCCCACGCGTAGTGGCCGCTGTGCGCATTGAAGCCGTGGACGATGACGACCACGGCCCGAGGCGGCCGGGTCGGGCGCCACGTGCGAAAGAAGATGCCGAGCCCGCCGACGCCCTCGAGGCGCTCTTCGGTGGCGGTGGTGGATGTGGCTTCCATCGAGGTTCCCCAGCAGTCAGCGATCCACGAAGTCCCGGACCAACCTGATCGTGGCGCGCGGGTTCTCTTCCATGATCCAGTGGCCTGAATCGGGGACGATGCCTTCGGTCACGTCGTCGCCGGCGGCGCGCATGACGGTGGCCATCATCGGTCCGAAGGACTTCTCGCCGCCGACCGCGAGGATCGGCATCTTCAGTCGGCTGCGCGCCAGGAACTCGCGGTTGTCGATAGCGTCCTGGTCGAACGCCGCGAACTGGGCGAAACCGGAATGCATGGCGCCCGGCAGGGCGTACAGCTTGGCGTAGTGACGCCTCGCGGCTTCGCTGAAGCGCTTGGGCGAGGCGGAGAACTCGTTCCAGAATCGATCCAGGTAGATCCGCTCTCGACCGGCGACGAGTCGCTCCATGTCGGGCCCGCCGAAGCGGAAGTGCCAGAGCAGCGGATTCTTCAGGATGTCTTCCCAGGGGCCGACGCCCGGGACCGGGGCATCGATCAGCACCAGCCGCCGGACGCGCTCCGGATGCCGGGCGGCGAACTGGAACGCCACCATGTTGCCGATGTCGTGCGCGACGACGTCGGCCTGGGTGACATTGAGTGCCTTCATCACGCTCTCGACGTCCTCGGCCTGGGTCTTCTTGTCGAAGCCGCCGGACGGCTTCGAGGACAAGCCGAGGCCGCGCAGGTCCGGGACGATCACAGTGTGGTCGCGTGCCAGCTCCACGGCCAGAGGTGCCCACATGTCACCGGTTTCGCCGTAGCCGTGCAACAGGACGACTGCCGGTCCCGATCCCCCCGAACGGACGTGGATCGTCGCGCCGTTGGCGGCCACCGCGCGCGAGCTGAAGCGCGGAAAGTCGAAGTCCCGTGCCGGCGAAGGCGCGGCCACCACCAGTGACGTCGCCAAGGCGAGGAAAAACGGGGCAGACAGGCGCATCGGGTCTTCTCCGGCAGATCGCGTTCGGTACGAACGGCACGGGCACAGTGTGGCCAGGCGCCGGCAAGGCGAATAGCCTGCATCGGCGGCATTCAGCTTCAACCCGCGGTTTAAGATCGCGACGTGACCCACATGCAGCACCTGGTCTCGTTCGCGCAGACCGCGGAGCACGGCAGCTTCTCCGCCGCCGCCAGGGTGCTGGGCCTGACGCCGGCGGGCGTCAGCAAGAACGTCGCTCGGCTCGAGGCGGACCTGGGCGTGCGCCTGTTTCAGCGCAGCACGCGGCGCCTGACGCTCACCGAAAGCGGCGAACGCTTCCTGCGCCAGGTGGACGGGCCGCTCGCGACACTCCAGGCGGCCGTGGCCGATGTCGGCAATCTGCATGAAGAAGCCGCCGGCACCTTGAAGGTGAGCATGGGCCAGGCCTTCGGTCGACACTTCCTGGTCCCGCTCCTGGGCGCCTTTCTGGAACGCTATCCGCGGGTGCTGCCCGATTGGCACTTCGACAATCGGCAGGTCGACATCGTGGGCGAGGGCTTCGACGCTGCCATCGGCGGCGGCTTCCCCCTGGCGTCCGGAGTCGTTGCCCGCGAGCTCGCACCGGTGCATATCGTCGCGGTGGCGTCGCCGGTCTACATGGCAGGGCGACCGATGCCGCGCACGCCCGCGGACCTGGCGGCCTTCGACGCCATCATGCGACGCTCCTCGCCGACCGGCCGCGTCCGCCCCTGGTCGCTGCGCACGCGGCGGTTCGCCGAGCAATCCGTGCCGTGCCGGCCGCGACTCATCTTCAGCGATCCCGAGGCACTGGCCCAGGCGGCACGGCTCGGGCTCGGCGTGGCGCTCCTGCCGATGCCCTTCGCCTTCGCGCTCATCGCTTCGGGCGAGCTGGTTCGGCTCCTTCCGGGCTGGTACAGCGACGCGGGACCGCTCTCCGTGTACTACCCGAGCCGAAGATTGCTGGCAGCGAAAACCAGGGCCTTCGTCGACTTCCTTCTGGAGCGCTTTCGGTCAGCCGGGTTCGATCGACTGGTCGACGGCCGTTGAGAGGCGGCTCGAGCGGGACCGCGCCGAGGCGGACTGGCACGCGGACTTGCCGACCCCGGTTCGTCTCGCCGACCCGGCGTCGGGCTCGGCGCGCAGGATCTCGATCACTGCCGCGTCGTCGAAGCACCGGGCGCGTCCGCTGCCGGTGTCGACCAGGCCAGGAAAGGCGACCAGCGCGGCGATCACCAGCACCTGCACGCCGATGAAGGGCAGCACGCCGAGATAGATCGCGCCGGTGCCGACGCCGCGGATGACGTGGCCGGTCGCCGCCTCGATGCGGTCCTCCGCCGGCGCGACGCCGCGCAGGAAGAACAGCGCGTAGCCGAATGGCGGCGTCAGGAACGAGGTCTGCAGGTTCACCGCCAGCAGCACGCCGAGCCAGATCAGGTCGATGCCGAGCGCGGCGGCGGCCGGCGCGACGAGCGGCACCAGGATGAAGGCGATCTCGAAGAAGTCGAGGAAGAAGCCGAGCACGAAGACCAGCATCGAGACGAAGACCACCATGCCGGTCGTCCCGCCCGGCAGTTGATCGAACAGCCGGGTTACCCAGCGTGTGCCCTCGAGGCTGTTGAAGGTCAGCGAGAACATGGTCGAGCCGATCAGGATGAAGACGACGAAGCAGCTCAGCTTGATGCTGCTCAGGGAGGCCTCGAGGAACCGGCTCCAGGGCAGCCGGCGCCGCGCCACGGCCATGGCGGCCGCGCCGACCGCGCCCAGCGCCCCGCCTTCGGTCGGCGTTGCCACGCCGAGATAGATCGTGCCCAGAACCAGGAAGATCAGGATCAGCGGCGGCACCAGCACGAAGGCCACGCGCTGCGCCAGGATCGACAGCCAGCCGAGGCGCAAGCCGCGATCGGCCAGTGCCAGCAAGAACGCGAAGACGACCGTCGCGGCCAGGCCGACGATCACCCTCTCGTCGGTCGGCGGCGCGAGCGCCGTGCGGCCAAGCCGCACAACCAGGGCTGGGTAGGCGTGCATGAACACGGCGCTGCCGAGGGCGCCAAGCGCGACCAGCACGCCCAGCGAGCGCAGTCCGCTGCGGCCGTCGGCCCCGCGCGGCGCGCGGGCCTCGCTCGGCAGGGCCGGCATCGCATGCGGGAACCACCACGCCGCCAACCCGACTACCAGGGTGTAGCCGACGATGATCAGCGCCGCCGGCGCCAGCGCGGCGGCGTACATGTCGCCGACGCTGCGATCGAGCTGGTCGGCGAGCACGATCAGCACCAGCGACGGCGGCACGATCTGGGTCAGGCTGCCCGAGGCGGCGATCACCCCGGCCGCCCAGCGCGGGTCGTAGCCATGGCGCAGCATCAGCGGCAGCGAGAACAGTCCCATCGAGATCACCGAGGCGGCGATGACACCGGTGGTCGCCCCCAGCAGCGCGCCGACCGCGATGACGGCGAAGGCGAGGCCGCCGCGCACCGGGCCGAAGACCTGGCCGATGGTCTCGAGCAGGTCGTGGGCCAGGCCGCAGCGATCGAGTATCAGCCCCATCAACGTGAAGAACGGGATCGCGAGCAGCATCTCGTTCTTCATGATCCCGATCAGTCGCAGCGGCAACGCCTGCAGCAGCGCTGCGGGCATGACGCCGAGGTGGATGCCGAGCCCGGCGAACGCCAGTGCGCACGCCGCCAGGCCGAGCACCACCGGCACGCCGCTCATCAGGAACAGCACCAGCGCCACGAACATCAGCGGCGCCAGATGGGCGGAGAGCCAGGCCACTACCGGTCCTCGGCCGTGCCGGCGATCGGTGGCAGGTCGGTTTCGCTGAGGGTGGCACGGGGGGTGCGGCCCCGGAGGAACTCGATGCGCCGCACCAGCTCGCTGAGCGCTTGCAGCCCCAGCAGGGTCATGCCGACGGGAATGCAGAGGTAGAGCGGCCAGACGATCAGCCCGCCGGCATTGAACGAGGCTTCACCGCTCCACCAGGCCTGCCGGAACAGGGTCCAGCCGAAGCCGCCGAACAGGATCGTCATCGGCAGGGCGACGACTGCCAGCGCGACGGCATCGATCGCGGCGCGCGTGCGCGCCGACCACAGGCGCGCGAGCGCATCGACGCGGACGTGCTCGTCGACCATCAGCACGTAGCCGGCGCAGCCGAGGAAGGCGGCGGCGAAGAGGTGCCACTGGATCTCGAGCCAGCCGTTCGAGCTGATGCCGAGGAACTTGCGGGACAGGGCATTGCCGGCGCCGATGCCGACCGAGGCCAGCAGCGGCCACAGCATGGCCCGCCCGATGAACCGGTTGAGGCGGTCGACCCACCGCGCGAAGCACACGATCCGGCCCATGGAACCGCGATCGTAGTCGCGCGGCTCCGGTGCGGATGCGACGCTAGGCCGCCTGCGTTGCCGGCAAGGAGTGCCGCTCGAGCCTGGCCTCCAGCTGCGCCGCGGCGATCGGCCGGCCGAGCAGGAAGCCCTGAGCCTCGTCGCAGCCGAGGCGGCGCAGCGTGGCGAGCTGCGCTTCGGTCTCGACCCCTTCGGCGATGACCGTCAGCCCGAGCGAGTGCGCCATCGCGATCACCGCCTGGGTGATCGCGGTGTCGTCGCCGTCGTCCGGCAGGCCGCGGATGAAGGAGCGGTCGATCTTGACGGTCTCGGCGGGAAAGCGCTTGAGGTAGGACAGAGACGAGTAGCCGGTGCCGAAGTCGTCGATGGAGATCCGCACGCCCATCGCCTTCAGGCGCTGCAGCACGCTGGCGGCGCGGTCCGGGTCGACCATCAGCACGCTCTCGGTCAGTTCCACTTCCAGGTCGGCCGGCGCGACGCCGTGCGTGCGCATGGCGTGCTCGATGTCCTCGATCAGTGCCTCGTCGGCGAACTGGCGCGGCGAGAGGTTGACAGCGACCGGTGGCACTTTCAGGCCGGCGCGGCGCCAGTCGCTGATCTGCCGGCAGGCGTCCTGGATCACCCAGCGGCCGATCGGCACGATCAGTCCGCGCTCCTCGGCGAGCGGGATGAAGTCGGCCGGGGGCACCATGCCGCGCGTCGGGTGCTGCCAGCGCACCAGGGCCTCCAGGCCGAGCAGGGCGCCGCTGACGACATCGACCTTGGGCTGGTAGTGCAGCACGAACTCGTGGCGCGCCAGCGCCAGGCGCAGCGCCGACTCGGTCTCGAACTGGCGCGCCGCCTGATCGGCGAGCTCGGCGGTGTAGAACTGGACGTTGTTCTTGCCCTTCTCCTTGGCCAGGTACATGGCGGCGTCGGCGTGCTTGAGCAGCGTCGCCGCGTTCTCGCCATCGGCCGGATACAGGCCGATGCCGATGCTGCCGGTGACGAGGAAGCTGCGGCCGTGGATCTCGAGCGGCTCGGCGATCGCCTGTTTGAGGGCATGAGCGATGTGGTTGATGTCGGCGGCCCCGCCGCCGCCTTCGAGCAATACCACGAACTCGTCGCCACCCAGCCGCGCGACCAGGTCGCTCTCCCGGACGCAGCCGCGCAACCGCTGCGCCATCGACTGCAGCAGCTCGTCGCCGCCGTCGTGGCCGAGCGTGTCGTTGATGCTCTTGAAGCGGTCCAGGTCGATGAAGCACAGCGCGAACGACTCGCCGCTGCGCCGGGCGCGCAGGATGGCGCGCTCGAGCTCGCCGAGGAACATGTTGCGGTTCGGCAGGCCGGTGAGGCTGTCGTAGCGTGCCAGCTCGTGCACCTTCTGCTCGGCCAGCATCGCCTGCGTGACGTCGCGACCGACGCCGCGGTAGCCGGCGAACCGGCCTTCGGCATCGAAGACCGGCTCGCCGCTGATGCGCAGGTAGCGGTTGACGCCGTCGGGTCGGGTGAAGCGGTAGCTGAAGTCGCGGAAGGCACGCCGCTCGGCGATGCAGGCTTCATAGGCAGCCACCTCGTCGGCGGGCGCCTCGAAGCGGGTGCCCGACATGCGGCGCAGGCCGATCAGCGCAGCCGGCGTGAAGCCCGCAGCGGCGATCACGCCGTCGGAGATGTAGGTGAAGCACAGGTCGGCGTCCTGCTCCCAGATCCAGTCGGCCGACAGCGACAGCAGGCTCTCGAGCCGGCCCTCGCTGACCTGCAGCGCGGCGGTGCGCTCGTGCACCCGTCGCTCGAGCAGGTCGCGGTCGGCGCGCACCGTGGCGTAGAGCTGCTCCATCTCCGCCGAGGCGAGGTCCCCCGAGCGCTCGAGCAGATAGCGCTCCTGGTCGTGCTCCTCGTAGGCGCGGCTGACGCGCTGCAGCAGCTCGGCCCAGTGGGGGTCGAGCGCGGCGACGCCTTCGCCATCGATCCGGAGGCGCTTGAGCTGGCGCCGCAGCGTCGCATGCACCTCGTGGCTCATCGCTCGTCGAATACCGTGACGGTCATCGTCTGGTTGTGCAGTTCGCTGGCTCGCCCCGGCAGCGTCGGCGCGATCTCGCCGTACGAGTAGAAGCCGACGTGGCCGGAGCGTGGCGGGGCACTGTCGAACACCGTCTCCACCTCCTCGTCGGTGCGCTCGCCGAGCACCAGGCGCCGGCCGACGCAGCTCACCGAGATCACGAGGGCGGCGGCGCCGGCTTCGGCGACGGCGGCTCGCGCCGCGTGGCCGGCGCTGTCGATCAGGGTGTCGGTGTGGGCGCGCATCAGCCGGGCCACGCCGCCGAGCGGCAGGTCGCCGGCGAAGACCAGGGCGTTCTCGGCCTCGTCGATGCCGAGTATGGTGCGCACCAGCGTGTCCTGGTCTTCGCCGCTGCGTTTGACGGCCAGCGGGAACAGCAGTCCGGTGCCCGGCAGGCCGCCGGCGCGCTCGCCCAGGTAGGTGCGGTAGAGGTCGAGGGCGGGCTTGTCGTCGAGCTCGAACAGCACGTTGCCTTCGGCCCGGGTGATGCGTCGCTCGGGTCCGAAGCCGGACCAGCCGCCTTCGCAGCCGTGGCCGACGCGCAGGCGCTCGCCGTAAAGGCCGATCGCGCAGACCCGGTTGACCTCGGGCCGGGAACCGTCGAGCACCCAGGTGCGCATGAAGCGGCTGCCGTCGCCGGCCAGGCCGCCGGTGATGATCACGTCGCCCGGTAGGCGGCTCGCCAGGCCTTGCACCAGCAGACTGCCGTTGACGCGCAAGCCGTCGGAGAGCACGAACACCGCCCGCAGCCCGTCGCCCGCCAGCTGCGCCGCCAGGCGTGAGCCGGCGTCGAGCGAATCGTCGGCCGAGTGGATGGTCGTGCCGGCGCGGCGCAGGTCGGTGTGCTCGAAGCGGGCAACCGCGACGCTGATGCTGTCGTCGTGGACCTGGGCGCCCGCGATCTCTCCCGCGGTGGAGCAGCCGGCCAACAGCGACCGAGGAAAGCCCTCGGCCAGCGCCCGGAACGGCGTTTCATCGGCCCCGAACCCTGCACCTGCGAACGCCAGCATCAGGGTGCGCGGACTGTCGAGCCCGACGGGAAGCGGCGCGCTCCAACCCTCGGAGGCGCAATACGTCACGGTCTGTAGTTGCATGGGGTCTCTCTGCCGCTGAGCACGGCGGCCGACCCACCGTTTTCGGCCGGCACGGCCGCGTCTTGAGGGCCCACCGCGGCCCCGTCCGCGCAGGTCGGCACAATCAGAGGGTCGCCCTGCCCTCGAGAACCACGATGACGCTCAATCCGCCCCGAACGACCCCGGCCCTCGACGCCGCCGCCCGCACCCGCATCGAACTTGCGGCCGCCCACCGCATGGCGGTGCTCGATGGGCTCGAGGAAGGCATCGACAACCATTTCACGGTCGAAGTTCCCGACCGTCCCGGGCAGTACTACATCCTCCCGTTCGGGCGCCACTGGTCCGAAGCTCGGGCGAGCGACATGATGGTCTTCGACGAGGCCGGTCGCACGCTGGAGGGCGAAGGCGTGGTCGAGCTTTCGGCGCAGTGCATCCACTCGCCGATCCACCGCCTCGGCGGCGCCCGCGTGGTCCTGCACACCCACCAGACCTGGGCGCTGGCGCTGAACATGCTGAAGGACAACCGGCTGCTGCCGGCGACGCAGACCGCGGCGTTCTTCCACGGCCAGATCGCCTACGACGACGACTACACCGGCGTCGCCGCGAGCCTGGCCGAAGGCGAGCGGCTGGTGAAGGTGATGGGCGACAAGCCGATCCTCTTCATGAAGAACCACGGCGTGGTCGCCACCGGGCAGACGATGGCCCAGGCCTACCGCCGGCTCTACAAGCTCGAGCGCGCGTGCCGCACGCAGCTGCTGGCGATGGCCGCCGGGCAGCCGATCGAAGTGCTGTCCGAGGACGTCATCGCCCGCGTCACCACGCCGGGCGCCGACGATCGGCACCCGCGGGGCGAGCGCGAACGGCTCTACTTCGAGGCGATGATGCGGGTCGTCGACCGCGAGCTGCCGGGTTACGCCGACTGAAACGCAGCGTCCCAGCGCCGCGGACAGTTGCCGCTCGCCACCGACGGCCGCCGCCGATCGCGGCTCCGACCGGCAGCGCCCAGAGCCGCGTCCCGGTTCAGTTCCAGGGCAGCGAGTAGGTCTTGACGTTGGTGAAGCTCTTGATCGCCTCCTGCACGCCTTCCTTGTAGCCGAGGCCCGAGTCCTTGATCCCGCCGAAGGGCGTGAGCTCCAGCCGGTACCCCGGCACCTCGCGGATGTTCACCGAGCCGACCTCGAGCTCGGCGATGAATCGGGTGATGTAGTCGAGCCGGTTCGTGCAGACCGCCGACGACAGCCCGTAGGCGGTCGAGTTCGAGAGCCTGATCGCGTCGTCGATGCCCTTGAAGCGGATCACCGGCGACACCGGGCCGAAAGTCTCGTGCAGCGCCAGCGGCATGTCCTGGGTGACGTGGTCGACGACGGTCGGCGCGTAGAGCGCGCCGTTGCGGACGTTGCCGACCAGCACCTTAGCGCCACGGCTGACGGCCTCGTTGACCTTGTCCTCGCAGTAGCGCGCGGCGGCCTCGTCGACGACGGTGCCCATGTCGAGCTTCGGGTCCATCGGATCGCCGTAGCTCCACGCCTTGGTCTTGGCCACCAGCAGCTCGACGAAGCGGTCGGCGACCGCTTCCTGCACCAGCATGCGCTTGATCGCGGTGCAGCGCTGGCCGGAGTTCTTGTACGAACCTGCCGCGGCGAGCGTCGCCGCCTCTTCGAGGTCGGCGTCTTCCATGACGATGATCGGGTCGTTGCCGCCGAGCTCGAGCACCATGCGCCGGTAGCCGGCCTTGGCGGCGATGTACTTGCCGATGGCGACGCCGCCGGTGAAGGTGATCAGGTCGACGTGCTCGTTCGTGATCAGCTCGTCGGCGATCTCCTTCGGGTCGCCGGTGACGACCTGGTACATCTCCGGCGGCAAACCCGCCTCGTAGAGCACGTCGGCCAGCGCGATCGCCGAGAACGGCACTTTCTCGGAAGGCTTGAGCACCATCCGGTTGTTGGTGACGATGGACGGGACGACCTTGTGCGCCACCTGGTTCATCGGGTGGTTGAACGGCGTGATCGCGCAGATGACGCCGAGCAGCGGGTCGCGCTGGGTGAAGACGCGGCGTTTCTTGCCGTGCGGCGTCAGGTCGCAGGAGAAGATCTGGCCGTCGTCCTTCAGCGCCTCGTTGGCGCCGAACAGCAGCACGTCGCTGACGCGGCCGATCTCGTAGAGCGAGTCCTTCTTGCACAGACCGCATTCGGCGGTGATGAGGTCCGAGAATTCGTCGAGGCGGCTGCGGATGATGGCCGCGGCCTTGTTCAGGATCGCGGCGCGCTCGTAGCGCGTGAGCTTGGGCTTGTACGCCTTGGCAATCTCGAACGCCCGCCGGACGTCCTCCAGCGAGGCCTTCGGCACGGTGCCGATGAGCTGCCGCGTGTAGGGGTTGAAGACTTCGATCACGCGGTCGCTGTGGACGGACTTGCCGCCGATGCGCATCGCTTCGCGGCGCAGGTCTCTGGCATTCATGGGGGGTCTCCTGGAAGGTTGCTCGGTCAGGCGGCGGTCGCCGCGCCGATGAAGTTCTTGCCGCGCACACCGTCGAGGGCCTGCACGATCATGCGTCGGGATTCCGCTTCCGAGACGCCATAGCTTTCGAAGCGCGTGCTGACGCCCAGGCGCTCCAGGAAGTCGGCGAGGAAGTCGGCGGCTTCTGCCAGCGGGACGTCGAAGACGCGCGCCAGTACCGCGTCGCGACCGGCATCGGCGCCGGCGGCGCGGCGCAGCACCAGCGGCAGCGTGAACGAGCAGGCGATACCGTGCGGCAGGCCGTGGTGGATCGTCATGTCGTAGGAAATCGAATGTGCGAGCGCCGTGCGTGTGTTCGAGAAGGCCAGCCCCGCGGTCAGCGCGGCCAGCGACATCCTGCTGCGCAGCTCGATGTCGGCCAGATCCAGCATCAGCTTCGGCAGGGTCGCCAGAACCATGCGCGCCGCCTCGACCGCATGGTTGTCGGACACCGGATTGGCGTTGACGTTCCAGATCGACTCGAGCGCATGCGAGAGCGCATCGAGCCCCGCGGCCAGCGTCGGGCCGGCCGGCAGCGACAGCACCAGTTCCGGATCGACGAAGGCCGCCTCGGGCCAGGTCTGCGGCAGGTGCAGCGAGTACTTCTTGCCGGCGGCCTTGTGCCAGACGGTGGCCCAGCCGGTCACCTCGCTGCCGGTACCCGACGTCGTCGGCACTGCGATCAGCGACTTGACGCGGTGTGGCGTGAAGGGCTTGCCGGTGGCCAGCAACGCGACCAGTGCATCGAACTCGCCGCTTTCGGTGCCGACCATCAGCGCCTTGGCGGTGTCGAGCGCGCTGCCGCCACCGACCGCGACGATCACGTCGGTGCTGTCGGGCGAGCGCCAGAACTCGCGGTAGAGCACGTCGAGCCCATCGACATCGGGGTTCGGCTGGGTCCGGTCGATGACGCCGGCCAGCGAGGCGCCGAGCAGCTGGCGCAGCCGCGGCAGCAGGCCGAACGCCTCGGCTTCGGGGAAGGTGACCAGAGTGGCACGCCGCCCGGCCAGGACCTGCGGCAGCGACTCGATGACGCTGGCGCCGAAATGGATCGCCACCGGGTTCTGGTACTGCCAGGGCTTCATCGGAATCTCCTCATGCCGCCTTCAGGCCGCATGGTTGAGCGCCAGGTCGAAGATGTCGAAGTTGCGCAGGCGCCTGCCGGATGGCACGTCGGCGAGACGGCGGTTGAAAAGCAGCGGCACGGTCTGTTCGGAGAGGCCGCCGTGCGACCGCAGCGGCGCGTCGAGCCCCGACAGGTCGTGCCGCGACGGCGTGGTGCCGATGACGTAGAGGCGCTCGGAAACGATGACGACGTCGCCGATCCGGTCGGGCGGCAGGCCGAAGCGCACGGCCGCGTCGGCGCGCGACAGCACGACCTCGACCCCCGGCAGTTCCTCGAGCTTGGCGAAGAGGCTGGCGTGGTCGCCGGGCGGCAGGTAGGCGGTGGCGAACGAACCGAGGGAGCCGTGGTGGGCGACGTAGGGGTCGGTGACGGGCAGGATGACGCGCGCCTTGCCGGCACCGAGCTCGGCGTCGAACCAGTCCTGCAGGAAGAGGATCTGGGGACGCCCGGCAGCGTCGGTCTTGGCGTTCATGCCGTGGTCGGCGGTGAGCGCGATCGTCGCGCCCATCGCGTCGAGTTGCGCCAGATAGCCGCTCATCATCGCGTAGAAGGCATTCGCCGCCGGCGTGCCGGGTGCGTGCTTGTGCTGGATGTAGTCGGTGGTCGAGAGGTACATCACGTCGGGGCGATGCTTCTCCATGATCTTGACGCCGGCGGCGAACACGAACTCGGACAGGTCGGCGCTGTAGACCTTGGGCAGCGGCTTGCCGACGAGTTCGAGCACGCCGGTGATGCCGTTGCCCTCGAGGGTCAACTGGTCGGCCTTCTCGGCCGAGAAGCACATCGCCTTCATGCCCTTGCCGAGCAGGGTGCGCAGCTTGTCCTTGGCGGTGATGACGACGACCTTGGCGCCGGCGTTCGAGAAGCCGGCGAGGATGGTGTCGGCGCGCAGGTACTTGGCGTCGTTCATCATCACTTCCTCGTCGGCCTCGCGATCGTAGAAGTAGTTGCCGCAGATGCCGTGCACCGAGGGCGGGGCTCCGGTGACGATGGAGAGGTTGTTCGGGTTGGTGAAGCTCGGAACGACGCAGTCGGCCAGCAGCGAGGTACCCTGCTCGCACATCTCCCGCAGGAACGGCGCGACGCCGGCTTCCATCGCCTGGGTGATGTAGTCGGGCTCGCAGCCGTCGACGCAGACGACCACCAGGGGGCGGTCCATCCAGCGGTAGCGGCGGCCGTTGGCCGCGACAGAGCGGCCGGTTGACGTGTTCATGAACAATCCTCTTGAGTATGCGGAATCAGGCCACGGCCTTGGCGATGTGGGTGCGCAGCCAGGCCGAGAAGAGCTCCGACAGCAGCACGACGACGATGATCGACAGCAGGATCGCGGCAACGTCGTGCGAGGCGACGCGCTGCACGCTTTCCCGCAGGTACCAGCCCATGCCGCCGGCACCGAAGAAGCCGACCACCGTGGCCGCCCGGAACACGACGTCCCAGGTGTAGATGGAGATTCCCGTCCAGGCGACGCGAACCTGGGGCAGGACGGCGTAGACGAACACCTGCATCTGGTTTGCGCCGGCAGAGCGGATGGCCTCGACCTGTCCGGGCTTGATGGCTTCGATGGCCTCGGAGAACAGCTTGCCGGCAAAGCCGATGCAGAAGAGCGTCAGCGCGAGCGCGCCCGGCAGCATGCCGAAGCCGAGGATCATGACGAGCAGGATTGTCCAGATCATCTCGTGGACCGAGCGGCAGGCCATGATGACGAGGCGGGCCGGCTTGTAGAGGAAACGCCGGCTCGGCGTGATGTTGTGCGCTGCGAACCACGCCAGCGGCACCGCCGCCGCCAGGCCGAGCACGGTCGCGAAATACGTCATCTGCAGCGTCTCGACCACCGTGTGCCAGTAGTCGGCGTTCAGGATGTGGCCGAGATGCGGCGGGAAGTAGCGGCGGCCCAGGGTCTCCGTCATGCGTCCGAGCAAGCCCGGCAATCGCTCCAGGTCGATGTCGAGATAGTCGACCGAGAACGCGAGGAAGGCGAGCGACGCGAGCAGGGCGGCGTACTTGTAGAGACTCTGCGGATAGCGAAAGCGGCTCCAGGTCGCCGGCGTGGGGCTGGCCTCCCGCGAGCGGTTGCCGGGAGCGGGGGACGGCGGTCGGAGCGGCGCCGTTCCGACGTCGGCCGGACCCCGCAGCCGGAGATCAGATGACTGCTCGACGTGCATAGTGGGAGACGACTTCGCCGAAGATGATGAGTGCAAGGACGGCCAATATGACGACGGCGATGCCGCCGTAGTTCGACATCGCCATCTGGCGGAACAGCAGCAGGCCGAGCCCGCCGGCGCCGACCAGCCCCATGATGGTCGAGCGACGAATGTTGATGTCCCACTCGAAGATGATGTTGCCGACGAATACCGGGATGATCTGCGGCAGGATCGCGAACCAGAGGATCTGGAACTTCGTTCCGCCAGCGGCGCGGATCGCCTCGAGCGGCTTCGGATCGACGTCCTCGATCGCCTCGGCGATAGTCTTCGAGATGAAGCCGATCGAGCGCACCGCCATCGCGAGCACGCCGGCGAGCGCACCCAGACCGACCGCGGACACGAAGATGAGACCCCAGACGATCTCGTGCACCGAACGCGACATCGTCATCAGGAAGCGGCCGAAGACATAGGAAGTCCTGCCGAGCGGCGTGATGTTGGCGGCGCCGAGCCACGCCACCGGGATCGACAGCAGCAGGCCCAGCAGGGTGGCGAGCGTGGCCATCACCACGGTCTCGAGTGCCGGCTTCCAGAGGTCGGGGACGACGCCGATGTCGAGCTCGGCGAAGCGGAGCAGCGTGTCGAGCAGCGAGGCGAGCTGGATGCGGTTCCAGTCGGTGTCCTTGACGACGATGACCTCGATGCTCCAGGCCACCGCGATCAGGATCACGGCGTACGACAGGTATCGGATGCGTCGCGTGCGTTGCCGGCCGGCGACGATGTCCGCGGCACGCAGGTCGAGGGTGGCGGCGGTCACAGCACCTCCATGGCGTAGATGTCCTGGAGCGCCGCCTTGTCGAGTTCGGCGGGGCTGCCGTCGAATCTCGTCAGACCGTCCTGCAGGCCGATCACGCGCGTACAGAATTCGCAGGCGAGATCGACGTCGTGAATGTTGCAGAGAACGGGGATGTGGAACTCGGCGGCGATCTCGCGAATGAGCGTCATCACTTCGCGCGAGATCTTCGGGTCGAGGCTCGAGGTCGGCTCGTCAACGAGCAGCAGCTTCGGGTTCTGGATCAGGGCGCGGGCGATGCCGACCCGCTGACGCTGCCCGCCCGACAGGCGGTCCGCACGCTTGTCGACGTGGTCGGCGAGGCCGACGCGGTCGAGCAGGCGCAGCGCCTGCGCGATGTCGTCCTTCGTGTACATGCGCAGGATGCTGCGCAGCGTGCCGGTGTAGCCGAGCCGCCCGGTCAGGACGTTGTCCATCACCGAGAGCCGCTCGATCAGGTTGAACTCCTGGAAGATCATCCCGATGTTGCGGCGCTGCATGCGCATCTCGGGATAGGACAGCTTGAGCAGGTCGATGCCGTTGAAGATCACCTCGCCGCTCTTGGGCTCGACCAGCCGGTTGACGCAACGGATGAGAGTCGACTTGCCGGCACCGCTCGGGCCGATGACGGCGAAGAAATCATCGGGCCCGAGCGAGAAGCTCACGCCCTTGAGGATCTCGCGGTCGGCATAGCCGGCGCGGAGTCCCTTCACTTCCAGGATCGCTGACATCGGGACTCCTCGCACTCGGTACGGACGGCGGCGCTGCGGCTACTTGATGCCGGCTTCGCGGATGACGTCGTAGTTCGAATCCTTCATTTCGACGAACTTGTCGGCGTCGACGTTGTCGAGGTATTTCTTGCCATCGGGGTTCTGGTCGAGCGTGAGGAACGTCTGCTGGATCTGGGTCTTGATCTCGGGGCACAGCGTGGATCGATAGACGAACGGATCCTGCGGAAGGAGCGTCGAGCTCCAGAGGATGTTGAAGTCGTCTGTCTTCATCTTGCCCTTGCTGGCACTGATCGCGTTCATGAAGCGGTGCGATGCCACGAATCCGGCGTCGGCCTTGCCGTCGAACACGGCAATCGTCGACAGGTCGTGTCCGCCCGAGAACGCGGTGCGGCTGAAGTACTGCTTCAGCGGCATCTTGATCACCTTCGCGCCGAACTGTGACTCGGGAATCAGACCCCCCGAGGTGCTCGCCGGGTCGACCAGCAGCATCACGGAGCCCTTTGTCGAATCGATGCTGCTGAACTTGGAACCCTTCTTCGTGATGAGCAACGACTTGTAGCCGGGGCCGGCCTCCTGCAATCCGTCCTTCTTCTTGGAATAGGTGGCGAACACGTCGATTGCCGCGCCCTGGTTCTTGGCGATGACATACGACTCCGGCCCGAGCACGGCGATGTCGACCCACTTTCCGAGCAACGCCTCGACGACCGAGGAATAAGAAGTCGGCATGTAGAACTCGATCTTCTTTCCGGTGTTCTTGGCCAGGAGATCGATCACCGGCTTGTACAGAGTCAGCTCGCGCACCGATTCCTGGGTCGGAATCATCGAGAAGCGCAGCACCTTCGGGTTCTCGCATGCCTGGGCCGCGGCGCTCTGCGGCAGCAGCATCCACGCGGCGGCCGCTGCGGCTGCAAGTGCCAGCCAGCGCGTCGTGCGCGAGCGGACCGAGTGACTCCCGAAACCCATGATCAATGTGCGCATGCTTGTCTCCTGTTGCGTGATGGATGCGGCGCTTGTCTGCAGACCTGGCGCGAGCCTGGGCCAACGGCTTTACGCCTTGATGACGGATCCGGCGCCTGGTTCTTCCGGATGGAAGGCTGGCGCTCTTGTCGTGCTCGATCGGGGGCGAAATGTCGTCGGTGGCAGCGGCTCGATCGCGGGCGCCGAGGCGGCCGCCGCAGCGGCCAGAAGGGTGTGCATGCGGTCGCGGCTGGCCATCGCGTGGTCCTGCAGCATCCGTCCGACTTCGTCGGCGCTGCCTGCAGCGATCGCCTCGAGGATGCGGCGATGCTCCTCGGTCGAAGTCGGCAGCCGGTCGCGAAGTGCCAGGGTGTGGCGGCGGTAGAGGTTGAGTTCGTTGACCACCCGGCGGTAGAGCTGCAGCAGCTTCGGGTTGTTGGCGTAACCGACCAGCGTGTCGTGGAAACGCAGGTTCAGCGGGTGGTAGCGCTCCAGGTCGCCGGCGCGCGTCGCCTCGTCCATGGCGTCGAGCAGTTCGCGCAGGTTGGCCAGCTGCTCGGCCGTGATCGTTCGGGCCAGCTTGCGCCCGGCCATCTGATCGAAGGTGGCGCGGATCTCGTAGATGTCGTCGGCCTCGGCGACCGAGAGCTCGCGGACGAAGACGCCGCGGCTTTTCTCGATGCGGACGAGGCCCGTTTCCTCGAGCGCTCGGAATGACTCGCGGACCGGACCGCGCGAAACGCCCAGGCCCGACGCCAGGGCGACCTCGTTGAGCTTGGCGCCGACGGGGATCTCGCCGGCCAGGATCATTCGTTCGAGCTCGCGCTGTACCAGCATCGTCAGCGACTGACTCTTCAGCAGGCGCACGCTTTCGGGTGCCGTCGGCCGTTGCTGAGGAGAAGTCGTCGCCATCAGCCGATTCTGATTGTCGGCTGTGGATTGTCAACAATCTTTTTCTGGGGTCTTCCCTGAGGTTCGCATACGACCGGAACGATTGCTGCTGCCGCCAGTCGGGGATGCGGCGCGCCTCTGGGCCCCTAACGGTTGGCCTCTTGCAAGGCGCGGATGCGGATCCCCGTCATGACGCTTTCCCGGCAGCGCTGCGTGTGCACCTCCTGAGCGCTGCACTGGGTTTCGACCCAGGGTTGCACCTCGGCGATGAAGCCGTGGAAGTCCGCGGCGATCTCGTCCTCGGTCAGCCAGCGGAGGCGTTCCTTGGGAACGTCGTACATCTCCTGCACGTAGCGCAGCGGCACGCCCATGCGGCGCAGGTAGAGCTCGACGACGGTTCGCACGTTGCTGGCCCGACGCACGGCTTCGTCCGCGGAGATGCGTTCGAGCTCCACCGGGGACATGAAAGGCTGGTGGATCGCGAGCTGATGACCGTCGCGATAGATCCCGCCGACGAAAATGAAGAAGCATGCGCTCGCACACATGTTGTGCCGCGCCGGATCGCGCACACCGTAGGAAGCAGCCACGCCGGCGCGGAACTCCGCCGGGACGTCCGGTCCCTCGGCCGAGCGCGTCTCCCAGGCGAGGCGCCGCACCAGCGCGCCGATGCGGATGGCCTCCATGAGGTTCCCGCCCGGCGACGCCAGGTAGATGCCCGAGGGCGTGGCTTCGCGGCTGATCTTGAGGACCTTGTCGAAATCGCCGACGTCGATCCGCCCCTCGAGCACGACCAGGTTGCCGCCCGGATGCAGCGAGACGGTCGCGGCGCCGGCGCCGGCGCAGGCGAAGGCGCCAGCGAGCAGCGCCGACAGGGCGTGCCGCAGGACGACGCCGCAGCCCCGGGCTACAGCAGTTCCTCGGGAACGAAGGGGGAGAGCAGCCATTGCTTGAAGCGCAGCCAGGACGAGGCGTCGGGCTCGGAGTAGAGGATCATTTCCTTCTCGCCGTCGCTGCTGTACCACTCCAGGCCGCGGCCGTCCTTGCTCAGGCGCACGCGGTAGGCGCTTTGCAGGCGGTCGATGTCGATGACGCGGAGCAGTTCGCGGGCCAGCTGCGGGCTGTTGATCACCGCGCCGAGCTCGGTGTTGATGGTCGCCGAACGCGGGTCGAGGTTCATCGAGCCGATGAAGGCGATCTTGCGGTCGATCACGACCAGCTTGGCATGCAGCCGGCCGAGCGACGCGCCGAACAGGAACATCCGGTCGTTCTTCTTGACCCGGCTGGCGCTGAGTTCGTAGAGGTCGATCCCCATCCGCAACATCTCCGGGCGATAGCGGCTGTAGCCCAGGTGCACCACCGGCTCGTCGGTCGCGCCGAGTGAGTTGGTCAGCACGCTGATCTTCACACCCCGGTCGGTGAGTTCGCGCAGCAGCGCCATGCCGCGCGGACCCGGCACGAAATACGGCGACGACGCGACCATTTCCTTCTGCGCCTTGCGAATGGCTTCGAAGACGTTGTAGGTCACGCTGGTCTCGAGCAGTTCGCCGTCGCTCTGGTCCTCGAAAGGCTTGTCGGGGTGGTCGGCGAAGACGTAGGCCTCGCTCCAGATCAGGCCGAGCCGGCCGCCGTCGAGGTCGTCGGCGATCGGGCCGTAGCCGAGCACGTCGTTGCGCGGCAGCGGCTCGGGCGGTGGCGTCTGCCCCGGCCCGGTGAAGCGCTCGAACATCTCGCGCAGTTGCTGCGGCGTGTTGCTGCTCTTGGCAACGAACTCGAGCGGGTAGACCGGGGCGCTGTTCCAGTAGCGGTCGAAGAGGAACTGCAGCGGCGGGATCACCTGGCCGACGGTGAAGGCGTCGACGTCGATGAAGTTCTCACCCATGCTGCGCAGGAAGTACTCGTCGGCGATGTTGCGCCCGCCGATCACTGCCATCGCCCCGTCGGCGATGAAGAGCTTGTTGTGCATGCGGTGGTTGACGCGCGAGAACTCGCCGAGCGACGCCGCGAAGCGCGCCAGCTGGCCGTGCGCGCGGGCGCAGCAGAACGGGTTGAAGAGGCGGACCTCGACGTTCGGATAGGCCGCCATGCCGAGCAGGAAATCGTCCTCCCCGCCGGTGTAGAAGTCGTCGACCAGCAGGCGGACGCGCACGCCGCGCAGGGCCGCGTCGCGCAGCGCCCGCATCAGCCAGCGCCCGGTCTCGTCGCTGGCGAAGTGGTAGTACTGGACATCGAGCGAAACCTCGGCGCGGCGCGCCAGCTGGACCCGCGTATCGAGCGAGAAGTTGCCGAGCGGCATCAGGCGAAAGCCCGAGAGCTCCGGCGAGGGTTGCGACTCCCTGGCGATGCGCCCGAGCGTGGTGGCCGTCGACAGCGGGATGGCCTTGGTGGCCCGCGCATCCCGCGTGGCGAGATCCAGCCGCGGCAGGGTGCCGCAGCCGGCCAGCGTGAGCAGCATCAGCACGACTGCGGCTCGAAGCCGACACCCGCCGATTCTCCCGCTGCGATGTCCGGCGCTGGTCATGGTCGTCATCTCGCTGTGCTGGTGAAGTCTCGGCAGCCGGCGGCGGTTCTTACGCGGCCGTCGTCGCCCGGGGGCTCGTCGGCGAAGAGATCCGGTGCGGTGCCGACGCGGGCGCGCTCGATCGCGAGCAGGCGCCGTTTGGTGAACGCGCCGCCACCGGCCGAGAAGCCGCCGATCGCGCCGCCAGCGGCGACCACGCGATGGCACGGCACGATGATCGCGAACGGATTGGCGCCGAGGGCCTGCCCCACCGAACGCGCGGCGCCCGGCTCACCCACCCGCACCGCAACTTCGCCGTAGGTCAGCGTCGAACCCGGGAGGATTTTGCGGGCTACGTCGTAGACCCGGCGCGGGAACGGAGCGATGCGGGCGTCGTCGAGCATGACATCGCCCAGGTCGACCGCGGCACCGCCGAGAAGGGCGACGATCCCGTCCATTGCAAGCCGGGCCATGGCCGACGGTGCCGCTGTCGTGGCGCCGGGGAGGTGGCGCAGCAGCCGCGCCCGCGTGGCCGTGGGCGAGGACTCGGGCAATTGCACCGCCACGACGCCCGCAGCGCTCCAGGCCAGCCCGCAGTCCCCGAGCGGCGTCGCAAAGAGGCAGGCATGGACGTCCATGGCCGGATCGTAGCCGCGCCGCCTGTGGGGTGGTAAGGCACGGCGAATGCTGGCGATGGGGGTACCCTGAGGATGGACCCATGCTCGAGAACCTCCCCGACGCCCTTGGCCACGCGCTGCGCGATCAGCGCGCCGGCCTGGACCAGATCGCCTTCCAGCGCATCGACCTGCGCCAGGGCATGGGCGCGCTCGATCTGGAAAGCCTGGCTTTCGTCGATCACGGCCCGCTGCCGGCCTCCTGCACCGCCGACGGTCCGGGCTTGTCGCCGCCGTTGCACTGGCGTGGCGTGCCGCCGGCCGCGGCGACGTTGCTGCTGATCGTCGAGGACGCCGACTCGCCGACGCCGCACCCGCTGGTGCATGCCATCGTGGTCGGGCTGGCGGCCGGGGACGGCGCGCTGGCGGAGGGCGTTCTCAGCGACGAAACTGCTTCGGACGCGGGCTTTCGGTGCGGGCGCAACTCGTACCTGCAGACCGGCTGGCTGCCGCCGGATCCGCCCCCCGGCCACGGCGTTCACCGCTACGCCTTCCAGCTGTTCGCGCTCGAGGCGGGCGCGGAGTTCTCGGAGAGCCCCGGCCGCGAGGAAGTGCTGGAGGCCCTGCGCGATCACGGCCTCGCCAGCGCCTGCTTGATCGGCACCTATGAGCGACCCGACGGCTCGATCCATGAACCGGCCGGCGCAGCCGCGGCCACCGGCCCCGTCGCGGCCGCCTGAGCACGGCCTCCCAGGCTCTCGGCTGCCCCGCCCCGCCCCGCTCCGCTCGTTCCGCTCAGTCCAGCCCGCTCAGCTCAGCTCAGCGACTCAGCGCCAGCTTGACGCCGAAGCCGATGAGGAAAACCCCGGCAAGGCGGGTGAGTGCGCGGCCGATGACCGGGCGCGCGCGCAGCCGCTCCGCGAGCCGGTGCGTCAGCAACACGACGGCCAGGCCGTGCAGGAAGGTCAGTGCCGCGATCGTCGCCGCCATCACCGCGAAGGTCACCAGCCCGCGGTGCCGTGCCGGATCGACGAAGAGCGGGAAGAACGCCATGTAGAAGACGATCGCCTTCGGGTTGAGGAGGGTGATCGCCAGTGCCTGCCGGAAGTAGTGGTGCGGCTTGATGTCGAGCACAGGTGCGTCGCCCGGCTTGGCGAGCACCATCCGCAGGCCGAGCCAGGCGAGATAGGCCGCGCCGAGCCATTGGACCGCGTGGAACGCCGGCGGCCATGCGGCCAGCAGTGCCGCGACGCCGGCGACGGCGAGCCACATCAGCACCTGGTCACCGGCGATCAGGCCGAAGGTCGCTGCGAGGCCGCCGCGGACCCGGCCCTTGCCTGTCGAGGTGATCAGGGCGAGGTTGCCCGGTCCCGGGATCAGCAGGAAGACAATCACCGCGACGACGAACGATCCGTAATCCGCAATTCCGAACATGGGCAGGGCTCCGCTTGAATGCGCCACATCGTAGCGAGGATGGGCCCGCGACCAGGGGGGCGTCCAGTGGGACCGGCGCGTCCAGTTCGTCCCGTGCGGTCGGTGCGGTCGGTGTGGCCGGTGTTGCCGGGGCGCCTGCGGTGGCGGCTCGGCACCAGTTCCTCGACGAACTGGGGCGGGCCGTGGCCGGCGCCGCCCTCGTCAGGATGGTGCTCGCCAAGCCGCTGGCGCATCCGGCCGGCACGGGAGTCACATCGTCGGCGATCGCGCTGCGCGTGAGCGTGCGCGAACTGCTGCTGCACGGCGAGCGCGTGCTCTCCTTCGTCGCCACCTATCCGACGCGCGACGTGACGACCAACCTGGCGCTCGACGAGGGCCTGGCAACGATCGGCGAATGGCTCGGGCGGCGCTACGCCCACGCCCACCTCTTCACGACGACGGAAGAGATCGAGCTGCGTGTCAGCCGCAAGGGCCGTTACGGCCTGACGCGACGGCGCGTCGCGCATGCTCCGGCGCTCGCCGTGCAGGCCCACGACCGGGGGAAGCATCGTCATGTCGACATCGGCCGGCCGTACCTCGTCGATCTCGGCGTCACCGATGCCCAGGGACGGCTGATCCCGGCGATGGCCCGCAAGTGGAAGCAGATCAACAAGTTCGTCGAGGTCTTCGATCACGCCGTGGCCGCGTCGCCGTTGCGCGACGCCGCACAGGTCCGCGTCGTCGACTTCGGCTCCGGCAAGGGCTATCTCACGTTCGCGATCCACGATCACTTGCGCCATGCGCTCGGCCGAGAGGCGCGGGTCACCGGGGTCGAGCTTCGCCCGGATCTGGTCGCGCTGTGCAACGCTGCGGCGACTCGCTGCGCGATGCCAGGGCTCGACTTCGCTGCCGGCGACATCCGCACCCGGGCGCCCGAGCCGATCGACGTGATGATCGCGCTGCACGCCTGCGACACCGCTACCGACCACGCCCTGCACGCCGGTATCCGCGCCGGGGCGGCGATCATCATGACCGCGCCGTGCTGTCACAAGGAGTTGCGCCCGCAACTGGTTTCACCGGCACTGCTGCAGCCGATGCTGCAGCACGGCATCCACCTCGGCCAGCAGGCCGAGATGGTCACCGACAGCTTGCGCGCGTTGCTGCTCGAGGCCGAGGGCTACACGACCCAGGTGTTCGAGTTCGTCGCCCTCGAACACACCAGCAAGAACAAGATGATCCTCGCGGTTCGCCGCGAGGCGGGTGCGGACCGCGGCGCAGCGCGTTCCCAGATCGATGCGATCAAGGCCTTCTACGGCGTCAAAGAGCACTGCCTCGAGATGCTGCTCGCGGCCGATGCCGCGGCGATGACGCCTGCGGCCTGACTAGCGTGGTGCGCTCGAAGTCCAAGAGCGGAGGGCGGGAACCGATCTCCGCGACGGCGTGCGCGGTCTGCTTGCCTGGTTAGTCAGGACGCGGCGGGTGTCGAAGCTGGCGTCACCGCCTTCGGGGGCTGGGTGCCGTCGGACTTGCGGCGTTTCCTGCCACTTGCAGTCTTGCGGACTTGTTTGGCGGAAATGGTTCTCTTGCCTACACGCTTCTTCTTTGCCAGTGCCATTGCGACCCCGTTGAGTAAAGGAGTTGAGGATACATGTGGCGCAGATGCCCGGGCTTCTTGGCGCCCCGTGTGATATCCGTCCAGCAGCCCCTGCGTCGACGGGTATGGCGGTCAGCCGAAGCGCACCGGCTCCTTGCCGTGGCGCTTGCTGCGGACCACGACGGTGCCGGCGAGCTTGTCGTGCCAGCCCTGCTTGCGTCGGTCGAGGCCGACCCAGATGAGGCCGAGGCAGAGCGGAATCGACGAGACGAAGTAGCCGAGATAGCGCACAACCAGCTGCCACAGGGCAGGCGTCTCGCCGGTGCGGGCGTCGAGGATGCGTGCGCCGATGACCATCTTGCCCGGCGTGGCCGAACGGTAGCGCCAGAACAGCAGGATCGCCAGCGCCGGCAGGATCCACGAGACGATGAACTCGATGGGCCGGAAGCCGCCGTCGAGGCGGCTGTCGAAGCTGTAGTTCCAGCCGTAGAGCATGCCGAGGATCGGCGTGGTCACGGCGACGAGCAGCAGGCTGTCGACCACCGCGGCCCAGACGCGGATCCAGAAGCCGGCGTACTCGTAATCGGCAGGGTCGATCGGCATCGGCGGGTTCGGTTCGGCAAGGTGGGGTGGGTGCATTCGACCGGCGATTCTAAGGAGGCCTCCCGCATGCCGAGGACCGCGGCTATCCCGTTCGGATCACGGAGATGTGCTCGGTCCCGCTTTCCGGCAACCAGACTTCGCCGCGCCGGCCGAGGATCTGGCGCACGCCCGCGGCCTCTCGAGGGAATCCGAAACGCTCGAAGTGCTCGCTGGCCGGGTCGAAGCGGAACATGGCATTGGCGCCGAAGTCGCTGACCCAGACGTGGTCGCGCTTGTCGACCCAGACCGCATAGGCCCGGGGCGCCGTGCCCGGCAGACGGTGGGTGCGCCAGGTCTTGCGCAGCGGGTCGTAGGCCGAGAGGTTGCCGCTGTTCCATTCGCTGACCCAGATCGTGCCGTGGCTGTCGGACCAGACACGTCGTGCACCCTGGCGCGGCGTCGGCGGCTCGAACACGGTGGAGTCGCCGCTGCGACGATCGATGCGCGCCGCTCTGTCCGGTGAACCATAGATCGCCTTCGTGGTCGAAAGTCGCCGTGTTGAGGTTCGCGTACGGCGCCCCTGACGGCAGCGGGAACACGCGCACCTCGCGCCCCGGCCAGCCGACCCGCACGATCGCACCCTGGCCGCCGTCGGTGATCCAGGCGGCCTTGTCAGGTCCCTGGATGACGCCGTGCGGCGCCGAACCGCGGCCGAGCGGAACGAGTTCGCTGCGCCCGGAGCGTGGATCGAACCAGCCGAGATCGCCGCTGCGCTGGGCGGTGAACCAGACGCCGGCATCCGGCGCCGGCGCGACGTCGTGGATGCCGATGCGGGCCGGCGTGCCGAGCGGCCAGGACTGCATCGTCGGCGTGGTGGTGGTGACGGCTCCCGCCGGCCCCGCCGAGGAGTCGCAAGGCATCGCGGCGGCTGGCGGTGGTCATGACATCCTCCAGTGCCCGCTCGCGGCGGGGATCAACTGCAGGGAATGATCTTGAACTCGACGCGCCGGTCGAGCACGTCGATGGCATTGTCGGTCCCACTGCCGACGATGTTCTCGCTGAAACCCTTGCCGGTCGCGCGGGTCCGCGGGCCGAGCGCAGCCGTCTCGCCGATCAGGCGCTGGCGGACGTAGGCCGCCCGCCGGAGCGACAAGGCGTCGTTGGCCGCCGCCGGACCGCTGCTGCTGGTGTGGCCGACGATGTTCAGGCAGACGTTGGCGGCGATGGTCTGGCGGGCGATCTGGCGCAGCCACATGGCATAAGGCCCGCTGATCTTCGGGTCGGCCCAGAACTCGGTGCTGCCCGGATTGAAGAGCAGCTTGACGCCGAGCTCGTTGTAGGCGAAACCGAGGGCCACCACCTGCGCGAACGCCTTCTCGGCATCGGCCATCCGGCCGAGCCGGACATTGCTGAGGTAGATGCCGCTCAGCGTGCGAAGCTGCTCGCCCTGCGGGGTCGTCATCGCGT
Organism: Burkholderiales bacterium; assembly: GCA_038318385.1. Lineage (GTDB taxonomy): Bacteria > Pseudomonadota > Gammaproteobacteria > Burkholderiales > Burkholderiaceae_C > Schlegelella_A. The sequence continues at coordinate 16,148 of JBBQCD010000016.1, read as the reverse complement.
TGCGGTATTGGCCGAGGGCCTCCTGGTAGCGCTCGGCGTTGTAGAGCGCGGTGGCCTCGTGGATCTGCGAAGCCGCGCCGATCCGCGCCAGGTAGTAGGCGTCCGCCTTCTGGCCCGCCGGCGTCACGGTCGAGCGGACATAGCCTTCGATGACCTTGTCCTTCATCAGCACGGGGCTGTCCTTGTAGTAGGGCAGCGGGGTGTGGTCGAGCTGGTCCTCGCGCGCCAGGGTCGTCGCCTGCGCGACCACGCTGCCGCTGCGCAGCTCCATCAGGGCGAGATCGATGCGCAGCACCTTGCGCGTCTTCTGGCTCGGCACGCGGGTCATCGTGCCGGTCAGGAGGTACTTCGCACGGCTCAGGTTCGCGGCCTGGAACGGCAGCATCTCGAATCCCTCGAAGCGCGCCTTGATGCGGCCGACCACGCGCTGTTCCAGCAGCGTGGTCGCGGTGGTCTGCTCGCCCGTCGTGGTGTCGAGCATCGGATCGATGACGACGGCGTAGGTCGGCGGCGCCGGGGCCTGGGTCACTGCGCGCTCGATCCTGGCGATGAAGGCCGGCAGCTTCTGGGTCTGCGACATGAGGTCGTCGGTGACCTGGGAGGCCGCTTTCTCGAAGGTCGGCGGCTGGGTCGGTCCGCAGGCGGCCAGGCTCGCCAGCAGGGCGGCAGCCGTGGCGAGGGCCGCGCCGCGCAGGCGTCGGACGAGCGGATCGATCCGCGGCATTCTCATCGGCAGTCTTTCCTGAGAAAGTCGATCTCGGCCGCCGTCAGGCGGCGCAGCGTGGCTTCCTGCAACAGCTCGGTGCATCGCGTCTTGCGATCGGCGGCCTGCGACCGCGCGGTCGGCGCCGCGCCGGGACGCGCGCTCACGACCGGGACCGTGGTGGATTCGAGCGCCGCTGCCGGCACACCGGGTGGCGTCGCGGCGGGAGTGAGCGCCGGGGTCGCGGTTACGGCCGGGTTGGCGAGGACGGCAGGCGGCGCAGCGGCTTCGGGAGCCGCGGGCACCGTGGATGACGCGGTCCCGGAAGGCCCCGCATAGAAGTACAGCGCCGCAGCCCCCAGAGCGCCGAGGACGGCGACACCGGCGACGATCGCCAGGATCAGCTTGCGCGGCAGAGGCGAGACGATCCGCTCGGCCCGCGCGACGGGTGTCGGCTGCGGATGCGGGAACGGAACGGGCGCGGGCGCCACCGGCTTCGCTTCGCCATCGGTCGCCGTCGACGCGGGCGAGGGCTGCGTCGTCAGCGGCACCGTGATCTCGCGCGGCGCGTCGTCCCTGCGGCCGAACGGTTCGGCCATCAGGTCGTGCGTCTCGCCGAGCGAGAGGGTGGGCAACGGCGGGTCCATCGCCCCGACGAGCTCGCGGAACTCCGTGTCGTTGCGCGGACGATGCTCGGGCTGCAGCGCCAGCGTCGCGTCGATCGCCTGCAGGAAGCCGGCGCTGCCGTGCTCGGCGGACAGTTGTGCGAGCGGTTGCAAGGTGTCGACCGGGGCGCGCTCCGGCGCGGCCGTCGGCGCGTGCCCGCCGATCGCGCGATAGACGACTGCGGCCAGCGCATAGAGGTCCGTCCAGGGACCGGGCGCCTGGACGGCAGCGTCGCTGTACTGCTCGATCGGGGCGTAACCTGCCTTGATGCCGGCCAGCGGGATGTCACCCGTGCTGGCGAGCAGGCGACTCGCCGCCGAGACGCCGAGCAGCACCGGTCCGTTCGCCGTCAGCACGATGCTGTCGGGCCCGATGTTGTGGTGAAAGCAGCGCGCCGCGTGCATCACGGCGAGCGCGTCGAGGATCGGGCGCAGCCAGGCACGCACGGCGGCCTCGTCCTGCGGGCCTTGCGCCAGTGCCTCGTCGAGTCGCGGCCCTTCGAGCAGCGGCATGGCCATGTAGGCGGTGCCGTTGTCCTCCCAGAAGCGGTAGACCTTGACCAGGGCGGCATGGTCGAAGCGCGCGAGCATGCGAGCCTCGGCGACGAAGGCCTTCAGACCGGCGGCATACGCGGCCTCGGCGGCGGCGCCCTTGCGTTGCACCGCTGCGGACGTCCGACTGCGCGAGCCCAACTGGCGCGGCAGGTACTCCTTGATCGCGACGCGTCGCCGCAAGGAGTGATCCCAGGCGAGATAGACGATCGCGAAGGCGCTTTCGGCCACGACGCCGCGCACCTCGTAGTCGCGCAGCAGCGTTCCCGCCGGCAACGTCTGGTCCCAGTCGACGAACTCCGTCACGGCTTCCCAGCCGGAAGTCGCATCGCGCTCAGGGAAATCGTCGCTCTGGGACACCGGGCTTTTCATGATGGCTGGGATCTGACTGTCGGCGCGCATGCCGGGACGTCTCTCACGCGCTCGATTGTGAGCCCCTGCTTACGCCGCGAACGCGCTGCTCGTTGCCGCCTGTCCGAAATTCCACGTCCATGCGTGTCGGGAAACCGCCCTCGCGGTCAGGACGCCACAGGACGCTCGGCACGCAGTTGCGTTGCGGCCGATCGAGCCGTCAGGCGCTTGTGGTTTCGGCCGGGCGGCGCCGAAACATCCCCCAGCCTTCCATCGACAGGACGATGGCGTCGTCCTGGTTCATCACCTCCCAGTGCGACTGGACGAGGCCGACCTGCGGACGGCTCGCCATCGGCCGAGCCGCCATCACGGTCATCTGGCACGACAGCGTATCGCCCGGATAGACCGGCATCAGCCACTTGAGGTTGTCGATGCCCGGGGAACCCAGGCTTGCCGATTCGAAGAGGTAGCCGTCGACCATCATCCGCATCGCCATCGCGCAGGTGTGCCAGCCGCTGGCGGCGAGGCGGCCGAAGAGCGAGGAGGCGGCGGCGTCGTCGTCTAGATGGAAGGGCTGCGGGTCGAACTCGCGGGCAAACGCCAGCACCGCCTCGCGCGTGACCTTCAGCGCGCCGAACTGGCGCACCCGGCCGATCGGGAAATCTTCCCAGTAAAGCCGCGGCGCCGCACGCGCCGCGACGCTGCGCTCCGAGGGGTACTCGGTCACGGCTCGAGCGGAGGAATTTGCACGCCGTGAGGATAGCGAAGTGGCGGCCGCAGCTAGTCGATGACTTGCCTCGCCGCAACTCGCCTAGGTTGGAACTCGCCAGTCGAGACTCGCTGCGCCGGGCTCCGGCACGCCCGCGAGAGTGCCGCGCGGGCAGGCGCTCAGCGCCCGCTGGCGGACGCGCCCGATGCGGTGCCGAAGAAGTGGCGAAAGACGTCCGGCTCGATGACTTCACGCACCGCCATGCCGTGCAAAGGTTCGCGGAACGGCTGCGGCGGGCGTTGGGGTTCGAGGTCGGCCGGGCGCGTCGCGTCCCAGGCGCCGCTGGCCACGCGTTCGAATGTCGCCGCCCGGCTGCGGGCGGCTTCGATCGCATCGCGGTGGCGCGTGCCCAGCACGACCAGTCGCTCGGCGAGCGTGTCGGCGAGCGACGGCAACTCCTCCCATTCGATCGCGCCGTTGAGGGTCAGCGGTCGGGGGATGTGGGCGAAGGGGAGCGGGGTGGAAACCTGGGGCATGGCAGAGGCGTCAAGACGTTGTGGCGTGAATATCGGTCACGCCGACGCACCGCCATCTGACGAAAAGCGGCGTCGTGCGCCGCCAATTCGCTTCAGTTCATGCGGACTTCGCCGTGCTCGCCCATGTCGGTCGGCGGCTTTCCGGTCGCCGCGGCCTTGGCCATTTCCCACAGCTGGACAATCTTGCTCTCCTTGACGTCCCAGTAGTTGGCGTGGGTGATGCGGACCTGGACCAGCGCGAGGTCGGGATCGGTGGGGCCGGCGGGGAACCAGGCTTCGTTCAGCTTGCTCCACAGCTGCTTCTTCTTGGGTGTGTCGTCGACGACGCAGGCGCGGCCCGACACCGAGACATAGCTGTCCTTCGAGGGGTTGGCATAGGCGACGTTCACGACCGGCTCGGAGGCGATGTCGGCCACGGGCTCGCCGGCGCGCGACATGAAGAACCACAGGCTGTCGTCCTCGTCGACCTTGCTGTTCTGTGTCGTCATGGGGCGGGAATGCAGGTGACCGTTCCCGTGGCGGGTGGTGAACATCGCAAAGCGCGTGTCCTTGATGAGATCCCAGAGCAGGGCGCGAGGGTCTTGGGTGGTTTGGGACATGTGGGCTCCGTGGGAGATTGGGGGGATTCCGTCGGAACGACGGGCAACGAATCCCATTGCAGCACCGGCGCCCGCCGCGATCGATCGGGCGCAAGCCGGATCGCCTGTAGGACCGCGCCGCCGCTGCGCGGCGCGCTGCATTCCCCGTTCAGGAACGTTGCGGACAGTGTTTCTCCCCCGATCCCGGCCGAAGGACCGATGATCAGGACTGCATCGACGGATCGGGCAGCACGGGCATGGGCCTTGCTGTCCCGTCGAACCAACGCCAGGGAAACACATGTCACACCTCAGTGCTGCGCAGACCCGGACCATCGAGCGTCTCCTCGGTGAACGCGAAGCCACCCTGCAGAGCGAGGTCCGTGCGGCCGATGCCGAGGCAGCCGAGCGTCCCGCTGCGCTCGGACCGGAGGTCGGCGATGCGGTCGATGTCGGCGAGGCGAGCTTTCGTGCCGGCATGGCGCATGCCGACAAGCAGCGCGACCAGGAAGAGCTGATGGCCATCGACGCGGCGCGGGGTCGGATCGCCGACGGCAGCTACGGCGAGTGCGTCGACTGCGCCAAGGAGATTCCGATTGAGCGCCTGAAGGCGCAGCCGACCGCGCTGCGCTGCGTGCCGTGCCAGACCGAATACGAGAAGCACCATCCGGCGGCGCCGCTGTTCTCGGTCTAGCCGCTCGCGGCCGGCAACGCGGGCTGCGTCCGCCGGCGGGTCTTCAGGAGTTGACCGAGAAGACCTGTCGCAGGTAGGCGAGGAAGGTTTCGTCGTCGCACAGCAGCTTGCCGGGGCTGTCCGACAGTTTGGCCACTGGCTGCCGGTTCGCGTGCGTCAGCTTCATCACGATGTGCAGCGTCTTCTGCCCCATGTCGTTGGTGAGGTTGGTGCCGATGCCGAAGCCCGTCTGGGTGCGGTCGGCGAAATGCCGGTACAGGGCGAAGGCGCGTTCGAAGTCGAGACCGTCGGAAAACACCAGGCGCTTCGTCTTGGCGTCGATGCGCAGCTTCTCGTAGTGGGCAAGCGCCTTCTCTCCCCAGACGAAGGGGTCGCCGGAATCGTGGCGCAGGCCGTCGAACAGCTTGGCGAAATAGAGGTCGAAGTCGCCGAGGAAGGCGTCCATGCCGACGACGTCGGTGAGGGCGGTGCCGAGATCGCCGCGGTATTCCTGGACCCAGTCCTCGAGCGCGGCGCGCTGGAAGTCTCGCAACCGCACGCCGAGCGTCTGATAGGTCTGCAGGTACTCGTGCGCCATCGTGCCGATCGGCACCAGGTTCAGATCGCGGGCGAAGAGCACGTCGGAGGCGCCCTTGAAGAACTGCGGCACCTCGCGCTTGAGGGTGACGAGGACCTCGCGGTGCCATTCGGTCGAGAAACGCCGGCGCACGCCGAAGTCGAAGAACTCGAAGGGGTTGAGGCGCTTGGGCTCGCGCTCGAACTCGCGCAGCCGCTCGATCTTCGCGTCGAGGCGGCGGCGGCCCTCGGCCAGTGCCACGCTGCGGTCGAAGCGGCGGAAGTAGAGCTCGTTGACGATGGCCAGGACGTAGATCTCGAAGGCCATCACGTGCACCTGGGGTCCGCTGGCGACGATCTCGAGCAGCGGCCCGTTGGCGCGCGCGCTGATGAATTCGCGCTGGAAGTGGAAGATGCGCAGGAAGTCGACGAAGTCCGATCGCATGAAGCGCAGCGAACTCAGGTAGGCGAGCTCGGCGGGCTGGAACTTCAGCGCGCACAGCGCGTCGAGTTCCCGGTTCACTTCTCCGGCGAGTTCGGCCAGCGGATAGGCTGGCACGTTGCGACAGACGAAGGTGTACTCGGCCTGGGTCTGCGGATGGCGATGCAGCATCGTCTGCCACATCGTGAACTTGTAGAGGTCGGTATCCAGCAGGCTTTGAATGATGGGCTGCATCGAGGCTCTCGTGCGATCGGGGTTCCGCCGGGACTCGCACGATAACAAGGTGCAGCACCGCGCGGTGGATGCCGCGGCCGCCCGGGACCTTTCAAGGCCTGGCGCACGGCGCACGATGCGCCGGCGGCAGCCCCGCAACACCGCTCACGCGGGTTCAGTAGGGCTTGACGGCGCGCCCGGCGATCAGCAGCTCGTAGCGCTGGTCGTGGTGGTCCAGTTCGCCCGGGCTCAGGTCTTCGACTGCCAGTCCCTGCAGGAATGCCGTGGAGGCGAGGACGTTCCCGTATGCCTCGACCCGGACGTGCTCACCCGGAAACGATTCGCACAGCAGCCGGCGCAGCGACTGCGTGGTGAAGCGCCAGTACTCGCCCCAGCGGTCGCGGTCATAGGGGCTGCTCTGGCTGATGCCCGGCAGGTGACCAGCAGCACGCCCCCGGGTCGCAGGATCCGGCGCGTCGTCTCGACCGCGTCCTGAACGGAATAGATGCAGGTGAGGATCTGGGTGCAGATGAAGCAGTCGTAGGCGTTGCTCCCGACATCGTGGGCTTCGGCGAGATCGGCCACGATCGTGGCCTTCGGGTTCCCGGCGTCGGCGTGGATCACGTCGCTGTGCGTCACTCGGCTGCCGCCGAAGCGCCGGGTGTAGTCGTCGGTGGCAACCTCGAGGACGCGGCCCCGGATGTCGCTCGCATGGGCCGCGAGGAAGCGCTCGATGTAGTGGCGATCGACCGGCTGGCCGCGGCCTTCGCCGAACTGCGCATCGATGGGGGTGACGCGCCGGAGGTCTCCGAGGTCCAGGGCATGCGGCACAGCGGTCATGGTGTCGTTACGAAGCTCGGGTGCCGACTCATGGCAAACGATGTGCCGCCTGGCGGTCAACCCGCGGCGGCAAGGCGGGGTTCGCGGGGCGGAATCGCGATCCAGCCGCGGGTCTCAAGGCTCCAGCCTTCGATGGCGAGCGCGGGACCGAGGGTCTCGACCCGGCATGTCGCCAGCTTCCGGGCCGCAGCCTGACGCACCAGGGATTCGCAGGCAGCGGGGGTCAGCGGACCGGCGAAGGCCTGCCAGCGCTTTTGCACGCGCTCGTCGGCCCAGGCGTCCTCGACAGCCCACCGCAGTGTCTCCGGCGTCGCCGTGCGCCCGGCCTCCAGCACGCGCGGCAGGAGCGCGATCATGAAGGTCTTGAAGTCGCGGCGCAGCGCGGGGCCCTGGAGCAGGGATTCGAAGCGGGCACAGCGGTGGCTCCAGCCGGGCTGCAGCAACTGCCGGCTGAGGAGTGCTTGCAGGGCCTGGACCGGATTGAAGAGACGCAGCCGGTTCGGCGGGAGCACATGCATCGGTTGCGACGACGCCACGGCGTGGTCGAGGGGCTCGACGAACGAACAGAGCGTGGCCACCCTTCGCCACTGCGGGCCGGTCAGACCCGCGAGGCCGGAGGCGGATGCCGACGGGCTGCCGGCGCCGGGGCCCGCTTCCCCCGCCAGTCGGGTCGCCGAGCGGAAGTCGTGGGCCGACTTGGCGTGGTTCGCCTTCGTGCTCATCATGGCCAGGTTGCCCGCGGCGTATCCGGCATCGTTGCGGACCCGGTCGATCGAGGCGTTGCCTCCGGGTCGTGAAAGGTCGAGCGCCATGCGCGTGATCGGGCAGTGGCTCGCTTCGAGCTGGCGCAAGTAGTGCGGCGTGACCTGGAAGCCTTCGACGCTGCGACCGCGGAGCCAGGCGTGCAGTCGCAGCTGCAACCACAGGTGGACGTGCCGTGGCGCCGCCAGGGTGCGCAGGCCGAAGGTGGCGCGAGCGGCGAGCAGCCCGTCCCGCAGCGCGGAGGCGTCCTCGGCGAACGGCGCCGGCGGCTGCAGCCGGTGGTGGGCGTAGTCCCAGCCGAGCTCGAATCCGATCCGGTCGAGCAGGACTTCCGGCGGGCGGACGGGCGAGAGTTCGAGGACGGTGGCGTTCATGCGAGGCTCCTTCGGGTGGACTGCGCGGGGCAGCATCCAGGCAGTGTCACCGCCGGGTGGCTCATGGCGTGAGCCAGGCGGCAGAGGGGAGCGCAAACGTCGTCGAAGGGCCGCGATCCGCAGGGCGGGCTCGGCTATGCTTGCGGCGATGGCTCATGCCTTGAGCCAGCCCTGCCCTTTTCCCTGGATGTCTCTTCCCCGGGTTCGATGGACCGTACCGAGCGCTTCTACAAGATCGAGCTGCTGCTGCGCAGCCGTCGTTGCGTGAGCTTCGCGGCGCTGCGCGACGAACTCGAGGTCTCGCCGGCGACCCTCAAGCGCGACCTCCAGTACCTGCGCGATCGCTTGAGCGCGCCGATCGTCTACGACGCGTCGGCCAACGGCTATCGCTTCGCCGACGCGGGTGGCGCCGGTCCTGCCCGGCAGGAGCTTCCCGGGCTCTGGTTCAGCGAGGGCGAGATCCATGCGCTGCTGACGATGCACCGTCTGCTCGCGGATCTCGATGACGACGGCGTGCTCGCGCGACACCTGCAGCCGATGCTGGAGCGACTCGAGGGCATGCTCGGGCCCGACGAGGCGCAGGGTCGCGAACTGATGCGCCGGGTCAAGGTGATCGGCGTCGCGCGGCGGCGCGCGCCGAGCCAGTATTTCGAGCTGCTGGGCGGCGCCCTGCTGCAACGCCGCCGGGTCTGGCTGCGCTACTGGAAGCGCGCGGATCGAAGTGCCAGCGAGCGCGAGGTCTCGCCGCAGCGTCTGGTCCATCACCGCGGCACGTGGTACCTCGACGCCTGGTGCCATGCCAGCGACGACCTGCGTCGCTTCGCGCTCGACGCGATGCGCGAGGCACGGCTTCTCGAGACCAAGGCGCGTCACGTGCCGGTTCGCGAGCTCGAGGCAGCGCTCGATGCCGGCTATGGCATTTACGGGGGTGGGGCTGCGCGGCGCCGCTGGGCGACGCTGGTGTTCGCTGCCGACGCCGCGCAATGGGTCGCCAACGAGGCCTGGCACGCCGAGCAGCGGGCGCGCTGGCTCGATGACGGACGCTACGAACTGCAGGTGCCGTTCACCGACCCGACCGAGCTGACGATGGACATCCTGCGCCACGGCGACAGCGTCGTTGTCACCGGCGACAAGGCGCTGATCGCGCTGGTGGGCGCGCGCCTCGCGCGCGCCGCGGCGGCCTATCCCTGAGGCCGCTCAGGCCGGCTGCCGCGGGTGCTCCAGGAAAAAGCGGACCATCTCGCGCGAGGCGTCGGGGCCCGCTGCATCGGTGTAGGAGCCCGAGGGGTGCCCTCCCGACCAGGCGTGGCCGGTGCCGTGCACCAGCCAGTGCTCGGCGACGCTCGGGGCGTCTGGCGCGACGCCGCGCTTGCGATGCACGGTGTGGGTGACGCTGCGACCCGCCGCCGCCGACGTGGCGCGGCTGGCCACGAGTTCGCCGGCCCCGTCGTCGACGCCCTCGAGAATCGCGCCGATCACCTGCTCGCCGTTGGCAGGATGAACGGTGCCGTCGCGGTCGCCGTGGAAGACGATGGCCGGCGGGGTGCCTCCGGTGCGAACGGCGGCGTCGGACACGGCCGGAGAAGCGCCGTTTCGCATCGCCGCGAAGGCCGACGCGATGTCTCGCGCCGCGCCCTGGGGCAGACCGGAGTGGACGCCGACCGCGGCGTAGAGATCCGGGTATTCGCGGCCCAGGATGTCGGCCATCGCCCCGCCGGCCGAGAGGCCGGCGACATAGACGCGCAGCGGGTCGACCGGCCGGGCGGCGAGGATGTGGCGGGTCATGCCGGCCAGGAGTTCAGGCTCTCCGGCACCGCGACGCTGGTCGCCGGGCATGAACCAGTTCCAGCATTTCGAGCTGTTCGAGCGGGCGGCCTGCTCCGGGTAGAGGACGAGCATGCGGTGCTCGGTGGCGATCTCGTTCATCCGCGTTCCGGCGGCGAAGTCCTCGGGGCTCTGGGTGCAACCGTGCAGCATCACGATCAGCGGCCGGCGAGGTCCGGTGGCGTCGACCGAGGCCGGCACGAAGAGCCGGTAGCTGCGCGTCCCGGAAGCTCCGGTGTAGGTCCCGGTCTCGAAGCTTCCGGCCGCTGCGCCGGGATCGCTCGGCACCGTCGGATCCACGGCGCGGGTGGCGGGCGTGCTCGACCCTGCCGGCTGCGGCCCGCGCAACGGCGCGTCGAACAGCGCCACGCCGACTCCGGAGTCGAGGCGGGATGCCGCGCTGCGCAGGGCGCGCTGAATGCTGGCGGTGGCCGCGGCCAGCTTGCCGCCGCGGGTGAGACGGGTGGCATCGTCGAAGAGTTTTCCGAGGGTGGGCTTCATCGTGGGTTCCGGAGTGATGCCGTCAGCACAGGCGGTCGGCCAGGGCCGCCCTGACGGCGGGTGTCGCATTCAGGGCGCCGAGCACGACGATCGAGGCGATCGTCGAACGGGCGAGTTCGGGAGTGACGTCGGCGGCGATGCTCGTGAGGCCGAGGCCGCGGACATGCAGGCATTCTCCGGAGGCCTGCACCGACTCGAGCTCCTCGCGGGTGTAGTTGCGAAGGCCGAGGGTGAAGGTGTTGCGGGCGACCACCTGGCGAACGGCATCGCCGTGGTGGATCAACTGCTGGCGGATCGCCGTGCGGATGAAGTCGGTGCGGTTCGAATAGAACCCCTCCTTGACCAGCAGGTCGATGTGCCCGAGATCGACGAAGCCGAGATTGACGCTGATCTTCTCGGTGTCGGGCAGCCCGGGCGTCGAGCGGGAGATCGTCTTGGCGGCCATACGGAATACTAACACCTTCCATATGGATGGTGTTTCTCCGCCTTCGATCGACGCTTTACCTCGGGGAGCAACCGCTCACTTTGGGCGAGGGCGAGTCAATCCAGGGCTGCGAGACGCCAGCTTTCCGGTGCGCAAGGCATCGACCGAGAGCGCCACCGACTTGCCGACGTTCCGGGTCTCCTGCTGCATCGCCTGGTCGGCGTCGAGCGTGGCGTGGCTCGTCGCATAGGGCTCGTAGTAGCCGATGTAGCGGTCGAGCAGACCCTGCGCGCCGGCGTCGATCAGCCCCATCCAGCCGAGCCAGTCGGCGAGCGCGCGGCGTGAGCCCTCGATCCCGGCGACGTCGCCGTGCACCACCAGTCCGAAGGCGCGGCCTTCGAGATGCTTGGGGTAGTCCCAGCCGGCGAGTTCGATTTCCTTGGCCTTGGCCGGGTCCTTGCCGTCGGTTGCCGTCGGGTCCGGATTGCCGCCGTCGGCGCAGACCAGGCGGTCGATCATCAGCTTGAGTCCGCCGGGGCTCTGGTACCAGTAGACGGGGGTGACGATGACCACGCCGTGGGCGGCCGTCCAGCGCTCGTAGATCTCCGCCATCCAGTCGCCGGTCTGGCCGAGGCCGTGGTTCGGGTAGCAGCTGCACGGCCAGTGGCACAGCGGCATGGCAGTCGACACGCAGGCCTTGCAGGGATGGATCTTGCGCCCGTACTCGGAGACGAGAAGGCTCAGGTCGAGGATGTCGGCGGTCATACCGGCGGCCTCGACTTCCTCGCGGACGAGCCCCGTCAGTCGAAAGCTCTTCGAGATCTCGCCGGGGCACGTGCCGTCGTTGCGAGCCGCGCCGCAGACGACCAGGACTCTCGATTTGGTCGCCGGGTCGGCCCAGGTCGCCCGCGCGCTGTCGATGCGTTCCTTGTCGGCAATCCAGTCGAGCGAAAGGTCGTAGTCGGGGTTGGCATAGCCGGGCCCCGCCTTGCGGGTGCGCGGCGCCTTGCGCCCCTCGGCGTAAGCCTCCCAGGCGATCCCCTCGAGCCGCCCGAGCGCGTCCTTCTCGGCGTCGAAGGCTGGATCGCGGAACGACTCGTGGAAGCGGACGTGGAACTCGCCCCGCTTGAGTTGCCCCGGAGCTTGGCCTTTGCGCACTTCAGTCATCGGTCCAGTCTAGGAGCCGGGTGAGCGTGGGAACCGTAGGTCAACGCGCCGAACGTGCGCGGGGTTTCGGCGCCTTCGCCGGTGATGCTGTGTCGTTGTGCCGTTGTGCCGCTGTGCCGCTGTGCTTGCCGCTGCCCCTGCGCCGCTGCGGGTCGGAGGCTTGGGGTTTACGATGGACGTCCGACAGCAAACCCGACGGACGGAACCGCGCATGAAAGCCATCTGGAACGGCGCCACCATCGCCGAGAGCGATGACACGGTGGTGGTCGAAGGCAACCACTACTTTCCCGAGGCCAGCCTGAACCGCGACTACGTGACGTTCAGCAACCACCGCTCGAGCTGCCCGTGGAAGGGCCAGGCGCACTACTACAGCCTGATGGTCGAAGGCGATCTCAACGAGAACGCCGTCTGGTACTACCCCGAGCCGAGCGAGGCCGCGCGCGAGATCAAGGGACGCGTCGCCTTCTGGAAGGGCGTCCAGGTCTCCTGAGGCGAAGTGACGGTTAGCGGCCGGCCTTGAAGGCGGTGAAGATCCGCGTCTGGACGCGCCGGATCGGCTGCGGCACGGCGTCGGGCGGCGTCATGCGGGCCTTGTCGGCGGGGGACAGGAAGATCGTCGGGTTCTCGGCCACATCCTTCTTGACCAGCTTGAGCGACGCCGCGTTCGGATTGGCGTAGAACACCTTGTTGCTGAGCGAGGCCGCGACTTCGGGACGCAGGATGTAGTTGATGAAAAGGTGGGCGTTGGCGACGTTTTTGGCATCCTTCGGAATCGCCATCGTGTCGAAGAACAGCGTCGCACCGCCCTTGGGCACCAGCGCCTCGATGGCCGGGGGCGCCTTCGGGTTCGCGGCCAGCGCGCGGGCGCGGGCGATGTTGATGTCGCCGGAGTAGCCCATGACGACGCACAGCGACCCGCCGGCCAGGTCGTTGATGTAGCCCGACGACGAGAACCGGGTCACGTACGGCCGTATCGACTTGAGCATCTGCGCCGCTGCGTCGTAGTCGGCCGCGTTGGTGCTGAATGCCGGCTTGCCGACATAGAGCATGGCCACCGGCAGCACCTCCGACGCCGAGTCGAGAAAATTGATGCCGCAGCTCTTCAGCTTCGAGGCGTACTTCGGATCGAAGATCAGGCTCCAGGCGTTTTCCGGCATCGGCATGTTGCCGAGCGCGGCCTTGACCTCCGGCACGTTGATGCCGACCGTCACATAGCCCCAGAGCCAGTCGACCAGGTACTGATTGCCGGGGTCGACATTGCCGAGCTGCTTGAGCAGCGTCGGATCCAGGTTGCCCCAGTTGGTGAGCCTGGAGCGGTCGAGCTTCTGCAGCAGCCCCGCCTCGATCTGCTGCTTGGCGAAGTGCGAGCTCGGCACGACGATGTCGTAGCCGGTGCTGCCGGCCATCAGCTTGGCCTGCAGCACCTCGTTGGCGTCGTAGTTGTCGTAGTTGACCTTGATGCCGGTTTCCTTCTCGAAATTGCGGATCGTGTCCTCGGCGATGTAGTCGGACCAGTTGTAAACGTTCAGCACCTTCGAGTCGGCGGCCCCGGAACCCGCCGACGCCAGCGCCGCGGCGGCGAAAGCCAGTCCGCGTCCCATCCGTTTCCAGTTGCAGCTCATCTGATCGCTCTCCGTCGCAAGAGATGTGGGTGTTGATGTCGGTGTCATTTTCACCTGGGCCCGTCTCGGCGAACCCTGCCGGTTGAGAACGGGGGAGCCGGTTTCGGTTCCCTCGGATCTCGCGGGGCGCGCTAATCTTGCGTTTTCATGACCCCTACCCGCATTCTTGCGCCGCACTCCCGGCGCCTGCGCGAGATCTACCGCTCGGCCGGCTGGCCATGCCAGGACGCTGTCGAGATCGAGTTGCTCTGCGCCGGCCTGGTGGCACGCATCTACGGACCGCTCGGTCACGAGACCTTGCGCGTGACCGAGGCCGGCCTGGCAGTCCTGGCGGAGACGCTGGCGCTCAACCGCGCGCGCCGCGATCCGCACGAGGATCTCGTGCGACAGGTGGCCGCCGAGATGACGCGTGCCGGGCGCATCGCCTGGCAGGGCCTGGCCATTCGCGCGCGCGTCGGCGAGGCGTGGGCGATGGCGATGCCGGACGTGTTCTCGATTCGCCACACGTCGGTCGAGGCCTACCTCGAGCCCATCGTCCACGAGGTCAAGGTCCAGCGCTCCGACCTCCTCGCCGACCTGCGCAAGGAGACGAAGCGCGCGGCGTACCTGCAGATCAGCCGCGAATGCTGGTACGTGATCCGTGACGGCATCGCCGAGCCCGAAGAGATTCCGGCCGAATGCGGCGTCCTGGTCGCTGCGGCCGACGGTCTCGTCGTGGCGCGCGCTGCGCCGAAGCGGCCGATGCAGATGCCGTTCGCGTTGTGGATGGCGCTCGCCCGTGCCACCCCGCTGCCGGGATGGCGCCTCGAGGACGAACAGGGACATCTCGGCGACACTTCGCAGTCCTGATCCCTCTTCGCCCGCCGATGTCCGCCGTTACGCAGGGCCTGCCCGTCGCCCTTTCCCAAGCCGCGCTCGCGCGTCGCGCACTCTGGGCCGCCCTGGTGCTGATCGTCGTCTGGGGCTCGAATTTCAGCGTCCAGAAAGCCGTCTTCGCCGCACTGTCGCCCGGGGGCTTCCTGTTCGTGCGCTACCTGATGATGCCGGTCGCGGCGGCGATCCTGCTGTGCTGGCAGTTCGGCCGGCACTGGCCGCGGATCTCGCGCGCCGATCTGTTTGCGCTGGGCCGTCTGGGCCTGGCCGGTCACCTCGTCCATGTCGGCCTCGTCACGTATGGCATCTACTGGTCGACGGCATTTTCGAGTTCGCTCATCCTCGCCTGCGGGCCGGTGTTCACGCTGCTGATCCTGCGCTGGCATGGCGTGGAGCATCTCTCGCGCGGCCAGGTGCTGGGCGTCGGCGTGGCCTGCCTCGGCGTGCTCGCCTTCCTCTCCGACAAGCTCCTCGGCGGACACTGGCGCGCCAGCGGCGGCGACCTGACGCTGCTGGTCGCCGCGTCGTTCTTCTCTTACTACACCGTGGCCGCCAAGCCGCTGATCGAGCGCCTCGGCGGCATCACCGTGATGAGCTACGCCGTCCTGCTCGGCAGCGCACCGGTCGTGCTGATCAGCCTGCCGGCCGGTCTGCGGGTTGACTGGAGCGAGGTCTCGCCGGCGATCTGGGTCGGCACGGTCTACGCGGTGCTGATCTCGGCCTTTCTCGGCTGGCTCGTCTGGGGCTGGATCAACGCGGTCCGCGGCGTGGCCCGTACGGCGCCATTGATGTACCTGATGCCGCCGGTGGCGGGCCTCGTGGCCTGGGCCCTCACCGGAGAGCGGTACACCGTCGTCAAGCTCGGCGGCGCGGCGCTGACCCTGGCCGGCGTCGCGCTCGCCCAGTTCGCTTCTCCGCCGCGCGACCCGGTGCGCGAGGCGCCGGCGCCGGTCGATTGAGACCCGGGAAAAGGTGAGACGATGGTGCATGGACGCAGGAGCGCTCGGATGAACTTCGCACGACAGGTCGCGCTCGCCTGCAGCATCGCGCTGCTGGGCGGGTGCTCGAAGAGCCCGAACCCGGCGGCGTCGACTCCGGCGCCTGCGGCCGCGCCGACGGCGCCAACTGTTGCCGCGACCGCTCCCGCTTCGGCGAGCGCAGTCGCGCGTGCCGGCGCTGCTGCGCCTGCCGCGCATGCCGAGGGCATCGCCTGGCGCCACGCCAGCAACGATGCCGACGTCGACGCGGCGTTCCGGGACGCTCGCGCCGAAGCCAAACCGGTCTTCGTGTACTGGGGCGCCGAATGGTGCCCGCCGTGCAATCAGGTGAAGGCGACGATCTTCAACCGCCAGGACTTCATCGAGCGCTCGCGCGCCTTCGTCCCGGTCTACATCGACGGCGATAGCCCGGGCGCCCAGAAGCTCGGTGCACGCTTCCACGTCGCCGGCTATCCGACGATGGTACTTTTCAGTGCCGACGGTACCGAGCTGACGCGGCTCCCGGGCGAGGTCGACCCGGCGCGCTACACCGAGGTCGTGACTCTCGGCATGAACGCCAAGCGGCCGGTCAAGGCGGTGCTGGCCGATGCGCTCGCAGGCGGCCGCGACCTGACGCCGAACGACTGGCGCCTGCTCGCCTTCCATTCCTGGGCCGTCGACGAACAGCAGGTGGTGCCGAAGAGCGAGGTTCCGGCCATGCTCAAGCGTCTCGCCGCGGCCTGCCCGGCGGGCGAGAGTGAAACCGCGACCCGGCTCTGGCTGAAGGCG
>JBBQCD010000015.1:0-70585 GCA_038318385.1 Burkholderiales bacterium | reverse complement strand
ACCACCGGCTTCGACGACGGCCCTCCGCTCGTCACCGGCGCGCAGATCGGCGACAGCGGCACCGGTCTCCACCTGGCGCTCGGCATCGTCGCCGCGCTGTATCAGCGCAACACCACGGGCCGCGGGCAGAAGGTGCTGGCGGCGATGCAGGACGGGGTGCTCAATTTGTGCCGCGTCAAGCTGCGCGACCAGCAGCGCCTCGACCGCACCGGCGTGATGAAGGAGTACCCGCAGTTCCCCGACATCGGCTTCGGCGAGGCGGTGCCGCGCGCCGGCAATGCCTCGGGCGGCGGCCAGCCGGGATGGATCCTCAAGTGCAAGGGCTGGCAGACCGACCCGAACGCCTACATCTACTTCATCACCCAGGCGCCGGTCTGGAGTGCGATCTGCAAGGTGATCGGCGAGGAGAACTGGATCACCGACCCGCACTACGCCACCCCGACCGCCCGCCTTCCGCATCTGAAGTCGATCTTCGCGCGGATCGAGGAATGGACGATGACCAAGACCAAGTTCGAGGCCATGGACATCCTCAACAAGTTCGACATCCCCTGCGGGCCGATCCTCTCGATGAAGGAGATCGCCGAGGAGCCGGCGCTGCGCGCCACCGGCACCATCGTCGAGGTCGACCATCCGACCCGCGGCAAGTACCTCAGCGTGGGCAACCCGATCAAGATGTCGGACAGCCCGACCGAAGTCAAGCGTTCGCCGCTGCTCGGCGAGCACACCGACGAGGTCCTGGCCGAACTCGGCTACAACGCCGACCAGATCGCGGCGCTGCATGCGTCCAAGGTCGTCTAGGACCGTGACGCAGCCAGCCGCGCTCCGGCGCACCCCGAAATCCAGTGAGGCAGACATGGCAAACGACAAGCAGAAGGTCCGGAAGATTCTCGACAGCGTCAAGGCCGCGGGGCGCGATTCACTGACGGCTCCCGAAGGCAAGCTGGTCTGCGACGCCTACGGCATCGCTGTGCCGCAGGAAGGCGTCGCGTCCAGCGCCGCGGAAGCCCAGAAGCTCGCCACGACGATGGGATTCCCGGTGGTGATGAAGATCGTCTCGCCGGACATCCTGCACAAGACCGAGGCCGGCGGCGTGCTGGTCGGCGTGAAGAGCGCGGCCGATGCGGCCAGCGGCTACGACACGATCCTGGCCAACGCGAAGAAGTACAAGTCCGACGCGACGATCGTCGGCGTGCAGGTCCAGCAGATGATCCAGGGCGGCCAGGAGGTCATCGTCGGCGCGGTCACCGACGGCAGCTTCGGCAAGCTCGTCGCCTTCGGACTCGGCGGCGTGCTCGTCGAGGTGCTCAAGGACATCACCTTCCGCCTCGCGCCGGCGACGCGCGAGGATGCCATGTCGATGCTCGACGGCATCCAGGCGGCCGAGATGCTCAAGGGCGTGCGTGGCAGCGACCCGGTCGACCGCGACGCCCTCGCGACGCTGATCGTCCAGGTCAGCCAGCTCGTCAGCGACTTCCCCGAGATCGCCGAGATGGACTTGAACCCGGTGTTCGCCAGCCGGCGCGGCGCGATCGCCGCCGATGTCCGCATCGTCGTCGACTTCGCCGCGAAGACACCGCGCTACCGGCCGGCCGAGGCCGACGTGCTGAAGAGCATGACGCGGATCATGAACCCCAAGTCGCTGGCGGTGATCGGCGCTTCCGACGAGACCGGCAAGATCGGCAACTCGGTGATGAAGAACCTGATCAACGGCGGCTACCAGGGGCAGATCTACCCGATCCACCCGAAGGCCGAGGAGATCATGGGCCACAAGGCCTACAAGAGCGTCAAGGACGTGCCCGGCGAGATCGACACCGCGGTGTTCGCGATCCCCGCCAAGCTGGTCGCCGGCGCCCTGACCGAATGCGGCGAGAAGAAGATCGCCGGCGCGGTGCTGATCCCCTCCGGCTTCGCCGAGACCGGCCAGCACGAGCTGCAGGACGAGCTCGTGGCGATCGGCCGCAAGTACAACATCCGCCTGATGGGGCCGAACATCTACGGCTTCTACTACACCCCGGCCAACCTCTGCGCGACCTTCTGCACCGC
Source organism: Burkholderiales bacterium (assembly GCA_038318385.1). GTDB lineage: Bacteria > Pseudomonadota > Gammaproteobacteria > Burkholderiales > Burkholderiaceae_C > Schlegelella_A. The sequence goes on along the minus strand of JBBQCD010000015.1, from coordinate 68,542 downwards.
CTACGACGTCAAGGGCTCGGTGGCGCTGTCGTCGCAGTCGGGCGGCATCGGCATGGCGATCATCGGCTTTTCCCGTTCGGCCAAGATGGGCGTCTCGGCCATCGTCGGCCTCGGCAACAAGTCCGACATCGACGAGGACGACCTGCTGATCTTCTTCGAGCAGGACCCGAACACCAAGGTCATCGCCCAGCACTGCGAGGACCTGAAGGACGGCCGCGCCTTCGCCGAGGTCGCCAAGCGGGTCTCGAAGAAGAAGCCGGTCATCATGCTGAAGGCCGGCCGCACCTCCGCCGGGGCCAAGGCGGCGAGCTCGCACACGGGGGCCCTTGCCGGCAACGACAAAATCTACGAGGACGTGCTGAAGCAGTCCGGCGTGATCCGCGCGCGCAGCCTGCGCGACCTGCTCGACTTCGCGCGCGGCGTGCCGGTGCTGCCAACACCCAAGGGCGAGAACGTGCTGATCATCACCGGCGCCGGCGGCTCCGGCGTGCTGCTGTCGGACGCATGCATCGACAACGGCCTGTCGCTGATGGCGATGCCGGCGGACCTCGACGCCGCATTCCGCAAGTTCATCCCGCCGTTCGGTGCCGCCGGCAATCCGGTCGACATCACGGGTGGCGAGCCGCCGAAGACCTACCAGAACACCGTCAAGCTGGGGCTTCAGGACGAACGCATCCACGCCCTGATCCTCGGCTACTGGCACACCATCGTGACGCCTCCGATGGTCTTCGCGAAGCTGATGGTCGAGGTCCGCGACGAGATGCGCGCCCAGGGCTTCGACAAGCCGATCGTCGCCTCGCTCGCTGGCGACGTCGAGGTCGAGGAAGCGGCGGAGTACCTGTATGCCCACGGCATCCCCGCCTATGCGTACTCCACCGAGATCCCGGTCGCGGTGCTCGGCGCCAAATACCAGTGGGCGCGGGGCGCCGGCCTGCTCTGAACGCGAGCGAGGCGAGACCTGATCCGACTTCGACGCCCGACCCCGTGAACCGTCCCTCCGTCATCCCGATCCTCGATGGCCGCAACCGGCAGAAGGTCCGCTCGACGCCGAAGGGCCGCCCGGTCGATCCGGCGGCGCGGCGCGAGATCCTCGAGCTGCTCGGCGACCGACCGCGGCGTCGCGACCTGCTGATCGAGTTCCTGCATTTCGTCCAGGACACCTACGGTCACATTTCGGCGGCGCACATCGTCGCGCTGGCCGCGGAGATGAAGCTGGCGATGACCGAGGTCTACGAAGTCGCGACCTTCTACCACCACTTCGACGTCGTCAAGGAAGGCGACGCGGGTCCGCCGCCGGTGACGGTGCGCGTCTGCGACTCGCTGTCGTGCACGATGGCCGGTGCCACCGCCCTCGCCGCGAACCTGCAGGGCATCGACGGCGTGCGCATCGTCGACGTTCCCTGCGTCGGCCGATGCCATGCGGCACCGATCGCCGTCGTCGGCCAGAACCCGATCGACGAGGCCACACCAGCACGTGTGCGCGCGGCGCTCGCCGACGGCGCGGTCGCCGCCGTGCCGCCGCCCTGGATCGACTACGCGCGCTACCGTGCCGAGGGCGGCTATGACCTGCTGAAGGCCTGCGCCGACGGCAGCCGCAGCGTCGAATCGCTGATCGAGGCGATGGAGCACTCTGGCCTGCGCGGGCTCGGCGGCGCGGGCTTTCCGACCGGCCGCAAATGGCGCATCGTCCGCGCCGAACCGGCGCCGCGGCTGATGGCCATCAACATCGACGAGGGCGAGCCTGGAACGTTCAAGGACCGCTGGTACCTCGAGCGCGATCCGCACCGCTTCATCGAAGGCATGCTGGTCGCCGCCCGGGTCGCCGGCATCGATGACATCTACGTCTACCTGCGCGACGAGTACGCCGGCTGCCGCGCCGTCCTCGAGCGCGAGCTGGCCGCGCTCGCCGCCGACCCGCCCTGCCCGCTGCCGACGATTCACCTGCGGCGCGGCGCCGGCGCCTACATCTGCGGCGAAGAGTCGGCGATGATCGAATCGATCGAAGGCAAGCGCGGAATGCCGCGCCTGCGGCCGCCGTATGTCGCCCAGGTGGGCCTCTTCGGTCGGCCGACGCTCGAGCACAACATGGAGACGCTGCACTGGGTGCGCGACATCGTCGAGCGGGGCGACGAGTGGTTCGCCGGTCAAGGCCGGCACGGTCGCAAGGGACTGCGCTCGTTCTCGGTCAGCGGCCGCGTGAGGAAGCCCGGGGTGCACCTGGCGCCGGCTGGCATCACCGTGCGCGAACTCGTCGACGAATACTGCGGCGGCATGCTCGACGGCCACGACCTCTACGCCTACCTGCCGGGGGGTGCGTCCGGCGGCATCCTGCCGGCGTCGCTCGACGACATCCCGCTCGACTTCGACACGCTGAACCCTCACGGCTGCTTCATCGGCTCGGCCGCCGTCATCGTGCTGTCGCAGCACGATCGCGCGCGTGATGCCGCATCCAGCATGATGGATTTCTTCGCCCACGAGTCGTGCGGCAAGTGCACGCCGTGTCGCGTCGGTACGGAGAAGGCCGCCGGCCTCGTCAAGTCGAGACAATGGAACCAGCCGCTGCTCGAAGAGCTGTCGGTGGCCATGGCTGATGCTTCGATCTGCGGCCTCGGCCAGGCGGCACCCAATCCGATGCGATCGGTCATGAAGTACTTCCCTCACGAGATCTGAGAGCCCATGAGCGCCGTCCTGCAGGAAGCCACCATCCCGATCACGCTGAACGGCAGCGCGGTCGACGCACTTGCCGGCGAGACGCTGATCCGCACGGCGCAGCGCCACGGCATCGAGATCCCGCACCTGTGCTACATGGAAGGCATGCGGCCCGACGGCAACTGCCGCGCCTGCATGGTCGAGATCAAGGGCGAGCGCGTCCTTGCGGCCTCGTGCTGCCGCGTTGCCCAGGCCGGCATGGAGGTCACGACGAACAGCCCGCGCGCGCTGCATTCGCAGAAGATGGTGCTGGAGCTGCTGGCCAGCGACATGCCGGACCGGACCTACAAGCCGGACTCGGAACTCGACTTCTGGACCGAGGCACTGGCAATCGGTGAGCCGCGTTTCGCGCCGCGAGTGAACCCGCCGGCGGACCTTTCGCATCCGGCGATCGCGGTCAACCTCGACGCTTGCATCCAATGCACCCGCTGCGTGCGCGCCTGCCGCGAAGAGCAGGTCAACGACGTGATCGGCTATGCCTACAGCGGCGGCCACTCGGCCATCGTTTTCGACCTCGACGATGCGATGGGAGCCAGCACCTGCGTGGCCTGCGGCGAGTGCGTGAGAGCCTGCCCGACCGGTGCCCTGACGCCGGCCCGAAACGCCGGCATGGTGGAGGTCGATCGCAGCGTCGACTCGGTGTGCCCGTACTGCGGCGTCGGCTGCCAGCTGACCTATCAGGTCAAGGACGAGAAGATCATCCGCGTCGACGGCCGGAACGGGCCCGCCAACGAGGGGCGGCTCTGTGTCAAGGGCCGCTATGGCTTCGATTACGTCCACCACCAGCAGCGCCTGACACGACCGCTGATCCGCCGCGACGATGCGCCGAAGTCGGCCGACTTCACGATGGATCCCGGCGCCGTGCTGTCGGTCTTCCGCGAAGCGACATGGGAGGAGGCCCTGGCCGTGGCGACCGGTTCGCTGCGACGCATCCGCGACGAGCACGGACCGCAGGCGCTGAGCGGCTTCGGTTCGGCCAAGGGCAGCAACGAGGAGGCCTACCTCTTTCAGAAGCTGGTGCGCACGGGCTTTCGCACCAACAATGTCGATCACTGCACGCGCCTGTGCCACGCGTCGAGCGTCGCGGCGCTCCTCGAGGGCCTGGGCTCGGGCGCGGTGTCCAATCCGGTGCGCGATGTCGAGTTCGCCGACGTGGTCCTGGTGATCGGGGCCAACCCCGTGGTCAACCACCCGGTGGCCGCGACCTGGATCAAGAATGCCGTCAAGGCCGGGACGCGACTGATCCTCGCCGATCCGCGGCGCAGCGAACTCGCGCGCCATGCGACCCACTACCTGCAGTTCAAGCCGGACACCGACGTCGCACTCTTGAACGCGATGATGCACACGATCGTGGCGGAAGAACTGGTCGATACCGCCTTCGTGCGCGACCGCACCAGCGGCTACGAGGCGCTGAAGAAGAACGTCGAGGGCTACAGCCCGGAGGCCATGGCGCCGCTCTGCGGGATTCCGGCGGAGACGATCCGCGAGGTCGCCCGGATGTTCGCGACATCGAAGGCCTCGATGATCCTCTGGGGCATGGGCATCTCGCAGCACGTGCACGGCACCGACAACGCGCGCTGCCTGATCGCGCTGTCGCTGATGACCGGGCAGATCGGCCGCCCCGGAACCGGCTTGCACCCGCTGCGCGGGCAGAACAACGTCCAGGGCGCGTCCGACGCCGGCCTGATCCCGATGATGTACCCGGACTACCAGCGCGTCGCCGAGCCGCAGGCGCGGGCGAAGTTCGAGAGCCTCTGGGACACCGCGCTGGACCCGAATCCGGGCCTGACAGTGGTCGAGATCATGGACGCGGTCCATGACGACAAGATCCGCGGCATGTACATCATGGGCGAGAACCCGGCGATGTCCGATCCCGACGTGCGACATGCGCGCGCAGCCCTCGCCCACCTCGAGATGCTGGTCGTGCAGGACATCTTCCTGACCGAGACCGCCTACCTCGCCGATGTCGTCCTGCCGGCATCGGCGTTCCCGGAGAAGACCGGCACCTTCACCAACACCGACCGCCTCGTTCAACTCGGCCGCCAGGCGATCGACCCGCCCGGCGATGCGCGCCAGGACCTGTGGATCATCCAGCAGGTCGCCCGCGGCATGGGGCTCGACTGGGACTACGCCGGTCCGGCGGAAGTCTTCGACGAGATGCGCCGGGCCATGCCGTCGATCTCCGGCATCACCTGGGAGCGCCTGGAAGCGCAGTCCTCTGTGACCTACCCGTGCGTGGCCGAGGGCGATCCCGGCGACCGCGTCGTCTTCACCCAAGACTTCCCCACCGAAAGCGGACTGGGCCGCCTCGTACCGGCCGACATCATTCCCGCGGCCGAACGGCCGGATGCCGAGTACCCGATGGTGCTGATCACCGGCCGCCAGCTCGAGCACTGGCACACCGGCAGCATGACGCGACGCGCGCAGGTGCTCGACGCGATCGAGCCCGAACCGGTCGCATCCATCCATCCGCTCGACCTGGCCGCACTCAGTGTCGAGCCCGGCGAGATGCTCACGGTCGAATCGCGACGCGGCCGGGTCGCGCTTTACGCCCGGGCCGATGACGGAATTCCGCGCGGCGCGCTCTTCATTCCCTTCTGCTACTACGAAGCCGCAGCGAACATGCTGACCAACCCCGCGCTCGATCCCTACGGAAAGATCCCGGAGTTCAAATACTGCGCAATCCGCGTTTCTCCGGGCGGGAAAACCGGCGAACGATCCACGTTCGGCGGCGGACAATTGCTCGCCCGCACAGGCGCGGCGTCCTGATCGCGACCGGGAACAGGAGTTCGACCACCGAAATCGACGACAGGCAATTCAAGCGAGCGCACCGGCCAAGTCCCGGGGCCGTTCAACAACCCCTGGCGGACCTCCCGGTTCCCAGCCACAGGCAGTCATAGGAGACAACATGACCCAGAAGCGATCCAAACTTCACGCGACGATCGGCGCCATCGCCGCGCTGGCATCCCTGGCCCTGACGCCCACCGCCCAAGCGGCGTGGGAGCCGACGAAACCGGTCGAGTTCGTCGTCCCCGCGGGCACCTGCGGCGGTGCCGACCAGATGTCGCGCTTCCTGCAAGGCATGGTGGCCAAGCACAACCTGATGAAGCAGCCCTTCATCGTCGTCAACAAGTCGGGCGGCGCCGGGGCCGAGGGCTTCCTCGATGTCAAGGGATCGAGCGGCGACCCCCACAAGGTGGTCATCACCCTGTCGAACCTGTTCACGACGCCGCTCGCCACCGGCGTACCGTTCAACTGGCGCGACCTCACGCCGGTGTCGATGCTGGCGCTCGACGAGTTCGTGCTGTGGGTCAACGCGGAGTCGCCGTACAAGAACGCCAAGGAGTACCTCGACGCGATCAAGGCGCAGCCGAACAACACCTTCAAGATGGGTGGCACGGGCTCCAAGCAAGAGGACCAGATCATCACGGTCATGCTCGAGAAGGCGACCGGCAAGAAGATGATCTACATTCCGTACAAGGGCGGCGGCGACGTCGCAGTCCAGCTCGTCGGCAAGCACATCGACTCGACGGTGAACAACCCGATCGAAGCCGAGTCCCACTGGCGCGCCGGCAAGCTGCGTGCGCTGTGCGTGATGGACAAGGACAAGATGCCCTACCCGTCCAAGCTCAGCAACAACATGTCCTGGGCCGATGTCCCGACGTGCATGTCGCAGGGCGTTCCGATCGAGTACCTGATGCTGCGCGGAATCTTCATGCCCCCCGGCGTGACGCCCGATCAGGTCGCGTTCTACGTCGATCTCTTCAAGAAGGTCGCCGCGCTGCCGGAGTGGAAGGACTTCATGGAAAAGGGCGCGTTCAAGCAGACCATGCTGAATGGCCAGGCGTACTCGGACTGGGCCGGCAAGAACGAGCAGTTGCACCGCGAGCTGATGAAGGAAGCCGGCTTCCTCGCCAAATAGATCCGCTCGCGATTCGAAGCAACGGTCGGTGCCCGCGGCGCCGACCCTGGAGACCTACATGAATCAGGAATCGCAAGTCGGTGACGCCGACGAAGGCCTCGCCGTGCTCGAGCGCGGGCCGGAACTGGGCGTGGCCATCGTCCTGGTCGTCTTCGCGCTGGGCGTCATCGCCGACAGCCTGCGCGTGGGCATCGGCTGGGCCGACGACGGCCCGCGCTCGGGCTACTTCCCGTTCTACATCGGCGTGTTGCTGCTCGGCGCGAGCGGAACGACGATGCTGCGCACGCTGCTGCGCTGGAATTCGCTGGACGCCGAATTCGCGAAGCGCTCCGAACTGGCCCTGGTGATTTCGGTCCTGATACCGATCATCGTCTATGTCGTGGCGGTCTCCTACCTCGGCATCTACATCGCCTCGGCGCTGCTGATCGGCTACTTCATGCGCCGCCACGGCAAGTTTGGCTGGGCTTTCAGCATCGGCATCTCGATCGCCGTGCCGCTGGTGTTCTTCCTGGTGTTCGAGCGCTGGTTCCTGGTCCCACTGGCCAAGGGCCCGATCGAACAGCTCCTGGGCTTCTGACCTCGCCCGCGCGACTCCCCAAAGGACGAAGATGGACGACCTCAACAACCTCATGCACGGCTTTTCGGTCGCGCTGACGGTGCCCAACCTCGGCTTCATGCTGATCGGCATCACGCTCGGCGTGCTGATCGGCGTGCTGCCCGGACTGGGCGGCGCGAACGGCGTGGCGATCCTGCTCCCGCTGACGTTCTCGATGAACCCGACCTCGGCGATCATCATGCTGTCGTGCATCTACTGGGGTGCGTTATTCGGTGGGGCGATTACCTCGATCCTGTTCAACATCCCGGGTGAGCCCTGGTCGGTCGCGACGACGTTCGACGGCTATCCGATGGCCCAGCAGGGCCGAGCGGCGCAGGCCCTGACGGCGGCGTTCACCTCGTCGTTCATCGGCGCGCTGTTCGCGGTGATCCTGATCACATTCCTCGCGCCGTTGCTGGCGCGCTTCGCGTTGCGATTCGGGCCTGCGGAATTCTTCGCGGTCCAGCTCCTGACCTTCTGCAGTTTCGTCGGCATGAGCAAGGAGCCACCGGCCAAGGTGATCTCGGCCATGATGCTGGGCTTCGCGCTGGCCGCTGTCGGCATGGACACGGTGACGGGGCAGCTGCGCATGACGTACGGCTTTCCGGTGCTGCTGAAGGGCTTCGACTTCCTCATCGCCGTCATCGGCCTCTTCGGCATCGGGGAAATCCTGCTGACGATGGAAGAGGGCCTCGCCTTCAAGGGCAAATCCGCCAAGATCAACGTCAGGGTCGTGTTCCAGACCTGGTACCAGCTGCTGGCGCACTGGAAGACGTTCCTGCGCTCGATGGCCATCGGTTGCTGGATGGGCATCACCCCCGGCGGGGCGACCCCGGCCTCGTTCATGAGCTACGGCATGGCCCGACGCATGGCCAAGGACCCGCAGACCTTCGGCAAGGGTGACATCGTCGGCGTGGTCGCGCCCGAGACCGCGGCGCACGCCGCCGGCACCTCGGCGCTGCTGCCGATGCTGACCCTCGGCATCCCCGGCTCGCCAACTGCTGCGGTCCTGCTCGGCGGCCTGCTGATCTGGGGCCTGCAGCCCGGACCGATGCTGTTCATCGAGCAGAAGGACTTCGTCTGGGGTCTGATCGCATCGATGTACCTCGGCAACATCGTCGGCCTCATCGTCGTGCTGACGACTGTGCCCTTCTGGGCCGCCATCCTGCGGATCCCGTTCTCGGTGATCGCCCCGGTCATCATCGTCATCTGCGCCATCGGCGCCTATACGGTGCACAGCTCGATGTTCGACGTGCAGATGATGCTGGTCTTCGGCGTCGTCGGTTACTTTTTCAAGAAGCTGCGTTATCCGCTGGCGCCGATGGTACTGGCGCTGGTTCTGGGTGACATGGCAGAAGCGAGTTTCCGGCAGTCGATGCTGCTGTCCCAGGGCAGTCTCTCGATCTTCTGGTCGAATCCGCTGGTCGGTAGCATCGCCGGGTTGGCGATCATCCTGCTGCTCTGGCCAGTCTTCGGCGCCATTCGAGGCCGCATCTTCCCCAGCCGCCCGGCACCCACCTGAGACCGACGCGTCAGCGGCACGCGGTACAGGACCACCGTCGACAGGCCGCCAGTCGAGGCCGGCACCGGAACCGGAAGCGTCGCCACGATGATCCGGGCACTTGCCTTGCTGGCGCAATGGCAGGCCTGGAACTTGCGACAGGCTCTGCGGACTTCCCATGAGCATTGCGCCCTACATTCGCGAGATCGGTCGAGGAAAAGACGGCGCGCGCTCGCTCGGTCGCGCCCAAGCCCATGACCTGATGAGCCAGGTCCTCGACGGAGCGGTGAGCGACCTGGAGCTCGGCGCCTTCGCGATCGCGATGCGCGTGAAGGGCGAGTCGCTCGAAGAACTGGCGGGCTTTCTCGAAGCGGCCGAGACGCGTTGCCTGCGCCTGCCGGCGAGCCGACCCACGGTCGTGCTGCCCTCCTACAACGGCGCCCGCAAACTTCCCAACCTGACCGCCCTGCTCGCGCTGCTGCTGGCGCAGGAAGATGTGCAGGTCCTCGTCCACGGCCTGGACGAGGATGCGGGCCGCATCACGACCGCCGCCATCTTCCGCGACCTCGGGCTGCCGTTCGCGCGCGAGCCCGCGGACGTGGTCGATGCCTGGGGGCGGCGCGAACCGGTCTTCATGCGCACGGCGGATCTCTGCCCCCCGCTGGCGCGACTGCTCGATGTCCGCCGTGTCATCGGCCTGCGCAACTCCGGGCACACCATCGCCAAGCTGCTGCAGCCGTGCGGCGCGGGGCCGGTGATGCGCGTGGTCAACCACACCCATCCCGACTACGCGCACTTGCAGAACGCCTTTCTGGTCGCCAGCGGCGCCCACGCCCTGTCGCTGCGCGGTACCGAGGGCGAGCCGGTGGCGGATCCGCGCCGCACGCCGCGCTTCGACGTCTACATCGGCGGTGTCCTTCGATCCGATCTGTCCGGCGCCGCCCAGGACGGGGTGCTGACCGCGCTGCCGCTGCTGCCGCGCAGCCACGATGCAGCGACGACGGCGCTCTACATCCAGTCGGTCGTCAGCGGCGAACGGCCTGCGCCACCGCCACTGCTGGGCCAGGTCGAGTGCCTGGTGCACGCCCTCGCCGCCATCGGCGCGGCCACACCGAGCGAACAGAGCGCCTGAAGACGTCGCCGAAAACGTCGCCTGCGACTGAAGACGTCACCGCGAATCTGCCCCGACTGAGGCGGGGACGCCAATCTCTCGCCCGCGATAATGCGCCGACCCTGGAGGACCGATGACGCATCTCGCCCCACTGCCACGATCTCGCGTCTGCACGGCTTGAGCCGCGTTCTTCTCGCCGCGGGCAGCGCCGCAGGTGCGCGAGCATGCTGAAATTCGATGCCGTCGTCATCGGCGCCGGAGCCGCCGGCCTGCACTGTGCTGCCATCGCCGGCCAGCGTGGACTCTCGGTGTTGCTGCTCGACCATGCCGAGAAAGTCGCCGAGAAGATCCGCATTTCCGGCGGCGGGCGCTGCAACTTCACGAACCGCGAAGCGGGCCCCCCGAACTTCTTCTCGGCCAACCCCGACTTCTGCCGTTCGGCGCTGGCGCGCTACACCCCCGCCGATTTCGTCGCCCTCGTCGAGCGACACGGCGTGGCCTGGCACGAGAAGCACAAGGGACAGCTCTTTTGCGACGGCTCGAGCGCCGAGATCATCGAGCTGCTGCTGGCAGAGTGCGCGGCCGGCGGGGTCCAGCGCTGGCAGCCGTGCGCGATCGGGACCGTCGGCGACGCCGCCGACGGCTTCGAGCTCGACACGGCGCGCGGCCGGGTCTGGACAGCGCAGGTCGTCGTCGCCACTGGCGGGCTCTCCATCCCGAAGATCGGCGCCACCGATTTCGGCTATCGGCTTGCCCGGCAGTACGGCCATCGCATCGTCGAGACCCGACCTGCGCTGGTTCCCCTCACGATGTCCCCGGGCCAGTGGCTCGGATTCGACGCGCTGGCCGGCCTGTCGCTGCCGGTCTTGGTGTCGACCGGAGACACCCGCGAGGCGATCCGCTTCTCGGAAGACCTGCTGTTCACGCACCGCGGGCTGAGCGGGCCAGCCGCGCTCCAGATCTCGACGGCCTGGCGCCCCGGCACCGCCATCCGCATCGACTGCATGCCCGGCGAGGATCTCGCTGCCCTTCTGCGGGCAGACAAGCTTGCCGGCCGACGCAGCCTGGCCACCGCCCTTGCCGCGCGGATGCCCCGCCGCCTGGCAGAAGCCTGGGCCGCCACGGATCCACCGCTCAGGGACCGACCCCTGGCCGAGATCCGCGATCGAGAGCTGGCGGCCTTCGCGGCGCGCCTTCAGGATTGGCAACTCCTGCCGGACGGGACCGAGGGCTACCGCAAGGCCGAGGTGACTGCCGGCGGCGTCGACACCCGCGAACTCGATTCGCGGAGCCTGCAAAGCCGCCGTCGTGCCGGGCTGCACTTCATCGGCGAAGTGGTCGATGTCACGGGATGGCTGGGCGGCTACAACTTCCAGTGGGCCTGGGCCAGCGCCGCGGCCTGCGCGGCGGCACTTTCGCCCACAGCGTAGGGGTCCGTTGCAGCAGCCCCCTGAGGCAGCTATAATTCGCGTTTCACCGCAATTCACACTGCTACATGACTACGATACGCGTCAAGGAAAACGAGCCATTCGACGTCGCACTGCGCCGTTTCAAGCGCACCATCGAAAAGCTCGGTTTGCTGACCGATCTGCGGGCCCGCGAGTTCTACGAGAAGCCCACTGCCGAGCGCAAACGCAAGAAGGCGGCCGCGGTCAAGCGCCATTTCAAGCGCGTCCGTAGCATGCAACTGCCGAAAAAGCTTTTCTGACCCGAGAGTAGTCTCGTCGCTGAAGCCCGCACGCCGCGGGCTTCGTCGCTTCTGAAACCGCAATCGCAGCGCCAGGGATCGCAGGATGAGCCTCAAGGACCGGATCACGGAAGACATGAAGGACGCCATGCGCCAGAAGGACGCACCGCGCCTGCTGACGATCCGAGGGCTGCTCGCGGCACTGAAGCAACGCGAGGTCGACGAGCGCATCGTCCTCGACGACACGGCGGTCGTCGTCATCATCGACAAGCTGGTCAAGCAGCGCAAGGACTCGATCACGCAGTTCAGCGCCGGCCAGCGTCCGGACCTGGTCGCCAAGGAAGAGGCCGAGCAGAAAATCCTCGAGGCCTACCTGCCGCAGCGCCTCGACGCCGCGGCGATCCGCGCCGTCGTCGAGGCCATCGTCGCCGAGACCGGGGCCGCAGGCCCGTCGGACATGGGGCGCGTGATGGCCGCCGCCAAGACACGTCTCGCCGGGCAGGCCGACATGGCCCTGGTCTCGGCCGCCGTCAAGCAAGCCCTGACGCGCTGATTTCCCACTTCCCAACCGAGCCCCGACCATGTCGACACCCTCTGTCCAGCGTCTGACCGCCGACGTCAGCGTCGCGCCGCAACTCGAGCCCGCCGCGATGACCTGGGTCGCCGACGCCGGCTATCGCAGCGTGATCAACAATCGCCCCGATCACGAGGGCGGGCCCGATCAGCCGACCCATGCAGCCATGGAAAGCGCGGCGCGCGCCGCCGGGCTCGAATACGCCTTCCTGCCGGTCAGCCCGGCTTTCCAGAGCCCCCAGGAAATCGCGCGCTTCGCAGAGCTGCTGCGCACGATGCCCAAGCCCATCCTGGCGTTCTGCCGCAGCGGTGCCCGCTCGGGACGACTCTTCCAGGCGGCCACCGGCGCCTGATACCGCTTAGGGTAAGACCGTGCGGCCCCGGCCGCACGCCTCTCTAGAATCCGGCCGACTCGAAAGCGGGCATGCGCCCGTGTCGTCGAAGCGCGCGGTACCTGGTGCACCATCGGAGGGCGACGTGCAGGCTCTACTCACAGTCTCGCGGTGGATCGACCGCATGAGCGAATTCGTCGGCCGCTGGCTGGCATGGCTGGTCCTGGCGGCAGTGCTGATCAGCGCGCTGAACGCCGCGGTCCGCAAGGCATTCAACACGAGTTCGAATGCCTACCTCGAGATCCAGTGGTACCTCTTCGCCGCGGTCTTCCTCCTCGCGGCGGGCTACACGATGCTGCGCCAGGAACACGTCAGGATCGACGTCGTCTCGGGCCACCTCTCCAAGCGCAAGCAGATCTGGGTCGACATCATCGGCCTCACCTGCTTCGTCCTGCCGCTGGTCTACACCGTGATCCACCTGTCGCTGCCGCTGGTGATCCGCTCTTACGTGATGAACGAGTATTCGTCAAACGCCGGTGGGCTGATCCGCTGGCCGGTGTTCGCCCTGCTTCCGCTCGGCTTCCTGTTGCTCGGCCTGCAGGCGATCTCCGAGCTGATCAAGCGCATCGCCTTCCTCAAGGGGCTGGTACCGGACCCCTCCCAGAAGTCCCAAGGCAAGTCCGCCGAGCAGGAGCTCGCCGAGTTCCTGCAACAAAAGGAAGTCGTGGCCCGCGACATGGCGGCGCTCGCCGAGAAGCCTCCGGTGAACAAGCCATGATGGATTTCATCGGGGCAAACATGGCGCCGATCATGTTCGGCAGCCTGATCATCTTCCTGCTGTTCGGCTACTCCGTCGCCTTCTCGCTCGGCGCCTGCGGCCTCTTCTTCGGCATCGTCGGCGTCGAGATGGGGCTGATGCCGCAGACGCTGCTGCAGGCACTGCCATTGCGGATCTTCGGGATCATGCAGAACGACACTCTGCTGGCGATCCCGTTCTTCACGTTCATGGGGCTGGTGCTCGAACGCTCGGGCATGGCCGAAGACCTGCTCGACACGATCGGCCAGCTGTTCGGGCCGATCCGCGGCGGTCTCGCCTACGCCGTGATCCTCGTCGGCGCGATGCTGGCGGCGACGACCGGCGTGGTCGCCGCGTCGGTGATCTCGATGGGCCTGATCTCGCTGCCGATCATGCTGCGCTACGGCTATGACCGGCGCGTGGCCACCGGCGTCATTGCCGCCTCCGGCACGCTGGCGCAGATCATTCCGCCATCGCTGGTGCTGATCATCCTGGCCGACCAGCTCGGCCGCAGCGTCGGCGACCTGTACAAGGGCGCGTTCATACCCGGGTTCGTGCTGACGAGCCTGTACCTCCTCTACGTGCTGCTGGTGAGCGTCGTCCGGCCCTCCTGGGCGCCCGCCCTGCCGGCGGAAGCCAGGACGATCCGCGAGGACAACGGCGCTCCCGGCCTGCGCTCGCTCGGCGTGCTGTTCCTGCTTTCGGTCGGTTCGGCGATTGTGTTTGCCAAGACCCGGCCCGAATCGACACCGACCGACGAGCTGATCGTCATCTCGATGTCCGTGGGCGTCGGCGTCGCCTTCGTGCTGGCGGTCTTGAACCGGGCACTGAAACTGAACCTGCTGTCGCGGATGGCCGAGCGCGTCACCTTCGTGCTGATTCCGCCGCTGGCGCTGATCTTCCTCGTCCTCGGCACGATCTTCCTCGGCGTGGCCACGCCGACCGAAGGCGGGGCGATGGGCGCGACCGGCGCGCTGGCGATGGCCTTCGCGCGTCGCCGCATGGACATGCGGCTGATGCGCCAGGCGATGGACTCGACCATGAAGCTCTCCTGCTTCGTGCTCTTCATCCTGATCGGCTCGACGGTGTTCAGCCTCTCCTTCCAGGCCGTCGACGGTCCGATCTGGGTGGAGCACCTGCTGACCAGCCTGCCGGGCGGGCAGCTCGGGTTCCTGATCGTCGTCAACATCCTGATCTTCTTCCTGGCCTTCTTCCTCGACTTCTTCGAGCTGTCGTTCATCGTCATTCCCCTGATCGGTCCCGTGGCTGACAAGCTGGGCATCGATCTCGTCTGGTTCGGCGTCCTGCTGGCGATCAACATGCAGACCTCGTTCATGCACCCGCCGTTCGGCTTCGCCCTCTTCTACCTGCGCAGCGTGGCGCCGACAGAGGACTACGACGACAAGGTGACCAAGAAGCGCGTCAGGAAAGTGACGATCGGCCAGATCTACTGGGGTGCAGTGCCGTTCGTGATCATCCAGGTGATCATGGTCGGACTGGTCATCGCCTTCCCGGGGCTGGTTTCCAGCGGCGCCAGCAAGGGCCCTACGGTCGACGTCGACAAGGCCTTCCAGCAGATGCAGCGCGGGTCCGAGTCCAAGGCGGGAGACCCCGCCGCGGGGCTTGCCGTGCCGGCCCCCGGACCGGCGTCATCCACTGCAGCCCCGGATGCTGGCCAGGGTCAGTCGGATTCGGACGCGATGAAGAGTCTGCTCGAGGGCTACAAGAAGGACGCCGACAAGAAGCCGTGAGGGTGGCACCGGAAACCCCGGCCACGGCCTAGCGGCAATTCCGAGCCGCCATGGCGGCTCGGAAGCCATGAAAAAAGCCCCGCGGTTGCGGGGCTTTTTCTTGACGCGCGATGGTCAGAGTTTCTGCGCCTGCATGAAGTCGTCGAAACCGGCTTCCGTGAAGCGGAACCAGAGATTCGCATCCCGGCGCCATCCCTGGAAGTCGGCGTAGATCTTCTTCCAGTCGGCGTTGCTCGCGCTGAGCTCGCTGTAAAGCTCGCCGGAGGCCTTGAAGGCGCCTTCCATCATGTCCTTCGGGAAGCGGAAGAGCTTGGTCCCCTGACCGACCAGCGTCTTCAGCGCAGCCGGGTTGCGGTAGTCGTACTTCGCCAGCATTTCGATGTTGGCATAAGCCGCTGCGGTCTCGACCATCGCCTTGTGCTCGGCCGACAACGCCTCCCACGCCTTCGAATTGATGAAGAAGTCGAGTTCGGGGCCGCCTTCCCACCATCCCGGGTAGTAGTAGTTCGGCGCGACCTTGATGAAGCCGAGCTTGAGGTCGTCGTACGGACCGACCCACTCCGCCGCATCGATCGTGCCCTTCTCGAGAGCCTGGTAGATCTCGCCGCCCGGGATGTTCTGCGGAACCCCGCCGATGCGCTCGATCACCTTGCCACCGAAACCGCCGATGCGGAACTTCAGGCCCTTGATGTCGGCGATGGACTTGATCTCCTTGCGGAACCAGCCACCCATCTGCGCACCGGTGTTGCCGCCGGGGAAATTGACGATGTTGTACTTGGCGTAGAACTCGCGCATCAGCTTCATGCCGTTGCCTTCGTACATCCACGCGTTCATCTGCCGCGCGTTGAGTCCGAAGGGGATCGCGCAGCCGAGCGCGAACACCGGATCCTTGCCGAAGAAGTAGTACGGCGCCGTGTGCGCGACCTCGACGGTGCCGTTCTGGACGCCGTCGACGACTCCGAACGCCGGCATCAGTTCACCGGCCGCATGCACGGACACCTGGAACTTGCCGCCGGTCATTTCACCGATCTTCTTGGCGAACACGTCGGCGCCACCGAAGATCGTATCCAGCGAGCGCGGGAAGCTCGAGGCGATGCGCCAGCGGATGTTGGCCTGCGCGTTGACGACAGCCGGGGCGACCCCCGCGGCAAGTACGCCGGCCAAGCCGGTGGTACGGATAAAGGAACGACGTTCCATGTGGGAAACCTCCTGTTGGTAGGGGATGTCCGCCGAAGCGGTCAGCCATTGATTTTAAAAGTGGGGTTCCCGGGAGCCGACCGTGTTTACCCGTTGTCCGCGCCGTGCCCGAACCGAGGGTTCACCCGCGCATCGGGGACGATCTGCGGGCCGGGACGCGCCGGCTCAGAGACCGGCAATCTTCATCCGCTCGATCAGGACCGAGCCGATGGACCTGCTGCCCATGATGTACGCATCGGCACCGATGGCCACGATGCCCTTGAACATCGTCCGCATGTTTCCGGCGATCGTCACCTCGTGCACCGGATAGGCGATGCGCCCGCCCTCGACCCAGAAGCCGGCGGCGCCACGCGAATAGTCGCCCGTCACGTAGTTCACGCCCTGGCCCATCAGTTCGATGACGAACAGGCCGCGGTGCAGCTTCCTCAGCATCGCATCCAGGTCGTCGCCGGCATGCGTGGTCCGGCTCGTCGCGACGAGGTTGTGCGAGCCTCCGGAATGCCCGGTCGTGCGCATCCCCAGCTTGCGGGCCGAGTAAGTCGAGAGGAAATAGCCTTCGACGACGCCGCCGCGGACCACATCGCGTGGCCGGGTCAGCACGCCTTCGTCGTCGAAGGGGGCGCTGCCCTTGCCGCGCGGGCGGTGCGGGTCCTCGGCAATATCGACGTGGGCGGCGAGCACCTGCTGGCCGAGGCTGTCCTGGAGGAAGCTCGACTTGCGATAGAGCGCGCCGCCACTGGTCGCCTGGACATAGGCGCCGAGCAGGCCCGATGCGAGCGACGACTCGAACAGGACCGGCACTTCGCAGGTCTTGATCTTGCGGGAGCGCAAGCGCGAGAGCGCGCGCTCGGCGGCGTAGCGTCCGACGGCTTCCGGCGCCGCGAGCTCGGCGGGCGCACGCATCGAGGTGTACCAGGCGTCGCGCTGCATGTCGTCGCCGCCGCGTCCGGGCAGCGAGGCGATCGGCGCCACGGAAATCGAGTGCCTCGAACTCGGGTATCCGCCGCCGAAGCCACGGCTGTTGCCGGCATAGAAGTGCGACTGCTGAGCCGACACCCCGGCCCCTTCGGAGTTGGTGACGCGCGGGTCGACAGCGAGTGCCGCGGCCTCGCAACGATGGGCGATCGCGGCGGCGGCGGCGGCATCGACGGTCCACGGGTGGAACAGATCGAGATCGCGGCGCGCTGCGGCGCCGAGCGCCATGTCGTCGGCGTCCGGCAAGCCGGCGGCCGGGTCCTCGGCGGTGAAACGCGCGATATCGTGGGCCGCCCGCACTGTCTGCTCGAGCGCCGCGCGCGAGAAGTCGGACGTGCTCGCATTGCCGCGGCGCTGGCCGGCGTAGACAGTGATGCCGAGCGACTTGTCGCGGTTGCGCTCGACGTTCTCGATCTCGCCCTTGCGCACCGATACCGACAGGCCGACCCCTTCCGAGACTTCGGCCGCGGCGTCGCTGGCACCGAGCTTGTGGGCCAGGGCCAGCGCATCCTCGACGAGGCCCTGGAAATGATCGCGGCTGTAGGCGAAGACGCGGGATTCGGAGTGCGGCGAGGAGGCTTTGCGGGACATGCAGTGGCGGTTCGTGAGAGGGCGCCGACACGCGGGCGGACGCACGGCGCGGCTATCATAACGACGCACCGGTCCTCCTCCGGGAACCCGAACCCATGACCGCCGCGAAGATTCCGCCAGAAAGCGCCGACACCACCGCCAACACGCCTCAGGCGATTCGACCGAGCAAGACGCGGCGCAAGCAGGAGTCGCACGACCTGCAGAGTCTGGGCGAGGCGCTCACCGAAATGCCTGCGGAACGACTGGATGCGCTGCCGCTGTCGGAGACGCTGCTGGACGCGGTGCGCGCCTGGAAGCGTACCGCCACCCACGAAGGCAAACGCCGACAGATGCAATACATCGGCAAGCTGATGCGCGCCGCCGAAGTCGAGCCGATACGCACCGCCGTCGCCGAGATGCAGCTGGGGCGCGCGCGCGATTCACTCGCGCTGCACGAAGCCGAGCGCTGGCGCGCGCAACTGATCGAGAGCGACGAGACGGCGACGCGATGGATCGCCGAACATCCCCGCACGGACGTCCAGCAGCTGCGCACCCTCGTCCGCAACGCGCGCAAGGATGCGAGCCTGGTTGCGGAGAAGCGCAACGGGCGCGCCTACCGCGAACTGTTCCGATTCATCCGCCAGGGCACGGGCGACGATGGCTGAAGCCCCTTCCTCCACCCCCCCCAGGGATTCCGTGCGCATCGGCCTGGTCTCGGTCAGCGATCGCGCTTCGAGCGGGGTCTACACCGACCAGGGCATCCCGGCCCTGCAGGCGTGGCTGGGACGTGCGTTGCGCAATCCGGTCGTCTGGGAGACCCGGCTCGTACCCGACGAGGAAGAAGTCGTCAGTGCGGCGCTGCGCGACCTCGTCGACATCCAGGGGTGCCATCTCGTCCTGACCACCGGTGGCACGGGGCCTGCGGCCCGCGACGTCACGCCCGAGGCCACGCTCGCGGTAGCGACCAAGGTGATGCCCGGCTTCGGTGAACAGATGCGACAGATCAGCCTGAAGTTCGTGCCGACGGCGATCCTGTCGCGCCAGGTCGCGGTGATCCGCGGCAAGGCGCTCATCGTCAACCTGCCGGGGCAGCCGAAGTCCATTGCCGAGACGCTGGAGGGGCTGCCGGACGCGACGCCGCCGGTGCCGGGGATCTTTGCCGCCGTCCCCTACTGCATCGACCTGATCGGGGGACCCTACCTCGAGTGCGACGCGGCGGTCTGCAAGGCCTTCCGGCCGAAATCCGCGCTGCGGCCTACTTCATCAGCCGGTTGAGGCGATCGGCGTCGAAGTGCTCGCTGGTCTGCGCGCCCAGCGGCACGCAGTCTTCCGACGGCAGTTCCCGAGAGCGCTGGGAGAGTTTCTCGATCGCCTGCCACAGCATCGCGATCTGGTGCTCATGGCCGGAGGCGTTGTCGATCAGCCCCTTCATCGCCTGGGAGAGCGGATCGTCACCCTGGCTGACGCCATAGGCCGAGAAGCCCATCTTCGCGGCCGCATCCTCGCGTCGGGCATCGACGTCGGCATGCAGCACGCGCGCCGGGTTACCGACCGCGGTCGCGCCGGGAGGCACTTCGCGCAGCACCACGGCATTCGAGCCGACGCGAGCGCCGTCGCCGACCGTGAAACCGCCGAGAACCTGTGAATTGGCGCCCACGATGACCCCGCGTCCGAGCGTGGGGTGGCGCTTGGCGCCCTTGGCGAGGGAGGTCCCGCCCAGGGTCACCCCTTGGTAGATCGTGCAGTCGTCGCCGATCTCCGCGGTCTCGCCGACGACGACGCCCATGCCGTGGTCGATGAAGACACGGCGGCCGATCTTCGCGCCGGGATGGATCTCGATGCCGGTGAGGAACCGGGCCACGTTCGAGATGAAACGCGCGAGCCAATGAAGGCCGGCGCCCCGGCACGCGGCAGCCCGGCGGTGCATCGCGATCGCGTGCAGACCCGGATAGCAGGTCAGCACCTCCCAGGCGCTGCGCGCTGCGGGGTCGCGCTCAAGGATGCAGGCGATGTCTTCGCGAAGGCGCTGGAACATGAGATGACCCGGAAACTGATGAGTCAGTTTAGCGGGCGGAGGATTTTCCTGCCTCGGGCTTCGCGGGACCTGCCGGTGGGGTCGCGCAGACGTCTACGGCACGGGCGACGCCTCGCAGGATCTGGACCTCTTCGACCGTCAACCGGGCCCGATGGGCGAGGCGATGAAGCCGCGCCATCAGCTTGCGGGGGGTCGTTGGATCGAGAAAGCCCACGTGCTGCAGGGCCTGCTCCCAGTGGTCGACGACGCCCTGCACCGCAGTGGCGTCGGCAAGCGTTGCATCGACAGTGCGCGCGACCACCGCGAAACCCCCGATCGCTTCGCGCCAGTCGTAGGCGATCAATTGCAGTGCCTGCGCCAGGTTGAGGGAGCCGTAGGCCGGCAGGGTCGGAATGCTGAGACAGGCATGACATCGGTAGACGTCGTCGTTGCTCATGCCGTGGCGCTCCGAACCGAAGACGAAGGCCACGTGATGGGCCTGCCCCGCCAGCGTGGCAAACAGCTCGCGAGGCGCATGGGTCGGCGGTCCAAAATCGCGCGGTGTCATTGCCGTCGCGCAGGCGAATGTCACGCCATCGAGGGCTTCGGCGAGCGTCGCCACCACCCGCGCCGACTCGAGCACGTCGGTCGCACCGCTGGCCATCGCCACGGCTTCCGGCCGGGTGGTCACGTCCGCATGACGGGGCGCGACCAGCACCAAGTCGGTGAAGCCCATGACCTTCATCGCCCGCGCTGCGGCGCCGACGTTGCCGGGGTGGCTGGCGCCGATCAGGACGAAGCGGGTGGCGGCGTCCGCTGGCATCGCGCGGTCCCCAAGTAAAATTCGATTATCCGCACGGCGCGCTCGCGCGGCCGCCGCCTCCTTGCCTCGCGCGGCGCCTCAACCGCGTTGCGCGCGGTGCCTGCTCTTTCCCACCGTCGATCGCCCTCGGCCATTGCACCATGTCGCAAGCACTCCATCCCATGCTCAACATCGCCATCAAGGCGGCGCGCAGCGCCGGGGCGATCATCAACCGGGCATCGCTCGATCTGGACCTCCTGAAGGTCAACACCAAGTCGCCCAACGACTTCGTCACCGAGGTCGATCACGCCGCCGAGGCGGTCATCATCGACACCCTGCTCGGCGCCTATCCGGGACATTCGATCCTCGCCGAGGAATCCGGCAGCTCGCGCGGCGCGAAGGACAGCGAGTTCGTCTGGATCATCGATCCGCTCGACGGCACGACGAACTTCATCCACGGCTTTCCCGTCTACGCGGTCTCGATCGCCCTCGCCTTCAAGGGCCAGGTGCAGCAGGCGGTGGTCTACGACCCGACGCGCAACGACCTGTTCTTCGCCTCCAGGGGCCGCGGCGCATTCCTCAACGACAAGCGCCTGCGCGTGTCCAAGCGCATCCGCATGGCCGACGCCCTGATCGGCACGGGATTCCCCTTCAGGAAGGGCGACGACTTCCAGCGCTACCTGAAGATGATGGAGACGGTGATGCGCAGTTGCGCCGGCATGCGCCGCCCAGGCGCCGCGGCCCTCGACCTGTGCTACGTTGCCGCGGGCTACACCGACGGGTTCTTCGAGACCGGCCTGAGCCCCTGGGACGTCGCGGCCGGCTCCCTGCTCGTCACCGAAGCCGGCGGACTCGTCGGCAATTTCACCGGCGAAGCGGACTTCCTCTACCAGCGCGAAGTGGTCGCCGGAAGTCCGAAGATCTACGGCCAGCTCGTGCAACTGCTGGCACCGCACACCTCAGTCGCCACCGCCGATGCCCCCGCGTCCAGCGCGAACGCGCCACTGACACCGGAAGCCGCACTGGCGGCAACGGTCACCGAGGCGCCAGCACCCGACTCCCCGGTGGCAGCACCGAAGCGCGCGCCCGTCCGCATCCGCGCTCCGCGACCCGAGTAGCGTGACCGACGCCCGTCATCGCGGCATCAGTCGAGATCTGCCATCGGCACGGCGATGCGCACGAAGACGTCGCGGATCGGGCGAAGGTCGCGCATCAGCTTCGTCGCGTCCGGTCCGTTGCCCACTCGCGGCATGCTGTAGGCCGTCGCGCGGCTCCACTCTTCAGGCTCGACGCGCTCGAAGTGGAGTGCGTAGCGCGCATCGTTCGCCAGTTGCGTGAGCATGGCGGCGATCGCTCGGCCGTTGCCCTTGAGAAACGGGTGCATGTAGTTCAGCTTGACGTAGATCGACGTCAGGCGCACCAGGAAGTCGGCGTGGGCCAGCCCGTTCAACGTGTTCCACATACCGAGGTCGTGGCGGATCGAACCCGCCACCATGGCGATGTCGTCGACGCGCGCGAACCGGGCCTTCCAGCCCGGCTCGGCGTTCAGGCCGCGGCTGAAGCTGATGGTGCGGTGCTCGCCCGCCCAGTCGTACAGGTCGGAATGGATGTGCCGGTGCAAGCGCTCGAGGTGGTCGAGATCGAAAGTGCCGCGGATGGGTTCGAGGATCAGCTGCGCAAGCCGGACATCGGTCATCTTGTAGTCGGCCGCGGCCAGTTCCGAGCGGCGGCGCAGTCCGAGCCGGTTGTACGCAATCTTCGTGACCGGATCGACATAGCGGTCCAGGCCGACGGCGCGCGGCCGCGGTACGTCAGGCAACCCCCGACGCTCTCCGGTGACCCCGACGATCGCGTCGCCGATCGTGCGGGAACCGGCGATGACCTGGTCGCGGACCTCTTCCCAGCCCGCGGGCGGCTGCAGGCTTTCGAGCGAGAGGATGGCGGCGGAGCGCGCGAATGCGCGGCGGAACTGGGCGGCCGTGTTGAACGACGATTCCCGCGCTCCAGACTGGGTGTCGTCCATCAGCGACGACGGCGTCGGTTCCGGGCTGGTCCGAAGTTGCGCCACACAGGCCTTGAAGTGAGGAATTCCCGCTATTTTGCGGTGTCCGGGGCGACTTGAAGAAGCCGATCGTCACGCCTGCGCACGCAAGTGGTCTCGGTGCGTCTGTCGCTCGACACCCTCCCAAGCGCCAGCGCGCGACGCGTCGGTGACAATGTGTCCTTTGCGACGCCCGGTGCGACCCCCCGTTGCCTCGCTGCCGAGAGACCTCTCCTTGGAATTCCCGACATCCGCCCGCAATCCGTCGGTAGAGGCCGCCCCGCTCGCCGCCCACACGCCGATGATGCAGCAGTACCTGCGCATCAAGGCGGACTTCGCCGACACGCTTGTCTTCTATCGGATGGGCGACTTCTACGAGCTGTTCTTCGACGACGCGCGCAAGGCGAGCCGCCTGCTCGACGTCACGCTGACGCAGCGCGGCGCGAGTGCCGGCGAGCCGGTGGTGATGGCGGGGGTGCCCGTGGTGTCGGTCGAGACCTACCTCGCCAAGCTGATCCGGCTCGGCGAGGCCGTGGCGATCTGCGAGCAGGTCGGCGACGTGGCAACGGCAAAGGGACCGGTCGAGCGCAAGGTCGTCCGCGTCATCACGCCGGGCACGGTGACCGACACCGCGCTTCTCGACGACAAGCGCGACGCGCTCTTGCTCGCCGTCAGCGAGGTCCGCGGCGTGCACGGCTTGGCGTGGCTCGCGCTGTCGAGCGGCGAGCTCGGCCTTGCGCAATGCAGCGGCTCCGAGCTCGAGGCCTGGCTGGCGCGGCTCGCCCCCGCCGAGGTGCTGGCCGATCGCGAGCGCATCCCCGCCGCCACCCAGGCCGGGCGGGCTCCCGTCACGCCGCGTCCCGCCTGGCAGTTCGACGCCGCCCTGGGTGCGCGCAAGCTCTGCGAACAGCTCCGCGTGGCCAACCTCGCCGGCTTCAACGCCCAGGATCTGCCAGCCGCCCATGCCGCCGCCGCTGCGCTGCTGAGCTATGCGGAACACACCCAGGGTCAGGCGCTGGCGCATGTGCGCAGCCTGGAGGTGCGGCGCGCCACGGACCTTCTCGACCTGCCGCCGACGACACAGCGCAATCTCGAGCTGACGCAGACGCTCCGCGGCGAGGATGCGCCGACGCTGCTGTCGCTGCTCGACGGCTGCGCGACCGGCATGGGCAGCCGCACGCTGCGCCAGTGGCTGACGCGGCCGCTGCGCGAGCGCGGGATGGCCCTGGCGCGCCACGACGCCATCGAGGCGCTGCTCGACACTGACGCCACCGCGCCGCTTCGCCAGGCGCTGCGCGGCGTCAGCGACGTCGAGCGCATCACCGCGCGGCTGGCGCTGCGCCAGGTCCGCCCCCGCGAACTCGCGGGATTGCGGGCGACGCTGCAGGCGCTGCCGGCGCTGCGCGCCGGCGTCCCTGCAGGCGCCGCCGAATTGCTCGACGCCTTGCGTGGCGCGCTCGAACCGCCCTCCTCCATCTTGCAACGACTCGAGGCAACGCTTGCGGTCGAGCCCGCTGCGCTGGTGCGCGACGGCGGCGTGATCGCGGCTGGGTTCGATGCCGCCCTCGACGAGCTGCGCGGCATCATGCAAAACTGCGACACCTTCTTGCTGCAACTCGAGGCCACCGAGCGCGCGCGCACCGGCATCGCCAACCTGCGCGTGCAGTTCAACAAGGTCCACGGCTTCTACATCGAGGTGACGCAAGGCCAGGCCTCGAAGGTCCCGGCCGACTACCGCCGCCGGCAGACGCTGAAGAACGCCGAGCGCTACATCACGCCGGAGCTCAAGGCCTTCGAGGACAAGGCGCTGTCGGCGCAGGAGCGGGCGTTGGCGCGCGAGAAGCTGCTCTACGAGGATCTCCTCGACCAGCTCCAGGCCGAACTTGCGCCGCTCGGCGCGCTGGCGCGTGCGCTGGCGAGCCTCGACGTCCTCGGGGCGCTGGCCGAGCGCGCAACGACGCTCGACTGGTGCCGGCCCCAGTTCGTCCGCGAGCCCTGCATCGACATCGCCGGCGGCCGCCATCCGGTCGTCGAGGCACGCCTGATGGCCGGCGGCACCGGCCGCTTCATGCCGAACGACTGCCGGCTCGATCCGACCCGGCGCATGCTCGTCATCACCGGTCCGAACATGGGCGGCAAGAGCACCTTCATGCGCCAGGTCGCGCTGATCGTCCTGCTCGCCGCGATGGGCTCGTACGTGCCGGCCGATGCCTGTCGGCTCGGCCCGATCGACGCGATCCACACCCGCATCGGCGCGGCCGACGACCTGGCCAACGCCCAGTCGACCTTCATGGTCGAGATGACCGAAGCCGCGGCGATCCTGCACGGCGCGACCGAACACTCGCTGGTCCTGATGGACGAGATCGGTCGCGGCACGTCGACCTTCGACGGCCTGGCGCTGGCCGGCGCGATCGCCCACCACCTGCACGAGCGCAACCGCGCCTTCACGCTGTTCGCAACGCACTACTTCGAGCTGACCGAGTTTCCGGCGAAACACGAACGCGCCCTCAACGTCCACGTCGGCGCGGCCGAGAGCGGCGACGACATCGTCTTCCTGCACGCCATCGAGGCCGGTCCTGCCAGCCGCAGCTACGGCGTGCAGGTGGCACGCCTGGCCGGCATGCCGGCTTCCCTGGTGCGCCAGGCGCGGGCGACGCTCGAGGCGCTCGAGGCGCAGCGCACTGCCGCCAGCGCGCAGATCGACCTCTTCGCGGCGCCCCCTCAGGCCGCCGCCCGCGAGCGCTCCGCCGCCGAGGAAACGCTCGCCCGCCTCGAGCCCGATATGCTCAGCCCCAAGGAAGCGCTCGAGGCGCTCTACGAACTCAAGTCCCTGCAAGGAAAATCGTCATGACCTATTGCGTCGGCGTCAAGCTCGATGCGGGCCTCGTGTTCCTGTCCGACTCGCGCACCAACGCGGGCCTGGACCAGATCAGCACGTTCCGCAAGATGATGGTCTACGAGCGCCCCGGCGACCGCTTCATGGTGATGCTCTCGGCCGGCAACCTGTCGATCTCCCAGCAGGTGCGCGAGATCCTCCAGGTCGAGGAGATCGACAACCCGAACGGGCCGCCGATCACGATCTGGAACGCGACCAGCATGTTCGACGCCGCCCGGGTGCTGGGCTCCGCGGTGCGCCACGTCTTCGACCAGGACGGCGCCGCGCTCGAGAAGTCGGGCTTCGACTTCAACGCGTCGATGATCTTCGGCGGACAGATCGCCGGCGAGGGCATCCGGCTCTTCCTCGTCTACTCGGCCGGCAACTTCATCGAGGCGACGCGGGAGACCTGCTACTTCCAGATCGGCGAATCGAAGTACGGCAAGCCCGTGCTCGACCGCATGCTGACACCGGCGACGCCGCTCGACCAGGCCGCCAAGTGCGTACTGGTGTCGATGGATTCGACCTTGAAGTCGAACCTCTCCGTGGGCCTGCCGCTCGACCTGGTGGTCTACGAGACCAACCGGCTCCAGACCCAGCAGGTCGTCTGCATCGACGAGCGCAACCCGTATTTCCAGATGATTCGCGGCAGTTGGGGCGAGAAGCTGCGCCAGGTCTTCGAGTCGATCGACGATCCCGAATGGGGCACCGCGACCGCGACCGCGCCGCTGCTGGTGCCGTCGCGCTACGAGCCGATGCGCAAGATCACCCACCCCGGCGAGAAGGTCGTCTGAGGATGACGCAACCCGCCGGCGCGACCTCGCGCAGCATCGTCTTCGCCCACGCCAACGGTTTTCCCGGTGGCACCTATCGCCAGCTGTTCGAGGCCTGGCGCACTGCCGGCTTCACCGTCCATGCCCTCGACAAGTTCGGCCACGATCCGCGATTTCCGGTGACGAGCAACTGGCCGCACCTGCGCGAAGAACTCCTCCATTTCATCGATCACGAGGTCGGCGGCCCGGCCTGGCTGGTGGGCCATTCGCTCGGCGGGTATGTCAGTGTTCTCGCCGCCGCACGTCGCCCCGACCTCGCGCAAGGTGTGGTCCTGCTCGATTCGCCGATCCTCGCCGGCTGGAAGGCGCGGGCGCTGCAGGTGGCCAAGGCCGCCGGCATCGGCGAGCGCCTGTCGCCCGCGCACGTGTCCCGCCGCCGGCGCCAGCAGTGGCCGAGCGCCGAGGCCGCGTTCGAGCACTTCGCAAAAAAGCCGGTGTTCGCCGGCTGGGCGCCGGGCGTGCTGCGCGATTACATCGCCAGCGGCACCGTGCCGGGACCGTCGCACGCGACCCCCGACCAGCGGCTGGCGTTCGACCGCGCGGTCGAGACCGCGATCTACAACACCTTGCCGCATCATCTGGCGCGCGTGCTGCGCGCCCATCCGTTGCAGTGCCCCGTGGCCTTCATCGAAGGTTCGCGCTCGGTCGAGGTGCGCCGCGTCGGCCTCGAGGCCACGCGACGCCTCACGCACGGACGCATCTCCAGGCTCGAGGGCACGCACCTCTTCCCGATGGAGCGTCCGGCGGATACCGCGGCCGAAGTCCTGCGCTGGATCGAGGTTTTTTCCACGCCGCCCGCCACGAGCTGACGCGCCGGCGACGCCGACGACAGGTCGCCCGGACCCCCCGCCTATAATCACCCTTTACCACCCGGGCATTTGCAAACAGCAGGTGTCGCATGCAATGACCAAGTTTGTCTTTGTCACCGGCGGTGTGGTGTCCTCGCTGGGCAAGGGCATCGCTTCTGCGTCGCTTGCCGCGATCCTTGAATCGCGGGGCCTCAAGGTCACCCTGATCAAGCTGGACCCGTATCTCAACGTCGATCCGGGGACGATGTCGCCGTTCCAGCACGGCGAGGTCTTCGTCACCGACGACGGCGCCGAGACCGACCTCGATCTCGGCCACTACGAGCGCTACATCACCACGCGGATGCGCCGCTCCAACAACTTCACGACCGGCCAGATCTACAAGAGCGTGCTCGAGAAGGAGCGCCGCGGCGACTACCTCGGCAAGACAGTGCAGGTGATCCCGCACGTCACCAACGAGATCCAGGAGTTCGTGCGCCGCGGCGCCGACGAGAAGATGGACGTGGCCATCGTCGAGATCGGCGGCACGGTCGGCGACATCGAGTCGCTGCCGTTCCTCGAGGCGGTGCGGCAGATGAGCCTGAAGATGGGCCCGACGAACTGCGCCTTCCTGCACCTGACGCTGGTGCCGTGGATCGCGGCCGCCGGCGAGCTCAAGACCAAGCCGACCCAGCACAGCGTGCAGAAGCTGCGCGAGATCGGCATCATGCCCGACGCCCTGCTGTGCCGCGCCGACCGGCCCATCCCCGACGACGAGCGCGCCAAGATCTCGCTCTTCGCCAACGTGCCCGAGTTCGGCGTGATCTCGGTCTGGGACGCCGACAGCATCTACAAGGTCCCCCGCATGCTCCATTCGCAGGGGCTCGACGAGCTCATCTGCGCCAAGCTGCACCTGCACACCAAGCCGGCCAACCTGTCGCGCTGGGACAACCTGGTGCACGAGGTCGAGCATCCGCAGCACGAGGTCACGATCGCGATGTGCGGCAAGTATGTCGACCTGTCGGATTCGTACAAGTCTCTGAACGAGGCGCTGCGCCACGCCGGCATCCACAACCACGCCCGCGTCAAGATCGAGTACGTCGACTCCGAGGACCTGACCGCCGCCAACGTCTCCAACCTCGGCCGCTACGACGGCGTTCTGGTGCCGGGCGGCTTCGGCAAGCGCGGCGTCGAGGGCAAGATCCTGGCGGCGCAGTTCGCGCGCGAGCACAAGGTACCGTACCTCGGCATCTGCCTGGGCATGCAGGTCGCGACGATCGAGTACGCGCGCCACAAAGCGGGGCTCGCCGATGCCAACAGCACCGAGTTCGATCCCGAGACGACGAACCCCGTGATCGCACTGATCGACGAATGGGAAGAGCCGGACGGCCGCGTGCAGAAGCGCAGCGCCGACTCCGACCTCGGCGGCACGATGAGGCTGGGCGCGCAGAGTTCCGACGTCAAGCCCGGGACGCTTGCCCACGAGATCTACGGCGCGGTGCTGACCGAGCGCCACCGCCACCGCTACGAGGCCAACGTCAACTACCTCGACCGGCTCACCGATGCCGGACTCGTGGTCTCGGCGCTGACCCAGCGCGAACGCCTGACCGAGGTCGTCGAGTTGCCGCGCAATGTCCACCCGTGGTTCATCGGCGTGCAGTTCCACCCCGAGTTCAAGTCGACGCCCTGGGGCGGACACCCGCTCTTCAAGTCCTTCATCGAGGCCGCGCTGAAGCATCAGGCCGAGCGCGCGGAAAAGGTGGCGGCGTGACCGGCCCGGCGGGCCGGATCGCGCAGGGGCAGCCGTGAAGCTGTGCGGCTTCGAGGTCGGTCTCGAGCAGCCCTTCTTCCTGATCGCAGGACCCTGCGTCGTCGAATCGGAGACGCTGCAAGTCGAGGTCGCCGGTCGCTTGCAGGAGATGACCGCCGCGCTCGGCATCCCGTTCATCTTCAAGTCGAGCTACGACAAGGCCAACCGATCGAGCGGCACTTCCTTCCGCGGTCCGGGCATGGACAAGGGCCTCGAGATCCTCGGCAAGGTCCGGCGCGACCTGAAGGTGCCAGTGCTGACCGACGTGCATTCGATCGACGAGATCGCCGCCGTGTCCGCGGCCGTCGACGTGCTGCAGACCCCCGCCTTCCTGTGTCGCCAGACCGATTTCATCCGCGCCGTCGCGCAGAGCGGGCGGCCGGTGAACATCAAGAAGGGCCAGTTCCTCGCCCCGCACGACATGAAGAACGTGATCGACAAGGCTCGCGCCGCGGCCCGCGAGCAGGGCCTGGCGGAAGACCGCTTCATGGCCTGCGAGCGCGGCGCGAGCTTCGGCTACAACAACCTCGTGTCCGACATGCGCAGCCTGGCGATCATGCGCGAGACCGGCGCGCCGGTCGTCTTCGATGCGACGCACTCGGTGCAGCTTCCCGGCGGCCAGGGCACGTCCTCCGGCGGCCAGCGCGAATTCGTGCCGGTGCTGGCGCGCGCGGCCATCGCCGTCGGCATCGCCGGCGTCTTCATGGAGACGCATCCCGATCCCGCGAACGCGCTCAGCGACGGCCCGAACGCCGTGCCGCTGAAGCACATGCGTGCGCTGCTCGAACAATTGCTCGCGCTCGACCGCGTCGTCAAGACGCAGCCGCTGCTCGAGAACGACTTCAGCTGCTGAGCCCGGCTCGGCAACGACCCCCTACCCCGAAAGGAAGTGCATGAGCGCCATCGTTGACATCGTCGGTCGCGAGATCCTCGACAGCCGCGGCAACCCGACCGTCGAATGCGACGTGCTGCTGGAGTCCGGCACGATGGGCCGCGCCGCCGTGCCGTCGGGCGCCTCGACCGGGTCGCGCGAGGCTATCGAACTGCGCGACGGCGACAAGGCGCGCTACCTCGGCAAGGGCGTGCTGAAGGCGGTCGAGCACGTCAACACCGACATCAGCGAGGCCGTGCTCGGCCTGGACGCGAGCGAACAGGCCTTCCTCGACCGCACCCTGATCGACCTCGACGGCACCGACAACAAGAGCCGGCTCGGCGCGAACGCGACGCTGGCCGTCAGCATGGCGGTGGCCCGCGCCGCGGCCGAGGAAAGCGGCCTGCCGCTGTATCGCTACTTCGGCGGCTCCGGCGCGATGCAGTTGCCGGTGCCGATGATGAACGTCGTCAACGGCGGCGCCCATGCCAACAACAACCTGGACCTGCAGGAACTGATGATCATCCCGCTCGGCGCGCCGAGCTTCCGCGAGGCGGTTCGCTACGGCGCCGAGGTCTTCCATGCGCTGAAGAAGATCCTCGGCGACCGCGGCATCAGCACCGCGGTCGGCGATGAAGGCGGCTTCGCTCCCAGCGTGCCGACGCACGAGGCGGCGATCCAGCTGATCCTCGAGGCGATCGACAAGGCCGGCTATACGGCCGGCACGCAGATCGCGATCGGCCTGGACTGCGCGGCCAGCGAGTTCTACAAGGACGGCAAGTACAACCTCGAGAGCGAGGGCCTGCAGCTGTCGGCGCCGGAGTGGAGCGACATGCTCGCGACCTGGGTCGACAAGTACCCCATCATCAGCATCGAGGACGGCATGGCGGAGGCCGACTGGGATGGCTGGAAGCACTTGTGCGACCGCCTCGGCTCGAAGGTGCAACTGGTTGGCGACGATATCTTCGTCACCAATACCAAGATCCTCAAGGAAGGGATCGACAAGCGCGTCGCCAACTCGGTGCTGATCAAGATCAACCAGATCGGCACCCTGACGGAGACCTTCGCGGCCATCGAGATGGCCAAGCGCGCCGGCTGGACCGCGGTCATCAGCCACCGCTCAGGCGAGACCGAGGACTCGACCATCGCCGACATCGCGGTCGGCACCAACGCCGGCCAGATCAAGACCGGCTCGATGTCGCGCTCGGACCGCATCGCCAAGTACAACCAGCTGCTGCGCATCGAGGAAGACCTCGGCGACGTCGCCAGCTATCCCGGCCGCGCCGCCTTCTACAACCTGCGCTGAGCCCTCGCGTCCCGGCGTCCTCCCGATGCGCTTCGTCACCCTCGCCCTCGTCGTGCTGCTGCTGCTGGTCCATGCCGAACTCTGGTTCGGCAAGGGCGGCGTCGGCCGCACGGTCGACCTGGGGACGCGGCTGCGCGTTCAGAAGGTCGCCAACGACGACGCCCGACGACGCAACGAGCAGCTCGCCGCGGAGGTCCGTGACCTGAAGGAAGGCCTCGAGATGGTCGAGGAGAAGGCGCGCTACGAGCTCGGCATGGTCAAGCCCGACGAGATCCTCGTCCAGGTCTCCACGCCCAAGCGCTGAGGCGCGAGGCGCTCCACCATGCAGGCGCTGCTGGCCGCGCTCGAACCCCTGTTGCGCCCGGCCTTCGTGCTGTGGGGATCGCCCGTCACCTGGCTGGAGATCGTGGCATTCGCGCTGGCGATCGGCACCGTGGTGATGAACATCCGCGTCAACCCGCTCGGCTGGCCGCTCGCCATCGTCAGTTCGTTGCTGTACGTCGGCCTCTTCTGGGAAAGCCGCCTGTACGGCGACGCCAGCTTGCAGGTCTTCTTCGCCGTCGTCGCGCTCTGGGGCTGGTGGGAGTGGCTGCGCGGCACTACCGCGGACGGCGCGAAGCTGGAGGTGCGTGCGCTCGGGACGCGCGGGCGCTGGATCGCAATCCTCGCGCTCGCCGCGGCCTGGCCCGCAACCGGCCTCTTCCTGCGCAGCTACACCGACACCGACGTGCCGTGGTGGGACGCCTTTCCGACCGCGGCCAGCGTGCTCGGCCAGTGGCTGCTCGGCCGCAAGTACATCGAGAACTGGCCGACGTGGCTGGTCGTCAACGTCGTCAGCGTCGCCCTTTTCGCCTACAAGGGCCTGTGGCTGACGGTGATCCTGTACGCGCTGTTCATCGCGATGTCGGTGATCGGGTGGCGCGCCTGGCGCGAGATCGCGCGCCGCCGGAGCGCGGCATGACGGCCCGCGGCGCCGTCATCGCCCTGCTCGGCGCGGAGAGCACCGGCAAGACGACGCTGGCCGCAGCGCTCGCCGCGGGGCTCGGCGCCGAAGGCCACGACGTCGTCGTCGTCGGCGAATTCCTGCGCGAGTTCTGCGCGCGCGAAGGGCGCACGCCCCGGCGCGAGGAGCAGCGTGGAATCGCCGCCGAACAGCAGCGCCGCATCGACGTCGCAGCCGGCGCGCACGCTGTCGTGGTGGCGGACACGACGGCGTTGATGATCGCGATCTACAGCGACCAGGTCTTCGACGACACCAGCCTCTACGCGGCGGCCGAGGCCGCCCAGCGCGACTGCCGGGCGACGCTCGTCACGGCGCTGGACCTGCCCTGGCTGCCCGACGGCCTGCAGCGCGACGGACCCCATGTGCGCGAGCCGGTCGACACCAAGCTGCGCGCGGCCTTGCACCGCGGCGGCATCGCCTTTTCGGTCGTCGCCGGCTCGGGCCCGCCACGCGTGGAGGCCGCGCTGGCCGCTGCAAGGCGTGCGCTGGAACCTCCGGTCAACGAAAACGGTCCGCGCTGGCACTGGACCTGCGAACGTTGTGGCGACGCCGATTGCGAGCGCCACCTGTTGCCGCTGCCGCCGCGCTGAGGCTCCGATCGCGAGCCACGCGCCGCACCACGGCAGCGCGCCGGCGAGGCGTCAGGACGCCTCGCCGAGGCGGGTGACGACGATGATGACAACCGCAAGCGCGAGGTTGACGAGCACCAGCGCCCTGATACGTCCGAGCGCCGCGGCCGCCGCCGGCCAGTCACGCGCGACGGTCGCGTCCTGCAACTGTCGGAAGACGGCGAAGCGGACATAGCCGAAGACGGCGATCATGACGACGCCGAGCGTCACCATCACGTGCCAGTCGACCGGCATGTTGAAGCCGATGCCTGCATTGACCGACACGCGCGAGGCCGTCGCGATCATCCAGGCGCCGCTCGCGAGAACCAGCGCGGCCGCGACGAGCACGACATCGAAGAAGCGCTTGAGTGCGTCGCGCATCAACACCACCCGCAACGGC
The DNA here is from genome assembly GCA_038318385.1 of Burkholderiales bacterium. Classification (GTDB taxonomy): domain Bacteria; phylum Pseudomonadota; class Gammaproteobacteria; order Burkholderiales; family Burkholderiaceae_C; genus Schlegelella_A. The sequence continues at coordinate 35,475 of JBBQCD010000015.1, read as the reverse complement.
GGCTCGAGGGCTGCGGCCGCAGGGCGCAGGCAGTAGAGGGCGAAGAACATGCCGCCGACCCAGGCGACGACGCCGAGCAGGTGGATCGACTTCAGGATCGCATAACCCACAGGCCCTCCCGCGCTTCGGTGAACTTCAAAGGCGCTGCCATTGTCCACCCGCGGGATCGCCCGACCCCGCCTGCACGCAGGCGCGTTTGCGATCACCTCCGATCCAAGGTATCGTGCCCGCCATCATCACGAGAGGACCGGATGGCGAAGATCTGCAAGAGTTGTCACGCCGAGAACCGCAACGAAGCCCAGTTCTGCAAGGTCTGCGGCACCGCCTTTCCGATCCCCGCCCCCGCCGCGCCGAGTCCGGCAGACGCCGGCATCGACTGTCCCGAGTGCGGCTTCGCCAACAAGCCTGGCGTGCGCTACTGCGCCAAGTGCGGTGTCAACCTGGTGGGCAGCGATGCACTGAATCGCATCGGCGCTTCGGCGGGTGCCGCCGCAAAAGGTGCACAGCCGCCGGAGCCTGACGCCGCGACCGCCGGCTACACGTCGCCAGCCGATCCCTGGCCCGTGCCCGCCGTGACCCCTCCCGCGACGGCAGCCGCTGCGAAAGAGTCGGCAGCGCCCCCGGCATCGATCGGCTTCGGCGAACCCCCACCCCCCAGACCCACGAGCCGGACCAGCCTCTTTGCCGGCCTCGGCATCGCCGCCTGCGTCGCCGTGGTCGTCGCCTGGTGGTTCCTCGACACGTCCGCCTCACCGCCGGCTCCGCCTGCCGCCACAACAGCGCAACCCCAGGTTCTGCCAGCGGCTCCGGCCGCACCGGCGCCGCAGGCGACACCGGCAGCATCGTCCGAGACGATCGTGACACCGACCGACCGTGCGGCGAGCACGGCCGCCGCCGGCACCGAGTTCATCGAGACCACCGACGCCGCCTCCGCACCGGGCGCCGCGGCCAGCGTCGACGAGTCGCAGCGCCTTGCAGCCGAGAAGGCGGCGCGCGACAAGGTTGCCCGCGAGCGGACGGCGAAGCTGAAGGCCGAGCGCGAGGCCAAGGCCAAGGCGGCCACCGAGGAGCGCGAGGCCGCGATCCGCCTGAAGGCCGAGCAGGATGCGGCGGCTGCGCGCAAGCGTGCCGAGGCTCAGCGTCCGGTCGCTCCGCCGCCACGGGCCGTGGCCCCGCCGCCACGGCCGGCGCCGGTCGAGCAGGCTCGCACGGTGCGCGAGCTCTGCGCCGGGCGCAACGCGATCAGCCAGTCGATCTGCGAGTCGCGCGCCTGCGGGGCGCCTGAGCACGCCAACGAAAGCCTGTGCAGGCAGATCCGCGCCAACGAGGAGCGCCGCAGAGACCCGACCTGATACCCACCTGTCCGGACGCGCGAGCGACGCGCCTCAACCCACCGCCGAATGGAGCTTCCGCATGACACCTTCCGCCGCCCCTTCAGGACTTCCGGCCACGGCTTTCGGCAGCGTCTTCCAGGCCCTCGGAGGCTTGCGCAACGGCCGTGCGCTCGTGACGCTCCTCGGCAGCCTGGTCGTCGGCATCGTCGTCTCGATGCTGGCGGGCCGACTCGGTGCCATCGGTGCCCTGTTCGGTGCCCTCGTCATGTTCCTGGCCGTCGGCACCGGCGTGAACGGCGCCGGAGTGATCCTGATGGACCAGGCCCGCGGCGCGCCACCGCGCAGCCTCGGAGACGCACTCGTCTTCGGCCTGATGTGCATCCCGAAGCTGATCCTGCTCGGCCTCGGACTGCTGGCCGTCGCGATCGCGGTCTTCATCGTCATCGCGCTGGTGTTCCTCGTCTGCAAGATTCCCTACCTCGGCCCGCTCCTCTTCGTCGTCGCCTTCCCGGTGTCGGTGGTCCTCGCCGGGGTCACCGTCTTCGGCCTCTTCGTCTGCCTGGTGCTGGCACTGCCCGCCATCTGGGAGGGGCTGCCCGTCACGAGGGCGATCGCGCAGACCCTCGCGATCGCCCGCACCCGCCTGGTCGATGGGCTGCTGCTGCTGGCCGCGCTGTGGTTCCTCAGCCTGTTCGTCGGCTTCATCGTCTTCGGCATCGCCGGTGCCGGCATGATGCCGACGGTCGGCCTCGCTGCGTCGATCCTCGGCGGTCCGGCCGGCATCGGCCCCATGTTCGGGATGATGCCGGGCGCGGCGTATGGCGGGATGAGCGGCACCGGCGGCAGCTACATCGTCGGCGGCATGATCGGCGCCGGCGTGATCTGGGCCGTGGCGACGACGCTGATCGGACTGGTCTGGCTGCTCGGCCTCAACATCGTGTACCTGCGCCTCACGGAAGGTCTGGACGTCGGTGCCACCGAGGACGCGCTGCGACGCGGCTTCGACGACGCCAAGCGACGCACGGCGGAGTTCGGCGAGCTTGCCAAGGCGAAGGCGGCCGCAGCTTCGGCCGCAGCGACCGCCGCGTCGCGCGAACGGAGCTCGTCACCGACGCCACCGGAGCAGCCCGCCGCCCCCGCGACCGCCGCCGGGGTCCCGACGCCGGCCAGCCCCGCTGCTGCGCCGAGCGTCCCGCCCCGCGAGCCGATCGAGCCTGCTCCCCCGCCGACCTTCACGCCGCCGCCGCTGACAGTCAACTGCCCAAGCTGCACGGCAGTCTGTTCCGTCGACGACGTCTACTGCGGCGTTTGCGGGCAGCGCCTGAAGTGAGGTCGGCGCTCAGTTGAGCGTCTGCGAACCGGGCGGCTGGTCGCGCACCGGCGTGAACAGCTCGCCGACATCGACCGGGTCGAAGTGATATTTCTGGCCGCAGAATTCGCAGCCGATCTCGACCCTGCCCTGCTCGACGATGATGCCGTCGACCTCCTCTCGGCCGAGGCTGATCAGCATGGCTCCCACCCGCTCGCGCGAGCACGAACAGGCAAACCGCGGCCCGGCATCGCCGGTCTGCGGCGCAAAGCGCAGCAGCTTTTCCTCCCAGAAGAGTCGCCGCAGGATCGTGTCGGCGTCCAGCGTCAGCAACTCGGCTCGGGTCAGCGTGGCGGCGAGGTGGGCGATGCGGTTGTAAGACTCGTTGATGCCGATCTCGTCCTCGTTGCGCGACCGTCCACCGCCGAGGTTGCCGCTGCCGCTGACCGGCAGGCGCTGGATCAGCAGTCCCGCCGCGACGTTGTCGTCCGCCGCCAGCACCAGGCGCGTATCGAGCTGCTCGGACTGCAGCATGTAGTGCTCCAGCACCTGCGAAAGGTCCTGCAGCGGTTCGCGGACGTCGCCGTGCAGCGGCACCACGCCCTGGTAGGGCTGCTGCCCCGGCAGGCGATCCTTCGGATCCAGGGTGATCGCGCAACGTCCCTTGCCGTGCACGTTCAGCAGCGCCTCGAGGCGGGCATCGGCAGGAACCTCGCCGACGACCTGGGCCGTGACCCGGAAGGCGAGCTGGGGCTGGACCTCGGCCACCGCCAGCTTCACCGGTCCGTCGCCGTGAACCTGCAGCGTCAGCGAGCCGTTGAACTTGATGTTGGCCTGCATCAGTACCGCGGCGGCCGCCATCTCGCCGAGCAGCGCCCGCACCGGCGCGGCATAGGGTTGATCGGCACCGGCGCGGCGCGCCAGGACTTCCTGCCAGCCATCGGTCAGGCGCACGAGCATGCCGCGAACCGGCTCGCCGTCGAAAATGAATTTGTGCAGTTCGCTCAAGGTCGGCGGTCCGGTCGAAGGCGGGCTCGCTGCGGCGCAGCGAGCCGATAATTATCCGGGGCGTCGCCGACAGCGCGATGCCGAGGGACATGTCGAATCGGAGAGCCATGAACGAAGAAACATTCAGCGCCGCGCGGGCCGCGCTGGCCACCGCCCGCCGGGATGCCCGACGCGTCGCGCCGTTGTCGGCAGCCTGGGTCCCTGCGGACCTCGCTGAAGCCTGCCGACTGCAGCAGGCGGTGGCGGCCGAGCTCGGCCCGGTGCGCGGCTGGAAGATCTCCGGCGTCACCGCCGATCAGCAGCGCCAGATGGGGGTCGATGGCCCTCTCGCCGGCGCGCTCCTGGGGCCGTGGGTGCGGGCCTCGGGCGAAGCCTTCGAACTGGCGCAGTTCATCTGGCCGCGCCTGGAGTGCGAATTCGCCTTCGAGATGGCACGCGATCTGCGCGGCCGCGATGCGGCGTGGTCGCGGGCCGAGGTCGAGGATGCCATCGGCGCCGTCCGCCCGGTGATCGAGGTCGTCGATTCCCGCCTGCCGGCCGGCTCCCCCGTTCTCATGGAACTCGCCGACGCCCTCAACAATGGCGGCTTCGTCATCGGTGCACCGTCTGCGGCCTGGCGCGACGTCGACTACGCCGGCCACGCGATGGTGCTGCGCGGGCCGGGCCCGGAAGGCCCGGTCGAGTTCGCCCGCGGCAACGGCCGGGCCGTGCTCGACGGCGACCCGGTGGGTGCGGTCGTGATGCTGGCCAACCTCGCCTCCATGCGGCCGCGCGGCCTGCGCGCCGGCGACATCGTCACCACCGGGAGCTGCAGCGGCTGCCTGCCCGTACCGGGACCGGGCATCTACGACGCCGATTTCGGCAGCCTCGGCACCGTGCGCATCCGCCTGCTCGGCTGAGCCACGCGACGGTTTCGGGCGCAGCGCGAACATCGCGCCGCCGCGGCTCAACCGATCTTGCGCAATCCGGTGCGAAAGCGCCGTGCGTTGTCGACGTAGTGCACGGCGATCGCGCGCAAGCCCGCGATCTGCTCCGGCGTCAGCGACCGCACGACCTTCGCCGGCCGGCCGAGAATCATCGAACCGTCCGGAAACTCCTTGCCCTCGGTGACCAGAGAACCCGCGCCGACGAGGCAGTTGCGGCCGATGCGCGCACCGTTGAGCACCACCGACTGGATGCCGATCAGCGAGCCGTCGCCGACGGTGCAGCCATGCAGCATCACCTGATGGCCGATGCTGACGTCGTCGCCCAGCGTCATCGGAAAGCCGGCGTCGGAATGGACGATGCAGCCGTCCTGCACGTTGGCGCGGCGGCCGATCTGCAGCAGCTCGGTATCGCCGCGCAGCACCGAACCGAACCAGACGCTCGATTCCTCCAGCAGGGCGACGTTGCCCATCACCTGGGCACTGTCGGCGACCCAGGCCGTGGGGTCGATGCGGGGAGTCTCGTCGTCGATGCTGTAGAGGGCCATGCCGTTCACTTCCGATGGAGAGTCCGATTCTAGGAGTGGCTTCGCACCGTCCCTTCCGGCCGGACGACGGAGAATCGCCGCCATGACATCGACGTTACGGTCCGCGGCCCTGGCCCTTGTGTTGGAGGCCGATCCCGACCGCAAGGCGGAGGGGGCACGCCAGCTCGCTCCCGAGGCGATGGTCGACGCGACCGAGGCGCTGCCGGAGCCGCCGGGAATCCCCGGTCGCCCGCAGCGGCCGTGCCTCGTCGACCACACGCGCCTGAAGCCCCGCAGCATGCGCAGTCCCGACGGCCGGGCGGCCCTGCTGCACGCGATCGCGCACATCGAACTCAACGCCATCGACCTGGCCCTCGACGCCATCTGGCGGTTCGCGGGCATGCCGCTGGCGTACTACCGCGATTGGGCCCAGGTCGCCCGCGAGGAAGCCCTGCATTTCGCCCTGCTGCGCGACCACCTGAGGACACTCGGCTGCCGCTACGGCGACTTCGATGCGCACGGTGCGCTCTGGGAGATGGCCGAGCGCACGAAGGCAGACGTCCTCGCCCGCATGGCCCTCGTTCCGCGCACGCTGGAGGCACGCGGGCTCGACGCCTCGCCCGCGGTCCGCGCCAAGCTCGCCGGCGCGGGCGACCGGGTGGGCGCGGCCATCATCGACGTGATCTTGCGCGACGAGATCGGTCACGTCGCCATCGGCAACCACTGGTATCGCTGGCTCTGCGCCGAGCGCGGCCTGGATCCGCTGGCCACGTACGCGGAGCTTGCCCGGCAGCATGGCGCGCCGCGGGCACGCGGTCCGTTCAACCTGGAGGCGCGCCGCGCCGCGGGCTTCACCGAAGACGAGCTGGCACGCCTGGGCTGACACCCTGCTGCGCAGCCCGATTGTGTCGGCGGCGATGAGCGGGGAGAATTCGCGCCACCCCCATGCGCAGGACCAGGGATGCAGGCCCGACCGTTTGCCTCGACGAAGATCCAGCCACCGCGCGGCCGCGGCGGACTCGTGGCGCGCAGCCGACTCGAGCGCATGCTGACCCGGGCGCTGGCGGAGGCCCGGCTGGTCCTGATCAGTGCACCGGCCGGATTCGGCAAGACGACGGTGCTGACGCGCCAGATCGCCCAGCTCGATCCGTCCAATGCCTGCGCCTGGATCGCCGCCGACGAAGACGACGACCTGGCGCGCCTAGCCGCCTGCGCGGTCGCGGCGCTCGAGCCGTACGACCTGCCGTGGCGCACCTCGCCGGATGCGGTGATCGGCGCGCTCGACGGCGCCACGCCCGCGCGCCGCAAGGAACTGGCCGGTGACTTCATCAACACCCTGGTGGCCACGGACGTGAGCCGCGGCCTGATCGTGATCGACGACGCGCACCGGATCCAGGATCCGACCGTCTTTGCTTTCCTGGACCATGTCGTCGAACGCCTGCCGCTGCACTGGGGCCTCGTCATCGCCACCCGCGTCGACCCGCCGATGGCACTGGCGCGATTGCGCGCGCGCGGCGAGCTGGCCGAGTTTCGCCAGGAGGACCTGCGCTTCACGCGCGACGAGGTCGAGCTGCTCGTCGAATCATCGACGCTGCACGACGCCGATGCCGGGCAACTGCTCGAACGCACCGGAGGCTGGGCAGCCGGCCTCGGGCTGGCGCTGAATTCGCGCCGGGGCAACGCTGCGCTGACCGAGCGCCACGTCCACGACTATCTCGTCGCCGAGGTCCTCGCCGACATGCCGGCGGCCCTGCGACGTTTCCTGCTGCGCTGCTCCGTCCTTCCCGAGCTCGATGCCGGGCGCTGCGCGGCAGTGTCCGGCGATCCGCGTGCCGCGCAGTGGCTGGCCGAGATCGAACGTCGTGGCCTGTTCGTCTCGATCCGCGGCGAAGGCGACGCGGCCGTGCTGTGCCTGCACGACCTCTTTCGCAACTGCCTGGACGACCTGCTTCGCCGCGATCATCCCGACGAACTTCCCGAGTTGCTGGGCCGTGCCGCCGCGGGGGAACTGGACACGCTGCGCAAGGTCGGGTATCTGCTGCGGGCCGGTGCCTGGACCGATGCGCGCCAGGTCGTCGTCGATGCCGGCCCGATGCTGCTGACCGGGGGCGCGATCAGCACGCTGTCGCGCCTCCTCGACCAGTTCCCGCCGGCCGAACGCGACGCTCCGGACATCGAGTTCCTGCGCGGGCTGACCGGCTGGGCCCGTTGGGACTTCGACGCGATGCGGCGGGCGATGCACTGTGCCGCGGCCGGCTACGAGAAGGCGGGCGACATCCACGCACGACGCAGCGCGCAGGCGCACGAGGTGCTGGCCCTCAATGCGTCTTTCCTGAACGAGGCTTCGGGCGAGCTGATCGAGCGACTCGAGCGCGAGCCGCTCGAGGGCGACGCGCTGGCGATGACGCTGCATGCGCGAATCTGGCAGGCGCTGGACCGAGGCCCGCTCGAGGAGATCGCGGCGCTGTATGCGCGCGAGCTCGACGTCGTCGAAGACGAGCGGAGCATCGTCAACTGGTATCGCGCGTCGCCGACCTCGCGCTTCATCGGCCTCCCGGGCCTGCCGCGGGTGCTGGAGCGCTTCATCGCCGGCGCGCGCCGCAGTGCCGCCGGATCGGTCTCGGCGCTGACGGTGCTGGCGACGGTGATGCAGGCCTGGCTGGAACTGTGGGCCGGCGCGGCCGACGCCGCTGAGCCTCTGCTGCGCGGAGCCGTCGAGGACGCCCGCTGGCTGGACCAGTCGCGCGCAATGAACACGCCGATACAGCTCTGCAGTGCGTTCCTGCACGCGGCACGCGGCAACGCCGTCGCCGCCACCGCTGCCCTGCACGCGCCGCTGCAGGCACTCGCCGACGAGCCGGTCAAGCGCCGGCGCGACTACCTGGAGGCGATGTTCGCCTTTCTCGAGGTTCGCCTGGAGGCCGCTGCCGGTCGTGTCGACGGCGTCCTCGCTGCCGCTGGCCGCGTCCGGGCCCTCGGCGAGCCCATACCGGGGACCACAGCCGCGGCCGAGCGTGCGCTGGTGGCGGCCTACGTAGCCGAGGCCGAAGGACGCGCCGACGCCGCGCTCGAGGGATGGCGACAGGCTGCCAGCGGTTTGGCGATGCTGCACATCCTCGGCCTCGACCTGGAGGTCCGCATCCGGCTTGCGGGCGCCATGCTCCGAGCGGCCCTGCCGGACGCCGAGATCGCGGCGGTGCTGCGTCCCGCGATCCCTCGCGGAATCGACGAGGCCGAGCACCTGCCTGCACTGCTCGCCGGCCCGGCCGTCCTGGCTCCGCTGGCCGCACACGAGTGGCGCGGACACCTCGACCCCGCCGAGCAGCGCATGCTGAATGCCTGGCTGCAGCGGGCCTTCGTTCTGCGCGGCGCGAACGCCGAAATGCAGGAGAGCCGATCACCAGACGGGGCGCCCATCGCCACGCACGAGCATCGGCGAGACGGAGACGCGAACATCGAGAACGGCGCCGACAGCTCCTGTGACGCAACGGGCGGGAGCGGCGCCGGCGGTCCGAGGCCCGCGAATGGCACGAGCGGCACGAGCTGGACGAGCTCCATTAGCGTGACGAACGGGACCAGCGTCATGAACAGCACCAGCGGATCGGACGGCGCGCCCGGGCGAAGCGCCGCGGCGGCACTGAGCGAACGCGAGCGCGAGGTGCTCGCACGCCTGGCCGCGGGTGACAGCAACAAGCTGATCGCACGCGCCTTCGACCTGAGCCCGCATACCGTCAAGCGGCACGTCGCCAACATCCTCGACAAGCTCGCTGTCGACTCGCGCGGTCAGGCCGCGGCCTGGTACCGCGATCACGGCTGAAGCGCCGGGGACTTCGCTTCAGCACAGCTGCTCGAGCGCCTCCAGGACCGCGCGCACGCGTGGCGGAACGAGCCGCCCGGAGGGATAGACCGCACTCACGGGCATCGGCGGAGGGCGGTGGCCGGGCAGCAACTCGACGAGCTCGCCGCGCTGGATCTGTTGGTCGACCATGTTGTCGGGCAACTGGGCGACGCCGACGCCCGCCGCGGCTGCAGCGGCCATCGCCTCGCCGTCGTCGATGATCACGCGCGACGGCGGATGCAACTCGACCGGTTGCCCGCGCGTGCGGAACTGCCATGGCCGCTGGCGTCCGCTCGTCGGCTGCCGGAAGACCACGGCCCTGTGGCTCGACAGCTGGTCCAGCGTGCGCGGCGCGCCATGGCGGTGGACGTAGGCAGGGCTGGCGACGAGCAACAGGCTCATGCTGGCGAAGCGGCGCGCGACGAGACCCGAGTCGCCGAGCGCACCGACGCGTATGGCCATGTCGATGCCGTCCTTGACGAGATCGACATAGGCATCCTGCAGCCGCAGGTCGAGTTGCAGCCCGGGGTGCTGTTCCACCAGCCGAACCAGCACCGGCAGCAGCACGCGCCGTCCATAGACGATCGGTGCATCGATGCGCAGCACGCCGGTCGGGGCGGCGCGCGTCCCGGCCGCTTCCGCCTCCAGGTCGTCAACCTCGGCCAGCACGCGCTGGCAGCGGTGGAAGAGGCGCTCGCCGTCGCCCGTCAACGTGACCTGGCGCGTCGTGCGGTGAAACAGCTTGACGCCGAGCGAGGTCTCCAGGCGACTCACGGCCTTGGCCAGTGCCGAGGGAGAGACGCCGTGCTCGCGTGCCGCCGCGGCAAAGCTTCCGTGCTTGGCAGTATCGGCGAAGGCGATGAACTGCTGCAGTCCCTGCATGTTCGGCCTCTGATCGATTGAGGAATATTTGTCCTCAATCCTACGCCTCTAGGGCCTCTTCTCAAAGGACTCGCACGCCGGGAAACTGGCAACGACCCAACGACATCCTGCCGTTGCGGCCTTCGAACAACCCAGCCCCGAGGAGCGCCCCATGTATGTCCACGAACAACTCCGCCCCACCGCCACGCCGATCGCCGGCGTCGCCCACGCCACCTGGGCCGGAGGCCCGACCGGCTGTCGCGAACTGAGTGTGTGGCGCCAGACCCTGGCCCCGGGGGCGGCGACGCCGCCGCACCGCCACGACTGCGAGGAGGTCGTTCTCTGCTCCGCCGGCAGCGGTGAACTGCACATCGATGAGCAAGCCTTCCGATTCGGATCCGACAGCGTGCTGACGCTCCCGCGCGGACGCGTGCACCAGATCTTCAACGTCGGACCGCAGCCGCTGGAGCTGGTTGCAACCTTCGCCGCGAGCCCGGTCCGCGTCTACCTTCCGGACGGATCAGCGCTCGAGTTGCCGTGGGCCAGTTGATGCCGAGTCCACCGGCGGCCGCGTGATGGCCCGCCGCCGAACCACCCGGTGGCTCCTTCGGGCGATGGCCGCTCGCGCGCAATTCCGCAGACTGCCTTCATCGCCAATCGATCCCGCAATCCATGAACGTCATCAGCCATACGATGCTTCCGCGCCACCTCGATGAAGGACGCTGCACCCGGACCGTCGCCGACGCCGTGCTCTGCGGATCGCCGTTCCAGGTCGAGACGGCCTGCATCGAGGCCGGAACGGCAACCGCCGGCGCAGTGCACCCGCAGTTGCGCGTGGTGGTGGTGCTCGCCGGCAGCGGCAAGCTGATCCTCGACGCCGGTCCGCTGCGCTTCAGCGCCCCCTGCACCCTGCGCCTGCCGGCAGGTGCGCCGCACCGGTTCATCAACGACACCGCCGTCGCGATGCAACTCGTCACCGTGTACATGCCGACGCCAGGTCCCGAGAGTGCTCAACCATGAAGACATACGCCATTGCCAGCCTGACCGGCGCCCTCGCCTTCACCGTCATCGTCGTCGGCGCCCGACCCTGTCCCGGGCCGGCCATCGCGCAGGCGTGGGTCGGTGCGTCGCCCGCCGCGTACCCGCCGATGGCCCGTCGTGACAGCGGCCCATGGCTCCTTCGGGCGATGAACATCCCGGGTGCCGCCAGGACACTGACGGCCCTGCCGGGAGATCCGCCGGCGCCCGCGCGATCCCTCTGACCCACGTTGCAAAGGAAGACCCATGTACACCGCTCTCGAATCCACCGCCGTCGCCACCACCGAATCCGTCGCGACTGCATTCGTTGCCGAACCGGCCGTCACGTCCCGCTTCGACTTCTACGCCCCGATCCACAAGGCCCTGCGCAGCATGATGACGCAGACCCTGTCGGTTCTCGGCAGGCTGGACGTCGACGACATCGACGAGACCGCGGCCACGCTGGCCCAGGTCGAGGACCTGCTGAATCTCTGCGTCAGCCACATCCGCCACGAGAACGAGTTCGTGCACACCGCGATCGAGGCGCGCCTGCCGGCAGGGGCTCGTCGCACGGCAGACGACCACGTCGAACACCTGGCCAGCATCGAGGCGCTGCGCGCCGAAGCGCGCGCGCTGCCGAAGGCCACGCCGGTCGACCGCCCGGCGCGGGCGCTTCGCCTCTACCGTCACCTGGCGCTGTTCGTCGCCGAGCACTTCCAGCACATGCACATCGAGGAAACGGTCAACAACGCATCGCTCTGGGCCTGCTACAGCGATGCCGAATTGCTGGCGATCCACGACCGCCTGCTCGCGAGCATCTCGCCGCAGGAAAACCTGCTCGTGGCACGCTGGATGGTGCCGGCCCTCAACCCGGGCGAGCGCGCCGCCGTGCTGAACGGCGCGAAGGCCGGCATGCCACCCGAAGCGTTCCTCGGCGTGCTGGAGTCGGTCCGGCCCTATGTGGATGCGCGCGGCTGGATTAAGCTCGCGCGCACGCTGGGCGTCGCCGAGCGGCCCGGCCAGCTGGCTGCGGCCTGACGAACCCGACACGATGGAGCCACCCATGAAACGCTGGATGAAGTACGGTCTCCTCGGCGCGTCCGGGCTGTTGGTGATCGCCGCCGCAGCCGTGCTCGTCGGCGCTGAACTCGGCGATCGCAAGCAGCACCGCAAGGTCGAGGTGTCCGTGGTCGCAGTGCCGCCGGCCACCGACACGGCGGCCGTCGCGCGCGGCCGCTACCTCTTCATGTCGCGCGGTTGCGCCGAGTGCCACGGCCCGGACGGTGCGGGCAGGGACGTCGTCAACGACGGCAAGGGCTTCCTGGTTCATTCACCGAACATCACCCCCGGGCCGAACAACGTGGTGGCCCGCTATGCGGCGGTGGACTGGGTGCGGACCATCCGCCATGGGGTCAAGCCGAGTGGCCAACCCGTCCTCGTGATGCCCAGCGAGGACTACAACCGGTTCACCGACAGCGACCTCGCCGCCCTCGTCGGCTTCGTCTCGCAGATGCCGCCCGCGCAGGGTGGCGGCGCGGCGATCAATCTGCCGCTGCCGATGAAGGCGCTGTACGGCTTCGGGTTGATCCCCGACGCCGCCTCGAAGATCGACCACACCTTGCCACCGTCGCAGCCCGTGACCGAGGCCGTGAGTGCAGAGCACGGCGCCTACGTCGCCAATGCGTGCATCGGCTGCCACGGCGCCGGCCTCGCGGGCGGCAAGATTTCCGGTGGCCCGCCGGACTGGCCGCCGGCAGCCAACCTGACCCCGGGGACGGGAACCGTGATGGGCCGCTATCCGGATGCCCAGGCCTTCGCAGCGATGCTGCGCAGCGGCAAGCGCCCGGACGGCACGGGGGTCAGCACGGTCATGCCATTCGCGAGCATGCGCGAGCTGAGCGACACCGATGTCCAGGCGCTCTACCTGCACCTGAAGCGCCTGAAGCCGCTCGCCACCGGCGAAGGGCGTTGAAGGCGGGAGGCGGCCGGCCGTCGGCCGACCTCGACGTCGCCGCGTTCTGCGGCGTCGAACGGCGAATGGTGGGACGAATCAGATCGGCTTGACCTGCACCTTGCGGAACTTGATGACGCCCTTGCCCCACTGCAGCGCGATCGGACCCTTCGCGAACTTCGAGTCCTGCACATCGACCGTCTGGACGCCGTTGAGCACCAGGACGAGGCGGTTGCCCTTGGCGGTGATCTCGTAGGTGTTCCACTTGCCACCGGCCTTGGGCATCGGCGAGACCTTGGCGACCTTGACGACGGCCCCGGTGCCGTAGGTCGGGTCGGGTCGCTGATCGAAGATGTTGGCCTCGTAGCAGTTCTCGTCGGTGATCACCGCAGGGTTCTGGCAGCGCAGGAAGATGCCGCTGTTGGCGTCGTCGCTGGACCAGAACTCGGCGCGCAGCATGAAGTCGCCGTAGCTTTGCTTGGACACGAGGTAGCCCGGGTCCTTGCCGCCCTGCGAAGCCTGGATGGCGCCATCGGCTGCATTCCAGTTGGCGTCACCGACGCGGTTGAAATTCTCGAGTCCGGCGGTGCCGTCGACCAGGGTCGTCCACCCGGTCATCGGCGCAACCATGGCGCAACCGCCGAGGGCCACGGCCACACTGATCGCGGCGAAAAAGGCAGCGAGTGATCTGTTCATCATGATGCGGTCTCCAGTTCTTCGGTGTGTCGAGGGGCGGAGCTTGAATCCGCGCCCGAGTATCGCGCGCGGGCAGCATCGACGGGGCCGGGTTTCACCGACTGCGCGCCGGCGGGACGCCATGCAGCAACGCTAGCGGGCCACCCAGCCGCCGCACACGGGAAACACCTGGCCGACGAAGCAGTCGGCGGCGTCGCTGCACAGGTAAGCGGCGAACTGCGCATCCTCGCGGGCCGCCACCAGGCGGCCGAGCGGCACCTCGCGCCGCAGTCGCTCCTGGAAACGCGGATCGGCCTGGACCGCGGGCGGGAAGTAGGTCGGGTTCTCGACGAAGTTCTGGGCGATCGCGTTGACCTGAATGCCGTGCGGCGCGACTTCGACGCCGACCGCCTGTGCGTAGGCGAGCTGAGCCCCGCGCGCCGCGCTGTAGGTCGAAGTGCGCTTCATGCCGCGCAAGGCCGACGCGCTTCCCATCACCAGGATCTTTCCGGAGCGGCGGGCGATCATGGCCGGCAGCGCCGCGCGGACCAGCCGCGGCAACGGGTCGACGAGCGCGGCGAAGGTGTCGCGCCATTCGGCGTCGGTGGCCTGCGCCGCGGCCGTCGACGGCGCCGGTATGGCGAGGTTGACGACCAGGACGTCGATCGCACCTGCGGCGTCGACGATGGCGGCGGCGGCATCGGGGCCGAGCGGCGACGCGCTGCTGGCGACGACCTGCGCACCGCATTCCGCCAGCACCTCGCAAAGGGTCGGCCCCATGAAGTCGCCGGCCTGGGTGACCAGGATGCGCTTGCCGTCGAGTGTGACCGTCGCCATGGAGGAACGCTACCAGACGCCCGAGCGGGTCACCTCAGAGGCCTGGCAAGGCGTCAAGGCCGCGGCGTGGTGGCGCTGGCGGGGTCGCTCATCGCGCAATCTCCGGCGGCGGAACGTCCGCGGCCGGCCTCTGCGGAGCCGCGACCGCATGGACGACCCGCTGCGGGTACGGGATCTCGACGTGCTCGGCATTGAGCACTGCCAGCACGGCGAGATTGACCTCGGACGTGACGTTGCCCTGGCCGTTCTCCGGATCGCGTATCCAGAACAGCAGCCGCAACTCCAGGCCGTCGGCGGCGAAGGCCAGGAGCTGCACGCTCGGGCCCGGATCGTCGATCACCCGGGTCACCTGCAGCATCGCCTGGACCAGCAGTGGCTGCAGCCGCGGCACGTCGGTGCCATAGGCCACCTGCACCGACGATGTGATCAGCACCCGCGGATCGGCGAGCGAGGCGTTCTCCACCCGGGTCGTGATCAGGGTCTCGTTCGGCACGATCGCCTCGCGTCCGCCGAGCGAGCGGATGACGGTGTAGCGGGTGCGGATGTCGGTGATGCGGCCCTCGAAGTTCTCGACCTTCACCATGTCGCCGATGCGCAGGCTGCGCTCGGCCAGGATAACGAAGCCGCTGACATAGTTCGCGGCGATCTTCTGCAGGCCGAAGCCCACCCCGACTCCGATCGCGCCACCGACCACCGACAGCGCGGTGAGATCGATGCCGACCGCCGACAGCGCGAACAGCAGGCCAACGAAGAGCAGCAGCGAGCGCACGATGTTGGCCGCCATCTTGCGAATCGACAGGTCGGCGCGGCTGCCGCTGCGCAGCAGCTTGCGCTCGATCGCGGCCGAGATCCAGAGCGCGAGGACGAGCACCACGCCGGCCGTCAGCACGCCTTCGACGATGTTGCGCAGCGACATCTCGGAAGCGCCGATCTTCCAGCGCACGTCGCCCATCGCATCGAGCAGCAACGGTCCGATGCCGGTGACCCACAGCACCACCCCGATCCAGGCGATCCAGGAGATGCTGCGTTCGACGATCCGGACCCACGGGGTGGCCGGAAACGTCGCACCGAGCACCCGCACGCTCAGGCGGATCGCCACGAGCGACACCAGGATCGGGACCGCGAGCCTGAACACCGCCGGCTGGAGCACCCCTTCGAGGACCAGCCGGGCACCGAAGGCCAGCGCCAGGGCCAGCACCGGGAAGAGCACACCGTCGATGATCCGGTCGCCGAACCAGACCGAGGCGACCGGCACCGAGGGGCCACGCAGCGCCCGCACCAGAGCCCAGGCGACGAGCAGGCATCCGACCAGCACCGCCAGCTCGGCGAGCGCCGCGGGCTGGGCGAGCGAGCGCAGCAGTTGCTCGAGCTCGAGCGCGTCGATGGCCCTGATCATCCGCCGGCCTCAGACGCCGGCGAGCACGCGCACATGCGCCGCGACGCTTCGGGCCAGCGCACCGAGGTTGTAGCCCCCTTCCAGGCACGAAACGATGCGACCCTGGGCATGGCGAGCCGCCACCGCCTTGATGCGCTCGGTCATCCATTCGTAATCGGCCTCGACGAGCCCGAGCTGGCCGAGATCGTCCTCGCGATGGGCATCGAAGCCCGCCGAAATGAAGATCATCTGCGGCCGGAACGCCTCCAGGCGGGGCATCCAGTGGGCGTCGATCAGCTTGCGGATCTCGGGGCCGCGGGTATAGGCCGGGATCGGCAGGTTGACCATGTTGTCGGCGCGGGGCACAGCGCCGGTGCCGGGGTAGAACGGATGCTGGAAGATGCTCACCATCAGCACGCGCTCGTCGCCGGCGATGATGTCCTCGGTGCCGTTGCCGTGGTGGACGTCGAAGTCGACGATCGCGACGCGCTCCAGCCCGCGCACGTCGAGCGCGTGGCGCGCAGCGACCGCCACGCTGTTGAAGAAGCAGAAGCCCATCGCCGCATCGCGCGTCGCATGGTGGCCGGGCGGCCGCACCGCGCAGAACGCGTTCTCGACCTCGCCGTCGAGGACTGCGTCGGTGGCGGCGACGGCGGCGCCGGCGGCGCGCATCACGGCATCGCGGGTGCCGGGGCTGGCGACGGTGTCGGGATCGAGCGCGCGCGATTCACCCGAGTCGCGGACGCGGTCGAGGACCTCGAGCAACTCGTCGACATAGCGGCTGTTGTGCGCCAAGCCCAGATCGGACAGCGCCGCCCGCGGTGCCTCGCGTCGATCGAGGGCATCGTTGAGACCGTGCGACAGCAGGTAGTCTTCGATCGCATCAAGGCGTTGCGGGCACTCGGGGTGGCCGCGGCCCATGTCGTGGCGGTGGCAATCGGCGTGGCTGTAATAGGCCGTGGTCATGTCTCGGGGTCCATTTCTTTTCGGGTAAGGTGGCCGCATGAGCAAACCACTGGCCGCCCAGCTCGCCGACCTCGTCGGTCAGATTAGCACGATCATCGTCGGGAAACGCCCGCAGATCGAGGACTGCGTGGCCTGCCTGCTGGCCGGCGGCCACCTGCTGATCGAGGACGTGCCCGGCGTCGGAAAGACCACGCTCGCCCACGCGCTGGCGGTATCGCTCGGCCTGCGCTTCTCGCGCACCCAGTTCACCGCCGACCTGATGCCTTCCGACCTGATCGGCGTCAGCGTCTACGAACGCAGCAAGGAAGCCTTCGTGTTCCACCCCGGCCCGGTGTTCGCTCAGGTCCTGCTGGCCGACGAGATCAACCGCGCCGGCCCGAAGACGCAGAGCGCGCTGCTCGAGGCGATGGAGGAGCAGCAGGTCAGCGTCGAGGGGGAGACCCGGCCGCTGCCGCGACCCTTCTTCGTCATCGCCACGCAGAACCCGACCGACCAGCTCGGCACCTACCCGCTGCCGGAATCGCAGCTCGACCGCTTCCTGATGTGCATCACCCTCGGCTACCCCGACCAGGCGAGCGAGCGCGAGCTGCTCGCCGGAGCCGATCGGCGCGAAGCGATCGGCCGCCTGCAGGGCGTGATGACGCCCGAGGAACTGCTGGCCGCGCAGCGCGCCGTCCAGGCCGTGCACGCCTCCGACGCCCTCCTCGACTACCTGCAGGCGTTGATCAAGGCGACGCGCTCGGGCACCTGGTTCGTCGAGGGCCTGAGCCCGCGCGCCGGCATCGGCGTGCTGCGCGCGGCTCGGGCGCGCGCATTACTCGCGCGCCGCGACTACGTCGCCCCCGACGACATCCAGTCGATCCTGCCGCAGACCATCGCCCATCGCCTGGTGCCGGTGCCGGGCGCGGGCCGCGGCCGGGTCGAGCAGGTCCGCGCGATGATCCAGGCCGTGGCGCTGCCGTGACCTAAGTCCTCGGCTCGTCGCCGGCACGGCGACGGGGGGGCGTGTCCGCCCGAGGCACGGGCGAGAATGCGGCGGTGTCCCTTGCCGCTGCATTGAACCCCGCTACGCTGGTGCGCAGCCGCTTTCGCGCCTGGCTGCAGGGGCGCCTGCCGCGCAACGACACGCTGTTGCTGACGCAGGGCAACATCTACATCCTGCCGACCAAGGCGGGCTTCCTGTTCGCCGTCACCTTGCTGGTGCTGCTGATCGCGTCGATCAACTACCAGCTCAACCTCGGCTACGTCCTCACCTTCCTGCTCGCCGGAAGCGGTGTCGTCTCGATGCATGTCACTCACGCCACGCTGCGCGGACTGACGCTGCACCTGAAGCCGGTGCCACCGGTCTTTGCCGGAGAATCGGCGGTGCTCGACGTGGTGCTGACGAGTCCCGGCAGCCCGCGCTACGGCATCGGCCTGAAGATGGCGGCCGCAACTGACTGGAGCCTGGCCTGGATCGACGTTCCGGCTGGCGGCCAGGCGACCGCGCAGGTCAGCTTCGTCCCGCCGACGAGGGGCCTGCACGACGTGCCGGCGATCACCGCCACGACGCGTTTCCCGCTCGGCCTCTTCAGGGCCTGGACGGTATGGCGCCCGGCCGCGCGCCTGCTCGCCTATCCGGCGCTCGAGCGCGATGCGCCCAGGCCGCCGGCGGCCCGCCCGGTGTCGGGCGGCGCGACGCAGAGTCGCAGCGTGGACGGCGGCGAGGTCGAAGGCGTGCGCGCCTACCGGCGCGGCGACTCGATGAAGCGCGTCGCCTGGAAGAAGGCCGCGAAGGCGCTGGAGACCGGCGGCGACCTCGTCAGTCGCGACACCGCGGCGTCGACCCACCAGGAACTGTGGCTCGACTGGTCGGCGTGCAGCGGCCTCGCCCCCGAGGACCGGTTGTCGCGCCTGGCCGCCTGGACGCTCGCCGCGCACCGTGCCGGCGCCGACTACGGGCTGCGCCTGCCCGGGCTCGAGCTCGTGCCCGCGGAGGGCGAAGCCCAGCGCCGCCGCTGTCTGGAGGCGCTCGCACTGTGGAAGTGACCGCCATGTTGCCGCGCTGGCCGGGCTGGCGGCAGTTGCCGCGCGAAGCCCGCGACACGCTATTCCTCCTCGGCGTCATCGCCTGGACGGTGCTGCCGCACGTCTCGCACCTGCCCGGGTGGTGCGTCGCCCTGACCGTGGTGGTGCTGGTGTGGCGGGCGGCGCTCGCGATCGGCAACGCCGCGTTGCCGAGTCGCTGGCTGGTGGTCGCGGTCCTAGCCGTCGCCGCCGGGCTGACGTTCTGGTCCTACCGCAGTCTGCTCGGCAAGGAGCCGGGCATCACCATGGCGGTGGTGCTGATGGCGCTGAAGACGCTGGAGCTGCGGGCGCGCCGGGATGCCTTCGTCGTCTTCTTCCTCGGCTTCTTCCTGATCCTCACCCATTTCCTCTATTCGCAGTCGCTGCCGGTCGCCGTCGCGATGCTGCTGTCGGTCTGGGGCCTGCTGACGGCACTGGTGCTCGCCCACATGCCGGTGGGCCAGCCGAGCCTGCGGCAGGCCGCACGACTGGCGGGTCGCACCGCCTTGCTGGGCGCGCCGATCATGGCCCTGATGTTCCTTCTGTTCCCGCGCATCGGCCCGCTCTGGGGCGTGCCCCAGGACGGCATCTCGACGACCGGTCTGTCGAATTCGATGCGTCTGGGCAGCGTCGCCGAAGTGGCCCTGGACGACAGCATCGCCTTGCGCCTGCGCTTCGACACGCCGGCCCCCGCGCCGGAGACGATGTACCTGCGCGGGCCGGTTCTGGCGAGCTTCGATGGTGTCGAGTGGAGGCCCCTGCCGCAGCGCCGCGGCTCGCGGCGCACGGCGTCACCCGAGGCTGCCGCGGGACTGCGCGTGGCCGGCGCGCCCGTGCACTACGAGATCACGCTGGAGCCGCTGCGCCTGTCGACGATCCCGCTGCTCGAGGCGAGCGTGACCGCGCCGAACATCGAGGGGTTCGACGTCTTCGTGCGCGACGACCTGGTCTGGATGGCCGACCGGCCGCTTTTCGAACGCGTCCGCTTCGAGACCGATGCCTACACGAACTTTCGGCACGGACCCGTGCGAGCCACCGAGGAGCTGGCGCCGTATCTCGCCTTGCCACCCGGCTTCAACCCCCGCACGCTCGAATGGGCGGCCACCTTCGGCCGTGACGGCGGCTTCGACGCCGCCAACCCGGGGCCGATCGCGCGAGCGCTGATGCGCCATGTCGCGACAGGCGGCTACTCCTACACGCTCGCCGCCGAGGCCTACGGCGCGAACGCGATCGACGAGTTCTGGCTCGACCGCCGGGAGGGCTTCTGCGAGCACTTCGCCGCCTCTTTCGTCGTCGTCATGCGGGCGCTCGGCGTGCCGGCGCGGGTGGTCACCGGCTACCAGGGCGCGGACCCCGTGCCGGTGGACGGCTACTACATCGTGCGCCAGAGCTCGGCCCACGCCTGGGCGGAATACTGGCAACGCGGCGTCGGCTGGGTCCGCGCCGACCCGACGGCCGCGGTCGCGCCCGACCGCGTCATCCGCAGTGCCCGGCTCGCCCCGCAGGTCGGACTGATGGCGGGCGCGCTCGGCAACGTCAACCCCGCCCTGCTGGCCCAGTTTCGGGCGAACTGGGAGCGCCTCAACAACCGCTGGAACCAGTGGGTGCTGAACTACTCCCGCGGGCAGCAGTTCGACGTGCTGAAGGGCATCGGCTTCTCGGCTCCGGCCTGGGAAGATCGGGCCCTGCTGCTGATCGCCGCGCTCAGCTCGCTGGCCCTCGCCGGCGCGGCATGGGCGTGGTGGGACCGGCACCGCGTCGACCCTTGGACCCGGCAAATGGACCACCTGCGCCGGTCGCTGCGGGCCCTCGGTCTCGCCCCGAAACCGCACGAGACTCCGCGGGCGCTGGCGACGCGCCTGCGGGAACGCCTGGGTCCGCGAGCCGAAGGGCTGGCGACGCTGCTCGACGCGCTCGAGCGCCAGCGCTACGGCCGGGACGCCAGCAACCGGCCGGACGCCGCCCTGACGCGGCGCTTCCGGCAGCAGGCGCGGCGCCTGCGAGCCGCGGTCGCCGGATAATGCGAGCCACGAACTTCGCGTTGCGCACGCCGCGCGCCCGTCTGCACCCGATGCGCCCTTTTTCCTCCCTCGCCGTCGCCGGCGCCGCCGTCGCGATCGCGGTCGGCGCGCTGTCGGCATGCGCCGCTCAGGCGGCCAAGCCGCGCCGGGTCCAGGTCCAGGCCGACGCCACCCCCGACGTCGTCACCTACGGCCGGCGCGACGACGTGATGCGTTTCGCCGCCGAGGTCGCGGAGCGCCGCGGCATCGCGGCAACGTGGCTGGAGGCGGCACTCGCCCGGGCGCGCTATCAGCCCAGCGTGGCGCGCTACATCATGCCGCCGCCGGTCGGCACGACGAAGAACTGGGCCGCCTACCGGGCCCGCTTCGTCGAGCCGGTGCGCATCCGCGCCGGAGTCGCCTTCTGGCGCGACAACGCGAAATGGCTGGCGCTGGCCGAGGAGACCTACGGCGTGCCGGCGGAGATCGTCGTCGGCATCATCGGCGTGGAAACGCTCTATGGACGGCAGACCGGAACCTTCCGAGTCATCGACGCGCTGGCGACGCTGGCGTTCGACTTTCCGCCGGGCCGCAAGGACCGCAGCGATTTCTTTCGCGACGAGCTCGAGAGCTTCTTCGTGATGTGCCGCGCCCAGGGCATCGAGCCGCTCGAGCTTCAGGGCAGCTACGCCGGTGCGATCGGCCTGCCGCAGTTCATGCCGTCGAGCTTCAACAAATACGCCGTCGACTTCGATGGCGACGGCCACGTCGACCTGCGCGGCAGCAGCGCCGATGCGATCGGCAGCGTCGCCCACTACCTGGCGGAATTCGGCTGGAAGCGCGGAATGCCGACCCGCTACGCGGTCGTGCCCCCAGCGGATCCGGCCGAGCGTGCGCTGCTGCTCGCCCCGGACATCGTGCCGCAGTTCACCCCGGCGGAGTTCACCGCCCACGGCGCCCGCCTCAGCGACGCCGGCCTGGAAACCGAGGGACCGCTCGCCCTGGTCGAGGTGTTCAACGGCGACGACGCTCCGCCGAGCTACGTCGCCGGCACCACCAACTTCTATGCGGTCACGCGCTACAACTGGTCGAGCTACTACGCGCTCGCGGTGATCGAGCTGGGCGAGGCGGTGGCGCGGGAGCGCGGCACGGTCGGTCGCTGAGGGCGAGACGCACTGCGGCGGCGTGCCGCTTTCCTTCCCTCACGCAGCCATCTCGGCTTGCGGCGCCGGCGCGCGCAGGCAGAACACGTCGGTCCACTCCCGCAGGCGAGCCTCGTCCGGCAGACCCTCGCGTACGTCCAGGCCCGACTGCAGGTCCCAACTGGAATCGAACCAGCCCGGTCCGCCAGCCTCGGGCGCATCCGACGGCTCGGCGTGCGCCGACCGGGCGCTGACGGCAACGTTGCCGCGTCGGCAGAACAAGGTCGCGAGGGAAGCGGTCAGCAGGCGGGTCATGGCGTCTCCGGACTGTGGTGAACGATGACCACAGTTTTCCGGCACCGGCCCATTCCAGCCATCCCGCGCCAGATGGAATCCGCGGGGGCGAGCACCCCCTGTGGGAGGCCCCCCGGTCAGGCCGGTAGCACGCTGACGCCGACGTCCATGCTCTGGCCCCGACCGCCAAGGATGACGCCGCGCAACGGCACCGCGTCGGCGAAGTCGGCGCCCCAGGCGAGCGTGATGTAGCGGGCGTCGGCGAGCTTGTCGTTGGTCGGATCGAACTCGACCCAGCCCAGACCGGGCGCGTAGGCCGCCACCCAGGCATGCGACGCGTCGGCGCCCAGCAGCCGGGGCCGGCCGGGAGGCGGGTCGGTGAGCAGGTAGCCGGACATGTAGCGCGCCGCGAGGCCATGGCCACGCAGGCAGCCCAGCATGAGGTGGGCGAAGTCCTGGCAAACCCCGCGACGCAGGTGCAAGACCTCGTCGACCGCGGTGGTGACGGTGGTCGCTCCCGGGTCGAACTCGAAATCGACATGGATGCGGTGCATCAGGTCGGTCACCGCATCGAGCCAGCCGCGTCCGCGTTCGAACGAGGGCGACGCATAAACCGTGGCCGACTCCGACAGCGGCACCAGCCGGGTCGGCGCGCACATGCGAGCTGGCAGCAGGTTGTCCTGCGCAGGCTGGGAGCGCAGCGCATCGCGGACCTGCTCCCACCCCACTCGGCCGCCTGCTGCCGTCGCGTCGGCATCTTCCGCGCTCGGACGCTCGCCGACCTCGACCTCGCAACGCATCAGCACGCGCAGCGCCGCATGCGCGGCATGCAGGCTGAAGTGGGTCACGGCGTTGCCGAAACTGTCGAACTCGTCGCGCCGCTCGTCCGGCGCGGGCTCGATCAGGAGGCGGTGCGCGGTGACCTTCTGCCATGGCAGGGCTCGGGGCGTGAGGCGCGCGAGCTGCCACGACTGCGCCACCGGCGCGCGATAGCCGTAGCGCGTTTCATGCTCGACCGTGTAGCGCTCGAACTTCATCACCGTCAGGCGACCAGTGCCAGCATGCTGCGTGACGTCGCATGCGAGAAGAACTTCAGCGAAAGCTCGTCGGAGACCGTGTGGGCCGCGCGCCGGAGGCGATCGAGCACGTCGGCGATCGCGGCGTTCTCGGGGTCGAGGTCGCGCGGATGCAGCGCCCGCAGCGCGGCATAGGCCGCCGCGAGATGGTCGCCGGTGAACCGTCCATGGCTCTGCTCCAGGCGTCCCACGTACTCGACCAGGCCCTTGGCCTGGAACGCGACCGAGCGCGGATTGGCCTCGTCGCGCAGCAGCATGTCGAGCACCGGCAGCCATTCCGGTCCCACGAGATAGCGCGAGCGGTAGGTCACGGTGGAGTCGGCGAACTCGAGCAGCCAGTCGAGACCGTGGGTGCGCCCTTCCTCGATTGCAACCTGCAGCGCCAGCGACATCGTCGACAGGCGCTCGACGCGGCGCCCGATCGACAGGAAACGCCAGCCGATCCCGCGCGTCATTCCATCGAGCACGAAACCCGACAGCGTCATCAGCTGGGTGACCGCCCGATCCAGCCAGGCCAACGTCAGCGGCAGCGAGGCATGGCGACGGAAGACCGGGTCGCCGGAGAGCCGGTTCAAGGCGCGCCAGTGGTCCGCCGACATGCGGTCGCGCATGTTGAACGCGACTCGCGAGAGCTGGCGCAGGCGCTCGGCCAGCGCGCGTTCCGGATGGGTCGCCGCGCGGCGCAACTGGGTGGTCGGATTGACGAGGGTGTCGATGAGGCCCATGCGCCAGGCGAGTTCGAGCGCCGGCTGCGAACCATCGGGCACGCCGGCCGTCTCTTCGATCTGGTGCGTGAGCGCCACGCGCAGCAGCCGCACCGATGCATCGCAGCGTTCACCGTAGCGGCCGAACCAGTACAGGTTCTCGGCCGTGCGCGACGGCACATTGGCATTCGACGAGATCAGGTCGCCCGCGTCCACGCGCGCCGTCAGCAAGGTGAAGGCAGAGTTGACCGGTGCATCCGACAGCACCCAGGTGTCCTTGGAGCGGCCCCCGCGCTGCATCGCGATGTCGGCCGAGTTTCCGCCCTGGGCGACGCGTGTCAGGCCGCCCGGCATGACGTGCCAGCCATCCGGCGTCGCGACCGCGAAGACGCGCAGGCCGACGGTCCGCGGATGCAACGCTTCCGGCGGCCCGCGTTCGAGCACCGGCGCTTGCGACACATGGACCCATTCCTGGGCGACGTAGCGATGCGGCCGTGAGGCGATGCGTGCGCGCAGCAGGACCAGTTCGTCGCGCGACAGCAGGCCCGCGGCCACCGGCGGTTCGCGCGGGTTGCGCTCGAGCGGCTTGATGATCAGGCGCTCGAGCCGCGCCGAGGCGTCGGCCAGCGCTGCCGGCTCGCCGAGCCACCAGGTCGCGACCGAGGGCATCCGCAACGGCTCGCCGAGCAACTTGCGGCTGAGCCCGGGCAGGTAACCGAGCAGCGCCCCAGATTCGAGGATGCCCGAGCCCAGGGCGTTGGCGAGCAGCACGTGCCCACGCCGCGCGCACTCGGTCAACCCGGCGACGCCGAGCGCCGAATCCGAACGCAGCTCGAGCGGATCGCAGTAGTCATCGTCCTGACGCCGGACGATGGCGTGGACGCGGGTCAGGCCGTCGATGGTCTTCATCCAGACCCGATCGTTGCGCACCGTCAGGTCGCTGCCCTCGACGAGCGGAAAACCGAGGTAGCGCGCCAGCAGCGCATGCTCGAAATAGGTCTCGTTGTACGGCCCCGGGGTCAGCAGCACGATCAGCGGCGCGCCGTCGCCTCGCGGCGCCCAGTGCAGCAGGGCTTCGCGTAGGGCATCGAAGAAAGAGGCCAGGTGCTGAACCCGCAGGTCGTGGAAGAGCTTCGGAAAGACGCGCGAAACGACGAGCCGGTTCTCGAGCGCATAGCCCGATCCCGACGGTGCCTGGGTGCGGTCGTTGACGACCCACCAATGGCCATCCGGGGAACGCGCCAGGTCGGCCGCGTACTGGAACAGGTGGATGCCGCCTGGCGGTCGTATGCCCTGAGCGGGATGCAGGAATCCGCCGTGGCCGAACACCACCGAGGGCGGAATCGCCCCGCAGCGCAGCAACGACTGGTCTCCGTAGATGTCACCGAGCACGGCGTTGAGCAGTTCAGCGCGCTGCGCGATGCCGGCCTCGATCTCCTCCCACTCGGCGGCCGGCAGCAACAGCGGCAGCGGATCGACCTCCCAGGGCCGCTCGACCCCCTGGGCGTCGGCGTAGACGTTGTAGGTGACGCCGTTCTCGCGGATCTCGCGCTCGACCAGCGACAACGTGTCGCCGACCTGGCCCAGGTCGCGTCGCCCAAGCGCTTCGAGGAAGGGCCGCCAGGGCGATCGGGGCTTGCCGTCCGCGCCGAGGAGTTCGTCGTAGCGGTCGCCGGCGGGCAGGTACCCCGAGAGCAGCGACGTCATGCAGCGACCGGACGCGCCGGGACGCGCAGGTCGAGCGTGAACGGCAGGGTCGGATTGCGCTCGTCCGGCGACGACGCCATCGCCCCCGGCGTGTGACCGGTGCGGAAGAAGCGCGCCAGTCGCCGCGCCTCGGCCTCGAGGGCGTTGACCGGAAAGCTGGTGTAGCTGATGCCGCCGGGGTGGGCGACGTGGTACTGGCATCCCCCCACCGAGCGCCGCATCCAGGTGTCGACGAGGTCGAAGGTCAGCGGCACGTGCGGCGCGATCGTCGGATGCAGTGCGGCGGCCGCACTCCAGGCCCGGTAGCGCACCGCGGCGACGTACTCTCCATCGACGCCGGTCGGCTGCAACGGAACCTTGCGACCGTTGCAGGTGAGGACGTGGCGATCGGAGACGAGCCCGCGCACCCGCATCTGAATCCGCTCGAGCGTGGAGTCGACATAGCGGGCCGTCCCACCGCCTCCAGCCTCCTCGCCCAGTACATGCCACGGTTCGAGCGCCATGCGCAGCTCGACGGCGACGCCGGCGGCGGCGAAGTCCCCGATCCGCGGGAAGCGGAAGTCGAAGTGCGGTGCGAACCACTCGCCCCGCATCGCGCAGCCGGCCTCACGCAGCTCGTCGATCACGTCCGTCAGGTCCTGCCAGATGAAGTGCGGCAGCATGAAGCGGTCGTGCAGCTCGTTGCCCCACTGCTTCAGGCGCTCCGGCCGGTAGGGCGTCTTCCAGAAGCGCGCCACCAGTGCGCGCATCAGGAGCTGCTGGGTCAGGCTCATCCGCGCATGCGGCGGCATCTCGAAGGCGCGCATCTCGAGCAGGCCCAGGCGCCCGGCCGGACCATCCGGCGAATAGAGCTTGTCGATGCAGAACTCGGCGCGGTGAGTGTTGCCGGAGACGTCGATCAGCAGATTTCGCAACAACCTGTCGATCAGCCAGGGTGGGCATGCGCCCTCGCCCTCGGCGGTGGCCCGGCGCAGTTCGCCGAAGGCGATCTCGATCTCGTAGACCGAATCGTTGCGGGCCTCGTCGATGCGCGGCGCCTGGCTCGTCGGGCCGACGAACAGGCCCGAGAACAGGTAGCTCAGCGCCGGGTGGTTGTGCCAGTAGGCGATCATGCTGGCGAGCAGGTCGGGTCGCCGCAGGAACGGCGAATCGGCGACCGTCGCGCCGCCGAGCACGAAATGGTTGCCCCCGCCGGTGCCGGTGTGGCGACCGTCCAGCATGAACTTCTCGGTCGACAGCCGCGTCTCGCGTGCCATCTGGTAGAGATGCGTGGTCTGCTCGACGAGTTCGCCCCAGCTGGCGGACGGATGAACGTTGACCTCGATCACGCCCGGGTCGGGCGTCACCCGGAGCACCGTCAGGCGCGGATCCTTCGGTGGCTCGTAGCCTTCGAGCACCACCGGCAGTCGCATGTCGGCGGCGGTCGCCTCGACCGCGGCGACGAGTTCGAGGTAGTCGTCGAGCGATTCCGTCGGCGGCATGAAGATGTAGAGGCGGCCGTTGCGCGCCTCGGCACTGATGGCGGTACGGACGACGAAGTCCGCCGACTCGAAAGGCCGGGGCGTGCGCTCGACCGCGGCCCCGGGCGCTGCGCCCGCCTCCCTGTCCACCGCTGCGTCGACCGCCGCGCCGGCGGATCCCGAACCGTCTTCCAGGATCGCCGACCTGGCGCTCGACTGGCGCAGTCGCATGGCCTGTCCGAGTTCGTGCTGCTTGTGCATCGCGAGCTTCGGGAACGCCTGGTTCTGGTCCGGTGGATGGATCCACGGCAGGTCGTTCGGCGCGGCCCACGGCTGCGAATCGAGCGGCAACCGGTAACCGAGCGCCGAGTCGCCGGGGACGAGGTAGCAGCGCCCGCGCAGGAACCACGAACCCGAACGCCAGCGCGGCGACCCGGCCGGCGTGCGGGCGATCGGCAGGCCGTGGCCGACGACCTTGTCGAGCCCCTGGTCGTAGACCTTGTGCAGGCGCTCGCGCTCGAAGCGGTCGGCGAGGCGGGCGTCGAGCGGATCGACGTTGCCGGGCAGCTTGCGTTCGCGCCAGAGGTAGTACCAGGTGTCTTCGTAAGCCGGAAAGACGTGGGCTGGATCGACGCCCATGCGCCGGGCCACGCCCTCGAGGAAGCGTCGCGACTCCTCTTCACCCGCACCGTAGTTGGTGTGCTCGCTCGCGAAGAGTTGCGGCCGCGTCCAGATGGGCTCGCCGTCCTTGCGCCAGAAGAGGTTCAACGACCAGCGCGGCAGCTGCTCGCCGGGGTACCACTTGCCCTGCCCGTAGTGCTGCAGCCCGCCGGCGCCGTAGCGCGCCCTCAGCCGGTCCATCAGCTGCGCGCTCAAGAGTCGCTTCGTCGGACCGACGGCTTCGGTGTTCCACTCTCCGCCTTCGCGGTCGTCGATCGAGACGAAGGTCGGCTCGCCGCCCTGCGTCAGGCGGACGTCGCCGGCCAGCAGGTCGGCATCGACGCGATGACCCAGGGCCTCGATCGCCGCCCACTCGTCTTCGCCATAGGGCAGCGTGACTCGTGGCGCCTCCCAGATGCGCGAGACCGACATGCGGTGCTCGAACGTCGTCACGCACTCGTCGATCGCACCGCTGATCGGCGCGGCCGACGACGGCTCCGGCGAGCAGGCGAGCGGGATGTGGCCTTCGCCGGCGTACAGACCCGAAGTCGGATCCAGCCCGATCCAGCCGGCTCCCGGCAGGTAGACCTCGCACCAGGCGTGCAGGTCGGTGAAGTCGACCTCGGTGCCGCTCGGGCCGTCCAGCGACTTCATGTCGCTCTTCAGCTGGATCAGGTAGCCGGAGACGAAGCGTGCGGCCAGGCCGAGATGGCGCAGCAACTGCACCAGCAGCCAGCCGGTGTCCCGGCACGAGCCGCTGGCGTTGAGGAGGGTCTGTTCGGGGGTCTGAACCCCGGGCTCCATCCGGATCAGGTAGCTGATGTCCTTCTGCAGGCGTTGATTCAGCTGCATCAGGAAGGTGCTGGTGGGAGTCGGCTCGCGCACGACGGCGTCCAGGTAGGCCTGGAAGCTCGGCGTCGACTCCTCGCGGCGCAGGTAGGGCTGGAGTTCGATCGCCAATGCTGCGTCGTACTGGAAGGGGAAGGTTTCCGCCGATGGCTCGAGGAAGAAGTCGAACGGGTTCATCACCGCCATCTCGGCGACGAGGTCGACCTCGACCCGGAACTCCGTGGTCCGCTCCGGGAACACCAGGCGCGCGAGGTAGTTGGACTGCGGATCCTGCTGCCAGTTGATGAAATGCTGCACCGGCTCGACCCGCATCGAATAGCTCAGGATGCGCGTGCGCGAATGCGGTGCCGGACGCAGTCGCACGACCTGTGGGCCGAGCTGGATCGGCCGGTCGTAGCGGTAGTGCGTGACGTGGTTGAGGGCGACGTGGATGGACATTCAGGCTTTCGGGATGCCCGCGGGCTCAGGCCGCGACCGGCACCAGGAAATCACGGCTGATACCTACGCCCAGGGCATTGACCCGCTCCAGGAACTGCGTGAGATAGGCGTGAAGCCCGGTCGCCAGGATCTCGTCGATGCGGCCGAACTGCAGGTCCGCGTGCAGGCGCCCGGCCAGGCGCAGCGTGCCGCGCGACTGCTCGTTGGCCACGCGCTGCAGGTTGGAGACGACCTCGTGCATGCAGGCCGCCAGCGAACGCGGCATGTCCTCGCGCAGGATCAGCAGCTCGGCGACCTTCTCAGGCCGGATGACATTGCGATAGACCTTGCGATAGACCTCGAAGCCGGACACCGAACGCAGGATCGCCGACCAGTGATAGAAGTCGTATTCGACATCGCGGCCGTTGCCGTTGACGGCGCCGTTCCCCTGGCTCTGGCCGTTGACGCCCTGGCTCTGACTCTGGCCGTTGGCACCCTGGCTCTGCGCCTGTCCACGCGGGCCGAGGCCGGTGCCGAAGAACTCCGAATCGACCGCGTGGAACTTGACGTCGAGCAGCCGCGCGGTGTTGTCGGCGCGCTCGAGGAAGCTGCCGATGCGCAGGAAGTGGAAGGCTTCGTCCTGCAGCATCGTGCCGACGGTCACGCCGCGCGACAGGTGCGAGCGGAACTTGACCCATTCGAACGAATCGCTGGGGTTGCGCGTGAACGATTCGTTCGCGACCATGCGCTGGAATTCGAGCCAGGTCTGGTTCTGGGTCTCCCAGACCTCGGTGGTCAGGGTGCCGCGCACTGCACGCGCATTCTCGCGCGCCGCCATCAGGCAGTTGCGGATGCTCGATCCGTTCTCGGCGTCGCTGACCATGTAGCGCATGACGCCCTGCGGGGTGACCGCGCCATGGCGCTTGGCGAAGTCGCCGCTCAGCTCGCTGATGCTCAGCAGGCCGCGCCAGCCCCTCTCCGCGGCCTCCACCGACTGCGGCAGCAGCGACATCTGGTAGTTGACGTCGAGCATCCGGGCAGTGTTCTCGGCGCGCTCCATGTAGCGCGCCATCCAGAAAAGGTGGTCAGCCGTCCTAGAGAGCATGCGCCTTCTCCGTGTGTGAGCCAGCCGGCATCACGCCTCCAGCACCCAGGTGTCCTTCGTGCCGCCGCCCTGCGACGAATTGACCACGAGCGAGCCCTCCTTCAGGGCCACCCGTGTCAGGCCGCCCGGCACCATCTGCACGTCCTTGCCCGACAGCACGAACGGCCGCAGGTCGATGTGGCGCGGCGCGATGCCGCTCTCGACGTACGTCGGACAGGTCGACAGCGCGAGCGTCGGCTGGGCGATGTAGCGCTGCGGATCGGCGACGAGTGCGGCGCGAAAGGCCTCGATCTCCTGGCGCGTCGAGGCCGGCCCGACCAGCATGCCGTAGCCCCCGGCGCCGTGCACTTCCTTGACCACCAGTTCGGCCAGGTTGGCGAGCACGTAGGCCAGGTCGTCGGGCTTGCGGCATTGCCAGGTCGGAACGTTCGCGAGGATGGGCTTCTCGCCAAGGTAGAACTCGATCATCCGCGGCACGTACGGATAGATCGACTTGTCGTCGGCCACACCGGTTCCGATGGCATTGGCGAGCGCCACGTTGCCGGCGCGGTAGACGTCCAGCAGCCCGGCGCAGCCGAGGGTCGAGTCCGAACGGAAGGCCTTGGGGTCGAGGAAATCGTCGTCGACGCGGCGATAGATCACGTCGACACGCTTGGGGCCCTGCGTCGTGCGCATGTAGACGAAGTTATCCTTGACGAACAGGTCCTGTCCCTCGACCAGCTCGATGCCCATCTGCTGGGCCAGGAACGCGTGCTCGAAATAGGCGCTGTTGTGCATGCCGGGCGTCAGCACGATCACCGTGGGCTCGTTGATCGCCGCCGGCGCCACCGAGCACAGGGTCTCGAGCAGCAGGTCGGGATAGTGCGCGACCGGGGCGACGCGATGCTGGCTGAAGAGCTCGGGAAAGAGCCGCATCATCATCTTGCGGTTCTCGAGCATGTAGCTCACGCCGCTCGGCACCCGCAGGTTGTCCTCGAGCACGTAGTAGCTGCCGCTGCCGTCGGCGTTGGCCGCCCGGACGATGTCGATCCCGGCGATGTGCGAGTAAACGCCGCCGGCCACCTCGACACCCTTCATCTCCGGGCGGTACTGTGCATTGCGGGTGATCTGTTCCGCCGGCACGATGCCGGCGCGCACGATGTCCTGCTCGTGGTAGACGTCGCGGATGAAGCGGTTCAGCGCCTGCACCCGCTGGCGCAGCCCGCGCTCGAGCTCGCGCCATTCGTGCGCCGGTATGACCCGCGGGATCAGGTCGAACGGGATCAGGCGCTCGTTGCCGGCATTGTCGCGATGTGTGCTCTCGTCCTTGGTGCCGTAGACCGCGAAGGTGATGCCGACGCGCCGGAAGATCAGCTCGGCCTCCTCACGCTTGGCGTGCATGACGTCGTCGGCCTGGCCCGAAAGCCAGCGGTCGTACCCGCGGTAGTGCTCCCGCACCGCCGCGCCCTCGGTCCGCATTTCATCGAAGCCTGTTGCCATCGGCACTCCTCTCCGGACAGGGTAGCAAAGATCGGGCCACCGTTGGCGACGAGCCGCAACCGCGTCAGGGATCACCGGGTGCGGTCCGGTGGTGCCAGTAGCGCCGTGCCGCATCACGCTGGCACGGACCGCCCGTGCCGTCCCGGCTCCAGCTCCAGGCCCCGCACGACGGGCTGGCGACGATGGCGATGCCGCGCGCGCGATAGCGCTCCAGCACGTCCGGCGCCGGGTGCCCGAAGCGGCTGCGGTAGCCGGCCTGGAAGACCGCCGTGGCGGGTCCGACCGCGTCTAGAAAGGCGTCCGTTGACGACGTGCGGCTGCCATGGTGCGGCGCCATCAGCACGTCGCTGCGCAACCCCCGGGCGCCTGCCGCGACGAGCGCGCCTTCCTGCTCGCGTTCGATGTCGCCGACGAGCAGCGCGCTGCGCCCGCCGCCGCTGACGCGAACGACGCAGGACAGCGCGTTCGGCTTCGGCGTGGCGACTCGGTCGTAGTCTGCCGCGCGCGGCCAGAGGACGTCGAAACGCACACCGTCCCAGCTCCAGGTCTGTCCGCGAGCGCAGCGAGTCATGCGCGGTGGCGGCAGACGGCCCGGTCCGAGCAGCGGATGACCCGCCTCGAGCGAGCTCGCCAGTTCGTCGACCGGCAAGGCATCGAGGAGCGCGCGGGCGCCGCCGACGTGATCGCTGTCGCGATGGCTGAGGACGAGCCGGTCGATGCGCTCGGTGCCCAGCGCCCGCAGCACCGGCAGGACGATGCGCTGGCCGGCATCGCTGGCGCGCGCGTAGCGCGGCCCGGCGTCGTAGACCAGGACATGCGCGCGCGTCCGCACGACGACCGACGTTCCCTGCCCGACATCGAGCGCGAGCAGGTCGAATTGTCCGTGCGCCGGCAGCGGGCGCGGCGGCAGCAGCAACGGCAGGGCCAGCAGCGGCGCGAGCGCGCGCAGCCGCCAGGGCAACGGCGCGATCAGCAGTGCCGCGGCGGCCAGTCCGGCGAGCTGCGCCCAGAGCGGCGCCGCGGGCACGCGCCAGACCGCTCCCGGCATCGACGCCAGGAAGCCGAGGGCGGCGACCAAAGCCTGCGTGCACCAGGCCCCGAGCGTCCAGAGCGGCGAAGCCACGGCACCGAGCAGCGCCAGCGGCGTGATCAGCAGCGTGACCAGCGGGATCGCGAGCAGATTGGCCGCGAAGCCGACGACCGAGACCTGCTGGAAGAAGATCAGCGTCAGCGGCGTCAGGCCCAGCGTGGCGACGACCTGCGTGCGCACGCCGCCGTGCAGGGTCGCCCCGAAACGCGTGACCCAGCCGCGCCACCCCGCCGCGGGCGCAGCCGCGACGGCGCCGGCACTTCGGGCCGCCAGCGGCGCAGAGGCCATCAGCAGTCCCACGGCCATGAACGACAGCCAGAAGCCGGCTTGCAGCAGCGCCCAGGGGTCGAAGGCGCTGACCACCACGGCAGCCGCGAGCAACACCAGCAGCCACGGCCAGCGCAGGCCGAACGACTGCAGCAGCGTGACGGTTACGAGCATCCAGACGGTGCGCTGCGACGGGACGCCCCAGCCCGAGAAGACGGCATAGGCGAGCGCCGCCGCCAGGCCACCCCAGCGCGCGGCCTGCGGCGCCGGCAGCCACAGCATCGCCCGCGGCAGGCGTCGCCATGCGGCGGCCACGCCGAGTCCTGCGAGCCAGGCGAACATGGTCACGTGCAGGCCTCACTTCGTGACTTTAGAAAGCTGTAACAGTTATGCCCTTGTTACATCTTCTCCCGATGTTGTCTAGATCTCCCGTAGTCACAGATTGAACACGCGAGCTAGACCTTCCTCATCCAGTTCACGGTACTCTTTAAGGCTCATTTCGGCGCTTTGATTCTTAGCAGTTCGCGTACTCTCAAGCAGCGCCTTCACTTTCGCGTACCCCTGTTGCTTTATGAAGTATGACTTCGTGTACTCGCCCTTTAGGTACCCCTTCTCTTGAACAAGCATGTTCGCGAACAGCCATTCAGCAAGGCTGTCCTTCGTATGCACGTTCCCGATCACCGTGCGAATCGTGCTTGCGAAAAGGTTCGTTTCAGCGCCACTCTCGGCAGTCATTGAGAAGTACTCCAACACGAACGCAACGCGTGCTCGCACACGTGGATCATTCCACTTCGGCTTGTAGGTGGACCGTTTGAGTTCTGTCATGTGGCGTGAGTTGATACGTGTCAGTAAAGACAAGTACCTTCTTAGTCATCTTCGTGTCTGGGAGCGCTGGCAATCGGTGTCATCAGCGATTAGTTGGAGGCAGAGCAACTGGATCATTCAGCATCGTCAAGAAGACCCGCACCTTGTTCACGACCTCGTCGCGCTCGGCTTCAAGGTTGTCTATTGTCGTCAAACCAATCGCGAGGTAGAAGAAAGTTCGACGATGTTTCGCGGGCTTCGTGTGAAGCGCTTCACCTCACGCGCTCAGAACCTGACACAGCGCCTCGGCAGCATCGGTGTCACAGGCTTCAGGATTGCCTACAACACTGCTAGCAGTCCATACGCTACTGGTAGTCTAGACAAGACAACTACTCTTCTGAATCTTCGCTCGGCGCTAGACGCCAAGGGTTATGAAGAGCTAGATCACGAAGACATCTTCGCTCAGGAATACACCGAGTACAAATCGCCGCGTATGCGTGGCTGGGAGACTGATGTGTTCGTGTTCACGAACGCAGCCTTTCATCCACAGCTACAGCCGTCGCGAGTGAAATGGTGGGAGCGCCTTGACTTGATCAAAGGCTATCGCATTGCTGAGTCGAATGGCAAGGATGTGGTGCGACTAACGCCGATGCCAAAGATCGCTGTGATCTTCAGTCAGCCACACGAGCGTGACTTCGACACTCAGCGGATGGTCCATCCTGATGATGTTGCGACGCTCGGCAAGAAACATCATCTGATTCAAAAAGATGGCATCACATACGAGCTTCGGCCAGACACCATGAAGTTTGGCGCAGGGCTCGATCAAGGATTCCAAGAAACCACGAAAAGCAAGCCAAACAAGCAGACCGGAAAGCTTGGAAAAGTGATTGTCATCAAGCCGATCCTCGTCGTGATGACGACAAAGTATGAAGTCGCAAAGGTTGCTTACCTCACGATTCCAAGCAAATGGGTCAGGATGATTGATCGACCAGTCGAGAAGACTACGCTGCGGTACTAGCGACAGTCAGGGAACGGATCATGCGACCACTGTAGAAGGGCTTGACGCTGCCGACGCCGCTTGTTGATGTCGCCATCGCCGTACAGAAACACCTGGCAGGAGTGGCGATTGAACGACGACCACCGCTTGATCTGCCGCTCGTCATCGTCGGTGCGGCGACCAAGGTAAAAGCGCGCGTACCATTGGAACCAGCCGAACGGATCTTGCGGATGAACCCATCCGCGCTCTTTCCAAGCTGACAACGGCATTCGCGACTTCACGCCGAAACAGTTCAGGCTTGGATTGGGTGTGTCTGACAGCAGAGATTCTGCGAACCAGTGCTGCGGGTATTCGTGCTGCGTGCTGTTCAGGTACTTCCCTTCAAAGACGCCGAACTCCAGCATCTCCTGCGGCGTGGCGTACGGCGCGAATTCGGGGTGATCGCTAAGGTCGCCGCAACGCCGAGTCAAGACATACCGCTCTGCATCCGCGCACACGGTCAATAGTCCTTGGGCAGCAGGATCGTCGTGACTGACCGATCCCACTCCGTGATCACCCACAGGCGGTCGCCGCTAGGCAAGTTGTACGCGCTGAACACGCGATCCTTGCCTGTAGCGATGGCGGCGACATTCAGAGCCTTATCGTCGGCGCCAAGGTCGCCGTCATCGCAGTTCACATGCCGCA
The DNA here is from genome assembly GCA_038318385.1 of Burkholderiales bacterium. GTDB lineage: Bacteria > Pseudomonadota > Gammaproteobacteria > Burkholderiales > Burkholderiaceae_C > Schlegelella_A. Next base: position 73 of record JBBQCD010000015.1, on the reverse strand, counting down.
TTAACAGGTGCAACGGGTTGATGTCCTGCTGCTCCATGAATTCGGACGCGTTTCGAGTCGAAACGCATTGGCC
>JBBQCD010000014.1:0-79874 GCA_038318385.1 Burkholderiales bacterium | reverse complement strand
GGCGCGCATCGGCGACCTCGCGGCGCGCTTTCGCACCGCGAGCGACCAGCTCGACACGATCCAGTCTGGCGTGGCGCTCGACCTGCGGACCGCCGTCAAGTCGGTCAACACGCTGACGCAGCAGATCGCCGGCCTGAACCGGCAGATCGCCAACGTCACCGGCACCGGTCACGCGCCCAACGACCTGCTCGACCAGCGCGACAAGGCGATCAACGACCTGAGCCAGTTCATCCAGGTGACGACGATCGCCGCCGACGACGGCACCACCAGCGTCTTCATGAGCGGTGGCCAGAAGCTGGTGCTCGGCGGCAACGCGACGACCCTGACCGCGGTGGCCGATGCCTACGATCCGGCCAAGGTGCAGCTCGGCATCACCGAATCGGGCGTGACCCGCGCTTTCCCGCCCGGCTTCGTGACCGGCGGCTCGATCGCCGGGCTGTTGCAGTTCCAGAACACCGACATCGCCGAGGCCCGCAACCTGCTCGGGCAGATGGCCGCGGCGATCAGCGGCCAGCTCAATCAGCAGCAGGCGCTCGGCCTGGACCTCGGCATTCCGCCCGGCAGCGGGCAGCCGCTGCTCTCCGTCGGCACTGCCGCCGTCAAGCCGTCGGGAACGAACGCCCAGGTGGCCGGCGTGCCGGTGGCGTCGTACGTCAACGGCTCGGGCGTGCGCGTGCCGAGCGTGGCCCTGAGCATCGTCGACAGCAATGCCCTGCAGGCGAGCGACTACGAACTCTTCGCCGACCCGGCCCTTCCGGCGGGCACCTACTCGCTGACGCGACTGGCCGACGGCACCTCGCGCAGCGTCGTCAACGGCGACATCGTCGACGGCTTTCGCATCGACATCGTCGCGCCGCCGCCGGCCTCGCGCGACCGCTTCCTGCTGCAGCCGGTGGCCACGGCCGCCGCCCAGATCCAGCGCGTGCTCGACGATCCCAAGGGCATTGCCGCGGCGTCGCCGATCAGTGCCACATTCGCCGCCGCCAACGCCGGCACCGCCACGCTGGCGTCGCTGCGGGCGACGAGCGCGGCGCTGAACCCGAACCTGACGGCCTCCATCACCTTCACCGACAACGTCGGCGGGTATTCGTGGAGCCTCGTCGACACGACCGGCGTCGTCGCGACCACCACCGGCACCGGCACCTGGAGCGCCGGACAGCCGATCCAGCTCAACGGCTGGGACCTGAACCTCGCCGGCGTGCCGCGCAGCGGCGACGCCATCGGCGTCCAGAAGACGGCCTTTCCGGCGGGCGACAACGGCAACGCCAATGCCCTGCTGGGCTTGCGCGACATCGCCTTCATCGGCCGCCAGACCGCGGGCGGCGTCGTCACGCGGCCCGGCCAGACCGCCACCGATGCCTACGCCTCCGCGCTGGCATCGGTCGGTGTGCGCGTGCAGAGCGCGAAGCTCTCGGCCGACCAGTCGGCGAGCATCGCCGCCGACGCCCAGGCCGAGCAGACCTCCAAGTCGGGCGTCAACCTCGACGAGGAGGCGGCGCGGCTGATCCAGTTCCAGCAGAGCTACCAGGCGGCCGCGAAGATGCTGCAGGTCGCGCAGTCGCTGTTCGACACGATGCTGCAGCTGACGCGCTGAACCTTCCAGACCACCGGGAACCCGCCATGCGCATGAGCACCGCCTCCGCCTTCGACAACGGCATCGACACCCTCGTGCGGCGCCAGGCCGAACTGAGCGATGCGCAGGCGCGGCTCGCCAGCGGCAAGCGCATCGCCCGCGCCAGCGACGATCCGGCGGGAGCCGCACGCGCCGAGCATGCGCTCGCCGGCATCCTGCGCAGCGACACCAGCCAGCGCGGGGTCGATGCGAGCCGCATCGCGATCTCGCAGACCGAGAGCGCGATGGCCGACGCCGGCACCCTCCTGCAGCAGGCGCGCGAGTCGCTCGTCGCCGCCGGCAACGCCACCTACACCGACGCGCAGCGCCAGACCGTCTCGGCGCAGCTCCAGTCGATCCGCGACCAGCTGCTCGAGGTCGCCAACCGCAGCGACGGCGCCGGCAGCTACCTATTCGGCGGGCAGGGCGCGACCCAGAAGCCTTTCGTCGACGCTGCCGGCGGGGTGCGCTTTGCGGCCACCGCCGGGGTCTCCACCACCGAACAGACGACCGGCCTGCCGCTGACCACCGACGGCTCGGCGTCGTGGATGGCCGCGCGCACCGGCAACGGCGTCTTCGAGACCCGGGTCGGCGCCGGCGTCGTCAACGCCCAGATCGACAACGGCCAGGTTTCCGACCCGACCTTGCTGACGGGCGCCAACTACACCTTGCAGTTTTCGGTGGCCGGTGGCGTCACCACTTACGCGGTGCTGATGAACGGCGCTGCCACGGCGGTCACCGCAGCGCCCTACGTGTCCGGCCAGGCCATCACGGTCGACGGCATGACCTTCAGCGTGAGCGGCACGCCGGCCGACGCGGATACCTTCGATGTCGTGCCGTCGACGCCGACGCTGAGCGTCTTCGACGCCCTCGACAAGGCGATCGCCGACCTCGCCAGGCCGGGGCGCAACGGAACCCAGATCGCCCAGGCGAACTCCGACAACCTGCGCAACATCGATTCGGTGATGAGCACGATGCAGGCGGCACGCTCGATGGCCGGCGCCGTGCTCAACCGGATCGACAGCGAGACCGATCGACTCGCGTCGCAGAAGCTGACGGCCCAGACCGAGCGCTCGAACGCGGAGGACCTCGACATGGTCGAGGCGATCTCCAGCTTCCAGAACAAGCAAAGCGGCTACGATGCGGCCTTGAAATCGTATTCGATGGTGCAACGCCTGTCGCTTTTCCAGTATCTCGGCGGCTGATCGCACCTCACTTGGGAGTTTGATGTGCTGGACGTCGCGATCCTCGGCCAGGTAGCGCTCGGCTACTCGCCGTTCATCGATCGCAACCGCAGTGTCTCGGCGACGCGGCTGACGGTGTTCCCGCTGCGTCCCGATGCCGTCCTCGACGTCTCGCAGCTGCTGCATGCGGTCGGCGACGTGTGGCCGGCCAACGGTGCCCGCGTCTCGCTGAACGTGGTCAGCGAAAGCCTGCTGCAGGACCTGCTGGGTGCCGCGCCGTCGGCCAACCTGATGGTCGAGGTGCCGGCGTTCATGGCCGGCGACCCGCGCAACGTCAGTGCGCTGCAGCGCCTGGCCGACAGCGGCAGCACGCTGCTGATCAAGGGCCGGCCGTTGCGGGAACTCCCGCGCGAAGTCCTGCCGTGCTTCAAGTATTCGATCATCGACGTCGCCGACGAGCGCCGCATCGGCGAAGCAGCCGCAGCCCCGGAGGGCGTCACCCGCAGCATCCCCCACGTGCAGTCGGGCGTGCGCACGATGGTCGAGATGGAGGCCGCCTTCGGGCGCGGTGCCCATGCGGTTCTCGGCTGGCCGATCGACGACGTCATCAGCGCCACCGCGGCCCGCAGCGGCAAACCCGTGATCCAGCCCGACCTGCAGGTGATCATCGAGCTGATCCACCGCGTCGACAACGAGGAGCCGATCGACCGCCTCGAGGCGACGCTGCGGCGCGATCCCACGCTCGCCTTCAAGCTGCTGCGCTACATCAACTCGCCGGCCTTCGGCCTGCGCGTGGAGATCAGCTCGTTCAGCCACGCGATCATGATGCTCGGCTACCAGCGCCTGAAGCGCTGGCTCGCGCTGCTGCTGGCCACGGCCAGCAAGGACGTCAACCTGAGGCCGGTGATGTTCGCCGCGCTGCGCCGCGGGCTGCTGATGGAAGAACTCGTGCGCGGCAGCGCCGACGAGGAACTGCGCAACGAGGTCTTCATCTGCGGCGTCTTCTCGCTGCTCGACCGCATGTTCCAGCAGCCCTTTCGCCAACTGCTGGGCTCGATTCCGGTGCCGCAGCGCGTCTTCCAGGCACTGGTCGAGAACACCGGACCGTACAAGCCGTACATGGACATGGTCGTCGCCGTGGAGAGCGAGTCGCTCTTCGATTTCCGCGATGCTGCCGAGAAGCTGATGATGAGCGTCAGCGAGATCAACCGGGCGCAACTGCGGGCGCTGATGGCGGCCAGCGAGCTCGAGTGAGGCGGCCGGCCGGGGCGGCGCGCGTCCGCCGAGTCGGGCGGCGTCCGAGCCGCGCCGCCGGATGCGACATCGAGACATGCTGACGCCCCCCGCCTCTTGGTCGGCTGCGAAGCCCTGGCGCGAATTCTTCGACATCCTGGGCGACGCGGTGATCGTCCTCGACAACCGCGCCCGCGTGGTCTTCGCCAACACCGCGGCCCTGCGGCTGCTGCCGTGCGAAGCCGCCATGCCGCTCGACCAGCTGCGCGACGTGCTCGGCGCTCCCGCCGTGCGCTGGCTGACGCGAGCCGCGGTCAGCCAGCCCGAGGCCACGCCGCCGCCGCCGCTGCGGCTTGCCGACGGCCGTGCCGCGACCTTCGTCTGGCGCCGCATCGACGCCCGTCATTCGGCCGTGCGGCTGCAGGTCGGCGCGGTCACTGCGCCGTCGCCCGGCCGCGTGGCGTCGGGCCAGAGCCCGGCCCTGCGCGAGGCCATCGGGCTGATCTGGGAGCTGCCCTTTCCGGCCAGTCTGCAGGGCGACGACTTCCGGTTTATCGACGTCAACCAGGCCTTCCTCGATGTCACCGGATACACCCGGGACCAGATCGCCGGCCACGACCCGCTCGAGTTCGTTCCCGACGAGGAAAAGCCGGGCCGCATCGCGGCGCGCGAGCGCCGGCAGTCCGCGGGCGACTCGGTCGACGAGGATGCGCTGATGGAGGGCCGCTTCGTCGATGCCGGGGGCCGCGAGCGCTGGTTCCGCAGGGCGCGCCGTGTGCTGGTCGACGCCGAGGGTGCGGCGGTCTACCTCGCCTTGATGCAGGACACGACTGCCGAACGGGTCGCCCGCGAGCGCGCGGAGCGCTCCGCGCGCGAGCTTGACGACTGGTTCGACCTGAGCCCGGTCGGCATGGTGCTTTACGACCAGAGCGGTCTGCTCGTGCGCACCAACCCGGCCTTCGACGCGCTCGTCGGCCGTGTGCCGGTGCTGCTGCGCGAGGCTCCGGCCAGCCTCCAGGCGCTGCTCGGCTGGCACGACGGAGCGCCCCTCGCCAGCCTGCAGCCCGGGTCGCCGGCGTTCGAGGGACAGGGGTTCGTGGCGCCCGCCGGGGGCGACCTTCGCCGCCTGAGCTCGATCGTGCGCTGCTACCGCACCGCGGGGGGCCAGCCGCGCTACATGGCCGTCGTGGAGGACCGCAGCGTCGAGGAGGAGCGCGATCTCGCCCAGGTCCAGATCGGTGCGCTGATGGACACCGCCGGAGTCGGCCTGGCGACCTTCCAGGAGTCTTCGGGATGGGTGCGCCAGCGCCAGCAGGGCGGCTCCTCGGCCGCCACACCGGCCGCGACCGCGGCACTCCAGAGCATCAGCCGCGACATCGTCGCGCCGGGCTCGATGCCGGAATACGAGAAGCTGCAGTCGGCGCTGCGTCACGCCGAGCGCGCCGAGGTGCGCTACCAGATCGAGCATCCCGAACTCGGACAACGCTGGTTGCTGACGCGCGTCGAACCGGCGACACTCGCCTCCGGCAAGCGCACGACCTCGGTCGTCACGCTCGACGTCACCGAGCAGCAACGCAGCCAGCAGCGCAGCGAGCAGCTGCTGCGCGAGATGACGACGATCCTCGAGAGCACGACGGCGGGCATCGCCTACCTGCGTGGCCACGCGCTGGTGCGCTGCAATCGGCGCTTCGAGACCATGCTCGGACTCGATGCCGGCGCGGCGCCGGGAACGCCGCTCGAAGCGCTCTTCGGACGCCAGGCCGAGGCCGGCCTGATCGCGATCGGCGGCCTGCGCTCGCTGGCCGTGGGCGACGTCCACGAGGCCGAGTTCGAACTCGCCGACCCGTCGGGCAGCGGCGACCGGCGCTGGTACTCCCTGTCGGTGCGGCGCGCCGGCACTCAGGCCGATCCCGCCGAGTCGATCGCCGTGCTGTCCGACGTGACGCGGATGAAGACGCAGCAGATCGAGCTCGAGGTCCTGGCGCGCGACCGGGAACTGATGTTCAGCCTGTCCGAAGTCGGCATCGCCTTCGTCCGCGATCGGCGCATCCAGCGCGCCAACGGTGCCCTGGCCGAGCTCACCGGCTGGACGGTCGAGGAGCTGTCGTCGCTGGAACTCGCGGCGCTGTTCGTCGACGCCGCCGATTTCAAGCGGCGCTGGCCGCTCGAGGAACGCGACCTCGCCCTGCACGGGCGCTGGAGTGGCGAACGCCAGATCCGGCGCCGCGACGGCCGCCTCGTCTGGGTGCAGATCAGCAAGCGCCTGGTGAACCGGTCGCGGCCGCTGGGGGGCATCATCGCTTCCTACGTCGACGTCGATGCGCGCCACCGTGCCGAGCGCGCGGTGTCGCTGCAGGCCGAGCGCACCCGCTCGATCCTCGATTCGGTGCTCGTCGGCATCGTCAATGTGGGACCGCACGGCATCGAGTGGATGAACCGCTCGGCGCGCCGGATGTTCGGCGGCAGCCTGGCCGATTTCGTCGGCGAATCGCTGGCCACGGTGGCGACCGACGAATCCGACCATCCGTTTCGTCTGACACAGCGGCTCACCGAACTGGAGGAGGGGCAGGCCGAGACCTTCGAATGCCGCGTCCGCGCCCGCGACGGGCGCGAATTCTGGATCGTCGGCAATCGCGTCGTCACCGAGCGCGATCACAGCGGCCGCCAGATGACCTATGCGCTGCTCGACATCGAGCGCCGCCGCCAGGCCGAGGCGCGGATGACGGAGGCGCAGTCGGCCCTGCAGCAGGTGATCGAGGCCGCGCCGCTCGCGATCGCACTGATCGACGCGCGGACCTTGCGCGTCGTCCAGGCGAACGAGGTCGGCGCGCGCGCGGCGGCGACGAGCGTCGAACAGCTGGTGGGACGGGCACCGGAGGAGATCTTCGACGCGGAGACCGCCGCCACGCTGCGCCGCGACCTGGAGCGTGCGCGCGTCGCCCCTGGCGTGACGACCTGCGAGTACCGACTCGATGCCGGTCCGCGGACCGGCAACGAGGCGCGCGTCTGGGACGCGCGGTTTGTGCCGCTCGGCGCCGCCCCGGGGCACGCGGCGGAGCAGCTGCTGCTGGTCGCGACGGACGTCACCGAGCAGCGCGCCGCGCAAGAGGCGCGCCTGGAGGCGGCGATCGCCCAGCGCGAGATGCTCGTCAAGGAAGTGCATCACCGCATCAAGAACAACCTCCAGGGCGTGGCGGGGCTCCTGCAGCAGATCGCCGAGCGCAAGCCCGAGGTCGCGGCGGTGATCTCCGAAGTCGTCGGCCAGGTGCAGGCGATCGCTCAGGTCTACGGCCTGCAGGTCGGCGAGCAGGGTCCGCTGCGCATCCTCGGCGTGGTCGAGGCCATCGCCGCGTCGGTGCAGCGCACCTTCGGCCAGCCGATACGCTGCCGCGTCGAAGGGCCGCTGCGCGCCGAATGGGCGTTGCCGGAAGCCGAGGCGATCCCGATCGCCCTGACCCTCAACGAGCTGCTGACCAACGCCCTCAAGCACGGCGCGCCCGGGACGAAGGACACCGCCTGCGAGGTGGAGTGCGACGAAGCCGGGGTGCGGATCTCGATCTCCAATGAAGGCAGGCTGCCGCCCGGTTTCAACCTGGCCGGAATTCCCGGCGGGGTCTCGGGTCTCGGCCTGGTGCGCGCGCTGGTGCCGCGGCGCCATGCCGTCCTGGCCATCGCCCAGCACGGTGACCGCGTGGTCGCGAGCGTGACGCTGAGCGCACCGGTCGTCACGCGCACCGCGGGCGCGCTTTCAGGGACAATTCCACGGGTCGCGGACGACGCGCGGCCAGGAGGGCAGCAGTGAGCCACAAGGGTACGGTGCTGGTGGTGGACGACAACCGCCTGGTCCTCGCGACGCTGGCGGACGGCCTGACGCGCGCGGGCTACGACGTCATCGACGCCGACAACGGCGACGACGCGATCCTGCTGGCGCGCGAACATCGCCCCGACCTGGCGCTGCTCGACATCCGCATGGAAGGCAAGAGCGGTTTCGACGTCGCCGCCTACCTGCGCACCCATTGCCAGATGCCGTTCATGTTCCTCTCGGCCTTTTCCGACGCGGACACGGTGGCCCAGGTGAAGGCGCTCGGTGCGGTCGACTACCTCGTCAAGCCGCTCGACATCGGCCGGATCGTGCCCGCGGTCGACGCGGCGTTCGCACAACTGCGCGCGGTGCGTCCGCGGAGCGCGGCGGCGCCGGTCGCCAGCCCGGCACGGCATGCCTCCGAACCTCTCGGCACCGCGACGGCCATGGCCGCCGGCGTGCTGATGCACCGCTATTCGCTGTCGCGAAGTGCCGCGCTCGAGCGCCTCGGCGCCATGGCGGCCGCCGAAGGCCGGACTCTCGCCGAAAAGGCCGAGCACGTCCTGGCCGCGGTCGAAGCGCTCGGGCTGCCGTCGGCGCCGGGCGCGGAGCGCTGATCCGCCGCTTGCGCCAAGTCGGGGTCTTGCGCCGCCGTGGGTGCGTCGGGGGAAGCGCTGCTCCGCCCCGGGTCGACCCTCAGCCGCGCGGACCCGTCGGCGGTACGGTGAAGTGGAAGCGGGCGCCGCGGTCGGGTTCGGCTTCGGCCCAGATGTCGCCACCGTGGCGGCGGACGATGCGCCGCACCGATGCGAGGCCCACGCCGGTGCCGGGGAATTCGCTGGCACTGTGGAGTCGCTGGAAGACGCCGAAGAGCCGGTCCGCAAAGCGCATGTCGAAGCCGGCGCCGTTGTCGGCGATCGTGAAGGTCGGCGGGTTTCCGGCCACGCAGTCGAAGCGGATCTGCGCGTGGCCGCAGTTCGCCGTGTACTTCCAGGCATTGCCGAGCAGGTTTTCCAGGACCATCCGCAACAGCGTCGGATCACCCGCCACCTCCATCCCGGGCATCACCTCGAACGTCACCTGGCGCTCGGGCCAGAGTCGCCGCAGGTCGTCGGCGACGAAGCCAGCGAGCTGGGACAGGTTCACCGGCTGGCGTGCCAGCGGCTGCGAGGACAGCTTCGACAGCGCCAGCAGCGCGTCGATCATGCTGTTCATCCGTGCGGCGGCGCCGAGCACGCGGTCCAGATGGTCATGACCGACCCGGTCGAGGACGCTGCCGTAGTCCTCCTTGACGATCTTCGTGAACCCTTCGACGACGCGGATCGGCGCGCGCAGGTCGTGCGAGACGGTGTAGCTGAACGATTCCGGATCGGCTTCGCCTTCGAGAGGCTCCGGGGTCTCGGGGCTCGTCGTCGGCGCCGGCTCGGCCTGATCGCGCACCGTGCCGATGTAGCCGGCGAAAGCGCCCGCCGCGTCGACCAGCGGTCGGCCACGCAACTGCGCGGGGCACAGGCGGCCGTCGACGGTGCGGCGCCAGACATCGATGTCGTCGAGCGAGGCCGCGCTCGTCATGCGTGCCCTGAGGCCTGGGGCGTCGACGGGCCGGAAGTGGTCCCAGAGCGGTTGGGCCGCCACGGCGCTGCGCCAGTCGGCGCTGGGCGCACCGCCGGGCGGGCGCAGCAGGACGATGCGATGCTGCTCGTCGCTGCGCCATTGCCAGACATCGAGCACGTCGCTCAGGGCTACCAGGTGCTGGCGGGCCTGGCGCGCATGGGCGGCATCGCCGTGGGCCCGCATCAGGATCCAGCCGACGACGGCCGCGAGGAGCGCCGACAGGCCCAGCGCGAACACCGGGGTGGCCTGCCCGGGTTCGACCGCGGGTGTTGTCAGGTGCCACCAGCCCAGGATTGCCGCGAGGGCGAGCAATGCGCACAATGCCGCCCAGCGCAGCAGGGGTCGGCGCGTGACGGCTCGGGCATCGTCGACACGGGGCATTTGATTTCGATTGTAGGGAGAGGGGCCCTCGCCGACGCTCCCGCACGGCGGCAACCGGGTGTCTTCGCCGCTCAAGTTTCGTGGCGCATTGCCGAAAACTTCACGGGGCGCATCCCCGGGCACACCCCGTGCGCCCCGCGTCGGTCTCGCCTCGCTATCCTTCACTCTCGTCGCCTTCCGGAGCCGCCGACCATGTTGCTGCGCCTGTCCCGTCTGTCGTTGTGGCTCGCCGCGGCAGCTTCGGGGATGGCTTATTTCGGCCCCGACGCCTCGAGTGGGCTCTACGCCGACACTGCCCTCGCCCTCGCCGGTGCGGCGTTCGTGCTGTGGCGCGGTGCCCTCGCCCTGCGGCGCCGCCTCGACCATCCCGCCGATGCCGTGCCCGAAGCGCGAGTACTCGATGCCGCTGCACTGGCCGAGGCCCGTGACCTGGTGGCAGCCGCGGTGCAGGGCGCACCGACCTTCGATGCCGCGCTGTTGCGCGTGGGCGACCTGCTGCGCGGCGAACTCGGGGCCCGCAACGTGCGCGTCTTCGCGGTCAGCCAGCGCGAGGACACGACCGATCTGGCGGAACTGATCGCCGCGCATCCGGGGTTTCGGGCGCCGCGCCGACCGCTTGCACCCGCCGATTCGCTCGCCGCCCGGGCCTTGCGCGAGCAGCGTGCCTGCATCGACCTGCCGCGCGGGGTCGCCTTGCCGGTCCTGCACGAAGGCGCACCGGTGGCGCTGTTCGAGCTGACCTGCATCGAGGTTCCGCTCGACGAGGCGGCGCTCGCGGGCATCCTCGACGCGGCCACTGCCGCGCTGGCCACGCATGCCGAAATCCGCGCTGCGGCGCCACACCAGTGCCGCCGTGCGGACGCAGCGCGACGCCTGCCGCGGTCGGTGGATCGCAGCCGGCTCGACGCCGGCGCCTTCGCATGACCCGCCGCCCCTCCACCTTCCACGCCCCGGCTGAAGCACCGGGCGACGCGGCCGGACCGGACGCGCAGGCCCTGCCTGCGGAGCTCGATGCCGAAGCCTTGCGGCGTCTTCGGGAACTCGATCCGACCGGCGCGAATCGCCTCCTCGAGCGGGTGTTCGACGCCTTCGCCGCGTCCGCCGCCCGGCTGGCCCCGCAGATGCATGCGGCCCATGCTGCCGGCGACCACGCCGGCGTGCGCCATGTGGTGCACACGCTGAAGTCGTCGTCGGCCAGCATCGGCGCCATCAAGTTGTCGCAACTGTGTGCCGAAATCGAGGCCATGATCCGGCTCGACGCACTCGACGACCTTCCGGCGCGCCTGGGCCTCATGGATCGCGAGCTCGCGGTCGTGCTACAAGCGGTGAAGAACGTGCGCGACCTCCCGACATGAATTCACGAACGACTTCCAGCGTCGACTTCCTTCCCGAGCAGCCGCGGGTGCTGCTGGTCGACGACGACGAGGTCAACCTGCTGCTGACCTCGGTGGCCCTGCGCGAGCGTGGCTTCTCGATCACCGAAGCGACGAGCGGCGAGCGGGCGATCCGCATCCTGGCCGACTGGCTCCCCGATGTCGTCGTGCTCGATGCGCTGATGCCGGGCCTCGACGGATTCCAGACCTGCCGCGAACTGCGCGTCCTGCCCGGATTCGAATCGCTGCCGGTGCTGATGCTGACCGGGCTCGACGACGACGCCTCGATCACGCGCGCCTACGAGGCCGGCGCGACCGATTTCTTCGTCAAGTCGACGCAGTGGAGTCTGCTCGCCGGGCGCCTGCGCTACCTGTTGCGCGCGTCGCGCACCCGGGTCGAACTCGAGCGCAGCAAGTCGCGGCTGGCCCGCGCCCAGGACCTGGCCCGCATGGGCAGTTTCGACTGGAAGCGCGGCTCCGGCGGCCCGCTCTTCTCCGTCGAGGGTCTGCGCGTCTTCGGCCTTGGCCCGGGCGACCCGCTCGACTTCCGGGCGCTGCTGCGCATGCTGCCGGAGGACCAGCGCAGCGTCTTCATGGAACTGCTGCACGACGCCATCGACCACAGCACCGTGCTGGCCACCGACCTCTCAGCCAAGCTGGTCGACGGCCGCCAGCGCATCGTCCACATCGAGGCCGAGCCCGAATTCAACGAGCACGGCAACCTGATCGGCTACACCGGCATCGTCCAGGACGTGACCGACCGGCGCATGGCCGAGGACCGGATCCGTCACCTCGCCAACTTCGACACCCTGACCGGCCTGCCGAACCGGCGCCAGCTGATCTGGCGCGCGGAGCGCGCGCTCGAGCAGGGCCGGAGGCTGTCGCACCAGGTCGCGTTGCTGCTGATCGACCTGGACCGCTTCAAGGTCATCAACGACACGCTCGGCCATGGCGCCGGCGACGAATTGCTGATGGAAGTCTCGCGGCGGCTGCGTTCCTGCGTGCGCCATTCCGACCAGGTGCTCGACAGCTCGCTCGAGACCATGGGTGCGCGCTCGCACCGCACGCTCGAGGCCGTCGGCCGCCTCGGCGGCGACGAGTTCGTGGCGCTGCTGCCGGAAGTCGCCGACGAGCGCGACGCGGAACGGGTCGCCTCGCGCATCCTCGACGTGATGCGCGAGCCGATCTTCGTCGGCGGCCAGGAGTGCTTCGTCACCGCCAGCGTGGGCATTGCGCTCTTTCCGCGCGACGGCGCCACCGTCGCCGACCTGCTGCGCAACTCCGACATCGCGATGTACTCGGCGAAGTCGGCCGGGCGCAATGCCGCCTCGCTCTACCACCCGATGCTCGCCGGCCAGGGGCGCGAGAAGATCGAGCTCGAGAGCGCGCTGCACAAGGCCATCGAGCGCCACGAGCTGGTGCTGCACTACCAGCCGAAGATCGACGTTCGCGGCGCGCGCATGGTCGGGGCCGAAGCGCTGATGCGCTGGCGCCGCAACGGCGTGCTCGTGCCACCGGGCGACTTCATCCCGCTGGCCGAGGAGACCGGCCTGATCACGCCGCTCAGCGAGTGGGCGATCCGCGAAGCCGCGCGCCAGGCCCGCATCTGGCAGGACAGCTTCGGCTTTTCCGATTCGATCGCGGTGAACCTGCCGAGCCGCCTGTTCGAGCGCACCGACCTGGTCGAATACATCCACAACGCGGTCACCACGTACGGCGTGCCGCACCACGCGATCGAACTCGAGATCACCGAGACGGGCCTGATGAAGGACCTGCAGAACGTGATCCCGTCGCTGCACCGCCTCAACGAGATCGGCGTGGAGATCTCGATCGACGATTTCGGCACCGGCTATTCGTCGCTGGCCTACCTGACGACGCTGCCGATCAGCGAGCTGAAGATCGACCGCAGCTTCATCCGCGACCTCGGCATGACGCCGCAGAGCTCGGCGGTCGTCACCGCGATCATCGCCCTCGCGCGCTCGCTCGGGCTGCGCGTGGTCGCCGAGGGGGTGGAGAACCTGCGCCAGATGGAGGTCCTGCACCGTCTGGGCTGCGGGATCATGCAGGGCTTTCTATTCAGCCGACCGCAACCGCCGGAGGACATCGAGACGTGGCTGCAGCAGACGGTGCTGCCGCGCAAGGCGCCGTGGATCGGCAAGGCAAGCGACAGCGACGTGTCGGAGGCGCCGCGAGTCGTTCGCGCGCGGACGACGCGCCCCACGTCTTCCTGAGCGCGCGACGGCGATGGACACGCTGCGACAGCCCGTGGAGAAGCCTGCGGCCGAGGTATCGCCCGCGCTCCTGGCCAAGGGCGCGCTGCGCCGCCTCGCCAGCGAGCGCCTCGAGCCGACGCCGGAAAACTATGCGCGCTGCTACCGCCTCGAGGCGGGCCATTCGCAGGCCCTGAGTGTCCTGCCGGCGCGTGCTCAGCGCCTCGTCGAGGCCCTGGCCATTCGCGCTTTCGATGGCGACGCGCATGGCACCACGGCCTTCAACCAGGCCATGGTCGAGGGCCGTTGGGACGATGCCGAACGGGCGATGAGCAGTGCACCCGGCGCCGCCGCCGAGGCGCTGGCCGTGCTGATCGAGCGCATCCTGCGAGGCGTCGAGCGAGGCGGGCAGAACTGGACCATGGCGCGGCGCAAGGTTGGCGTGAAGCGCGTCCTCGATGCCACTCGGACCGACAGCCGCCGTCTTCAGCACCGTCTGTCGCAGCTCGTGGCGAGCTGGGACAGCGATCCGCTCAGCACCCTGGCCCATCTCGAAGACGACGCGCCGGCGAAGACGATGCCGGCGGACCTCGACCTGCCAGCGAAGACGATGCCGGCGGACCTCGACACGCCCGCCACCGTGCCGGCGAGCCTTCCGGCGGAGGTTGCCGTGGGAGCGTCCCGCCAGGAATGGGTCCGGATCACCCATGCGCTGACCCACGCCCTGCAGCAGGCGCTGCCGGCGCAGGACGGCGCCAATCAGGAACTCGTCGGCCGCCTCGAGAAGCAGGCCCGGCGCCTCGCCGACGAAGGTGCGACCACCGACGCGGTGACCGAGTTCGAGGCCTTGTGCCAGAGTGCCGGGCGGGTGCTGCAGCACCGCCACCACCTCTTCGATCAGCTCGGCAAGCTGACGCTCGAACTCACCGGCAGCCTCACCGACCTGGCCGAGAACGACAGCTGGGTCAAGGGGCAGTGCGAGGCGATGCGCCTGAAGATCGAGGAGGGACTGACGGCACGCGGTGTGCGCTCTGTCAGTGATATGCTGCACAACGCGCGCAAGCGTCACGGAGAGCTCCGGGGCGAACGCGAGCGCGCCCGGGATGCGCTCAAGGTGCTGATCAACCGGATGCTCGGTGAGCTCGGCGAACTCGGCTCGAAGACCGGCAGCTTCCACGAAAGCGTCGGCCGTTACGCCACGGTCATCGAGGAAGCCGATACGCTCGAGAGCCTGACGGGCGTGGTGCGCGAGATGGTCGAGGAGAGTCGCACCGTGCAGTCGCTGGTTCAACAGACCCAGACCCGCCTGCAGCAGGAACACACCAAGGCGACCGGCCTGTCGGAGCGCGTGAACCAGCTCGAAGGCGAGATGAAGCGGCTCTCGGACGAGGTCTCGACCGATCAGTTGACGCAGATCGCGAATCGGCGCGGCCTGATGATGGCCTTCGAGACCGAGCGCGCGCGCATGGAGCGCAGCGGTGAGCCGCTGGCGATCGGCCTGCTCGACATCGACAATTTCAAGCGCCTCAACGACGAGCTCGGTCACAGCGCGGGCGACGAGGCCCTGAAATCCCTGGCGGCGGTGGTCAGCAAGACCTTGCGACCGACCGATCGCGTCGCGCGCTACGGCGGCGAGGAGTTCGTCGTGCTGCTGCCGGCGACGCAAGCGGAAGAGGGCCAGCAGATCCTCACGCGCCTGCAGCGCACACTCACGGGTGGCCTCTTCATGCACAAGGACAAGAACGTCTTCGTGACGTTTTCCGCCGGTGTCACCGCGTACGACCTGACCGAGCGCATCGAGGAGGCCCTGGAGCGAGCCGACCAGGCGCTTTACGAGGCCAAGCGGACCGGAAAGAACCGGACCTGTCTCGGTTGAGACTGACGCGTCGGCGCCGCGTCGGCGCCGCGTCGGGCGCCTGACGGGGCCGACCGCAGCTAGTGCGCCGCCAGCGGAAGCAGCGCGCCGAGAACGTCGCGCAGCAGCTCGATCGTGAACGGCTTGTGCAGGAACGCGTCGTAGCCGCTGAACAAGGCGCGCACGTTGTCCTCCGGGACACCGCTGCACAAGACGATCTTCACGCCGGCGGTCTGGGGGTTCGAACGCAGGGCCTTGGCAAGGCCGATCCCGTCGATGACGGGCATCAGCAGGTCGGTGACGACCGCGTCGGGCGCCCAGCTGCCGGCTTTCTCGATCGCGTCGGCACCGTTGTTCGCGGTGGTCACGTGATAGCCGAAGGCTGCGAGCGCCTGTTCGATGACGATGAGCGTGTCGCGTTCGTCATCGACGACGAGCACGTGGGCCATCGGCCGGGTCTCGGCGAACGCCGGACCTGCGCTGTCCGGAAGGCGGTCCGCAGGGGCGTAGGAGGCGCGCATCCCTCGAGTTTGCCCATCATCGGTGCGGGCGCGTTCCCCTCATTCGCGGGGAACTGCAGGGTCGCCCGTCGGCTCGGCCGAAGCGGCGCCGAACGGGCCGGGTTCGACCCGCCACCAGCGGGGGAAGAGCCGACGCACGTCGGCGCGTCCGAAGCGGTCGTCGACGAGGTGCACGACCCCACGATCGGTAGGGTTGCGAATCACCCGGCCGACCGCCTGCACCACCTTCTGGATGCCGGGAAACAGATAGGCGTAGCCGTAGCCGTCGCCGAACGAGGCTTGCATGCGCTGCCGCAGATGCTCGTTCAGTCGGTCGGGCGGGGGCAGCCCGAGGGTGGCGACGAAGGCTCCGATGAGGCGCCGCCCGGGGAGGTCGATGCCCTCGCCGAACGTCCCGCCGAGCACCGCGAAGCCGATGCCGCGGCTGTCTTCGCCGAACCGTGCGAGGAAGGCGTCGCGATCGGTCGTGCCCATGCCCCGGGATTGCTTCCACGTCGGCACGTCCGGATGGCGCTCGGCCATGCAGGCCGCCGCCCGCTCCAGGTACTCGAAGCTGCTGAAAAAAGCCAGGTAGTTGCCGGGAGCGGCCTCGAACTGACGGGCCATCAGGTCGGCGAGCGGCGCCAGCGACACCTCCCGGTCACGCTGGCGGGTCGAGAGGTGGCGGGCGATCCGTATCGACAACTGCCGCGGATCGAAGGGCGAGTCGACGTCGAGCCAGGCGCTGTCGGCGGGCAGGCCGAGGGTGTCGCGGTGAAAGGCGAACGGCGTGAGCGTCGCCGAGAACAGCACCGCGCTCCGGGCGGTCACGAATCGCCGCCGCAGATGCGGTGCCGGGACGATGTTGCGGATCGCCAGCGTCGACCCGCGCCCGTCGGCATGGCGCGTCACTTCGAAGATGGAATGGTCGCCGAAGGTCTCGAAAAGGCGCGCGAAGCGCAACAGCTCGAAGTGCAGTTCCAGCAGCGGCGGGTCGATGCGGGTGGGATGGTCTGCCAGGTGCTGGGTGCTGGCGGCAACCGCCTGTTGCAGTGCAGCAGCGAAACGAGAGGGGATATTGAGTACCACATGCGCGGACTTGTCTTGTGAAGCGTGCAGTTCGCTCCAGCGTCGACCCAGGCGATCGATCGCCCGGGCCAGAGGCGTCGGCGACCCGTGGCGCAGCCTTCTCAGATTGGCGCGGTCGAGTTCGGCGCTGTACATGGCGCGCGCCCGGTCCAGCAGGTTGTGGGCCTCGTCGATCAGCAGCGCAACCTTCCACTCGTGCGCCAGTGCCATGGCAAAGAGCATCGCGCTCGGATCGAACCAGTGGTTGTAGTCGGCGACGACGACGTCGGCCCAGCGCGTCAGTTCCTGGCCGAGGTAGTAGGGGCA
Source organism: Burkholderiales bacterium (assembly GCA_038318385.1). Taxonomy (GTDB): domain Bacteria; phylum Pseudomonadota; class Gammaproteobacteria; order Burkholderiales; family Burkholderiaceae_C; genus Schlegelella_A. The sequence continues at coordinate 62,715 of JBBQCD010000014.1, read as the reverse complement.
GACATCGTGGGCGAGCGCCAGCGTGCGCAACGCGGCCTGATCGAGCGCTCCCTTCTCGAGGTTCAGCGCTTCCGCGCGCGCCGCCGGCAGGCGGTCGTAGAAGCCGCGCGCGAGGGGGCATGAATCGCCGTGACAGGCCTTGTCGCGATGCTCGCAGGCTTTCTCGCGCGCCACCAGTTCGACGACGCGCAGCGCCAGCCTTCCGGACCGAGGCTGAAGGCGCTCGACGGCATCGAAGGCGAGGCGCCGTCCCGAACCCTTGGCCGTCAGGAAGAAGATCTTGTCGAGCGTGGCGCCCTGCCATGCCTTGAGCAGCGGAAAGAGCGTTCCGATCGTCTTGCCGATGCCGGTGGGCGCCTGAGCAACCAGGCAGCGATCGGCGCGCGCGGCGCGGTAGACCCCCTCGGCCAGGTCGCGCTGACCCGCCCGGAACCCGGCGTGCGGAAAGCGCAGCGCTGCGAGGGCGGCGTTGCGTTCGGCGGCGTGCGCCAGTTCGCCGCGGGCGTGAGCGAGGAAGCTTGCGCAGCGCTCCTCGAACAGGTGTTGCAGTTCGCTCGCCGCGAAGGTGTCGACGATGCTCGTTTCCACCTGACTGCCGATGTCGAAATAGATCACCGCGATGCGAAGCTCCGCGAGCCCGAACTCCCGGCACAGCAGCCATCCATAGGTCTGCGCTTGCGCGAGGTGGACGCGGCGGTGCCGCTCCGGAACGGCGTCGACATCGCCCCGGTGGGTTTTCACTTCCTCGAGCAGGTTCGTCGCCGGGTCGTAGCCGTCCGCCCGGCCCCGCACAACGAGTTCGCGGTACTCGCCGGCGAGTGGCACCTCGCTGCGGTAGCCGGGGCCGCGGCGCGCTGCCACCACGGCGTGTCCGGAGATTCCTTCCTGCGCGGAGGGTGACGGCGTGAAACGCAGGTCGAGATCGCCGCGCCGGGCGGTGAATTCGCAGAGGGTTCGCACACCGACCGTGTACTTCGGGCTCGACATCGACGGACTTCGCGACGCCGGAGGCGAGTGCGGCGCAGTGCGCCGGGTATCGCCTACGAGCGACGGGGTGTTCTTCCTACGGGAGGCAGTGGGGAGGCAGCGTTAAACAGGGAGACAGACCCAGGAGGATAACGACATGAAAACGCGATCGATCATCTGCGCGCTGGCCGCCGCCGGCCTGCAGTTCGCCGCCACGGCTTACGCCCAGGGCAACTTCAACGTCGAAAACAACACCGTTCCGCAGGAATGGACGAACCGGGCCAAGGAGGGCGCACCGGCCCAGACCCAGGCAGAAGTCGACTACCGAGACCGGCAGGCTGCCATTCGCAGCCCCCGGCCGGCCGACCGGCGCGACTGGCGTTCCCGCAACCCCCAGCCCGACTATTCGCGCGGCGACCGTCCGGGCCCGGTGGGCCAGCAGCCGGGCTACAGGGTCGGGTCGACACCGGCCGACGGGGTCTACCATCCCGGAGGACGGGTCCCCCCGGTGCAGCGGGGCTACGGCTACGTCGTCGAGGATTGGCGGGGGCACCGCCTGAGCGCGCCGCCGCGTGGCTTCCAGTGGGTGCAGAGCGGCGCCGACTATCTCCTCGTCAACGCCCGGACCGGAACGGTTTCACGTGTGGTGCGCGGCCGCTGACCCGCGGGCAGCCCTGTCGACGCCGGCTGGAATGGCGTCGGACCCCGTCCTGCATTCCGCTCGGGCGAGAGCCGCCGGTTAGCGTGCAGCCGCCAGGTCTTGGCCAACGGCCAGCACCTCGTTCACCAGCGCCTCGGCATCGGCGAGAGTGCTTCTCGGGTTGATGAAGCAAGGTCGGATGGCGAATCGTCCGTCGACCCGAGTGGACGAGGTCACCGTTCGCCCCCGTGCACGGATGCCGTGCAGAATTTCCTCGTTGAGAGCGTCCAGACGGCCCTCGTCTTCCCAGCCGGGAGGTCGGTAGCGGAAGCAGCAAATGCTGAGCTCGGGCTCGGCGAGGAGTTCCAGCGCTTCGGCATCACGGGCCAGTTCGGCAACCCGACGGGCGCAGTCGTTGTGGCGCACGATCCGCTCTCGAACCCCGTCGGACCCGATTTCGCTCAGGATCGCCCAGACCGCCACACCGCGCGCCGGTGCCGAGAAGTCCACACCGAAGTCCGGCGTTCCGATTCCCAGTTCATCGAAGGGCGAGCCGCTGTCGCCGAGTCCAACGGGAACTTCGCGTTCGAGGTCATAGGCGCCGGCCTCGACCTGGAATGCACGCGCGAGCAGGACGCCGTCGCGGACGATCACCGCACCGGTTCCGACAGGCGCGGCCAACCACTTGTGGGGATCGATCGCGAAGGAGTCGTACGCAGCCACATCTCCGAACCGCTCGCAGACGCGGTCGTCGAGCACGCCCCAGCCGCCATACGCTCCATCGACATGGAACCAGATGCCACGCTCGCCGGCGAGGCGCGCGAGGTCGGCCAGCGGATCCACGCGTCCCAGGTTCACGTCGCCGGCGCAGCCCACGATGGCGACCTGGGTGCGACCTGCTGCCGCGTCCTCGTCGAGCGCGAATTGCAGTCGGTCGAGGTCGATCGTGCCGTGCCGATCCAGCGCAACCTCGCGCAGGCTGCTGCGACCCAGCCCGAGCACCCCCAACGCGCGGCCGACGACGTGATGCGTCTGCGTCGAGCAGTAGACGCGCGGTTCGACGAGTCCGTTGTTGCCGTCCCGCGAAGGATGCAGCCCGATCCGCTCGCCGGCCTGCTGCCGCGCAGCGCCCATGCCGATGAGGTTCGCGGTCGAGCCGCCGGCGGTGAATGTTCCGGCGAAGCTTGCCGGGAACCCCAGCAGAGCGATCAGCCAGCGCATCGCGAGATCGTCCACGAAATTGCCGGCGGTGGCCCACCATCGCTGGGGGATGGCAATGGCCTGTGCCAGGTCGGCTGCCGCGCCCACGTCGGTCGGCATCGTCGTGACCCACCCGGAGAAGCCCGCGTGACCGGTTCGAAGTCCGTTGGCCACCACCAGATCCGCCAGCTCCGCCAATACCGCGTCCCGTCCGATGCCCGAGACGGGAAGCGGTTTGTCGAGCAGCGGCTGCCAACGCGAGCGGCACCTGGCCGGATCGGGCCCTTCGAACTGCAGGAACCGTTCCAGGGCCGGCAACAGCGCGTTGACGGCGCCGCTGAGGTCATGAGTGGTGGCGCGGTCGGGCTGAGGGCCCCCGCGTCTCGGGAGGATCGCACTCACGCATCGATCATCTGATAACCCGGCGTCGAGCGCGACAAGGCCTCTTCGTCGGGTGTCATCTCGGTCGCCACGCCCTCGAACAGCGGCGTCGAGAGGTAGCGCTCGCCGGTGTCGGGCAGCATGCAGCAGAGGACCGAACCCTCCGGCGCGCGCTCGGCAACCCGGACGGCGGCCGCGAGCGAAGCCCCGCCCGAGATGCCGGTGAAGATCCCCTCCTCGAGAGCCAGCCGGCGGGACCAGGCGATCGCGTCGGGTCCGGAGACCGGGATCAGCTCGTCGTAGAAGCGCTCGTCGATCGACTCCTGCAGCACGTGGGGAATGAAGTCGGGCGTCCAACCCTGGATCGGGTGTGGCGTCCACGCCGCGTGGCTGGCGGCGGGCGAGTGGTCGGCGCCGCGCTCCTGCGAGACGCCGCTGCCCAGCAGCGGGGCGATCGAGGGCTCGCTGAGGACGATCTTCGTCTGTGGACGTTCCTTGCGCAGCACGCGGCCCACGCCCGTGACCGTGCCGCCCGTGCCGTAGCCCGTGACCCAGTAGTCGAGGCGATCGCCATCGAAATCGGCGAGGAGCTCGCGCGCGGTCGTGTTCTCGTGGATCCTGGCGTTGGCCGGCGTCTCGAACTGACGCGCGTAGAACCAGCCGTTGGCCTCGGCGAGCTCCTGGGCCTTGCGGTACATCCCCAGACCCTTGGCGGCGCGCGGCGTGAGGACGACCTTGGCGCCGAGGAAGCGCATCAAGCGGCGGCGCTCGACCGAGAACGAGTCGGCCATCGTCACCACCAGCGGATAGCCCTTGGCGGCGCAGACCATCGCCAGGCCGATGCCCGTGTTGCCGCTCGTCGCCTCGACCACCGTCTGCCCGGGCTTGAGGTCGCCGCTGCGCTCGGTCTCCTCGATGATGCTGATCGCGAGGCGGTCCTTGACCGACCCCGCCGGGTTGAAGAACTCGGCCTTCACGTACATCCGCACGTGCTTCGGCGCGATGCGGTGCAGGCGGATGCACGGCGTGTCCCCGATGGTGTCGATGACGCTGTCGTAGAGGCGCTTGCGGCCATCGGTGGTTCGAAAGGCGTGAGAGGGCATGGCGGGCTCCTGGGATTTCAGAGAAGTGGGCATCCGCGAAACAAGCCGCGCGTGGATGCCGGCCGCTGGGCTAGGCGCGCAACTTCCCCAGCATGTGATCGATGACCTCGGTGTGCTCGTGCTGTGGGCTGAACATGATGACCTCGGCGTCCTTGCCGACCTTCACGGTGTGTCCGGGTGGCCAGTAGAACAAGTCGCCACCGACGATGGCTTCGTCTCTGCCATCGGCATACGTGACCGTCACTTCACCCTGCATCAGGTAGCCCCAGTGCGGCACCTGGCACAGGTCGCCTTGCAGCCCCTTGAGCAGCGGCGCGATGTCGGTGCCGGCGCCGAGCGAGAAATATTCGCCGCTGATCTTGCCGTAGCCGGCGGCATCTCCGAACTCTGTCTTCTGACGGGCGACCGCGCCCGGGATGTCGATCTTGATGGGAATATCGTTCTTCGCGACTCGCATATTGGGTTCCTCTTTCGTGGTGGGCCGTGAGCGCAGTCGTCTACTGCTTGCGCGGATCGTCGTTCGGATTCACGTAGATCACGTCGAACGGGCCATTGCCGCTGATCTGCAGGACGGTTTCACCCTTGACCCAGGCGTAGTGCGCCATGCCGGCCGGCAGGTTCACGAAGCCGGCGACCGTCAGATTCTTGCCCGTCGCACGGTTGAGCTTTTCGCCCGCGCCGACGTTGACCGCGCCGGAGATCACGGTGACCATTTCATCGATCGAGTGGCGGTGCGGCGAAAGCGTGTACCCGGCTGGCAACTTCAGCCGCAGAATGAATGCGATTCTTCGAGTTCATGGTGATTTCTCCTTCGGGCGTGTGGTAGTGAATTTGTCCGGAGCGACGATCCGGCCGCACCCATCTGAGACCCAAGTTACCTGCAGCCCGTGGAGGCCAACGTGGTAGCCGGCGTGGAATCGTCCGTGGAAGTGGATCAATCGGGCAGCGCCAAGGGCGTGTCCGCGCTCGAGTTGCATCTGCTCGGCCAGTTCGCCGCCCTTCGAGACGGCCGGAGGCTGCCGCTGCCTTCTTTGCGCAAGGTGCGCGCGCTGCTCGCTTGCCTCGCGCTTTCGCCGCGCGCGGTCACGCGCGGGCTCGACGAACCGGAGCGGCAACGCGTCCTAAGCGTGGACGAATCCGTGCGGCTCGATCTGTCGGGCGATTCTGTCGATGTGCTCTCGATCGACCGCCCCTTCGAGCCGGGGATCGGCAAACTCGGACAAATTGCGTTGCAAGCCCTGGCGACCTGATTCAGCGGCGATTCCCTCGAGGGACTGGAAATCGAACGCACCCCCGCTTTTCAACCTGGCTGCTCGCGCAGCGGAGGCGTCATCGCGCTTGCCATCTGGTCGTACTGGAACAACTGGTCGCGGGGTGCGGCGACGATGAACCGGAGCGCTTGCTTGGCCATCTCGAGAAGTGGCTTGAGCTTCGAGCTCACCCGGGAGGTCGGTTGAACCCAGAGCCGAGCAGGAGACGCCCAGGCGCAACGGCGGAAGCGGTGGGATTCGAACCCACGGAAGGGTCGCCCCTTCGCCGGTTTTCAAGACCGGTGCCTTCAACCGCTCGGCCACGCTTCCGGGGCGCGCCCATTCTATCGAGGCCTCCTGTCGAGTCGAAGCGGGGGAGGCCCGACGAACGATCCAGCCGCTTCGATCCCTCGGAAGCTCGCCGTCAACGTCAACGGCAAGCTGCGTGGCTCGCAGGCGTCAGGCGCGCCGGCGGCGAGCCCCGGCCCCTAGTGCGCCGAGACCGGCGAGCATCAGCGCCCACGTCTCGGGCTCGGGAATCGGGTTGCGGATGATGTCGGCGGTGACGAAGATGCCGTCTTCGGCCTGGGCGGTGAACGTCCCGATGACCACCGTGTTGAACTGCTGTCCGTCCCAGCTGATGTCGTAGATCTCGCGTCCGCCACCTTCGCCGGTGACGATGGCGTGGCCCAGATAGGGCAGGAACTGGGAGGCATCGGCCTTCTGGATGTTGTTGGGGTACGCCGCCGCGTAGAAGCCTTCCACCGGGTTGCCGCTCGAGCCGAGGTTCAGTGGCACGAAGCTCACCATCTCCGGCAAACTCAGGCCGTTCACCACCGTGCTCACCACCCCGCCCGCGGTGATGGCGCTCAGGCGGCCGAGACCCTCGGAGGCGACGAACAGCGTGCCCGCGGCATAGGGGCCGAAATCCTGGGGCGCGAAGCTCAGGCCCTCGGTGTCCGCGCCCAAGGAAGCGAGCAGCGTCGATGCGCCGAGGTTGTTGACGCGGTAGACATTGCCGGCCCCCGTCGCCACGATCATGTCGTTGCCGTAGAGGCCGTACGGATCGAAGGCGATGCTTCGGACCCCGCCGACGAGGCCGCTGGCGAACACCCCTTGACTGGAGCCGTCGTTCGCGAAGCGGAAGACGGTGCCGAGGCTTTCGTTGCCGGCGTAGACGTCGCGGGGGCCGAAACCGCCGATGCCGAGCGAACTCGAGACGTACGTCTCGCCCCCGGCAAAGGTCGGCACTGGCATCCCGAACGGCAGGACGCTGCCCCCGGTCAGATTCGTCTGGTAGAGCTGCGTGTTGTAGTAGACCGAGCCGACGAACTTGTTGCCGGCATAGGCAAAGCCGATGGTGCTGTTGCCGCCCACGGCGGCGGCGATGTCCGGACCGGTGACGAAAGTATTGAAGGTGAGGTCCGCCCGGGCGGAGAGGCACGCGAAGCTGCAGGCAGCGGCGATGGCCGCAGTACGGAACATCGATTTCATGGCGGTTCTTTCGGTGCGGACGAAGTTGGGGTTGTCGGGTCGATGCGGGTGGCCACCCAATCTAGAGCCACGCCAAAACGCCGCCATCCCTTGTTCAAGGGGTGAAGATCAAAAACCGGGAATACCCTCGGCCGCCGCTCGCGCTTCAGCCAGGGGCCAGCGCCTCTTCGCATTCCACCTGGATCACCTCGCGCCGCCCGCCGTCGATCCGGACTGCGCTGAGGCGTCCACCCCAGACGCAGCCGGTGTCGAGGCCGAGGAGATCGCTGCGTTCGATCAGGCCGAGCGTGGACCAATGGCCGAAGGCGATCGGCACGCCCTCGGTGCGCCGTCCCGGCGCTTCGAACCAGCGAAAAAGGCCCGGCGGCGGCGGGCCGCTGCCGTCCTTGGCCTTGAAGTCGAGACGCCCGGCAGCGTCGACATAGCGGATCCGGGTCATGGCGTTGACGCTGAAGCGCAGCCGGTCGTCACCGTCGAGGGTCGCGTTCCAGCGGCTCGGCTCGTTGCCGTACATCACCTTCAGGAAATCGGGAAGCGCATCGCTGGCGAGATGGCGCTCGACCTCGCCCGCCAGCCGCAACGTCGTGTCCAGGTCCCACTGCGGCGCCACGCCGGCGTGCAGCATCAGCCAGCCGTGTTCGTGCACCGCCATGCGGCGCCCGCGCAGCCATTCGAGCCAGGCGTCGCGGTCCGGCGCCTGCAGGATGTCGTCGAGCGTGTCGGTCGTGTGCACGGGACGCACCCCGTGGGCCGCGGCGAGCAGATGCCAGTCGTGATTGCCGAGCAGGCAGGTGGCGGCCCCGCCGAGGTCGCGCAGCCGTCGCAGCGTGGCGAGCGATTTCGGTCCGCGGTTGACCAGGTCGCCGAGCACGTAGGCATGGTCGCGCGACGGCGTGAAATCGACCTTCGCGAGCAACCGGTCGAGGGCGTCGCAGCAGCCCTGGACATCGCCGATGAGGTAGATCATTCGGGCCGGGTGCCGTGACGGCTGCGCGGGCTGCGATGGGATGCGCGGAGGTGAGCCATGCATCGATTCTGCTACGCTGGCCTTCCCCCCATCCGCGCGCCCCGCATGGACGTTGCCCTGCTGCTGTTTCTGATCCTGCTCAACGCGCTGTTCGCCATGTCGGAAATGGCGCTCACGGCCAGCCGCAAGGCCCGTCTCCAGGTGATGGTCGAGACCGGCGACTCCGGCGCCCTGCATGCGATGGCTCTGCACGAGGATCCGACCAAGTTCCTCTCGGTGGTCCAGGTCGGCATCACGTCCATCGGCATCCTCAACGGCATCGTCGGCGACGCCGCGTTCTCGGCACCGCTGGCCCACTGGCTGCGCGACAACGCGCCCCTGCAGGCGCGCGCGGCGGAGATCACGTCCACCGCGCTCGTCGTCGTCTCCATCACCTTTCTCACCATCATCTTCGGCGAACTGGTGCCCAAGCGCCTCGGCCTGATGTACCCCGAGGCGATCGCCCGAGTCGTCGCCCGGCCGATGGAGTGGCTCTCGCTGATCGCGCGGCCGTTCGTCAAGCTGCTGTCGTGGTGCACCGAGGGCACGCTGCAGCTGCTGGGGATACGTGGTGCGCCCGACCGCAGCGTCACCGAGGAAGAGATCGCCGCCAGCCTGGAAGAGGGTCTCGACGCCGGCGTGATCGAGGCCCAGGAGCACCAGATGGTGCGCAACGTCTTTCGCCTCGACGACCGCCAGGTGGGCTCGATGATGATTCCCCGCGCCGAGATCGTCTGGCTCGATGCCGCCGGCAGCGCCGACGACGTGCTGGCCGTGATCACCGACGAGGAGCATTCGCGCTATCCGGTGTGCCGGGGCGGTCTCGACGACGTGCTCGGGCTGATGTCGGCGCAAAGCCTGCTGCAGCGGGTGATGAGCGCCCAGCCGCTCGCGTTGACCGAAGGTCTTCAGGCGCCGGTGTTCGTGCCGGAGACCTTGTCCGGGATGGAGCTCCTCGAGCGCTTCCGCGCGTCCAGCACGCAGATCGTGTTCGTCGTCGACGAGTACGGCGAGGTCCAGGGGATGATCACCGTGCGCGACGTCCTCGAGGCGATCACCGGCGAGTTCAGCGCGCCGACCGACGAGGACTCGTGGGCGGTGCGCCGGCCCGACGGCAGCTGGCTCTTCGACGGCCTGATCCCGACGCCGGAACTGAAGGACCGCCTCGACCTCAAGGATCTGCCCGAAGAGGACCGGGGCCGCTACAACACGCTCGCCGGCATGATCATGCTGCTGCTCGGCCGGCTGCCCGACATCACGGACTCGGTCGAATGGGAAGGCTGGCGCTTCGAGGTGATCGACCTCGACGGCAAGCGCATCGACAAGGTGCTGGCGACGGCCGTGGCGGCGGTCCCAGGCCCCGCGACCTGAAGGGACGCCGCCTTCTGCCTCAGGAGGACGCGCCGGCCGGGGCGAGCGCCTGCACCTCGATCTCGACACGGGCGCCGCCGTAGAGCCGGGCCTCGACGGTCGAGCGCGTCGGAAATCCGGCGCTGAAGTGACGTCGGTACTCGTCGTTGAAGGCGGCGAAGTCTTCGAGGTCGGCGAGCCAGACGGTGACGCGGACGACATCGGCCAGTCCGGCCCCGGCATCGCCGAGGTTGGCCGCGATGCGCTCGAGCACGACGCGCGTCTGCACGCCGATGTCGCCTTCGACGAGGCGACCGTCGGCGTCCATCGGCAGCACGCCTGAAAGAAAGAGGAATCCGCCGGCCCGTACCGCTTTGGAAAACGGCATCGGCAGGGGCGTGGGATAGCGCTGGATCGTCGTCATCGGGGTCTGACTCCCTGTGAACTGGGCGGCGCAAGGCCGCGATCTGCGTCGCGTTCGGCGCCGCGACTCGTTTCAGGGGCCGGTGCCGGTGGCGGTCTTGCGCGGCGCCGCCGTACCCGCCTCGCGGCGCAGCACCTGGCCACTGCGCGCGCCGGTGTGGCGCCCGTGCTGCCAGGTGATCGCGCCGTTGACGATGACCGTGTCGATGCCCTCGGCCGCCTGCTTGGGCGACTCGTAGCTCGCGGCGTCGCGGATCGTCGCTGCATCGAAGACGACGACGTCGGCCGCCTGGCCCACAGCGAGCGTGCCGCGGCCGGCCAGGCCGAAGTTGCGCGCGGTGAGGCCGGTCATCTTCCAGACTGCCGTCTCCAGCGGGAACAGGCCGACGTCGCGGCTGTAGTGGCCGAGCACGCGCGGGAACGTGCCCCACAGGCGCGGATGGGGCTTCTCGCCGACGGGAATGCCGTCCGAGCCGATCATGGTCTCGTCGAAGGCGAGGATGTTGCGCACGTCGCCCTCGTCCATCAGGAAGTAAATCGCGCTGCCGGGCTGCAGCCGCCGCGCCGCTTCGTCCTTGGCCACGTCCCATTCGGCGGCAATGGCGTCGAGGTCGCGGCCGGCGCATTCCGGATGCGGCTCGCTCGAGGCGATCAGCACCCGGCCCTCGAGCATGCCGCGGTCGGTGCGGATCATGGTCGAGCCGGCATCGTAGGGGTAGCAGTCGAGGGCGACGCACTGGCAGTCCATGGCGGCGCGAATGTGCGGCAGCGTCACTGCCGAGCGACCGAAGTTCGGTGTGTTCTGCACCTTGTGGTGCGAGACGACGACGGCCACGTCGAGCTCGCGGCCGATCCTGAACGTCTCGTCGAGCGCCTCCATCACCCGGTCGGACTCGTCGCGCATGTGGGTCACGTAGAGGCCGCCGCTGGCGGTCAACGGGCGGCCGACCTCGACGATCTCCTCGGTCGTCGCCTTCACGGCCGGCGGATAGAAGGTTCCGGTGGAAAGGCCGATCGCGCCGGCTTGGAGCGCCTCGGCGAGCAGTGTCTGCATGGCGGCGATCTCCGCCGGTTCGGCCACGCGGTCGAGGGACGACATCGTCCGCACGCGCAGGGTCGAATGGCCGACGAGCGCCGCGACGTTGACCGCCGGCGGCGTGCGCGCGAGCTCGGCGAAGTAGTCGGCGAAGCTGCCGAAGCGTGCCCTCGCGCTGGCGTCGAGCAGGTCGAGCGGTGATGGCAACGGCGAGTCGGCGCGCAGCGGTGCGATGCTGATGCCGCAGTTGCCGGCAACGACCGACGTCACGCCTTGCGAGACCTTGAAGCTCATGTCGGGTTGCGACAGCAGCGCCTGGTCGTCGTGGGTGTGTGAGTCGATGAAGCCGGGGGCGACGATGCGCCCGGCTGCATCGAGCGTCTGCTTCGCGGATCTTCCGCCGAGCGCGCCGATGTCGACGATTCGACCGTCGCGGATGCCGACGTCGGCGTCGTAGCGCGGCGCCCGGGTGCCATCGATCACGGTACCGCCGCGGATCAGCAGGTCGAAGTCATGCGGCGTGGCAGGCATGTGGGCTCCCGAGTGGACAGAGTCGTGAAGGGTTCCTGAGCCACGGCAGGATAGCGCAGGGCCGGCCCACCCTAGGCGCGGGCAGCGCGCTCGGACCCGGCGCCGTTTGCGTCCCGGGGTGCATCAGCGGAAGTGGCAGGCGACCCGGTGTTCGGTAGTGCCGATTCCGGCACGATCGCTCAGAGGCGGGCGCTCGACGCTGCAGATCGGTTGCGCGAGCGGGCAGCGCGTGTGGAAGCGGCAGCCGCTCGGCGGATTCGCCGGGCTCGGCGGATCGCCGGCGAGCAGCATCCGCTGGGCGTGGCGGTGGGGATCGGGGACCGGCACTGCCGACAGCAGGATCTCGGTGTAGGGATGGCGTGGCGCCGCGAACAGCGTGTCGCGCTCGGCGATCTCGACGATGTGGCCGAGGTACATCACGGCGACGCGGTGGCTGATGTGGCGCACCACCGCGAGGTCGTGGGCGACGAAGAGGTAGGCGATGCCGAACTCGGCCTGCAGGTCCGTCAGCAGGTTGATCACCTGGGCCTGCACCGAGACGTCGAGCGCGGACACCGGCTCGTCGCAGACGATCAGCTTCGGACTCAGCGCGAGTGCACGGGCGATGCCCAGCCGCTGGCGCTGGCCTCCCGAGAACTCGTGCGGAAAGCGGTCCAGCGCCTCCGGGCGCAGGCCGACCTTGGCGAAGAGCCACGCCGCGCGCTCGCGGCGCTGCGCCGCGCTACGGGTTTCCGGCGTCGGGAAGTTGAGCATCGGCTCGGCGACGATCGCGCCGGCCGAGAGCCGCGGGTTGAGCGACGCGTACGGGTCCTGAAAGATGATCTGCAGGCCGCGTCGATGCTCGCGCATCGCCGCGCGTGACAGGGTCGTCAGTTCCTCGCCGTCGAGCCGCACCGAGCCGGCCGTGGGTTCCACCAGGCGCAGCACCGACTTGGCCGTCGTCGTCTTGCCGCAGCCGGATTCGCCGACGAGGGCGAGGGTCTCGCCGCGCGCCAGCGTGAACGACACGCCGTCGACCGCCTGGACCACCGGCGGCGTCGGCCGCAGCCAGCGTCGCCGCGCGCTGTAGTGCTTGGTGAGGTCGCGGACCTCCAGCAGCGGCGTCCCCGCGGCGGCGCTCGGGGGCTGCGCTCCATCCGTCATGCGTTGCGCTACGTCCGTCATGCGTTGCGCTCCACGGCGAAGCAGGCAACAAGGTGAGTGTCGCCGTGCGCCTCGAGCGCCGGCGCTTCCGCCCGGCAGCGCGCGCTGGCGAGCGCGCAGCGCGGCGCGAAGGCACAGCCCTGGCCGAGGTCGTGCGGCGACGGCACCATGCCCGGGATCTCGGTCAACCGCGCCGTCGTTGTCGACTGCATCGACGGCATCGAGGCCATCAACGCGCGGGTGTACGGGTGCAGCGGCCGGTCGAAGAGGTCCGCGACCGAGGCTTCCTCGACCTTCTTTCCCGCGTACATCACCACGACCCGGTCGCAGCACTCGGCGACGACGCCGAGGTCGTGCGTGATCATGACCACCCCCATGCCGAGGCGGCGCTGCAGCCCCTTCAGCAGGTCGAGGATCTGCGCCTGGATGGTGACGTCGAGGGCCGTCGTCGGCTCGTCGGCGATCAGGACCTCCGGGTTGCACGCGAGCGCCAGCGCGATCATCACCCGCTGGCGCATGCCGCCGGAGAGCTGGTGCGGGTACTCGGCGACGCGGCGCTCGGGCTCGGCGATCTGCACCAGCCGCAGCATCGCGATCGAGCGCTCCAGCGCCTCGCGCCCGCCGACCTTCTGGTGCACCGTCACGGTCTCGGCGATCTGCCGGCCGATCGTCAGGACCGGATTGAGCGAGGTCATCGGCTCCTGGAAGATCATCGAGATGCGGTCGCCGCGGATGCGCCGCATCTCGCGTTCGGTCAGTCCGAGAAGATCGGTGCCGCGGTAGCGGACCGCACCGCGCAGGTGGCCCGGCGGCGTCGGCACCAGCCGCATGATGGAAAGCGCGGTGACGCTCTTGCCGCAGCCGGACTCGCCGACGATGCCGAGCGTCTCGCCGGCATCGAGCCGCCAGGAGACGCCATCGACCGAGCGCACCCGGCCGGCGATGGTGTCGAAATGGGTGTGGAGGTCCTCGACTTCGAGGAGGGCGGGCTCGGTCATCGGGGGCTAGAGCTGGCGCGCCAGGCGAGGATCGAGCGCATCGCGCAGGCCGTCGCCGAGCAGGTTGATCGCCAGCACCGTCAATGCCAGCAGGATGCCGGGGAAGAGGATGATGTGGAAGGCGACCGCGACGAAGTTGCGGCCCTCGGCCATCATGTTGCCCCAGCTCGGCGTCTGCCCCGGCACGCCGACGCCGAGGAACGACAGCGCCGCCTCGATCAGCACCGCCGAGGCGGCGATGAAGGTGGCCTGCACCATCAATGGCGCCATCATGTTCGGCAGCACGTGACGCCAGAGGATCGCTGGAAGCCGCGTGCCGATGGCGTGCGCGGCCTCGACGAAGAGCTGCTCGCGCAAGGTCAGCGACAGCGAACGCACCAGGCGCACCACGCGCGGCACCTCGGGCACGGTGATGGCGACGATCACCGTCGTCAGGCTGGCGCGCGTCACCGCCATCAGCGCGATCGCCAGCAGGATGCCGGGAATCGCCATCAGGCCGTCCATCACGCGCATGACGAGACCGTCGGCGGCGCGGACGAAGCCGGCGACCAGGCCGAGCACGACGCCGATCACGCCCGAGAGAACCGCGACGGTGATGCCGACGATCAGCGAGACACGGCTGCCGAGGACGGCGCGGCTGTAGACGTCGCGGCCGAGGGCGTCGGTGCCGAAGCGGTGCTCGGCCGAAGGCGGTTGCAGCCGCGCCAGCGGGTCGATGTCCTGCGGGTCGTGGGTTGCGAGCCAGGGTGCGGCCAGCGCTATCAGGGCCATCGCGATCAGCAGGATGGCGCCGACGATCAGCGTCGGATGCTTGCGCAGCCAGCGCCAGCGTAGCGACGGCGCGGCGATGACGGAAAGGGAGGGAGCGGTCATCGGCGGAGAGTGTGAGAGGAGCGGTTGCGACGGGAGGCTGGTCGGGTGCGGCGATCGGTCAGTCGCGGATGCGCGGGTCGAAGAAGCGGTAGCTGAGATCGATCAGCAGATTGATCAGCACGTAGACCCCGGCGGACAGCAGCAGCACGCTCTGGATGACCGGATAGTCGTGGCGCTGCACGGAATCGATCACGAGCCGACCGACACCCGGGATCGCGAAAACCGTCTCGGTGACGACGACGCCACCGATCAGCAGCGCGATGCCGACGCCGACGGTCGTCGCGATCGGGATCGCGGCATTGCGCAGCGCGTGGCCGAGGACCGCCAGGACGCCCAGGCCCTTGGCGCGGGCGGTGCGGATGTAGTCCTCCTGCAGCACCTCCAGCACGGTCGCCCGGGTCATCCGCGTCAGCAGCGCCATGTAGACGAGCGCCAGGTTCACGCACGGCAGCACCAGATGCGATGCCCAGGGACCGAGGCCATCGGCCAGGCGGGCATAGCCCTGCACCGGCAACCACTGCAGCTGGATGGCGAAGCCCCAGATCAGCAGGTAGCCGATGAGGAACACCGGCAGCGAGAACGCGAGCACCGCGAACAGCATCACGGCGCGGTCGATCCAGGAGCCCGCGCGGTACGCGGCCAGCGTGCCCAGCGGGATGGCCATGACGATGGCGATCAGCATCGTCAGCAGCGCGATCGAGAGCGTCGGCTCGAGGCGCTGTGCCAGGAGCTCGGTCACCGGCACCTGGGTGAAGATCGAGATGCCGAGGTCGCCGTGAGCGATGCGTCCGGCCCAGATGGCGAACTGCTGCCACAGCGGCTGGTCCAGGCCGAGCGAGGTGCGCAGCTTGGCGATGTCATCCGTCGTCGCCAGGTCGCCGGCGATCAGCGCGGCGGGGTCCCCGGGCGAGAGGTGGATCAGCAGGAAGACGAGCAGCGCCACCACCGCCATGACGGGCAGGGTGGCGGCGATGCGGCGAAGGAGCATCCCCATGGTGTCGGTCTTGGGCCGGCGCGGGGCCGGCGTGCGGCAAGGCTACTTGTCGAGGACCCAGAGGGTCGGGATGCCCCACAGCTGGTCGAGACCCTTGATGCTCTTGCGCGCCGCATAGGCCGGCGAGTACTGGCCGAAGTAGGCGTAGGGCACGGCCTCGAAGGCACGTTCCTGGAACCGGTCGAGCAGTTCCTTGCGCTTGGCCGGGACGGTCTCGCGAATCCAGGCGGTGCGCAGTTCGTCGAGCGGCTTGTCGCAAGGCCAGCCCGGCAGGCTGTTGCCGCAGGAAGCGCTGAGGTAGGCGTTGGTCATCGGCGAATTGACGTCGAACTCGCCCGCCACGGTGACGTAGACGTTCCAGCCGCCGGCATCGGGAGCTTCCTTCTTCGCGCGTCGCGCCGTGATCGTGGCCCAGTCGCTGGTCTGCGCATCGACGTTCATGCCGATGCTCTTGAGCGTCTGCACGGTGACCAGCGCGGCGGCGTTCAGGTAGGTGATGTCGGTCGGCACGAGCACGACGATCTTCTCGCCCTTGTAGCCGCTCTCGGCGAGCAACTGCTTGGCCTTGGCGATATCGGGCTTGCGGAACGGCTCGGCGCCGGCCTCGGTCTGGTTCGGTCCCCCGCAGATGAACCAGGTGGCGCAGTAGGTCAGGCGCATGTCGAGCGGATAGCCCATGCTCGCCACGTACTTCTCCTGATTGATCGCGTGCAGCACGGCCTGGCGGGCCTTGGCGTTGTTGAACGGCGGGAAGGTCTGGTTGAAGACGACGAAGCCCTGGTAGGAGCCGCCGCTACCGACCTTGATGTTGGGGTCGGAGCGCAGCGGCGTGATGTAGTCCGGCGGGACCTGCTCGAGCATGTCGACTTCGCCGTTTTTCAGCGCTGCGGTCGAGCTGTTCGAGTCCGGGAGGTAGAGCCATTCGACGCGATCGAACTTCGCCGTCTTGTTGCCCGAGAGGCCGCTCGGAGCCTCCTTGCGGCCGACGTAGGCCGGGTTCTTCAGGAAGACCGCCTTGTTGCCCGGCACCCATTCGTCGCGCTTGAAGAGGAACGGCCCGGACCCGACCACTTCGGTCAGCGGCGCGGTCGTCGGTGCCTTGGCGAGGCGCTCCGGCAGGATCACCGGCGGGAAGCCGGAGGGCTTGCCCAGGCCGTCGAGCACCAGGCCGAAGGGCTCTTTGAGGGTCAGCGTGAAGGTGTTGTCATCGACGGCTTTCCACTCGGCGCCGGCTGCGACCATCGCCCGCCCGATGCTGTCGCGCGCGCTCCAGCGCTGCAACGAGGCGATGCAGTCGGCCGAGGTGACCGCCTTGCCATCGCTGAACTTGAGGCCGGGGCGCAGCGTGAAGCTCCACTGCTTGCCGTCCTTCGAGGTCGTGTACTTGTCCACCATCTGCGGCTTCGGGATGCCCTTGGCGTCCTGCGCGAAGAGGGTGTCGTAGACCATGTAGCCGAAGTTGCGCGTGATGTAGGCGGTCGTGAAGGTGGGGTCGAGGATCTTCACGTCGGCATGGGCGACGAAGCGCAGCGTCTTCGTCTGGGCACCGGCGCTGCCGGTGGTCAGACCGAGCGTGCAGCCCAGCATCGCGACGAACAGGTGCATGAGGGGGCGATTCATGGGGGACTCCTTCGGGATCGGGGAATGCGCGTCGTGACACGCCAGCGACAGGCCATTGTGAGGCCCAGCGCAATTGCGGACGCTCGCGAGCCCATCGTTGGCGGAAGTTTTGCGAAAGCGTTGACGAAGCGGCAAGCATGACCGTTCGTCGCTTTCCTTGTTGTTGGCTCGCGACGTGGGCGTGACGTCGTTCACGTGTTCTCATGGGTGCGTCGCGGGCTGGAGACGTTGACGCGGAAGAGTTGACACCGCAATCCGGTTTTCTTAGCCTCGAATCGTGACATTGATCACCGATCGCCGCTCTCGCACGGTCGCCCATAAAGAGTACGAGGGAGCCCCCATGTCGGATGAATTTCTGTCTTTCACGTTGAGACCCGTGGAGACACACCATGACCTGCTGCGCGCCTGCGACGTGCGGGCACAGGCCTACGGTCGCAAGAATCCGGGCTATCTCGAGACGATGGCGTTGCCGGACACCATCGACGCTTCGCCGTGGACGGCTGTCTTCCTGTGCGAGGACAAGGCGACCGGCGAGGCGATCGGCACCATGCGCGTCCAGTCGACCACCCGGGGCAGCTCGCAACTGGAGATCGAGAAGTACATCCAGACGCCGCCCGAGCTCACGATGTTCGGTCGCGCGGAGATCACGCGCCTGGCCGCCGTCCATGGCGCCGACCCGTTCGTCCGTCTGGCTCTGTGGAAGGCCGCCTACCTCTACTGCATGGCCATCCAGGCGCGCTGGCTGCTGATGGGCGTGCGCAAGCCGGCGCTGCTGAAGGCTTACGAGAAGATGGGCGCCACGGATGTCTTCGAGGACAAGCGGTCGGTGAATCTCGGTTACGGCGGCAATCTGCCGCACCGCATCCTGGCGCTGCACATCGGTTCGTGCGAGCAGCGCTTCCGGGAAGAGAACAATCCCCTCTACCCGTTCATGTTCGGCGTCGTCCACCAGGACATCGCCGTGGTGCCGTCAATGCATCGTGACATCGCCAAAGAGGTCCGGCTCCATGTCGTCCAGTGAGAGCGCGAACTCGTAGAGGGGGTGCTCGCGCATGCGGCCTTCGGCAGCTGCGCGCAATGCGCTGCCGATCTCTCGCACCAGCTGATCGACCGTGAAGGGCTTGGACAGGAAACCGGTCATTCCGGAGTCGTGGCATTCCTGCTTTTCCTCGTCGGTCGGGCTGGCCGTCAGCGCGACGATCGGCAGGGCGTCGAGTTCGGAAGTCCGCTCGATGGCACGAATCTCCCGCGCCGCAGCGGGCCCGTCCATGACCGGCATGCGGCAGTCCATCAGGATGAGGTCGGGACGCGGGTCGGAGAAGGCCGCGGTGACGGCTTCCTTGCCGTCGTAGGCGCGCGTGACATCCGCGCCGAGCTGATGCAGGTTGGCCGTCGCGATCAGCGCGTTGACTTCGTTGTCCTCGACCAGCAGTACCCGGCAGCCTGAGGGCAACCGCGGTGCCGGACGTTCGACCTTCTCGGCGCGATGCGGAATCTCGTGGGGCGCCACCGCGTCCAGCACGGCGGTGAATGTGAATCGCGAGCCGACACCAACGGCGCTGCTGACGCTGATGTCGCCGTCCATCGCCCGGGCCAGTTCGCGCGCGATCGTCAGCCCGAGGCCGGTGCCGTCCGCGGGTCGCGATGCGGTGTCGTCGACTTGCTGGAAGGCTTCGAAGATGTGCGACAGGTCCTTGCTCGCGATGCCGGGGCCGGTGTCGGTGATCTCCAGCGCGAAGGTCCTGCCGGTGGCGTAGACGTTGAGGCTCACCATGCCGCGCTGCGTGAACTTGACGGCATTGCCGAGCAGGTTGTGCAGCACCTGGCGCACACGCGCCGCGTCGGCGAGAACCCATGAGGATTCAGGAAGCTTGATCGACGTCCGGAATGCGAGGCCCTTCCCCTGGCAGCGGATCTCGTAGAGGTCGGCGAGCGTACGCACCTCGGCCTCGAGATCGACGGGCGCAGGGTGGAGTTCCAGGCGGCCGGCATCGATGCGCGACATGTCGAGCAGCGCGCCGATCAGCTCCAGCAAGTGCTTGCCGGAGGAGTCGATCAGTTCCAGGCGATGCTTGGCGACGGGCTCGACGAACTGCTGCCTCAGCAGATCCGTCAGTCCGAGGATGCCGTGCAGCGGCGTGCGCAACTCGTGGCTCATCGTGCCGAGGAAAAGGGCCTTGATCGCGCTCTGGCGGCGAACCTGGTCGAGCGCATGCTCGAGCTTGGCGAGCGCATCGGATCGCTCGAGGAGCGCGACCGCCGTCTGCTCGTGAGCCACGATCTCGCGCCGCATGCGCCGCTCCGAGGCATAACCGGTGACCAGGGTCTGGGCCAGGATCAGCATCGTGCCGAGGGCGGCGAAGAGACCCAGGGCGTCGCCCCGCCAGAGCAGGGCCAGCGTCATTGGCAGCAGCATCGGCACCACGAAGCCCGCCGTGGCGTGTTGGCGCACCTGCAGTCCGAAGGTCGCGAGCATGGCAACGCTGGCCAGGCAGGCGATCAGCAGGTAGACGATCTCGTCGGTGGCCCCGGCGACGCCGAGCCCGGCAACCCCCCAGATGGCACCGTCGATAACCAGCGACGCAACGAGCAGCGTATTCGCGAGGCCGGTGCGCGACTTCAGCCGTTCGCTCTTGTAGACCTGGGCCAGGCTGAAGCGCACCGCCGCGAATCCGGCCTTGCAGATGAACCAGGCGTGCGCCGCGGTCGCCCCGAAGACCGGCGTCAGGTAGACCACCAGCACCAGCGCGAAGATCGTCGAGATGACCGAGGCGCTGGCGATATGGCCGTAGAGGCTGTCGACCTGCGTCTTCAGCAGCCGATCGCGCAGGGCCGGGGTGAACTCCAGCGGCTGTGAGTCGGGGGACGGGACGATCTGATGGTGCGGCGCGATGGCAGCTGCTGACATGCGAACTCCGCGCGCTCCGCGGTCGAGATTCGGTCCCCAAAGTCTAGGGAGGCTCGCATGCCTCGATCGCCGGAACTGGGCGGCCAACCCCCGTCAGTTCCCGCCCGAACCCCGGGCAGGTGCACCGTCGGAGCGCAACGGCCACTTCGGGCGGCGGATCTTGCGGTACGGCAGGGCATCCAGGTTCGACGACACCGAGCCCGCGGCGCCGACATAGATCACGTGCCGCGCCACCTTGGAGAAGGCCGCATGGAAGTGCTGCGACGACTTGACGACGATGATCTTCTTCGAGGCAAGGTCGCAGCCGAGCTGGGTGAAGAGATCCGTGCCCATGGCCTGGTTGCGCAGCGAGATCAGCACGATCTGCACGCCGGCGGTTTCGACGAGCACGGAGTCGCCCATCGCCATCGGCGTACCCGCCAGTCCGGTCATCTTCATGTCCGGCTGGATGGCCTTGACCGTGCAGACCGCATCCACCGGATCGCCGGAGAGCGCGCTGATCTTGCCGCCGATGCGCAGGGTCAAGGTCGCGCCGACGCCGGCGTCGAAGGCGATCCGCGCGGCCACCGGGTCCCAGAGCGGCCCGAGGCAGGTGTTGTCGATGCCGCGCTCGAGCAGGCGCCGCAGGATGAAGGTCGAGTCGCCGGCTGCCCCGCCGCCGGGGTTGTCGGCGCTGTCGGCGAGCACCACGGGCCCGCCGTCGAACGCCAGGGCCTGATCGAGGGCGCTGTCGACGTCGGGGTAGGCGATGGCCAGCGCTTCGCGCAGGCCGATCAGTTCGTTGGCGAGACGCCGGGCCAGGTTCTGCGCCTTCGCGGCGTCACCGTCGGCGTAGACCAGGATTTTCGTCCCCATGTCGGCGGTGTCGCCCCAGGCGAACCCATGGGAAACCGAGATCGAAAGGATGCCGTCCCGGCCCTCGAGCGCCTGGATGCGGTCGACGAAGCCGCGGGCGGGCTGACGCGTCGTGTGCATCGGGACCAGCATCTCGCAGTCGACGACGGCGGCGACCGGATGCAGCCGGCCTTCGACCGTCGCGGCGCACAGGTCCACCAGCTCGTAGCCGCGCTCGAGGACGTCGGTGTGCGGATACTCCTTGAAGGCGATCAGCAGGTCGGCGTTGTCGACCATCGCCGCGGTCAGGTGGTTGTGCGGATCGAGCTCCGCGCCGACGACGACATTCGGCCCCACGACCTGCCGCACGCGCGCGAGCAGATCACCCTCGCAGTCGTCGTAGCCGTCGGCAACCATCGCGCCGTGCAGGCCGAGCACGACCATGTCGACCGGGAGCGCGGCCTGCAGGTCGCCGAGGAGTTCGTCGCGCAGGGTTTCGTAGGCCGCGCGCGTGGTCGTTCCGCTGGGCTGGGCCGCCGCCACCATGCCCTCGACCAGGTCCCAGCCTAGCGCCATGCCGCGCTGGCGCGCCGCCCAGAGCGGGGCGGCGAAAAAGCTCATCGCATCGGGGTGGGTTCCGGCCGGGTAATAGCCTCGCTCCCGAAAGGACGCGAGGCTGGTCGGCATCGGCGCGAAGGTGTTGGTTTCGGTGGCGAGGGCGCCGCTGAAGACACGCATGGGGAAGGCTTTCGAGGACGGTGAAGGATGGCGCCTCGCCGGTGGCGAAGCGATGCTCAGAGGGTCGCCGCCGAGCCCAGCCGCGACGGCGCGAGCATGGCTTCGGTGAGGCCGAAGGCCGCGATGTCGGCCGGGATCGAATCGCCGACGACCAGCGCGGCGCAGGTCCGGCCCATGGCCGCCGACGTCTGGATGCCGTATCCGCCCTGGGCGGCGACCCAGAAGAAGCCGGGGACCTCGGCGTCGTAGCCGCCGACGAGGTCGCCATCGGCGACGAAGGACCGCAGGCCTGCCCAGGTGCGGCTCGGGCGCCGGATCTGCAACGTCGTCATCGTCTCGATGCGGTCGATCGCCAGCGCGATGTCGAGCTCCTCGGGCTGGACGTCGTGGGGCTCGACCGGGTCCGCATTGGCGGGCGAGCCCAGCAGGTGGCCGGCGTCGGGCTTCAAGTACCAGCTCTCGTCGACACCGACCACTGCCGGCCAGCCGGTGACATCGACGCCGGGCGGCGGCGCGAAGACGAAGGCCGAGCGGCGTTTGGGAACGAGGCCGATCGGCGCGACCCCGGCCATCCGCGCCACGACGTCGCACCACGCGCCTGCGGCATTGATCAGCACCGGCGCCTGCCAGACACGCTCGCCGGTCTGCACGTGCCAGACGCCGTTGCGGCGCGTGAGCGCGCGCACCTCGGCGTTCCCGACGACGCGGCCTCCGCGGCGTCGCAGACCGCGCAGGTAGCCCTGGTGCAGGGCATGCACGTCGATGTCGGCGGCGTCGGGTTCGTAGACGCCGCCTTCGAGGCGTTCGGGCCGCAGCACCGGCACCATCGCGCACGACGCGGCGACGTCCAGGCGGCGCGCCCGGTCGGTGACCGAGCGCAGAACGTCCCATTGCTCGTCGAGCAGCGCTCGCTGGTGCCCGGTCGCCACCATCAGCACGCCGCGGGGCGAGAGGATGGGTACTTCGGCGAAGCCCTCAGGTGGGTGCTCGAGGAAGGCGCGGCTGGCCATCGTCAGGGCCCGAACCTGGGGCGTGCCGTAGCTCTCCGCAAAGAGTGCGGCCGAGCGTCCGGTCGAGTGATAGCCTGGCTGCGATTCGCGTTCCAGCAGCACCACCGAACCGCGCCCGGCCAGGGCATGGCCGACGGAGGCTCCGGCGATGCCGGCGCCGATGACGAGGAAGTCGGCCGTGGAAGGATCGTCCGATTGCATCGCGCGATTCTCGGCGAAGCCGCGGGGGCCGGGTCGTTCTGCGCCGCTGCCTACTTGACGATCACGACCGGCTGTCGTGCGCTCGCCAGCACGCGCTGCGCAACGGACCCGATCAGCATGTCGGCCAGGGCACCGCGACCCTTGGAGCCGAGAACGATCAGGTCGAACGGACCGGCATCGGCGAAGGCGACGATCTCCTGCGACACGTGTCCGGTGCGGATGGCGATGTCGTGGCGCACCGGGACCGAATCCAGGAACGCGCGTGCGGCTGCGACTTCGCTCTCGCTTTGCTCGCGCAGATGGTCCTCCACCGCGGCGCTGCCGACGACAGACTTGGCGTGCCGCAGGCCGGCATCGTCGTGGACGCTGATGAGCGTGATCGAGCTCGAGTTGCCCAGCCGCTGGGCCAGATCGGCGGCAAAGCGGACGCCCCGCAGTGCCGCTTCGGAGCCGTCGGTCGCCACGAGGATTTTCATCAGCTCATTCTAGATCGACGGTTTCACCGCTCGCGCAGGGCCCCGGCCGTCGCTGCGAAGAACGCGTAGCTTTCGAGTCGGCGCGGAACGTCCAGCGGATCCGGCCACGCGCCGTGCACGACGATCACCAGTTCCTCCTCGACGTCGATGTAGATCTGCTGGCCGAAGATGCCGAGCGCACCGAAGATCCGGTGCCCGCGCTGGGAAGCGAACGTCCACCACTGATAGCCGTACCCGAGCGGTGGGTAGTCGGCAAGCCGTCCTGGCGCCAGGCGCGATCCAGGCTCGGTCGCCGTCGCTGCGGCGATGAAGCCCGGAGCCAGCACGCGACGCCCGGCGACGATGCCATCACCGAGGACGAACAGGCCGAAGCGACCGTAGTCGCGCAGCGTTGCGCTCAGGCCGCTGCCGGCGAACTCCTCGCCTCCGGGCGATTCGAGTTGCCAGTAGGCGTCGGCCTCCATGCCGCAGGGTTGCCAGATCTTCTCCGAGAGGTAGTCGGCTAGCGGACGGCCGGTTGCGCCGCGGACGATCGCGCCGACCAGGAAGGTCTCCGCGGTGTTGTAGTTGAAGGTCGTGTCGGGCTCGGCCGCGCGCGGAAGCCGGCGCAGATAGTCGACGACCACACCCGGTTGCTCGGCGACCTGCAGTGCGAGCAGCTGGCGGCGGTCCGATTGCGGGTCGAGGTAGGTCTCGTTCCAGCGCACGCCCGAACTCAT
Source organism: Burkholderiales bacterium (assembly GCA_038318385.1). GTDB lineage: Bacteria > Pseudomonadota > Gammaproteobacteria > Burkholderiales > Burkholderiaceae_C > Schlegelella_A. Next base: position 38,821 of record JBBQCD010000014.1, on the reverse strand, counting down.
CTGCAGCACATTGCGGATGCTGACCCGATCGTAGGCCGAGCCGTGCAATGCAGGGACGGTGCGGGTCACGGGCTCGTCGAGGCTGTCGATCAGGCCGTCCTGCAGGGCGGCGCCGACGAGAGTCGCCGAGACCGACTTGGCCATCGAGAACGAGATCCAGCGCGTCGTCGGCGAGTGACCCTCGGCGTAGTGCTCGGCCACGATGCGGCCGCGCTTGAGGATCAGCAGCGCGGTCGCGCGATAGCGCTGCATGAAGGCGCCGAGGTCGTGCGTGCCACCATCGGCGGCGTAGTGCACGTCGACGGGGGTCGCAGCGGGCAGCACGCTGGGCGTCGAGCCGGCACGCACGGGCCGGGTCGGGTAGAGGCGGCCCATGTCGGCGAAGACGCGACGCTGCCTCTCGGACGACATCGTGTAGAGGTCGGCATAGCCATCCTGGGGCTCGTCGGGGTTCACGGCGCTGTCTCCTTCGGCCCGAGCTTGCCACAGCCGGTGCGGGAGCGGGCCCAGAAGACGCTGCGAGTCGGGCGCTGCGCATGGCGTGAAGTAGCATCCGCACGCCCGTGTGCACCGCCGCCAGATGACCGACCTCAATCCCCACGGCGTGGCGGTGCTGGCCTTCGCCGTCATCGTCTTCGCGACGTTCATCCTCGATCGCCTGCCGATCGCCACGGTGTCCCTGGCGATCCTCGCCTTGCTGCCGACCGGCTTCGCGGTCTTCCCGATGCGCATCGGCAGCGAGAGCGTCGACCCCATGCGGTTCTTCGCCGGCTTCGGCCACCCGGCACTCGTCGCCATCGCGGCGTTGATGGTTCTCGGCCAGGGCATCGTCGTCACCGGCGCGCTCGAGCCGCTGGCGCGCACGCTGGCCGGCTGGGTCGCGGCGCGTCCGCGCCTGGCCCTGCTCGCGGTGCTGCTCGGGGCTGCCGGGGCGAGCGGCGTCGTCAACGACACGCCGGTGGTGGTGTTGCTGATTCCCCTGCTGCTCGCGGCCGCACGCCGCGCCAAGGCGCCCGTGGCGGCGATGTTGCTGCCGATGAACTACGCGGTGCTGATCGGCGGCATGTCGACCGCGATCGGCACATCGACCAACCTGATCGTCGTGGCCATCGCGGCCGAACTGGGCGCAGCGTCGTTCTCGCTGTTCAGCTTCTTTCCCCTGGTCGCCCTGGCCGCGCTTCCGGGACTGGCCTATCTCTGGCTGGTGGCTCCGAAGCTGCTGTCCAAGGTCGAGACGCCGCTCGACCATCTGAGCGACGACGCCTTCGATGCCGAATTGCATGTCGAGCCCGAAAGCTGGCTCGACGGGCGTCCGCTTTCCGAGGCCTTCGCCGCCACCGGCTATCGCCTGCAACTGCGCTCGCTGGTGCGCGGCAGTCGCAGCATGATGCCGATGCCCACCCTCGTCCTGCGGGCCGGCGATCGGCTGGTCTTGCGCGACACCGCCACCAATCTGAAGGAGATCGAAGGGTCGCTGAAGGCGAGCCTGCATGGCAGCGGTGACGACGTCGACGACGACGCGAAGAAGAAGGCGGACAGCCGCGCCGCGGAAACGGTCGAAGGCGAAGACAAGGAGACCGGGACCGGCGTCGAGAAAGGCAGCGTCGAGAAGGGCAGCGACGAAGAAGCCGTCCCGACGGCTGTCGTCGCCCAGTTGATCGTCACGCCGCAGTCCCCGCTGGTGGGTCGTTCGGTCCGCAGCGAGCGCATCGCCGAGCGCTACTCGGCCAAGGTCGTCGGCCTGCGCCCGCGCGTCGAGCACGACGCCTGGCGCCGCGAGGGGCTCGCCGACCGTTCGCTGGTCGCTGGCGACATCCTTCTCGTGCAAGGCGAGCCCGATGCGATCCGCGCGGCCCAGCGCGAAGGCATCGGCCTGCTGCTCGACGAGCGCTTCACGCTGCCGCGCCAGGACAAGGCGGCCCTCGCGCTGGTGACGCTCGCCGTCGTCATCGTCCTGGCGGCCACGAAGATGCTGCCGATCTCACTCGCTGCGCTGTGCGGCGCGCTGGTCCTGCTGCTCGGGCGCTGTCTGTCGTGGCAGGATGCGACCCAGGCGATCGCGGTCAAGGTCGTCCTCCTGGTTGCCGCCAGCCTTGCGCTCGGCGACGCGATGGAGATTACCGGCGCCACCGCATGGCTCGCCGGCCAGCTGGCGCAGGCGTCGCAAGGTCTCGGTCCGGCCGCGGCCGCGGCACTGCTGATGGGGCTGATGGGCTTGGCCACCAACTTCGTCTCCAACAATGCGGCCGCCGCGATCGGCACGCCGCTCGGCATCGCGCTCGCGAATTCGCTCGGCGTTCCGGCCGAGCCCTTCGTGCTGGCCGTGCTGTTCGGCTGCAACCTGTGCTACCTGACCCCGATGGGCTACCAGACCAACCTGCTGGTGATGAATGCCGCCGGCTACCGGTTCGGCGACTTCCTGCGCGTCGGCGCGCCGCTCTTCCTGATCATGTGGGCCGGCCTGTCGGTGCTGCTGGCTTGGCGCTACGGGCTGTAGCAGCGCCCGCTCGCCTCGGCGCCGAGCGCCGCACCGAAGCCTCAGCTGGAGGAAGGCTGCGTCTGGGCCGACTGCTGCTCCGGGTCGGGGACCGATGACACCGCCCCGTAGGCCATTTCTTCGCGACAGAAGAGGACGGGGCAGGAGGCGCGCTGGAGAAGTTCGTCCATCAGGCTTCCGCTCAGCAGCCGCACGACGCCGCCACGTCCGCGGGAGCCGGCGACGATCAGGAGGCAGGATTCGTCGGCTGCGAGTTTCAGCACCGCATCGCCCGGCGCCTTGTCGACGGTCAGGGCCGTTTCGCAGGGAACGCCGCGCTCGGCTGCGGCTTGTCGAAGCGATTCGAAGGTCGGCTCGAAGCGCTCGCGGGTCAGGCGGCGGTGCTCGTCAAGCGCATTCTCCAGCGCGCCGGCGGATTCCGCGCCCGTCGGTTCCACCGGCAGCGCGACATGGAAGAGGGCGCCGGCCCCCATGTCGGCGGCCAGCGCGAGTCCGATGCGCGCGGTGTGCCGGCCGAGCGGCGTGTCGTCGATGACGACGAGCACGCGGCGCGGCGCCGGCTGGGGCTGGTCTTGCGCAGGGTCGGATTCGGTCATGTCCAGGCGTCGGCGTGGAACATCGAGTCGGAGCCGGTGATCTCGACGACGGAAAGGTCCGGGCCGACGCCTTCGCTGCGCACCAGCATGACCGGCGCGCTGACGACGTTGAGCAGGTGATCCGTCTCGCTGTTCATCAGCAGGCGGCTCAGCGGGCGATGGCCGTGGGTGCCGAGAACAATCAGGTCGGCTCCGCATTCCTCCGCCTGGCGCGCCAGCAGGACCTGCAGTCCCTCGGAGCGACTTCGCACCAGCGCCGTCGAGGCGATCACGCCCTCCGCCTCGGCCTCGGCTCGGGCATGGCGAAGAACGCTCTCGCCGCGCTCGCGGACCATTCGAGACAGCCCCCCGGTCGCAGGCCCTTCTGGCGCGTGAATCACCGCGTCCTCTTCGGCGTCGCCGAAGGCGGCATCGTCGATGATGTTCATCAGGTGCAGGCGCGCGCCGACGGCGGCAGCGATGCGGATGGCTTCGGCGAGTCCGGCGTTTGCCGCCGGGCTGCCGTCGACGGGAACGAGAATGGTGCGGTACATGAAGGGCCTCGAGACGGTGCTTGCGTCCATTGTCCGGTGGCCGCAGCAACCCGCCCTCGCACGCGCGTGACCGAATTCCGCGAAGGGTCGTGTTCGTCGACCGCGTTGCGCCACAGGAACGTTTCGGGACCGACTGTCGCTGCCTCGAGCCGGGCGGAAATCACTTGACACATGCAGTGCCCGGCCCACGGCTCACGCCGCCGCGGGTGCTCCGAGCTGTCGCGACAGCGTCGTCGAGCTTGATCGCAGTGCCAGCGCGACGCTGCCGTCGAGGCGCGAATCGAAGACCGCGGTCGGGCCGATGGCGGTCAGGCTGAGAACGATCTGCCCGGCCTCGTCGAACACCGGTGCCGCCATCGCACTGACGCCGGGAACGGCGCCGCCATCGACGCGGCTGATGCCGCAGCGGCGGATCTCCGCCCAGCGGGCTTCGAGATCGGCATCGACCTGGGGCCGGTAGCGCGCCGGCATCGGCTCGCCCCGCTCTCGCAACGCGGCGCAGTGCTCGTCGGTGAGCGCCGCCACGACCCGCCCCCGTTCCATGTGGGCCGCGAACAGCATGCCCGAGGCGGTGCCGCGCAGGCTCATCACCGTGCCGTGGCGCATGTTGACGTGCACGGCGGTCGGCGCTTCCTCGATGCGCACGATGGTTGCGCCGCGGTTTCCCCAGGTGGCGATGGCGACGGTGTGGCCGAGCTGCTGCGCCAGGTCGCGCAGCAGCGGCGTCGCCAGACGCACCGGTTCGAACTGCTGCATGCTGATCAGGCCCAGCTGGCGCGCCAGCGGACCGAGTCCGTAGCGGCCGGAGGCGTCGTCCTGCACGATCAGGCCGAGCTTGCCGAAGCTGACGAGGTAGGGGTGAGCCTTGGCCGGTGCCATGCCGGCCTCGCGCGCCAGATCCTTCAGGGCCATCGGCCGGCCGGCGTTGGCGAGTGCCACCAGCAGGCGGCCGCCGACCTCGACGCTCTGGATGCCGCGTTGGCCGCGCCCGGATGGCGGGGGGATCGCGAGGGTGAGCGGGGGTGACATGGAAAGGCCGAAGGTTGGGATAAGACGAACTAGTTAGACAATAGCGAAAAAGTGAACTAAGATCAAGGAACACTTTTCAGCCAGACGCCGGCATCGCCCGCCCGCCTGCGTCATCCACCGGGACACCGCCATCATGAGCAAAGCATTCGCCAGCCAGGCCGACCTCCAGGAGAAGAAGGTCACCTTCACGCGGCTCTCCGCCAACGCCTATGCCTACACCGCCGAGGGCGATCCCAACACCGGCGTGATCATCGGCGACGACGCGGTGATGGTGATCGACACGCAGGCCACGCCGGTGATGGCCGCCGACGTCATCCGCCACATCCGGACCGTGACCGACCTGCCGATCAAGTACGTGGTGATGAGCCACTACCACGCGGTGCGGGTACTCGGCGCCAGCGCCTACGAGCCGCAGGAGATCATCGCCAGCCAGGACACCTACGATCTCATCGTCGAGCGTGGCGCGCAGGACATGAAGAGCGAGATCGAGCGCTTCCCGCGCCTTTTCCGCGCCGTCGAGACGATCCCCGGACTGACCTGGCCGACCCTGACCTTCAAGGGCGAGATGACGGTCTGGCTCGGCAAGCTGGAGGTCCGGCTGATGCAGGTCGGCCGCGGCCACACCAAGGGCGACACCATCGCCTGGTTGCCGCAGCAGAAGATCCTCTTCAGCGGCGACCTGGTCGAGTTCGACGCGACGCCTTACGCCGGCGACGCCTATTTCAAGGACTGGCCGCAGACGCTCGACAACCTCGCCGCGATGCAGCCGGTGGCGCTGGTGCCGGGCCGCGGCGCGGCGCTGACGACACCCGAGATGGTGCAGCGCGGCCTGGCCGGCACGCGCGCCTTCGTCAGCGACCTGTACGCCAGCGTGCAGGCCGGGGCGAAGCAGGGCAAGGAACTGCGCGACATCTACAAGGACACGCATGCGGCGCTCAAGCCGAAGTACGGCCAGTGGGTGATCTTCGACCACTGCATGCCGTTCGACGTGACGCGCGCGCTCGACGAGGCCACCGCCCATCCGGATCCGCGCATCTGGACGGCGGAGCGCGACAAGGCGATGTGGGAAACGCTCGAGACCTGAGGCGCTGCACCGACGAATCCCCTCGAGCCGTCCTGCCCTCTGAGCCTCCACACGCCGACTTCGATGTCATCGAGCGCGGTTCCGCCGGTCGACTTCCAGGCGCTCGAATTCGCCTACCGGCGATCGCCCGAGCAGGCGGCGTCACCACCGGCGCACCATGACGTCGTCGTCGTCGGTGCCGGTCCGGTCGGCCTGGCGCTGGCGATCGACCTGGCGCAGCGCGGAGTCCGCGTCCTCGTGCTCGACGACGACCACCGCCTGTCGAGCGGCTCGCGCGCCATCTGCTTTGCCAAGCGCACGCTCGAGATCTTCGACCGCCTCGGCTGCGGCGACCGCATGACCGACAAGGGCGTGTCGTGGAACGTCGGCAAGGTCTTCTTCCGCGATGCGCCGCTGTACGGCTTCGACCTGTTGCCCGAGCCCGGTCATGGCCGGCCGGCGTTCATCAACCTGCAGCAGTACTACGTCGAGGGCTTCCTGCTCGAGCGCGCCCTCGAACTGCCGGCCATCGAGATCCGCTGGAAGAACCGGCTGGTCGGCATCGAGCCGGCTGAAGACGGCGTCGCGGTGGAGGTCGAGACGCCCGACGGCCGCTACCGCATTGACGCCGGCTACGTCGTCGCCTGCGACGGTTCGCGGTCCGCGGTGCGCGGCCTCATGGGCCTCGAGAGCAAGGGCCGGGTGTTCCAGGACCGCTTCCTGATCGCCGACATCCGCACCGACGCCGAGTTGCTGCCGCAGGGCGCGACCGAACGCTGGTTCTGGTTCGACCCGCCTTTCCACCCGAACCAGAGCGTGCTGCTGCATCGCCAGCCCGACAACGTCTGGCGGGTCGACTTCCAGCTCGGCTGGCAGGCCGATCCGCTGGTCGAGAAGAAGCCCGAGAACATCATCCCGCGGGTGCGCGCGCTGCTCGCGGCCTCGCCGGCGAAAGGCGTCGACTTCACGCTCGAGTGGGCGAGCGTCTACACCTTCGCCTGCATGCGGATGGAGCGCTTCCGGCATGGCCGCGTCGTCTTCGCCGGCGACGCCGCGCACGGCGTCTCGCCGTTCGGCGCGCGTGGCGCGAATTCGGGCGTGCAGGACGCCGAGAACCTGGCCTGGAAGCTCGCCCGGGTGCTGCGCAGCGGCGCACCCGATGCGTTGCTCGACAGCTATGGGACCGAGCGCGAGTACGCCGCCGACGAGAACATCCGCTGCAGCACCCGCTCGACCGACTTCATCACCCCGAAGACCGAGATCAGCCGGCTGTTCCGCGACGCCGTCCTCGACCTGGCGCGCGACCACCCGTTCGCGCGCCGCCTGGTCAACAGCGGACGCCTGTCGGTGCCGGCCACGCTCGCCGATTCGCCGCTCAACAGCGCCGACACCGCGACCTTCGCCGGCGCCATGGTGCCGGGCGCGGTCGCCGCCGATGCGCCGTTGCGTCGCGACGGCGAGCCGACCTGGCTGCTGCGCGAGCTCGGCGACGATTTCACCCTGCTGACGTTCGGTGCCGCGCCGTCCTGGGCCGCGGCGCTGCCGCTGACCTGCGTCGCCCTGGACGCCGCAGCCGGCCTCGAGGATGTCGAAGGCCTGGCCCGCGCGCGCTACGACGCCCGCCCCGGTACGGCCTATCTCATCCGTCCCGACCAGCACGTCTGCGCGCGGTGGCGCACGCTCTCCGAGGCGGGCGTGCGCGCCGCGTTGGCGCGCGCCTGCGGCCCCTGCTGACGGCAAGGAAGCCGACCGATGCTCAACACCGCGTTCAACCTGGAATCGGCCGACGATTTCTACGAAGCGCTGATCGAAGCGCACCGCGACCTCAGCCCTTCGCAAAGCCACGAGCTCAACGCCAAGCTCGTGCTGCTGCTGGCCAACCAGATCGGTGCGCTCGGCGTGCTGCGCGAGGCCCTGGCCGCGGCGCGCGCCAACACGTTGGGTGCGCCGTCGCCGGGCGCACCGACTCCGCCTGAAGCCGCGTGATGGCGGGCTCGCCGTCAGGCGTCAGAATGGAACGACCATGAACGAAACTCCCGCACCGCTCTTCGGCTTCGGCAACCAGCATGCGAGCGAGGCCTTGCCCGGCGCATTGCCGGTCGGCCGCAACAGCCCGCAACGCGTTGCCCACGGTCTCTATGCGGAACTCCTGAGCGGCACCGCCTTTACCGCGCCGCGGGCGACCAACCTGCGCACCTGGCTTTACCGACGCCGACCCTCGGTGCAGGCCGGCGGCTACACGCCGCTCGAACAGCCATGGCTCAAGACCGGCGCGCGCGGCGGCCTGCTCGCACCGCCCGATCCGATGCGCTGGAGTCCGGTGGCGATTCCGCCGGCCGATGCCGAACCGCTCGATTTCATCGACGGCCTGCGCACGATGGTGGTCAACGGCGACGAGCAGGCGCAGAGCGGCATCGCCGCGCACCTCGTGCTGGCAAACCGTTCGATGGACCGCCGCGCCTTCGTCAACGCCGACGGCGAGATGCTGGTCGTGCCGCAGCAGGGGCGCCTGGCGATCACGACGGAACTCGGCGTGCTCGCCGCCGGTCCCGGCGACGTCGTGCTGCTGCCGCGCGGCATGGCGTTCAAGGTCGCGCTGCCCGACGGCAGTGCGCGCGCCTACGTCTGCGAGAACTACGGCGCGCCGTTCCGCTTGCCCGAACTCGGTCCCATCGGCTCCAACGGTCTGGCCAATCCGCGCGACTTCCAGGCACCGAACGCGGCCTTCGAGGATTCGGCCGGCGAGTATGAGATCGTGAAGAAGTTCGGCGGTGCGCTGTGGCGCGCGCGCGCCGACAGTTCGCCCTTCAACGTCGTCGCCTGGCATGGCAATCTCGTGCCCTTTGTCTACGACACCCGAACCTTCATGACCATCGGGTCGATCAGCCACGACCATCCGGATCCGTCGATCTTCACCGTGCTGACCTCGCCCAGCGACACACCAGGCACCGCGAACTGCGACTTCGTGATCTTCCCGCCGCGCTGGCTCGTCGCCGAGGACACATTTCGTCCCCCCTGGTACCACCGCAACGTGATGAGCGAATTCATGGGCCTCGTCTACGGCCAATACGACGCCAAGCCCGAGGGCTTCCGTCCCGGCGGCGCGAGCCTGCACAACTCGATGGTGCCGCACGGTCCGGACGCCGACGCCTTCGTGCGCGCGACCGAGGCCGACCTGCAGCCGCACAAGCTCGACAACACGCTCGCCTTCATGTTCGAAAGTCGCTGGGCGTTCCGGCCGACGGCCTGGGCGCTGGAAGGCGGAGCGCTCGACCGCGACTACGCGCAATGCTGGGCCGGCCTGGCAGACGCCTCGAGGAGTTCCGATGCAGGATGACAGCCACGACCCTTCGCTGCGCAGCTGGGTGGCCTCGGCCAACGACGTCGCGACCGATTTCCCGATCCAGAACCTGCCGTTCGGGCGTTTCCGACGCGCCGACAGCAATGACCCGCTGCGCGTCGGCGTGGCGATCGGCGACCAGGTCCTCGACCTGCACCTGGCCGTGCACCAGTCGCCATGGGGGGCGGGGCAGGAGGAATTGCTGCGCCCGCTCGCCGGCGGCGACCTCAACGCCTTCATGGCCGCCGGCAGCGACGCCCGTCGCGGGGTCCGGGACCTGCTGTCGAAGGCGCTGCGGGAAGGCAGCGAGTTCAGCTCCTTCCTCGAGCTCTGCCTGGTGCCTCAGGCCGCCGTCGAGCTCGCCCTGCCGTGCGCGATCGGCGACTACACCGACTTCTACACCGGCATCCACCACGCGACGGCGGTGGGCAAGCTGTTCCGCCCCGATGCGCCCTTGCTGCCGAACTACAAGTGGGTGCCGATCGGCTACCACGGCCGGTCGTCGTCGATCCGGGTCAGCGGCCAGGACTTTCGTCGGCCTTCGGGGCAGCTCAAGGGCGAGGCCGAGACGCCATCGTTCGGACCTTGCCGCCGGCTCGACTACGAACTCGAGCTCGGAGCGCTGATCGGCGCCGGCAACGCCCTCGGCGAACCGCTGTCGATGGCCCAGGCCGAGGACTGCCTCTTCGGCGTGGTGCTGCTCAACGACTGGTCGGCCCGCGACATCCAGGCCTGGGAGTACCAGCCGCTCGGCCCGTTCCTCGCCAAGAACTTTGCGACGACGCTGTCGCCCTGGGTGGTGACGATGGAAGCGCTGGCGCCGTTTCGTGCGCCCTTCGTCCGGCCGGACGGCGATCCGGCGCCATTGCCGTACCTTGACAGCCCGTCGAACCGCGAGAGCGGCGCGCTCGACATCTTTCTTGAGGTCTGGCTCGAGACGGCGGCGATGCGTGCGAACGGCCTGGCCGCCACGCGCCTCATGCAATCGAACTTTCGCGACGCCTACTGGACGCTGGCCCAGCTCGTCACGCACCACGCCAGCAACGGCTGCAACCTGACGAGCGGCGACCTGCTCGGCACCGGCACGCAGTCGGGTCCCCAACCGGGGCAGGGCGGCTCGATGCTCGAGCTCTCGGATGGCGGACGCGAGCCGTTGCGGTTGCCGAACGGCGAGACCCGAACGTTCCTGCAGGACGGCGACAAGGTGATCCTGCGCGCGCATTGCAACCGCCCGGGGCACCGTCGAATCGGGCTCGGCGAGTGCAGTGCAACGGTGCTACCGCCGGTCGGAAATCCGGTGTAAGGGAGTGTTCGCCGCGGCAGCGCCGTCCGCGGGGAACGTGCCCCGCGCGTTAGCTTCAGGGACAACTTCCCGAAGGATTCATCTCATGAAGAACCCGAAAATCCTCGCCCTTGCGATCGCCGTCCTGGCTGTCGCACCGGTGATCGCCGCTCCGAACGTCGGGGTCTCGATCAGCGTCAACCAGCCGGGCGTCTACGGCCGCGTTGACATCGGCGGCTATTCGCAGCCACCGATGCTGGTGTACCCGCAACCGGTCGTCATCACGCAGCCGCCGGTCGTGGTCGAACGCCGGCCGATCTATCTCTACGTGCCTCCGGCGCATCAGAACAACTGGCGGCGTTACTGCGGCCGATACGGCGCCTGCGGCCAGCCGGTCTACTTTGTCCAGGAGCGCTGGGTGCGTGAGCGCTGGGAGCACGAGCGCCGTGGGCGCGATGGCGATCGTGGCCGTCACCTGGGGCACGACAAGCAAGACAAGTGGGACAAGCACGACAAGTCAGGCAAGCATGACAAGCACGGCGAGGGCCGCGGTCGCGACTGAGCGAACCGACCGGCGAGCCTCGGTCGGACGGGGCGACTCTAGGGGCAGAGCTCGAGCTTCGGCGTCACGCCGTAGAGCGTCTCCTGGCGGAACCAGAAGTAGTACTCCTTGCCCTTGACGTTGATGCCGGCGTCCTTGCCGGTGAGGCTGCCGGTGCGCGTGGCGTACTGCACCGGCACGACCCAGCCCAGCGCCGATGTGACCTGGCCGCCCAGCGGGCAGCCTCCGGGCTCGGGCTTGCCGATGGTCAGCACACGGTTGGGCTGCGGGCCGCGTATCGTCAGGTCGAAGAAATTGGTGATCGAGCTCTCGTAGGCGGTCGGGGCGCGCGACCGGACCACCGTGGGTTCAGGAGGCGGCGCGCTGGCGCAGCCGGCAACAAAGGCCGCGGCCAGTGCTGTTGCGATTCTCATCGTCTTGTTTCCCCTAAGCACGCTGCGAGGCCGAAATGGTAGCGGAGAGCCGTTGCCTGCGGAAACGCGAGGCTACCGGCGATGGCACGAGGCGTGCATTCGTGCCGTGCAGTCGACGCCTCGCGGTCCGGAGCGATACTGGCGCTTCCATGTCGAGGAGTTCCCCATGAATGCCCCTTACCGTGCCGACCAGGTCGGCAGCCTGTTGCGACCCGCCGAACTGGCCGCAGACCGCAAACGCTGGAAGGAGGGCTCGCTGGCCGCCGACGCATTGCGACTTGCCGAGGACAGCGCGGTCCGCGATGCCGTTCGCAAGCAGGAAGCAATCGGCCTGCAGAGCGTGACCGACGGCGAGTTCCGTCGCGACTGGTGGCATCTGGACTTCCTGGCCCGGCTCGACGGCGTGACGCTGCAGGAGAATCCCGGCCCGAAGTTCAAGATCGAAGGCCAGAGCGAGCAGCCACCGATCCCCACGGTGACCGGAAAGATCGCGTGCAGCGTGCCGATCATGGTCGAGGACTTCGCCTTCCTGAAGTCGGTGACGTCGCGGACCGCCAAGATGACGATCCCTTCGCCGTCGATGCTGCACCTGCGTGGCGGCCGGGCGTCGGTCTCCAAGGAGGTCTACCCGGACATGGCCGAGTTCTGGGCCGACGTCGCCGCGGCCTATCGCGTGGCGATCGGGCATCTCGGCGCGGCCGGTTGCCGCTACCTGCAACTCGACGACGTCACTTTCGCCTACCTCTGCGATCCGCGCATCCAGGCGACCTGCCGTGCCAACGGCGACGATCCGGCGCGCCTGCCGCAGATCTACGCCGATGCCATCAACGCCGCCCTGGTCGATCGACCCGCAGGCATGCAGGTGACGATCCACACCTGTCGCGGCAACTTCAAGAGCGCGTGGGTCGCCGAGGGCGGCTACGACCCGGTCGTCGAGGCGATGTTCTCGACGAACGTGGACGGCTACTTCATGGAGTTCGACAGCGCACGCGCCGGCGGCTTCGAACCCCTGCGGGTGCTGGAGCGCAGCGGCGGCGAGAAGAAGGTCGTGCTCGGTCTGGTGACGACCAAGCTCGGCGAGCTCGAGTCCAAGGACGACCTGAAGCGCCGCATCGACGAGGCCGCCCGTTTCGTGCCGCTCGAGCGCCTCTGCCTGTCGCCGCAATGCGGCTTTTCCAGCACCCACCACGGCAACGCCCTGTCGCAGGACGACCAGTGGAAGAAGCTCGAGCGCGTGGTCGAGGTGGCCGGCGAAGTGTGGGGCTGACCCGGCCTCAGTGCGACATCAGCACCGGCATCGTCATCGACGTCAGCAGCCCACGCGTGGCGCCGCCGAGAATGCGCTCGGACCAGCGGGCGTGGCCGTAGGCGCCCATCACGATCAGACCGGCGTCGAGGTCTGCCGCGCGCGACAGCATGGCCTCGGCGATATCGATCTTCGTGGTCTCGACGTGGGTCTGGACGCGCACGCCCTGGCGCACGAGCCACTGGCTCACGGCCTCGATGCGCCGGGCCACGTCGGCATCTTGCGCCCCGTCCGATTCCTGCCACGTGACCACGTGCACCACGCCGGCCCGCCGCAGCAGCGGCAATGCATCGGCGAGGGCGCGCGCTGCCTCGCGGCTGTCGTCCCAGGCCACCATCGCACGCGCGGCGATGGGTTCGAAGCGTCCGGCGTAGGGGACGAAGAGTGTCGGCCGGGCACTCTCCAGAACCACCGCCTCGCCACAATGCCAGGCTGCGCCGTTCTCCCCGGCGGAAAGGTCGGTCTGGCTCAGCACCGCGAGGTCCGCGCAGCGCGCATGACGGATGACGGACGGCACCGCTCCATCTGCATCGACGACGGCCTCGAAGGACCCGAGCCCTGTCGACTTGCAGCGACCGCGGAAGCGCTCGGCGAGCCGTTCGGCCCGGTCTGCCAGGGCATGACGGGCGAGGTCTGCGTACTCGACGACGCTGCCGGAGACGTCGGCCAGTACCGGCCAATCGACGAGCCCCGTGGGCGCCAGCCCGACCAGGTGACAGTCGAGGGCCCGGGCGAGCCCGATCGCGAACTCGACGCGCTCATCGCAAGTCGGCGCGGTGTCAAGGTGGACGAGGATGCTTCGGTAGTTCATGGCAGTGGTCCGTGGGTGACGTCGGGATGCACGTGGCATGCGGATGGTCCACGTTAGCGCGCTCCCGCGCGTGCCGATTGACCGGCATCAACACCGCTGCCGGACTTGATGGCGGTCAGGCCCGGCTCGCATCGGCGGGCGCAGACTGCAATCTCTCCGTTGCCCGACCATGAGCTATCGAAGCATCCTCGTCCATGTCGATGCCTCCCGGCGCTGCGCCACGCGCATCGATCTGGCGGCAGGCCTGGCTCGCACCCACGGCGCCCACCTGATCGGGCTGGCCGCTGCTGCCGTCGTCGAACCGCAACCGCGGATGGCGGCCGCGCTGGCGGCCACCCCCGACTTCCTCGACCTTGCCCGTGCCCGGATGGCCCGGGAGACATCGGTGCTCCTGGAGGCCTTCGAGCGCGCTGCCGTCGCCCGTGGCGTCGAGTCGATCGAACGCCGCTGGGACGCGGCCGCCGCCCTCGAAGCGCTGGTCGCCCTGGGGCGCCACGCGGACCTCGTGGTGCTCGGCCAGTGCAGCCCCGACGCGCCGCTCGATGCCGAGGAGCGCGACCTGGTGCAGCGGGCGCTCATGCAGGTCGGCCGCCCAGTGCTCGTCGTGCCGTCGAGTGGCGACTTCGATGCGGTGGGCGCCACGGTGATGGTCGCGTGGAAGAATACGCGGGAATCGGCGCGTGCGGTCCACGATGCGCTGCCGATCCTGCATAGGGCGCGGCGCGTCCATCTGGTCTGCCTGGAACGTCCCGCCGACAACCTGCATGTGTCGCGTTCGCAGCTCGACCAGCTGCACCGCTGGATGCTGCGTCACGAGGTCGAGTTCGAACAGCACCAGGAAGCCGCGAACTCGGGCATCGGACGGCGGCTGCTGGCGCGTGCAGGCGAACTCGGTGCCGATCTGATCGTGAGTGGCGGCTATGGACATTCGCGCCTGCACGAACTCGTCCTCGGCGGCGTCACGCGGACGCTGCTGACGCACATGACGATCCCGGTGCTGCTGTCGCATTGACGGCGGGACGTTTCGCCCCGCGGACGATGGGGCGCTGCGTTTCGGAGCGAGCGCGACCGATAGGGCTGTCGGCCGCTTTCGGCGGGTCAAGCCAGCTCGCTGCGCACCCAGTCGACGATGGCCGATGCCGGCATGGCGCCGGCTCGTCTGGCGACCTCGCGGCCCCCGCGGAACAACAGCAGGGTCGGAATGCTGCGGATCGCGTGGCGCGATCCGATCTGCGGCGCCGCTTCGGTATCGAGCTTGGCAAAGCGGACCTCCGGCAATTGCACGGCGGCGGCTTCGAACTGCGGCGCCATCGCCTTGCAAGGGCCGCACCATTCGGCCCAGCAGTCGACGACGACCGGCATTTCAGTGCCCTGGACGTAGCGGTCGAACGAGGCATCGTCCAGTGCCACTGGCGCCTTCGGCATCAGCGCGGCGCCGCAACTGCCGCAGTGCGGATCCTCGCTCAGGCGGTCGTCGGGAACGCGGTTCTTGCGCGCGCACGCGGGGCAGACGAGTTGCATCGGAATCTCCCTTGGTTCAAGGCCGGATCTGGTCGATCTTCAGGTCGACCCCCTTGGCTCCCGGCTTGACCGGGGCGCTGCTGCCGAACGGATCGCCGGACTCCGGCGTGGCGTTGCCGCTGCGCGAGACGCGTGCCTCGATGCGCACGGCGCCGGCATCGGAGATCCTGCTCTGCGGGCTCATCGCCATCGAATCATCGAGCTTGAACTTCAGCGGCAGATCGGCGACTCGGGCGCGCTGCACCGCCAGCGGCATGCGGTTGCCGTCGACGGCGCGGGCGAAGACGAACACCGTGTCGCCGGGACGGACGGAATCGAGGAGCTGGGGCGCGAGCGTCACCGTTCCGCTCACCGACGTCGCCCCGGCATGGGCCTGGGCGGAGGGGGGGCTTCCCGGCGTCGCGGTGATTGCAGCCGGGGGCGCGGCGGTCGATGCCGATGCGGCCGCGCCCGGCGGCGCCATCGGTCCGCCCGGCGCGGCGATGCTGGCGAGCGTTGTCCGCAGCCACTTCGCTTCTTCCGAATCCGGGGGCAGTCTCGGCAAGAGGCGCTGCCAGTAGATCGCGGCCTGGGCAAAGTCCTGACGCTGGTACGCGGCGGTGGCGGCCAGCGAAAGCGCCATGCCGTTGTCCGGGTCCAGCCGCAGCGCAGCCTGCACGAGTTCGAGCGGGCGGCCCTCGAGCTTGCCGCCGGCGCGCTCGGCCAGGGTGTCGGCGTAGTCGGCCAGCAACAGCGGATCGCTGTCCAGGGCGGGTCCGATGCGCCCGAATGCCGCCTCGGCTTCGGCGAAGCGGCCCATCGCGTGGTAAGAGCGGGCGAGGATCGACCAGCCCTTGGGATCGTCGGGATTCTTCTCGAGGCGTGCGGCGAGGCCGGCCACCATCTGCTCGACCTGCTGCGCCGTCGGCGCGCCGGCGGCCGGTGGCGGCGCCTGCGGGAGGAGTGCGACTGGGGCCCCGAGAAACGCGTAGAGGCCGGCGGCGGCGACCGGCAAGGCGATCGCCAGCACGAGCGACGTGCGCCGCGTACCGGGTGCCGCGTCGCTGGCCTCGACCTGCGTGGCGTCCTCGAGAAGCCGGCGCTGCAGATCGGCGCGGGCTGGCTCGTGATCGGCCGGTGCCAGCGTACCGATCGCGAGGTCGCGATCCAGCTCGGCGAGCTGGTCGCGGTAGACGCGCGTGTTCAGGTCCCGGGTCGTCGTCGCGTCGGCCGCCGCACGGCCCGATCTCCACGGGCGCAGCAGCAACAGCACCGTGATGACGATCAGGGCGATCGCGGCAAAGAGGAACAAGCCCATTCAGGACTCCGGGGGCCGGCCGCGCCGGCGCGACGACGACCATTGGCAATGCGCGGTCATCACGTTCGGTCTCCTGCCAGGAGGCGTGCGGCTTGCTCCTGTTCAGCGGCGCTGAGCGCTCCTTGCGGACGCGGCCGTGTCCGCACGTACCAGGCGAGCGCGCCCAGTCCGAGCACGAGCAGCACGAACGGCCCGATCCACAGCAGCCAGGTGGTCGGCTTGAACGGCGGACGGTAGCGCACGAAGTCGCCGTAGCGGCTGACGAGGAAATCGATGATCTGCGGATCGGTCTTGCCGGCACGGATCTGCACCCGGATCTCGCGGCGCAGGTCCTCGGCAAGATCGGCGCGGGAGCCGGCCAGCGACTCGTTCTGGCAGACCAGACAGCGCAGTTCGTCGGCGATGCCGATCAGGCGCTGCTCGACGGCCTCGTCGTTGGCGAGCGGCGCGGCCTCGCGGGCGTGCGCGCTGCGCATGCCGAGCGAGAGGAGCATCAGCAGCGCGAAGATCGCGGCAATCTCGACGAGCGCCCGGCTTCTCGTGTGCTTCATTTCTGCAGCTCCCTGACCAGCGGCAGGATCGTCTCCTGCAGCACATCGGCGCTGACCGGTCCGATCTGCTTGTAGCGGATGGTCCCGTTCTTGTCGATCACATAGGTCTCGGGGACCCCGTAGACGCCATAGTCGATGCCGACGCGGCCATCGGCGTCGACTGCCGACAGCACGTACGGGTCACCGCGTTCGGCGAGCCAGCGGCGCGCGTCGGCGGGGGTGTCCTTGTAGTCGAGACCGACCAGCGGGACGACGCCGCTGCGCGCCAGCTCCACCAGCAGCGGATGCTCGACCCGGCACGACACGCACCACGAGGCCCAGACGTTGAGCAGCCAGACCTTGCCCTTCATGTCGGCCGGAGCGAAGCGTCCGGCGTCGACGCCGTCGATGGCGGCGAGCCGGGGCACGTCGAAGGCGGGGGCCGACTTGCCGACCAGCGGCGACGGCAGCTGGTGCGGATCGCGGTTCAGGCCCGCGCCGAGGAAGATCGCCAGGGCGACGAAGAGCCCGAGCGGAATCAGGAAGCGCCCGTAGCGCATCATGCGGGGGCGCCTTGCAGCACCGGCTGGCGGCGCTTCAGGCGGTAGCGCCGATCCGCGGCGGCGAGTGCGCCGCCGAGGGCCATCAGCACGCAGCCGCCCCAGATCCAGACCACGAAGGGCTTGTAGTAGACGCGCACGCTCCACTCGGTGCCGTTGCCCCCGGCGAGACGCTCGCCGAGCGAGACGTAGATGTCGCGCCCGAGGTTGCTGTCGATCGCCGTCTCCGTCATCGGCATTTCCGAGGAGAAGTAGGCGCGCTTTTCCGGATTCAGGGTGCGCAGCACCTTGCCGTCCTTCGACAGCTCGACCTCGCCGCGCTGGGCCACGTAGTTCGGTCCCGGCACCGCCCCGACCGTCACCAGGCGCAGCGAGTAGTCGCCGATCTGCACGGTGTCGCCGAACGCCATCCGCACGTCCTTCTCGATCTCGTAGCCCTTGACCAGCGTGACGCCGACGACGAAGACGGCGATCCCGACGTGGGCCAGGTGCATGCCCCAGAACGAGCTCGGCGGCATGCCCGACTTGAGGCGCTCGCGGATCTGCAGCAGCGTGCTCGCTGCGATCCACAGCGCCAGCAGGATGCCCATCGCCACCAGCGGCGTCCAGCGTCCGAGCAGGAACGGCAATCCGGCGGCAGAGACCAGCGCGATCACGCCGGCCACGCGCAGCCGCTGCATCATGTCGCGGGCGTCGAGCTGCTTCCAACGCGCGAGCGGCCCGACCGCGATCAGGAACAGCAGCGGCACCATGATCGGCACGAACACCGAGTTGAAGTAGGGCGGCCCGACCGAGAGCTTGCCGAGGCCGAGCGCGTCGATGAAGAGCGGATAGAGCGTGCCCAGCAGCACCGACCCGGCGGCGACGACCAGCAGGACGTTGTTGACGAGCAGCAGCGTCTCCCGGGACAGCAGCGCGAAGCTGCCGCCGACGCCGACCTTCGGCGCACGCCAGGCGAAGAGGGCCAGCGAGCCGCCGATGACGATGACCAGGAAGGCGAGGATGAAGATTCCCCGGCGCGGATCGGTCGCGAAGGCATGGACCGACGTCAGCACGCCCGAGCGGACCAGGAAGGTGCCGAGCAGCGACAACGAGAACGCGCCGATCGCCAGCAGCACCGTCCAGTTCTTGAAGCTGCCGCGCTTCTCGGTGACGGCGAGCGAGTGGATCAGCGCCGTGCCGACCAGCCACGGCATGAAGGAGGCGTTTTCCACCGGGTCCCAGAACCACCAGCCGCCCCAGCCCAGCTCGTAGTACGCCCACCACGAGCCGAGTGCGATGCCCAGCGTCAGGAAGATCCAGGCGACCGTCGTCCACGGTCGCGACCAGCGCGCCCAGGCGGCGTCGAGGCGCCCGCTCAGCAGCGCCGAGATCGCGAACGCGAACGCCACAGAGAACCCGACGTAGCCCATGTAGAGCATCGGCGGATGGAACACCAGGCCCGGGTCCTGCAACAGCGGATTGAGGTCGCTGCCGTCGGCGGCAGCCGGTAGCAGGCGCTCGAACGGATTGGACGTCAGCAGGATGAACAGCAGGAAGCCGGTGGCGACCAGGCCGAGCACGCCGATCACGCGCGCGACCATCGCCTGCGGCAACTGGCGCGACAGCAAGCTCACCGCCAGCGTCCAGCCATTGAGCATCAGCAGCCACAGCAGGAGCGAGCCTTCGTGGCCGCCCCAGACCGCAGCCGCGCGGTAGATCTCCGGCAGCTTCGAATTGGAGTGCTGGGCGACGTAGAGCACGGAGAAGTCGTTGTTGAGGAAGGCCAGCGTCAGGCAGGCGAACGCGAAGGCGACGAGGACGAACTGGGTCTGTGCCGCCGGTCGTGCCAGGCCGATCCAGGCGGCATCGCCGCGGTGCGCACCGAGGATCGGCAGGATGCCCTGGACGAGGGCGACGAGGAGCGCGAGGATGAGCGCGAGGTGGCCGAGTTCGGGTGTCATGGCTGGGTCTTCCCCTTCGCCTTGTCGAGGGCGTGCTGGGCTTCGGGAGGCATGTAGTTCTCGTCGTGCTTGGCCAGCACTTCGCTCGCCACGAAGCGGCCCTGCGCGTCGAGGTGGCCCTGGGCGACGGCACCCTTGCCTTCCTTGAAGAGGTCCGGGAGGATGCCGGTGTAGCTCACCGGCAGGTCGCGCACGGTGTCGGTGATGACGAAGCTGACGGTCATCTGCTGGCGCTCGAGGCTCCCCGGCTTGACCAGGCCGCCGATGCGAAAGGCGCGACCCTTCGGGGCCTCGCCGGCTTCGACCTGGGTCGGCGTGAAGAAGAAGGCGACGTTGCTGTTCAGTGCGTTGAGCACCAGCGCAGCAGCGACGCCGAGGGTGGCGACGCCACCGAGGATGATGGCCAGACGCTTGGTCCGCGGTTTCATGGGGTTTGCTCCAGGGATCGTGCGGCGCGCACGTCGGCGGCGCGGCGGCGGCGCAGCGCCTGCTCAAGTTCGCGACGCCGCCGGCGCAGCAGCACAGGTTCGGCGACGAGGGCGACAGCGCACAGTCCGAAGCTGCCCCACACATAGAGCGCGTAACCGCCCATCGCGAAGAACTCGGACGCGCTATGCCACTGCATGGCGCACCCATTCGGACTGACTCTCGCGCTCGAGCACGATGTTGCGCAGTCGCGCCAGCGCGACGGCGATCGAATACATCCAGAAGGACAGCGCCATCAGCAGCATCGCCCAGAGCATCGTCTGCGCCATCGACGGCGACTTCGTCATCGACACCGAGGCGCCCTGGTGCAGCGTGTTCCACCACGTCACCGAGAAATAGATGATCGGCACGTTGACGACGCCGACCAGGGCGACGATCGCGCCGGCCTTGTCGGCGCGCCGCGGTTCGTCGATCGCCGCCTGCAGCGCGATGAAGCCGACGTAGAGGAAGAAGAGGATCAGCTCGGAGGTCAACCGCGCATCCCAGACCCACCAGGCGCCCCACATCGGCTTGCCCCAGAGCGAGCCCGTGGCCAGCGACAGGAAGGCGAAGAGCGCGCCGGTCGGAGCGATCGCCGAGGCCGCCATCGCCGCCAGGCGGATGTTGAAGGCCAGGCCGACGCCGGCCCAGAACGCCATCACGAGGTAGAGAAACATCGACATCCAGCTCGCCGGCACATGGACGAAGATGATGCGGTAGCCCTCGCCCTGCTGGGCGTCGGTGGGTGCGACAAACAGGCCGATCCACAGGCCGATCGCGGCCAGGCCGATCGCCAGCGCCATGAAGAGCGGTTGCAGGCGTCCGGCGAGCGGGTAGAACGTCGCAGGCGAGGCGTAGCGAAAGGTGCGCAGGCGGGTGGCAGCCATCGTCATTCCAGGGCGATCCGCAGCGACGAGGTCATCGCCCATGGTGCGAAGAACAGCGCCAGCGCGAGCATCGCGCCGAGCACCGACAGGTGGCCGGAAACGCCGACGCCGGCGGCCTGCGCCTCCACCGAGCCGGCGCCGAAGACCAGTGCGGGGATGAAGAGCGGAAGCACCAGCAGCGACAGCAGCACCCCGCCGCCGCGCACCCCCACCGTGAGCGCCGCGCCGATCGAACCGATCAGGCTCAGCAGCGGCGTGCCGATCAGCAGCGACAGCGTGAGGACCCCGAGCTCGCCGCCATCGAGACCGAATTGCAGTCCCAGCAGCGGCGCCAGCAGCACCAGCGGGAGCCCGCTGAGGATCCAGTGGGCAGCCACCTTTCCGGCCATCTGCAGGATGAAGGACTGTGGCGACAGCGCCATCTGCTCGAGCGTGCCGTCGGCATGGTCGGCGGCGAAGAGGCGCGGCAGGCCGAGCAGCGTCGCCAGCAGGGCGGCGACCCAGAGCACGCCCGGGCCGACGCGGTGCAGCAGCACCGGCTCCGGGCCGATGCCGAGCGGAAAGAGCGTCGTCACGACGACGAAGAAGAACAGCGCGGTCAGGACCTCGGCGCGCCGCCGTCCGGCGAGCAGGAGGTCGCGATGCAGACTGACGAGGAGCGCGTTCACAGCGCCAGCTCGCGGCCCGGCGGCAGCGGCATGTCCTGGTGACTGGTGAGAACGGCGAGACCGCCGCCCGCGAGGTGGCTGCCGATGATCGCGCACAGCAATTCCACGCCGGTCGCGTCGAGCGCGCTGAACGGCTCGTCGAGCACCCAGAGTTCGGCCGGCCGGAGCAGCAGACGGGCCATCAGCAGGCGCCGCTTCTGGCCCGCCGACAGGGCCCGGCACGGCAGGTCCTCGCGGCCCTGCAGGCCGACGCGCCGCAGCACGTCCAGCAGATGGTCCTCGTCGGCGTCGACGCCGTCGAGAGCCAGCGCCAGGCGCAGGTTCTCCAGCGGCGTCAGTTCGTCCTTCAGCGCCGCCTGGTGGCCGATGTAGATGAGCGCCCGGCGGTAGGCCTCGCCGCATTCGCGGGTGTCCGTGCCGCGCCAGCGAACCGCCCCGGTGTCGGGTGGCGACAGGCCGATCAGCGTGCGCAGCAGCGTGGTCTTGCCGGCGCCGTTCTCGCCCTTGACATGGAGCCAGTCGCCCGCCTCGAGCCCGAAGTTGACGGCACCGAAAAGGCGCCGTTCACCGCGGGAGCAGGCGAGGTCGGAAGCGGCGAGCATCGTGGGCTGGAGTCGTGGCGAAATCATGGTTGCCCGGGGAGGGTGCGCGTCGAAGTCGGCGCATCCCCGGTCGTTCCCGGCGCGGCGTGCCGCCGGGGCAATGTCGGATTGTCGTGCCTTGCGGGCGGCCCGATCGAGCGGGGTGAAGGCCGTCTTCCCGGGCGGCCTGGAGGAAGCCTCGCCCGGAGCGCAGCGCCTTCCAGCGTCGGCCTCCTCGACCGGCCCGGAATCATAGGGGCAGACGGCTCGGACTCGCGGTCGCGGGCGGAGTTCCCCTTCGCCGGGCCTCTGATCGTCTCAGCGCCAGACCCGCACGGGAATCGCGCCGTGAGTCCTCAGGTGGCCGGGCCCGCCGCCGAGCAGCATCCCCTGATGTCGCGAGGCCCCTGCGGAGACTGGGGGTGAGGTCGCCGTGCAACTTTTGCGCTCAAGCCTCGCGCGGCGATTCAGCGCCTCAGCCAGGCGCGCGCTGCGTTCCAGGCCCGCCACGCGACCAGTACCTGCGGGCCGTAGCGGGCGACGCCGATGCGGCGCAGGCCTGCGAAGCCGGCAACCGAGAGGAGGGCCAGCGCCGGATGCTCGCGAACCTGGTCGACGAGCCGCGAAGCGAGTGCGGCGGGCTTCGCAGCGGCGACGAGCGCATCGATCTCGGCATGCACCAGGAGGCGCTGCACGCGGATGCTCTGGACCAGCAGTTCGCGACGCAGCGCGAGCTGCGCCGACCGCGAGGACGAGGGCAGGAAGGGGACGCTCATGGCAAGGCTCCGTGGCCGCGGATCGCTCCCCCATCGTGGCGCAACTCGGCGAGCGTGGCTTGCAGGAATGCGTGCTCGGCCGTGGCCAGCCGCTGCCACCGCCACGCGGCCCCTGCGGCGGCTGCAAGAAAGACCGCGCCGAGAACACCGAGGGCCGTGACGCGGTAAGCGGGATCGAACAGCAGCACGATCCACGCCGCGACGAGCACCGTGGCTACGAACAGCAGGAACAGGGCGACGACGGCCAGCGTGAGCAGCCGCGCGACGCGCAGGCGTTCCTCCTCGAGCTCGACCGTGACGAGTTCGAGTCGCGTTCGTCCGAGTTCGACCAGGTTCGCAAGCACCTGGTGCGCCGCGTCACCGAGCCCGGCGGTCGGCGCGGCGCCCTCGGGCGAGGCGGCCATCAGCGCCGCGCGGCGAGGAAGCCGATCAGGATGCCGGCGGCCGCGGCAACGGCCATGGCGCCGTAGGGGTGCGCATGCACGCTTTCGTCGGTGGCGCGCGCCACGTCCTTGGCCTTCTGCATGCTGACCAGCTCGAGCTCCGCGAGTTGGCCGCGCATCTGCCGCATCTGCTCGAGGACCTTCTCGCGCATGCCCTGGAACTTCTGGTCTCCGGCGCTGGCTGCGGACTTCAGCATCTGGTCCGTCTCGTCGATCATGTTGCGCAGGCTGTCCGCCAGGCCCGGCTTGCCCTCGGTGGCGGCGGTCGTGGTGGTGTCCATCTAGGATCCTTTCAACAGGAGGTGCATAGGGATCGCGCTCGGCGATGCGAACTTCATCATAGCCACCGTCGGCGACGCCGGGGTTGAGAAAACGCATGAGCGCGCCCTCGCATTCCGCCAGTGTCCTACGGGAAAACGCGGACGTCGCCGACCGGCGGCCCCCACCCGTCCGATCAGAGTGGGGTTGGTCGCCAGTCGCCGGTCATGGCGACCACTTCCGGCTCGCCGGTCCTCCATGAGGCCTCACCATGCGCCTTCCTGCCACCGTCGCCGCGTTGCTGTCCGTCGCATCGATTTGGAGTTCGCCGCCCGCCTCGGCGGCCGGGCCTGTCTCGGAACCCCAAGGGGCCGCATCCGCCAAAGCCGCCGCGCCGCCAGCGCCCAAGCGGCTCGATCGCTCCGGGCACAAGCGCGTGGGCACCGCGTCTGTCTACGCGCGCCGCTTCGGCGGCCGCAAGATGGCCGACGGCACGCGCATGAACCTCGAGGATGACAACGCTGCGAGCCGGACGCTCCCACTCGGGACCCAGGCGCGCGTGACGAACCTGAAGAACGGCCGTACGGCGACGGTGACGATCCAGGATCGCGGCCCCTATGCCAAAGGTCGAATCGTCGACCTTTCGCCGGGAACGGCGCGGGAGATCGGTCTCCCTCGGCAAGAGGGAGTGGCACCCGTCGAGGTAGCACCGATCACGGTGCCCCTGCCCGACGGGGGTGTCAAGGCCGGCGACGCCGCGCGTACCGAAGGCCGCCGGTAGCGTGGCCGGCCGGTGGGTCGTCGCGCCTCGTGTGCGTTCAGCCGCCGCCGATCCTCGCATTGGGATACAGCGGCAGGCTGCGCACCGCCTGCCCGGTCAGCTTGAGGAGCGCGCCTGCGAGAGCCGGTGCAAACGTTGGCACGCCCAATTCACCGACGCCGCCGATCGGCACGGTTCGATCGGCATCGGTCGGGCCGGCCAGGATGGTGACCGCGACCGTGGGCATCTGCTGCAGGCGGATCATCGGGCTGGTGTCGAAATTGCGACGCTGCGCCGCGCCGTTGACGAACGTCTGCTGGCCATAGAGCGCCGCATTCATGGCGTGCACCACGCCGCCGATGAGTTGCGCCTCGACGTTCAACGGATTGACGGCAAGGTAGCAGTCGATTGCCAGCCATACCCGGGTGACCTTGGCCGCGGCCAGGCTGGATCCGCTTGCCTCCACGACCATTGCGACGATGCTGTTGAACGCGCTGCCGATCGCCACGCCGCGGGCGGTACCGCTTCGGGGTGGCGTGCTCCAGCTGGACGCGCCGGCAACCGCGTCGAGGACGGCGATCCAGCGCGGATCGCTCAGGCGCGAGCGACGGAACTGGATCGCATCCTGGCCCGCCATCGCGGCCAATTCGTTGATGGCTGACTCGACGGCGAAGGTGTTGATCGACGCACCGACCGAACGCCAGAAGCCCACCGGCACCGCGGCGGGATGGCTGACCCATTCCGTGCGGTGCGCACCGAAGCTGTAAGGCAGGGACTGCGAGCCCTCATAGCCCTGGCTGTCTCCCGACGCGCCGAGCGCTGCGCCGCGCTGGCCGAGAATCGACGGCGACACGTTGCGATAGATCCAGCCGGCAATCGCCTGACCCGCATCGAGCGCTGCGCGGACCCGCACTGCTGCCATCGGCCGATACTGGTCGTGCGTGAAGTCTTCTTCGCGCGGGTAGACCAGTTGTACCGGGCGCTGCAGCGCCATGCCGAGCTGCACCGCCTGGGCGATGAAGTCCACCTCGGCCTTTCGACCCAGGCCACCGCCCAGCATCATCGTGTGGATGTGCACCTGGGCTTCGCTCATGCCCGTCAGAGCCATCGTCACCGCCAGCGCGTTCTTGGCCGACTGGGTGGGCGCGTACACGTCGCAGCGGACGCCTGCGACGTAGTCGACTGTGCAGTTGAGCACTTCCATGCAGGCATGCGCGACATAGGGGAGTGTGTACGTGGCGTCGAAGCCGCGGACGTCGCGACGCGCCAGCGCGGAATCGGCGCTGGCGGTACTCGCTTCCACGGTGTAGAGCGTGCCCGGAGGATTCGCGGCACCGGGAACGAACGGCGGAGCCCTTTGCAGCAGCGCCTGCGCGTCCGCCAGGATCTGCGCACTGTTCATCTGCGCCGCGTTGGCGGGCAGCCTCCAGGAAACGCGAAGCGAGCGTGCCGCGCGCATCGCATCCCACGTCGTGCTCGCCACCACCGCAACGGCATTGACGTTGCCCACGAGGTCCGCGCCCCGCGCGGTGCCCGCCGAGACGGCGAGGGGCACCACCGCGATGGCGCCACCGGGACGCGGCGGCGTGGCGAGCAGCGTGCCGCCGAACGTCGGGCAGTGCTTGACCGCGGCGAACACCATCCCCGGCAGTCGTGCGTCGAGGCCGTACTTGGCGCTGCCGTCGACCTTGCTCGGGATGTCCTGCCGCAAGAGGCGTTGGCCGATGGAACGCAACTGCGTGTCGGGAACCAGGGGCGCGCTGGCGGGAGGGGTCAGCGCCGCCGCCGCCGCCGCCAGCTGACCATACGTCAAGGTCGAGCCACTGCGGTGACGCACCACACCGTCGGCCACGGTGAAGCTGCTGCGCGAACCATCGTTCAGGGCGTTCATCGCCGCCATCACGAAGGTCTCGCGGGCGACGGCACCTGCGTCGCGCAGACGCCAGTAGTTGTTGCGTGTGACGCTGGACCCGACCGTGTTGATGGCGCTGCCGATCGGCGCCGGCACGGCCATCGTGGGCCCACCCTGGACCAGGACGACTCGCATGGGGTCGACCATCAGGTCCTCGGCGAGGATCTGCGCGAGAGCCTGGAACGAGCCTTGCCCCATGTCCGATGCGCCGATGGTCAGGGTGATGCTGTTGTCGCTGCCGACCGTGAGCCAGCTGTTCACGCGATCGGCGCCCGCCGCCAGCGCCGACGTGCCGGGCAGCGCGATGCCGAGGGTGAAGGCGCCGGCGGCGCCGAGGAACTGACGGCGCTGGAGTGTGAGGGTGTCGTTCATGGCTGATCCTTCGCGTGGGCCGTTCAAAGCTCGGCCACCGCGCTCTTGATGCGCTGGTAGGTGCCGCAGACGCAGAGATTGCTCAGTTCGGACGCAATCTCCTTGCCGTGGTGGCCCGCCTGCATCGCGCACGCGGTGGCCATCAACATGCCGGACTGGCAGTACCCGCACTGCGGAACCTGGTGGCGTATCCAGGCCTGCTGAGCAGGGTGGCTTCGGTCGTTCGAGAGCCCCTCGACCGTGACCACCCGCTTGCCCGCCGCCGATGAGATATCGACCACGCAGGATTTCTCGGGCTGGCCGTTCATCATCACCGTGCAGGCCTTGCACACCTCGATTCCGCAGCCGTACTTGGTGCCGGTGAGATTCAGCACGTCCCGAAGCACCCACAGCAGCGGCATGTCGGACGAGCTGACACTGACCGTGCGGTCGATGCCGTTGACGTTGAGCGAGTAGCTGGGCATGGCGCAACCTTTCTAGGAGGCAGTGGGGGCAGCGGTTCAACCTGAACCTTGAAATGCCCAAACTGTGCATATATGATCGGGCGAAGATCGCAGCGATGTCAAGAAACCAAATGAAACCGGACCCCGAGTCCTTGCTGAAGCGCGCGGCGCACGAGCTTCTCCTGCCGCTCGCCCGGCTCTGCGTCGGCCGCGGCCTGCCGTTCGCCCAGGCCGAGGAACTCTTCAAGCAGGCCTACGTGCAGGCAGCCCGGGAGGCTCGCCGCGCGCACGGAGCTGCCACCGCCCGCGACGTCAGCCAGGTGGCCACGGCGACCGGCCTGCACCGGCGCGAGGTCACCCGGATCAGCGCCGAGTTGCGACCGCGGTCGGTGCAACGTCCCGCGGCGGTGACCCAGGTCTTCTCCCGCTGGCTTTCGGACCCCGGGCTGCGCCACCGCAACGGTCGCCTCAGACGACTTCCGCGTCAGGGGCCAGCGCCAAGCTTCGAAGCGCTGTCGCAGTCGATCACGCGCCACGTTCATCCCCGCGCGGTGCTCGACGAGCTGGTTCGCAGAGGGCTGGTCCGGGTGCTCGATGACGGCGAGACGGTCGAGGCGTTGGCGGACCGGATCGTGCCGACCGACGACCAGGCCCGCCTGTTCGAGTTCCTCGGCGCGAACGCCGGCGATCACCTGGCCGCGGCCGTCGACAACGTGCTGCATGGCGAGGAGCCCGGGTTCGCGCGACACGTCGAGCAGGCCATCTTCAGTGACTCGATGTCGCTTCATGGCGTCGAGCAGGCCCGCGCGCTGATGCGGCGGCAATGGAATCGGATGCTGGCGGCCCTGGTGCCCGCCCTCGAGACGATGATCGACGACGACCGCGCCGCCGGGCGTCCCGCTGCTCATCGCATCCGTGTCGGGCTGTACAGCTACAGCGAACCTTTGCGCAAGGAAGACGAACATGCCTCTCAGTGAAACGGGTGGGTGGCGGCGGGCCTTGCCGGCCCTTGCCTTCGTTGTGGCGGCCGCACTGCTGCTCGACGGTTGCGGCGGCGGCGTCGACACCGGCGGGACGGGTGCGCCGGCGGTGTCGTTCGCGCAGGGGCCGATCAGCGGCTTCGGGTCCATCGTGGTGGGCGGTGTCCACTACGACGAAGCCGGCGCCGAACTGGTGGACGCCGACGGCCGGCTTCTCGACCCATCCTCCCTGACGCTCGGCACGATGACGCGCATCGACGCGGGGCCACTCGTCGACAGCGGCTCGGGACTCCGCGCCCAGGCCTTCAGGGTTCAGGTGCTGGATACCCTCGTGGGTCCGGTTGAGGCCCGCAATGTCGCAGCGGGCACCCTCACCGTGCTCGGCCAGCTCGTGCAGACGACACCCGGAACGGCCTTCGACATGGCCTATTCCGGTGGCCTGTCGGCGATTCCTTCGAGCGCCGTGGTCGTCGTATTCGGTCAGCTCGATCCGGCGGGAGGTCAAGTCGTCGCGACGCGCATCGCGCCGCGTCCGGCTGCCGATCCCTACAGCGTTCGCGCCGCCGTCACGCAGATCGACCGGACGGCCATGCGCCTCTCGCTCGGAGCGCTGCGTGTGGATGCGCGACTCTCCGGCCTGCCCGCAACGCTTGCGGTCGGCGACGTCGCCCGGCTGAAGCTTCGCACCACCCCGGCAGGCGGCGTCTGGACGGCCATCGAGATCAGCGGTGACGACCTGCGCGTGCCGACACGCAGCAACGTCGAGCTGGAAGGGCGGGTGACCCAGTTTGCCAGCGTGACCCGCTTCTCCGTCGACGGCGTCCCCGTCGATGCCAGCGCCGCGTCGTTTCCCGCCGGCAGCAACGGCCTCGTGCTGGGGGCGCGTGTCGAGGTCGAGGGCAGCTCGACGGCGGGCACGCTGACGGCGCGGACCGTCAAGGTCGAGAGCGACAACCAGAGCGGCCACGAGGACATCGAACTCGAAGGACGCATCAGCCAGCTCGATGCCGTCGCCCGGACTTTCATGCTGCGCGGCGTCACGGTCCTCTGGGACGACAACACCGTGTTCGCCGGCGGCCGCGCCAGCGATCTCGCGCCGAATCGACAGCTGGCCGTGCGGGGACGTCTGGCGGCCGACGGAAGCTCGGTGATTGCCACGTCGATCCACGTGGAGCTATAGCGATCGGCGGCATGCCGCTGCGCCGGCGGGAATCGCACGGGCGGCGTTGCCGCCGAATCGTGGGTTCGACCCGCAACGTGCAGGCGACTGCCCGTCGGCTAACCGCAGCTGCCGATGTGCCCGCAGGCGGTGCAGAAATCGCAGCCGTCCTTGCGGATCAGCGTCGCGTTGCCGCATTCCGGGCAGCGTGCGCCAGCCATCGGCGTCGCGCCGGCCGGTCCCCCGGCGGGAACCTGCAGGATGCCCATCTCCTGCAGTGGAAACCCCTCGTCGTCGAGGACGCCGAGCATCGCGTAGCGGTGGATCACCAGCCGCGCGACGTAGGCGACGGTCGAAGGCCAGGTCTGCTGGCGCCGCTGGCCGTGCGGCAGCCCGGGCACGAAAGCCATGAAGTGGCCGAGTGGCTCGGCATAGCTGAGGAGCTTGCGCAGCTTCATGCCGATCCAGGCCGGATCGAGCACCCGCATGTCGAGAGACAGCACCCGTGCCAGCCCGTCCATCGCCCGCGGGTAGTTGCCGGAGAAGCCGAGCGCGCACGGGCGCGTGGCGGCCCCGCCGGGGGCACCGGGCAGCAGGACTTCCTTCAGGGTCAGCGTGAACTGCTCGTCGCTGGCCGGGTTGTGGACGTCGACCGACCACGCGAGCGTGCCGTTGGGGCCGGTCTGCGGCTCGTCGCGGCTGAACATCGCCTCGATCACCGGCGTGGATTCGACCGGGCCGGACCACAGGCCGAGCTGGTCGCAGCGCCAGCGGATCACCGCCGCCGTCGCGGCGACGACGCCGGGAAACTGGCGTGGCTCGCCGTGCGGCGGGAACGGCATCTCGAAAGCGCGTTCCTCCTGCACGGTGGCGAGGGCGTCGAGCTTCAGGCGCACCCAGGCGGCGTCGCGGGCCCGCAGGTCCATCGACAGCGTCTTGGCGAGCGCGCCGAGGCCGCGCGGCTGTTCGGCGCCGTTGACCCAGATCTCGAACGGGCGCGCCCGCTGGTCATCGCCGGTGACCTCGCCGACGAAGAGCGCGAAATGGCCGAACGGGTGGCGAACCATGTAGGTCCAGGCAGCGTTCCCGGCCGGTAGGTCGGGGCGCCCCGGCCAGCGCAGCGAGGCCAGGACGGGCAGCGGCATGCGCTCCAGCGCCAGGCGCTGGTTGCCGGCCTCGAGGACGTCCGGCGGCGTGCGTGGCGCGGTGCTCAGCACCGCGCCGAGGATGGCATTGGGACGGTAGGTGGCCAGGCCCTTCAGGCCCGACTTCCAGGCGCGCAGGTACAGGTCCTGGAAGTCGGCGTAGGGATAGTCGGCCGGGACGTTCACGGTCTTGGAGATCGCCGTATCCACGAACGGCGCGACCGCGGCGACCATCTCCTCGTGCGCCTGGGCGCTCATCTCGAGCGCCGTCACGAAGGCCGGTGTCAAGGGTGCGTGCGCGCCGTGCAGATGCCGGAAGAGCCGCCAGGCATGGTCCTCGACCGGATATTCCCGGAAGGTCCCGTCGGCCATGCGCTTCTTGCGCGAATAGCTCCAGGCATACGGCGGCTCGATGCCGTTGCTGGCGTTGTCGGCGAACGCCAGGCTGATGGTGCCGGTCGGTGCGATCGACAGCAGGTGCGAGTTGCGCAGGCCGCTGGCGCGGATCCGCTCCTTCAGCGCGGCCGGCAGGCGCGAGGCGAACGTGCCGCGGCTCAGCAGCAGGTCGGCGTTGAAGAGAGGGAACGCGCCGCGCTCGGCGGCCAGGTCGACCGACGCGGCGTAGGCGGCGTCGCGCAGGATCTCGGCGACGCGCCGTGCCTCGGCCCGCGCCTCGGCGGTGTCGTAGCGCAGGCCCAGCATCACCAGCGCATCGCCGAGGCCGGTGATGCCGAGGCCGACGCGGCGTTTGTTGCGCGCCTCTTCCGCCTGGCGGGCGAGCGGCCAGACCGTCACGTCGAGGACGTTGTCGAGCATCCGCACCGCGACGGCGGCGACCCGCGTGAAAGCCGCGGCGTCGAAGCGCACTGCCGGGCCGAACGGGTCGACGACGAAGCGCGTCACGTCGAGGGAGCCGAGGCAACAGCAGCCGTAGGGCGGCAGCGGCTGCTCGCCGCACGGATTGGTCGCCGCGATGGTCTCGCAGTACGAGAGGTTGTTGTCGATGTTGATGCGATCGAGGAACAGCACGCCGGGCTCGGCGTGGTCGTAGGTCGACCGCATGATCTGGTCCCAGAGCGCGCGCGCCGGCAGGCTGCGGTAGACCCAGAGCCCGTCGGCGCGCTGGAAGGCCCCGGCCTCCTTCTGCCGCGCTCCCGGCGCCGCACGGTGCACCAGCTCGATCGTGCCATCGCTCTCGACCGCCTGCATGAAGGCGTCAGTCAGGCCGACCGAGATGTTGAAGTTCGCGAGGTCGCCGGTGTCCTTGGCGTGGACGAACTCCTCGATGTCCGGATGGTCGCAGCGCAGGACCCCCATCTGCGCGCCGCGGCGCGCACCGGCCGATTCCACGGTCTCGCAGGAGCGGTCGAAGACGCGCATGTAGGAGACCGGCCCGGATGCATGGGACTGCGTGCTGCCGACCCAGGCGCCGCGCGGACGGATGCGCGAAAAGTCGTAGCCGACACCGCCGCCGCGGCGCATCGTCTCCGCCGCCTCGGTGAGCGCGACGTAGATGCCGGGGTGGCCCTCGTCGTCGTGCGCGATCGAGTCGCCGACCGGCTGCACGAAGCAGTTGATCAGGGTCGCCGACAGCGCGGTTCCGGCCGCCGAGGCCACGCGCCCGGCCGGGATGAAGCCGTCGCGCTGGGCCTGCAGGAAGCGCTGCTCCCACGCCTCCCGCGCTGGCGCCGGCTCGGCGGCGGCGAGCGCGCGGGCGACCCGGCGGCGCACGTCATCGATCTCGCGCTCGTCGTCCTTGGCGTACTTCTCCAGCAGGACTTCAATGCTGATGGCCTGCGCGGGGAGGGTGGCGGCCGGAGGGGCCTGCAACAGGAACGGTTGGTTCTTCATCGTGGCTCCAGTGCACAGGATGCACCACGTGGCCGCCGCGTGCCATGAGGGGTGGTTTCCACCCCTCGCGCGCAGGGCGAATCCCGTTGTAAGCCGACCACGGGTTGCCGTCCAGGCGCGGCAGGTCAAGCGGCGTCGGGGGGCAGAGTCGCGTCCGCGCCACGCGGCGGTGCGAAGCCGGTGGTACTCTGTGCGCCCCGCATCAAGACGATCAGGTGTTGCCCATGGCCGCTCGTTCCATCGCATCGCTGTCGCTGAGTTTCGGACTGGTCTCGATTCCGGTGCGGCTGTATTCGGCCACCGAAAGCGCCGCCGCGATCGGCTTCAACCTGCTGCACACCTGCGGCTCGCGCTTGAAGCAGCAGTACCTGTGCCTCAAGGAGAACATCCCGGTCGAGCGCTCGGAGATGCTCAAGGGCTATGAGTTCGAGAAGGACCGTTACGTGATGTTCACGCCGGCCGAACTGAAGAACCTCGAGAACGCGTCGCGCCACACGATCGACATCGTCTCGTTCATTCCGCTGGCCGCCGTCGACCCGATCTACTACGACAAGGCTTATTACCTCGCTCCCGACAAGCGCGGTGCCAAGCCCTATGCACTGCTGCTCGAGGCGATGCGCGAAAGCGGACGCTGTGCGCTTGCGCGCTGGGCCTGGAAGGGCAAGGAGTACGTCGTCCAGGTGCGTCCTGGAGATGACGGCCTGGTGCTCCAGCAGTTGCTCTACGCCGCGGAAGTCCGCTCGATGAAGGAGATCGACATCGAGAAGGTCGACGTCAACAAGCCTGAGCTCCAGCTGGCCTTGCAGCTGATCGAGCAGATCGCGGCCGACAGCTACGACCCGGCAGCCTTCGTCGACGAGGAGAAGAAGCGGATCGAGGCGGCGATCGATCGCAAGATCGCCGGCAACGAGATTGCCGAGTCCGAGGCGCCGGAGCCGGCGCAGGGCCAGGGGCAGATCATCGACCTGATGGAAGCGCTGCGGGCCAGCCTCGGTGGGCGCAAGCGCGCGGCAACGTCCGCGCCGGAGGCACCGGCCGCGGCGCCGAAGGAGCGCAAGGGTCCGAAACGGGCCGCAGCGGTCGCAGCACCGGCCCCTGCGGCCAAGGTTCGCGCGAGGAAATAGCCCGACGAGATGGAGACGTTCACCCTGCGCAGCATCGAGTCGATGCTGGGCATCTCGCGGGCCGTTCTCGGGGGTCTGATCGCGGCCGGCTTCGTGTCACCGACCCGGGGCAAGCGCAACGAATACCGCTTCACGTTCCAGGATGTCGTTCTCCTGCGCACCGCCTACGGCCTGCGGCGCGCCCACGTTCCGGCGCGCAAGATCCTGCGCGCACTGCGCGATCTCAAGGAGACGCTGCCAAGCGAGCTGCCGCTGTCGGGCCTGCGCATCAGCGCAGTCGGCAGCGAGGTCGCGGTCCAGGACGGAGCGGCTCGACGCCTGGTCGCCAGCGGGCAGCTGCTGTTCGACTTCGAGGTCCAGGCCGCGGCGGGCAACGTCAGTTTCCTGAGCACCGAGCCGCAGGCCGACGCGGGCGAGCCCCAGGGTGCAGCCGCGCAGCAAGAGGCCACCGCGGCGCTGCAGGCGGATGCGCTCGCGGAGGATCCCGAGGCCTGGCTTCTGCGCGGCAGCGAACTCGAGGCGACGAGTCCGGCCGATGCCGAGGCTGCCTATCGACGTGCGATCGCCCTCGCGCCCGACTATGTCGACCCTTACCTCAACCTCGGCGTGATGCTGTGCGACGTCGGTCGGTGCGAGGAGGCCGTCGAGCTCTATCACGTCGGCGTGCGTCGCTGCCCGCCGACGGCGCTGCTGCAGTTCAATCTTGCGGTCGCCCTCGAAGACCTGGGGCGCCCGGCGGAAGCCCTGGTGGCGTACGAAGCCTGCCTGCGGCTGGAGCCGGCGATGGCCGACGCGCACTACAACGCCGCCCGACTGCATGAACTCGGCGGGCGGCGCAGCCAGGCCATACGCCACTACAGCGAGTACCGTCGGCTGCTGCGCTGAGCGGCCGCGGGATGCACCCGATCCCTTGCGCGCCCGCGGCTATCCCGGTGGCGCCTCGCGCTCCTGGCGACGCCGACCGAAGAAGTGCCCGGCGATGCCGATGCCGGCGAGGATGATGACGAGGACGACGAAGCCGATCGCCTCGTACTGCTTCATGTCGGCGAGGAGCCAGTCGAGGGTGTGGCCGAACAGGTAACCGACGGCGGCGATGAGCGGCGCCCAGATGACGGCGCCGAGGGCGTTGAACAGGAAGAAGCGCCACGCCGGGAGCGTGCTCATGCCGATGGCGATGGGACCGGCGATCCGCAGGCCGTAGGCGAAGCGGATGCCGATGATCACGACCGCGTGGTAGCGCAGCAGCAGGCGATCGACGCGGGCGACGCGCGCGCGCAGGCCCGGGAAACGCGTCAGCAGACCGGCACCGAATCGCCGGCCGATCAGGAAGAAGATCTGGTCGCCGAGCGTCGCACCGAAGAAGGCGACGCCGATGACGACGGGCAGCGAGAGGTAGCCCTGATGCGCGGCATAGGCGGCCAGCATGAGGATGGCCTCGCCCTCGAGCAGCGTGCCGACGAAGACCGCCAGGTAGCCGTAGTCCGATACCAGTTGGGGCAGGGAACTGTCCATTCAGCGTATCGCTCGCATCGGGGGTGCGCCATGGGGATGGGGACGTGCCTCCCGCATCATCGGCGATCAGGGTCTCGCGACGTCCGGCTCCAGGGCACCGTCAGACCGCTGGCTTCTTCCTTCGATCGCCAGCCAGAGATCCGAACTCGCTGTCAGGGCCGAACGAACGGTAGACCTGCGGACCCGTGTCGACGAATTCCGCGGAGTCCGGTTCACGCATCACCATGCTGCCGTCGATGCGCTGGGCACCGGGAAGCTTGGCGGCGTCCTCGGCTGTCAGGACATGGGCGGTCCTGCGGATCCGACCGGTCTTCAGATCCCGGTAACGCCAGCGCCAGTGCTCGATGAAGTTCATGGAGTGCCGTTTTCCGGCTGCGGTAAAGACGGGGAATCGGTCGGGTGTCGTCCTTCTGAAGGTCCGGCTGCGGCAACGGCGTCTGCAGCCTGGGATTTCCGTATTCCTGCACGCGCCCGGTCCTCGAACGCGCAGCACATCGTGACCGGGCGCGAGGATGATACGGCGACCTGGCGAAAACTGCGACCAAAACCGAACAAGGGTTAGCAAGCGCTGAACCTGCTAACCCTTGCTGGTGCCGGCGAGAAGAGTCGAACTCCCGACCTTCGCATTACGAATGCGCTGCTCTACCAACTGAGCTACGCCGGCCATGCCGATCGGCGCTGGGCCGCCCGGCAAAACCGGAATTTTAGCCGATCCCTCGGCCGGACCCGGCTAGCGCAGCTCGAACGCGGCCAGCTTGCGTGCCACGGCGACGTTGCGCAGCGTCACGTAGACCGGCAAGCCGTTCGCATACGGGGGATAGTCCTCGCCCTGGATCAGCGGCGCGAGGTAGCGCCGGCATTTCTCCGTGATGCCGAAGCCGTCGTCGGTGATGAAATCGCGGGGCATGAACTTTTCGACGTTGGCGACGTCGGCCAGCGACGCGACACCGATGCGATAGCGATACGGTTCGTCGGCCAGACGCTCGATGGTCGGCATCACGGCGTTCTGACCGGCGAGCGCGAGCTCGACCGCCTTCTCGCCGAGCTCGTAGGCCTGCTGCACGTCGGTCTTCGAGGCGATGTGGCGCGCCGCGCGCTGCAGGTAGTCGGCCACGGCCCAGTGGAATTTCAGGCCGAGCGCTTCCTTCACCATGTTCGCGACGACCGGCGCAGCGCCACCGAGCTGGGCGTGGCCGAAGGCGTCGCGGGTGCCCTGCTCGGCGAGGAACGTGCCGTCGGGGTGATGGCAGCCCTCGGAAACGACGACGGTGCAGTAGCCATGTTCGCGAACGAGCGTGTCGACGCGGGCGATGAACTTCGCCTGGTCGAATTCGATTTCCGGGAAGAGGATCACGACCGGGATGCCGTGTTCCTCGATCAGCCCCCCCGCGGCGGCGATCCAGCCGGCATGCCGCCCCATGACCTCGAGGACGAATACCTTGGTCGAGGTGCGCGCCATCGAGCGCACGTCGAAGGAAGCCTCGAGCGCCGACACCGCGACGTACTTGGCGACCGAGCCGAAGCCGGGGCAGCAGTCGGTGATCGGCAGGTCGTTGTCGACGGTCTTCGGCACGTGGATCGCCTGCAGCGGGTAGCCCATCGAGGCCGAGAGCTGGCTCACCTTGAAGCAGGTGTCGGCGGAGTCGCCGCCGCCGTTGTAGAAGAACCAGGCGATGTCGTGGGCCTTGAAGACCTCGATCAAGCGCTCGTACTCGCGTCGGTTGGCTTCGAGCGACTTCAACTTGTAGCGGCAGGATCCGAAGGCGCCCGAGGGGGTGGTGCGCAGCGAGGCGATCGCTTCGGGAGACTCCTGCGAGGTGTCGATCAGGTCTTCGGTCAGCGCGCCGATGATGCCGTTGCGGCCCGCATAGACGGTGCCGATGCGCTCCGGGCTCCGACGCGCGGCCTCGATCAGTCCGCAGGCCGAGGCATTGATCACGGCGGTCACGCCGCCGGATTGGGCATAGAAAGCGTTCTTCGTGGCCATGTGCAGGTCCCTTGTCGGTCAGGCTTCGAGCGCGTGCGAAACGATCTCGCGGACATCGCTCGACAGGTCGACGCGCGCAGCGACGCGCTCGATGGCCGCGCGCGCGGCGGTCCGGTACGGTTCCTCCAGGCGGGTCCAGCGGTCCATGACCCGGGCGATGCGCGCAGCCATCTGCGGGTTCGCGCCGTCGAGCTCGAGCACGCTGTCGGCCCAGAAGAGATATCCAGCGCCGTCGGCGCGATGGAAGGCGGCGGGATTTCCGGTGCAGAACGAGCCGATCAGACTGCGCGCGCGGTTCGGATTCGACAGCGTGAAGTCCGGATGCTTGAGCAGGGACTTGACCCGATTGAACACCTGGCCGTCGCGTTCCGGCGCCATCGCCTGCATCGAGAACCACTTGTCGATCACCAGCGGGTCGTTGCGGAAGCGTTCGTGGAACCGCTGCAGCGCGGGCTCCGCCAGCTCGGAGTGCGATGCCAGCAAGGCATGGAGCGCACCCTGCGTGTCGGTCATGTTGACGGCGTCCTTGAATCGCTGGTACGCGCGGCCGGGCCAGATGCCGTCGCCGCGGGCGACCGCATCCTGGCAGAGCATGGCCAGCGCCAGGTTGGCGAGCGCCCGTCGTCCGGACGAGACCGGATCGGGCGAATAGCCGCCCGTCACCTGATGGTGCTCGAACACCCACTCCCAGTCCGCGCGCAGGGTCCGGGCGAGCTCGAACTTCATGGCCTGGCGGGCGCCATGGATGCGCGACGGATCGTTGGCGTCCATCTGCTCGGCGACATAGCCCTCGCTCGGCAGCGTCAGGACGAGCTCCTTGAAGCTGGCGTCCAGTGCGGGATTGCGAAGTACCGCGCGGAGCGCGTCCAGGTAGGGGGCGTCGAGCGCCTCGGCGCTCTCGCCACGGATGCGCGCCAGCAGCCGGGTGAGGCCGAGCCGCTGCGCCGCTTCCCAGCGGCTGAACGGGTCGGTGTCGTGGTTCATCAACACCAGCAGTTCGGCATCGCCGAGGCCATCGGCCAGGCAGACCGGAGCCGAGAAGCCGCGGAGCAGCGAGGGCACGGGCTCGACGTCGACGTTGACGAAAGTGAAGAAGTGGCGCGGCTCGTCGAGCACGAGCAGGCGTTCGGTCGCACCGCTCGCGGTCTCGTCCTCGAGCTGCACCGGAAGCTCCCGGCCATCCTTGCCGATCAGGCCGAGCAAGACGGGAATGACATACGCCGTGTCCTCGGGGGTGCCCGTCGCGTGCCGACCGTGCTGCTCGATGCCCAGGGTGTATGTTCGGCTCGGTGCGTCATAGCGGCCGCGCGCCGTGAGACGCGGGGTGCCGGCCTGCGAGTACCAGCGCTTGAACTGCGGTAGCAGGCGGGCGAGGTCGCTGTCGGCATTGGCGTCGGCGATCGCCTGGGCGAAGTCGTCGCACGTGACGGCCTGGCCGTCGTGACGCTGGAAGTAGAGCGCCATGCCCTTGCAGAAGCCCTCGCGGCCGACGAGCGTCTGCATCATCCGCACGACCTCGGCGCCCTTTTCGTAGACCGTGGCGGTGTAGAAGTTGTTGATCTCGACGTAGCTGTCGGGACGCACCGGGTGTGCCATCGGGCCGGCGTCTTCGGGAAACTGCACCTGGCGCAGCGCGCGCACGTCCTCGATGCGCTTGACCGCGCGCGCCGTGGCGCTGCCGGTCATGTCCATGCTGAACTCCTGGTCCCGAAAGACCGTCAGGCCTTCCTTGAGACTCAGCTGGAACCAGTCGCGGCAGGTGATGCGGTTGCCGGTCCAGTTGTGGAAGTACTCGTGACCGACCACCGATTCGATCGCGGCGTAGTCGCTGTCGGTGGCCGTGGCGGGATTCGCGAGGACGTAGCGGGTGTTGAAGATGTTGAGGCCCTTGTTCTCCATCGCCCCCATGTTGAAGTCGCCGACGGCGACAATCATGTACTGGTCGAGGTCGTATTCGAGCCCGAAGCGTTGCTCGTCCCAGCGCATCGACTTTTTCAGCGCCGCCATCGCGTGGCCGCACTGGTCGAGCTTGCCGGGTTCGACGTAGACCGCCAGCCGCACCCGGCGGCCGGAAGCGGTTGCGAACTCATCCTCCAGCACGTCGAGCTTGGCAGCAACCAGCGCAAACAGATAGCAAGGTTTGGCGTAGGGATCTTCCCAACGCGCCCAGTGCCGCGTCGGGTCGTCCGCGCACGCGCCCGCTGCAACCGGATTG
>JBBQCD010000013.1:0-83213 GCA_038318385.1 Burkholderiales bacterium | reverse complement strand
TTCCTCGACCGGATCTACATCGTCAAGGTGCCGTACTGCCTGCGCGTCTCCGA
Organism: Burkholderiales bacterium; assembly: GCA_038318385.1. Lineage (GTDB taxonomy): Bacteria > Pseudomonadota > Gammaproteobacteria > Burkholderiales > Burkholderiaceae_C > Schlegelella_A. The sequence goes on along the minus strand of JBBQCD010000013.1, from coordinate 83,160 downwards.
AGAGATCAAGATCTACGAAAAGCTGCTGCGCAATTCGTCCCTCTCGCAGGCCAAGTGCGCTCCGGGGACCTTGAAGATGATGTCGCAGTTCGCCATGCTGACGCGCTTGAAGGAGCCGGAGAACTCGTCGCTCTACTCGAAGATGCTGATCTACGACGGCGACAACCTCAAGGACACCGATCCCCGCGCCAAGAGCTACCAGGAGTACCGCGACTACGCCGGCGTCGACGAGGGCATGAGCGGGGTCTCGACACGCTTCGCCTTCAAGATCCTGTCGAAGGTCTTCAACTTCGATCCTGCCGAGGTCGCCGCCAATCCGGTGCACCTGATGTACGTGCTGGAGCAACAGATCGAGCGCGAGCAGTTCCCCGGTGAACTCGAGCAGAAGTACCTCGGCTTCATCAAGGAGCATCTGTCGGCGCGCTACGCGGAATTCATCGGCAAGGAGATCCAGACCGCCTACCTCGAGAGCTACAGCGAGTACGGCCAGAACATCTTCGATCGCTACGTGACCTACGCCGACTACTGGATCCAGGATCAGGAGTACCGCGACACCGACACCGGCGAAGTCTTCGACCGGTCCTCGCTCAATGCCGAGCTGGAGAAGATCGAGAAGCCCGCAGGGATCTCCAACCCGAAGGACTTCCGCAACGAGATCGTCAACTTCGTGCTCCGGGCGCGTGCCAACAACGCTGGCAAGAATCCGCTGTGGACGAGCTACGAGAAGCTGCGCACGGTGATCGAGAAGAAGATGTTCTCGAACACCGAGGAGCTCCTGCCGGTGATCAGCTTCAACGCCAAGGCCAGCGCCGACGAGGCCAAGAAGCACGAGAACTTCGTCAACCGGATGGTCGAGAAGGGCTACACGGCCAAGCAGGTGCGACTCCTTTGCGAGTGGTATCTCCGGGTGCGCAAGAGCAGCTGAGCGGCCGCGCGTCCGCAGGAACATCCATGCTTCAGATCATCGATCGTCGCCTTGCCGGCAAGAACAAGTCGATCGGCAACCGCGAGCGGTTCCTGCGCCGCTACCAGCACCAGTTGCGCGATGCCGTCCGGCGTGCCGTCGACGGTCGCGGCATCCGCGACATGGAAAAGGGCGAAGACATCCACCTCCCGCGGCGCGACATCAGCGAGCCGGTGTTCGGTCACGGTTCCGGCGGCGCCCGGGAGATGGTGCACCCGGGCAACCAGGAGTACCTGCGCGGCGACAAGATCGAGCGCCCCAAGGGGGGCTCCGGCGGCGGTCGAGGGTCCGGCCAGGCAGGGGACTCGGGCGAGGGCGACGACGATTTCGTCTTCCACCTCACCAAGGACGAGTTCATGCAGATCTTCTTCGACGACCTGGCGTTGCCGCGACTGACGCGGACCCAGCTCGCGGAGACGCCGGAGATGAAGAGCCACCGGGCCGGCTTCTCGAATGCCGGCACGCCCAGCAACCTGAGCGTGATCCGCTCCATGCGCGGGGCCATCGGACGGCGCCTGGCGATCGGTTCGGGTTCGCGCGCGACGCTCGCCGAACTGGTCGAGGAACTCGCCGAGCTTTCCGCGTTGCCGCCGACGCCGGCACGCGACGTCGAGCGCCACCACCTCGAACTGCAGATCGCGGCGTTGCGCTCGCGCCTCTCCCGCATCCCCTACCTCGACCCGATCGACCTGCGCTACCGCAACCGCGTGCGCACGCCGGTGCCGACCACCAAGGCGGTGATGTTCTGCCTGATGGACGTCTCGGGCTCGATGGACGAGGCGCGCAAGGAGCTCGCCAAGCGCTTCTTCATCCTCCTGTACCTGTTCCTCACGCGCCACTACGACAAGATCGACCTCGTCTTCATCCGCCATCACACCCAGGCCCAGGAAGTCGACGAGGAAAACTTCTTCCACGCCCGCGAGACCGGCGGCACGGTGGTGTCGAGCGCCCTGGTGCTGATGGACGAGATCATTCGCGCCCGTTATGCGCCCGGCGACTGGAACATCTACGGTGCCCAGGCGAGCGACGGCGACAACTGGCACCACGACAGCGGCCGCTGCCGCGAACTGCTGACCGAGACGCTGCTGCCGAAGTGCCGCTATTTCGCCTACGTGCAGGTGGCCGAGGAAGAGCAGAACCTGTGGGAAGAATACGTCCGGGTGCAGGAGGTGCAGTCGCACTTCGCGATGCGCAAGGTGAGCGAGGCTTCCGAGATCTATCCGGTTTTTCGCGACCTGTTCAAGGCGCGTGGAGTGAACGCATGAACGCACTCGAGAGCAACGTGACCGAGGGCGACGCGGTTCGCACCGCGCCAGGCGATCGCCGGCCGGGCCAGGCGGCGGTGCCGAGCGAACCGTTGCCCGCGGGCCCGCGTCCGGCCGCGCCGCTGCCGGATCCGAGCGACTGGACCTTCGAACTGGTCGAGCAATACCACGATGTCATCCGCGCCGCAGCAAGGCGGTTCGGACTGGACACCTATCCGAACCAGCTCGAGGTCATCACCGCCGAGCAGATGATGGACGCGTACGCCTCTGTGGGCATGCCGGTCAACTATCGTCACTGGAGCTACGGCAAGGAGTTCATCGCCAACGAGAAGAGCTACCGCCGCGGCCAGATGGGGCTGGCGTACGAGATCGTCATCAACTCGAACCCCTGCATCAGCTACCTGATGGAGGAGAACACGACGGCAATGCAGGCGCTGGTGATCGCCCACGCCGCCTACGGCCACAACAGCTTCTTCAAGGGCAACTACCTGTTCAGGCTCTGGACCGACGCCTCGTCGATCATCGACTACCTGATCTACGCTCGCAACTACGTCACCGAGTGCGAGGAGCGCCACGGCCTGCAGCCGGTGGAGGATCTGCTCGACAGTTGCCACGCGCTGCAGAACTACGGCGTCGACCGCTACCGGCGTCCCGGCAAGATCTCGCTCTCCGAGGAGAAAGCGCGCAGCGCGGAACGCCAGGCCTATGCGCAGCGCCAGATCAACGACATCTGGCGAACGCTGCCCAAGCGACCGGACCGCACCGAAGGCAGCGCCGACGCGCGGCGATTCCCGGCCGAGCCACAGGAGAACATCCTCTACTTCATCGAGAAGAACGCGCCGCTGCTCGAGCCCTGGCAACGCGAGATCGTGCGCATCGTGCGCAAGGTGGCCCAGTATTTCTACCCGCAGCGCCAGACCCAGGTGATGAACGAAGGCTGGGCCACGTTCTGGCACCACCACCTTCTCAACACGCTGTACGACGAAGGGCACCTTTCCGACGGCGTGATGATCGAGTGGCTGAAGTCGCACACCAACGTCGTCTTCCAGCCCCCCGTGGGCCATCGCGCCTACAGCGGCATCAACCCGTATGCGCTCGGCTTCGCGATGTACACCGACATCAAGCGCATTTGCGAGACGCCGACGGAGGAGGACCGGGAATGGTTCCCCGACCTCGCCGGTACGCCCTGGCTGCCTGCGCTTCACGAGGCGATGCGCAACTTCAAGGACGAGAGCTTTGTCGGCCAGTACCTTTCACCTAAGCTGATCCGCGACCTGCGCCTTTTCGCGATCCTCGACGACGAGGAAGACGAGCACCTGAAGGTCTCGGCGATCCACGACACCTCCGGCTACCGCCATGTGCGCGAGGCACTGTCGCGCCAGTACGACCTGAGCGCGCGCGAGCCGGACATCCAGGTCTGGAACGTCAACATTCGCGGCGACCGTTCGCTGACGCTGCGTCACGTCCAGCACAAGGGTCGGCCGCTGAACGACGGCTCGGAAGAGGTGCTCAAGCACGTCGCCCGGCTCTGGGGTTTCGGCGTCAACCTCGAGAGCGTCGACGGCGAGGGCGAAACCACCAGGCGCTGGTCGGTGCCGGCGCCGGTAGACGCCGCCTGACCTACCGGGCAGCCGGGCAGCCGGGCAGCCGGGAGCACCCGGCGAGCGCTCAGAGCGTGAAGATCTTCCCGGGGTTCATGATGTTCTTCGGGTCGAGCGCGCGCTTGAGGGTGCGCATCATGTCGATCGCCCCGGCCCCGGCCTCGCTGACGAGGAAGTCCATCTTGTGCAGGCCGACGCCGTGCTCGCCGCTGCAGGTCCCGTCCATTTCCAGCGCCCGCAGGACCAGTTCGCGGTTTAGGCGCTCGGCGGTCTCGCGCTCCGCCGGAATGTTCGGGTCGACCAGATACGCGAGGTGAAAGTTGCCGTCGCCGACGTGGCCGACGATGTAGTGCATCAGGCCGGCGGCTTCGGCGGCCTCCGAGGCCTTGGTCACCGACTCGGCCAGGCGCGAGATCGGCACGCAGGTGTCGGTCGTCACCGTGCGGCAACCCGGCTTCATCTGCAGGCCCGCGAAGTAAGCGCGGTGGCGGGCGGTCCACAGCTTGGTGCGCTCCTCGGGCGTCGTCGCCCACTGGAAATGCTCGCCGCCGAACTCGCTGGCGATCTCCTGCACGGTCGCGGCCTGCTCCGCGACGCTCGCGGTGCTGCCGTGAAACTCCATCAGCAGCATCGGGGCCTCGGTGAGCGAGAGCTTGTCGTGACGGTTGACGGCCCGCACGGCATGGCGGTCGAGCAGCTCGCAGCGCGCGATCGGCACGCCGAGCTGGATCAGCTGGATGGTCGTGCGCACCGCCGCGTCAATGCTCGGGAACGTGCAGGTCGCCGCGGACATCGCTTCAGGCAACGGGTACAGCTTGACGGTGATCTCGGTCATCACCCCGAGCGTGCCTTCGCTGCCCACCATCAGGCGGGTCAGGTCGTAGCCCGCGGACGACTTGCGGGCGCGGGTGCCGGTGTGAATGATCTCGCCGCTCGGCGTCACCACCGTCAGGCCGAGGACGTTCTCGCGCATCGTGCCGTAGCGGACCGCGTTGGTGCCGCTCGCCCGCGTCGCGCTCATGCCGCCGATGCTGGCGTCGGCGCCGGGGTCGATGGGGAAAAACAGGCCGCTGTGGCGGATCTCGTTGTTGAGCTGGTTGCGGGTCACCCCTGCCTGGACGGTGACGGTCAGGTCTTCGGCGTGCATCGACAGGATCTTGTTCATCCGGCTGAGGTCGATGCTGACGCCGCCCTGCACCGCGAGCAGGTGGCCTTCGAGCGAGGAGCCGACGCCGAACGGAATCACCGGGACGGCGTAGCGGTCGGCGAGCTTGACGACGGCGGCGACGTCTTCGGTGCTTTCGCAGAAGACCACTGCCTCGGGCGGCGGCGCGTCGATCGGCGACTCGTCGCGGCCGTGCTGTTCGCGCACGATCTGCGCGGTCGAGCAACGCTCGCCGAACCGGGCCTTGAGCGCCTCCAGCATCGCTGCCGGCACGGGACGCGGCTCGAGACGGGGCATCAGGTGGGCGGGGATGGGGGCGTTCATCGGCGTGCTCCAGATTCGCGCGTCGAGCGCGACATTCACCCATTGTAGAAAGCCCGGGTCGGCCGGGGAGGCTGGCGGTGTTGCCGCCAGGGGCTTGGTATCCGTTCCCTGGCCAGAGGGCGCTACAGCCTGCAGGGCGGATCGAGACCGGCGGCCAATGCTGGCGTGCCGATCGGGAATTCGCTGACGAGCAGATCATCGCGGCGATGGCTCCGCGGTCTCGCTGCTAGCATGCCGCATGGCCCATCGCCTTTCCCAGATCGCGACCCGCACCGGCGATGACGGCACGACCGGACTCGGCGACGGCAGCCGGGTCTCGAAGGACAACCTGCGGATCCAGGCCCTCGGCGACGTCGACGAGCTGAATTCGCAGATCGGCGTGCTGCTCGCCGAGCCGCTGCCCGAGGACGTGCGCGAACTGCTGGTTGTGATCCAGCACGAACTTTTCAACCTCGGCGGCGAGCTGTCGATCCCCGGGTTCGAGCTGCTGAAGGCCGAGGCCGTGCGGCGTCTGGACGAGGCTCTGGCACATCACAACGCTGCATTGCCGCGGCTGAAGGAGTTCATCCTGCCCGCGGGAACCCGCAGCGCCGCGCTCGCCCATGTCGGCCGCACGGTGGCCCGCCGCGCAGAACGAGCGGTCGTGGCGCTGGCCGGTGCCGAGACGGTGCGCGCCGAACCGCGCATGTACCTCAATCGTCTGAGCGACCTGCTGTTCGTCCTCGCCCGGGTTCTGAACCGTGCGAACCTCGACGGCCTCGGCGGCGACGACGTTTACTGGCGCAGCGAGAAGCTGGCGCGCGACGACGCAGGCTGAGAAACGGCACGGCCGTCAGGTTCGGGCTTTCGGTCCCGCGCAGCCTCTCAGCCTCTCCGCCTCTCAGGCCGGCAAGACGCCTGCGGTCGCACGGCGCGCCGCGACCGCGGCGCTCAATGTCTCCAGCACCGTCGTCGACTCGTCCCAGCCGATGCAGGCGTCGGTGATGCTCTGGCCGTAGGCAAGCTTGGCAGGGTCGTCCTTGCCGGCGCTGAATTTCTGGGCGCCCTCCAGCAGGTGGCTTTCGACCATCACGCCGAAGATGCAGCGGCTGCCGTTCCTCAATTGCGTCGCGACGTCGCCCGCCACCTCGATCTGCTTGAGGTGCTGCTTGCTGCTGTTGGCGTGGCTGCAGTCGACCATCAGCGTGCAGTCGAGTCTGGCCGCCTCGATCTCGCGACAGGCCGCGGCGACGTGCGCGGCGTCGTAGTTCGGCGTCTTGCCGCCGCGCAGGATCACGTGGCAATCCTTGTTGCCGCGGGTTTCGACGATCGCCACCTGGCCGTTCTTGTGCACCGACAGGAAATGATGCGGCCGGGCCGCGGCCTGGATCGCGTCGATGGCGATGCGAATGTTGCCGTCGGTGCCGTTCTTGAAGCCGATCGGCGCCGACAGCCCCGAGGCGAGCTCGCGGTGGACCTGGCTCTCCGTGGTGCGCGCGCCGATCGCGCCCCAGGCGATCAGGTCGCCGAGGTACTGCGGCGAGATCACGTCGAGGAACTCGCTGCCGGCCGGCATGCCCAGGCGGTTGATCTCGAGCAGCAGCTGACGGCCGATCCGCAGGCCCTCGTCGATGCGATAGGTCTCGTCGAGGTAGGGGTCGTTGATCAGCCCCTTCCAGCCGACGGTCGTGCGCGGCTTCTCGAAATAGACCCGCATGACGATCTCGAGCGTGTCGGCATGACGGTCGCGCTCGGCCTTCAGGCGCCGCGCGTATTCGACCGCCGCGACCGGGTCGTGGATCGAGCACGGCCCCATGATGACGAGCAGGCGGTCGTCCTGCCGCTGCATGATGCGGCGGATCGAGGTCCGGGTCTTGCCGATCAGGGCTTCCACCGGCGTGCCGGCGATCGGGAAGAACCGGATCAGGTGCTCCGGCGGCGGCAGCGGCGTCACGTCGACGATCCGCAGGTCATCCGTCTGGCTGGTGCGCTCGCTGTTCGCATACCAGCCTTCGCTGCTGGCGGTGGCTTGGGCATTCATGTCGTTGGGCTCCTGGAGTCGGTCGAGTCACGTGAGGCGCGCAAAAAAAAACCGCCGGGGTTTCCCGGCGGTTTCTGGAGATCCGTTGCGCGTCTGGGGTCTATGCGCTTGCCTCTCCGGCCGCCGAGCGGTTCGAGAACCAAAAGTACGCAAAGAAGAAGCGGCGCGGGGCAAGCATGGCCGCAATGTAGCACGCACGGCCCGCCGGCCTGCGCCGTACCGCGCTGCAGGGCCGCCCTGGCGACGCTTCGGCGCCACATCCGGCATCGGTGGAACCGCCGCCCTCCACGCCCGAGTGCGCACAATCGGACGCTCGAACGAATATCCCCAGGAGACAGACCATGGACCGAAGAAGCGTGCTTTCGACCACTCTCGGCGCCGGTCTCGGCGCGCTCGCCGGCTGCGCCACGCCGGGCAGCGCCAACCCAGGCGGCCGCGCGGTGTTCGACGTGGCCAAGCCGATGCTGCCGATAGTCGGCAGCGACGAGATGTTCCCGGTTCGACGGATCTACTGCATCGGCCGCAACTATGCGGCGCATGCGCGCGAGATGGGTTCGGATCCGACGCGCGAGCCGCCTTTCTTCTTCCAGAAGCCGAGCGACGCGATCCAGTTCGTCGCCGTCGGCACGACCGCCGACCACCCGTACCCGCCGCTGACGAAGAACTACCACTACGAGCTCGAACTCGTCGCCGCGCTCAAGGGCGGCGGCCGCAACGTGCCGATCGCAAGCGCCCTCGATCTCGTCTACGGCTACGCCGTCGGTCTCGACATGACCCGCCGCGACCTGCAGCGGGCCATGGGCGACGAGAAGAAGCCATGGGAGATCGGCAAGAGCTTCGATCGCTCGGCGCCGATCGGGCCGATCCACCGCGTCGCCCAGACCGGGCATTTCGCCGCAGGCGCGATCACGCTGAAGGTCAACGGTGTCGTCAAGCAGAACGCCAACCTGAACCAGATGATCTGGAACGTGGCCGAGCAGATCAGCAAGCTCTCGCAGGCTTTCGAGCTCAAGCCCGGCGACATCATCTTCAGCGGTACGCCGGAGAACGTCGGCCCGGTCGTGCCGGGCGACGTGATGGAAGGCTTCATTGCCGGCCTGCCGACGCTCAACGTCAAGGTCGTCGCCGCCTGAGCCAGGCGCCAGGCGCCAGCCGCCAGCCACCAGCCACCAGCCACCAGCCACCAGCCACCAGCCACCAGCCACCAGCCGCGGCCTGCGCTGGGCAGCGGGAGCCGGCTCAGTGGCGGGATTCGATGCCGAGCTAGGCGGTACCGCCGACAGTGATGCGGTCGATCCGCAGCGTCGGCTGGCCGACGCCGACCGGCACGCTCTGGCCTTCCTTGCCACAGACGCCGACGCCGGTGTCCAGCCGCATGTCGTTGCCGATCGCGCTGACGCGGGTCAGCGCGTCGGGGCCGTTGCCGATGAGCGTTGCGCCCTTCACCGGGTACTGGATCTTGCCGTTCTCCACCCAGAAGGCTTCGCTCGCCGAGAACACGAACTTGCCGCTGGTGATGTCGACCTGGCCGCCGCCGAAGTTGGTCGCGTACAGGCCGCGCTTGAGGCCGGCGATGATCTCCTCGCTGGTGCGGTCGCCGCCGAGCATGTAGGTGTTCGTCATGCGCGGCATCGGCACCGCGGCGTAGCTCTCCCGGCGGCCGTTGCCCGTCGGGGGCACACCCATCAGGCGCGCGTTCATCGAGTCCTGGATATAGCCCTTGAGGATGCCGTCCTCGATCAGTACGTTGCGCTGGCTCGGGTTGCCTTCGTCGTCGACGTTGAGCGAGCCGCGCCGGTCGGGAATGGTGCCATCGTCGAGCACGGTGACGCCGCGTGCGGCGACCCGCTGGCCGATGCGGCCGGCGAAGGCGCTCGAGCCCTTGCGGTTGAAGTCGCCCTCCAGGCCGTGGCCGATGGCCTCGTGGAGCAACACGCCGGGCCAGCCGGGACCGAGGACGACGCTCATCTCCCCGGCTTTCGTGGGCCGGGCCTCGAGGTTGGTCAGCGCCGCGTTCACGGCGGCGTCGACGTAGCTGGCGATGACATCGTCCTGGAAGTAGCCGAAGCCGAAGCGGCCGCCGCCACCGCCGTTGCCGGATTCGCGCCGCAGCTCGCCGCCGATGGATTGCTCGGCGATCACCGTGACCGAGAGTCGCACCAGCGGGCGAACGTCGGCGGCCATCGTGCCGTCGGCGCGCGCGATCAGCACGACGTCGTATTCGCCGGCGAGGCCAGCCATCACCTGGACGATGCGCGGGTCCCGGGCGCGGGCGAGCTTCTCGACCTTTTCCAGCAATGCGACCTTCTGGGTGCTGTCGAGCGTGGCGATCGGATCCATCGGTGCGTAGAGGACGCGGCTTTGCGCCATCGTCGCTCTGGCGGGGACCTTCACGCTGCGGCTCTGCCCGGCGGCGGCAATCGTGCGGACGGCGCCCGCGGCTTCGAGCAACGCGGCTTCTGAGATGTCGTCGGAGTAGGCGAAGGCCGTCTTCTCGCCCGCGATCGCGCGCACGCCCACGCCCTGGTCGATGCCGAAGCTGCCGCTCTTGACGATGCCTTCCTCGAGGCTCCAGCCTTCGCTGCGTGTGTACTGGAAGTAGAGGTCGGCGTCGTCGATGCGGTGCGTCGCGATCGCTTGCAGCGCCTTCGCGAGGGTCGCATCGGTCAGGCCGAAAGGCTCGAGCAACAGGCCGCGGGCCACCGCGAGGCGTTCGATCGTGGGTTCGCGCGAAATCATCGGCAATCCGTCCGGAGTGGTGTCCGACGATTGTAGAAGTCGGCCTTTGCTCACCCGTTCGAGGGGCGATCGCCACAGTTCTTTACCAGAACGGCGTCGTCCGCCCGAGCGCGCGGGTCGTTGTAACGGGGCGGTCCGCACTCCGTCTCAGTCCATCGACAACCGTTTCCGTGGAGGGAATCATGTTCAACCCGAAATTCCTCGTAGCCGCCACCGTGGCCATCGCCGCTGTCGGCGCCTTTGCCCAGCCGAGCACCGCGACACCGCGGATCGATCAGCGCGAAGCCAATCAGCAACAGCGCATCGACCAGGGCGTGGCCTCGGGCCAGCTCACGAAACGCGAAGCCAGCCGGCTCGACCAGCAGCAGGCCGGCATCGCGCGTACCGAGGCGCGCGCCAAGTCCGATGGCATCGTCACCGCAGCCGAGCGTCGGCATGTGGTCCAGAAGCAGAAACGCGCCAGCCGCGCGATTCGCCATCAGAAGCACGACGCCCAGGTCGTCACCAGGCCCTGAGGGCCGCTACTCGCCGGCTGACTTCAGGGCGAGCGCGCGCGCGTAGAGCGCGTTGCGCGGCAGCCCGGTCAGCTCGGCGGTGAGCGCCACCGCCTGTTTCAGCGGCAGGACCCCGAGCAGCGTCTGCAGGGCCGCATCGTGGGTGGGCGAGGCCTGGTCCGATTCCACCAATGCTCGAGCGTGCAGGACGAGGACGAATTCGCCGCGCTCGCGGTTCGGGTCCGCCGCCAGCCAGGCGGGCAGCTCCGCGGCCTGCAGCGTCACCACGGTCTCGAACTGCTTCGTCAGTTCCCGGCACAGGCTGACCCTGCGCTCCGGACAGATCGATGCCAGGTCCCGCAGCAGGCTGGCAATCCGATGCGGCGCTTCGAACAGCACCAGGGTGGCGGGGTTCGCAGCCACGGCCGGCAACGAGCGCGTGCGCTCCGCGCCGCGTGCGGGCAGGAAGCCCAGGAAGGTGAATCCTCCCGGTGTCGCGTCGCCGGCCACGCTCAGCGCGGCAACGGCGCTGCTGGCCCCGGGGATCGGGATCGCCCGGTAACCGGCGCTGCGCACCATCGCCACCAGCTGCGCGCCGGGGTCGCTGATCGCCGGCGTGCCGGCGTCGCTGACGCAGGCGACGCGCTCGCCTTGCGCCAGGCGCTCCAGCACCTGGCCCGCGGCCTCATGCTCGTTGTGCTGGTGCAGCGCGACCAGCGGCTTGTCGATCCCGAGCTGGCGCAGCAGCGGACCGCTGTGGCGGGTGTCTTCGCACGCAATGGCGTCGACCAGGCCGAGGACATGGATCGCGCGCAGCGTGAGGTCGGCGCGATTGCCGATCGGCGTGGCCACCACGTACAGTGCGCCAGGCGGGTAGTGCTGGTCGCCCGCGGCGTCGGCTGCGGCCTGCATCAACAACGAAGCATTCAGCGTGGTCACGAAGGCCCTGACGACGAAAGGTGTCGGCGATGCCGCCGAGGCGCTGGCGCTGGCCCATCTGCAGGGCCACGGACTCGCGCTGGTGAAGCGCAATTATCGGGTCGCCCGCGGACCCCGGGCACACGGCGGCGAAGTCGACCTGATCCTGCGCGATCGCGACGGCACGCTGGTGTTCGTGGAGGTACGCGCGCGCCGCAGCGCCAGCTACGGCGGCGCGGCGGCCAGCGTCGGCGCGGCCAAGCAGCGGCGCCTCGTCTACGCGGCGCGCTGCTTCCTGCTTGCCTTCGCGTCGCCGCCGCCCTGCCGTTTCGACGTCGTCGCGGTAGACGGCGAGCGGATCGAATGGCTGCGAGCGGCGTTCGACGCGGGATGATGCGATCGAGGGGTCCAACGGTGTTGCCCGTCTCTGGTTTCAGGGGCTGACGCACCTTTGGCGTGTCCGCCTTCGGTGCACGGACACCGGTTTCGCAGGCCCTTGCCGAGCGCCGCCATCGGTGCGATTCTTGACCGGTGAAGCAGCGGGGAGCGAGCGCCCGCGACGCACGGCGGCGACTCGCGACGGTTCACAGGCATGGTTCCTGCAAAGGATACCGACAGGTATACCAAGACCTGCCACCGTGCACCACGCTGTCGCATGAACGAAGCCTCCTTGTTGACGATCGCCGACTGGAACGCTGCCTATGCGGCTGTCGCGCAGCCGGCCGAACTGCTGCGAGCCCGCCTGCATCGACTGCGGCGGGAGAGCCCGGCCGACCTGTGGATTTCGCTCGCCTCCGATGCTGCGCTCGACGCCGCGGTCGCCGACCTTGCGATGCGAGCGGCGGTCCACGGCAACGTGACGGCCGCATCGTCCGCCCTGCCGCTTTACGGCGTGCCGTTCGCGGTGAAGGACAACATCGACGTCGCCGGCTTCGCCACCACCGCGGCCTGCCCGTCATTCCGCTACGAGCCTCGGCAGCATGCAGGCGTGGTCGCGCGGCTGGTGGCGGCCGGCGCGGTCTGCCTCGGCAAGACCAACCTCGACCAGTTCGCGACCGGCCTGGTCGGCGCGCGCTCGCCCTATGGCCGGCCGAGCAGCGCGCTCGATCCGGAGCGCATCAGCGGCGGCTCGAGTTCAGGCTCGGCCGTGGCGGTCGCGCGCGGCGACGTGGCCTTTGCGCTCGGCACCGACACCGCGGGCTCCGGGCGGGTGCCAGCCGGCTTCAACCAGGTTGTCGGTCTGAAACCGACGCAGGGCCGAATCGGCACGAGCGGGGTCGTGCCTGCTTGCCGCAGCATCGATTGCGTCTCGATCTTCGCGCTCACGGTCGTCGACGCCGCCCGGGTGCTGGCAGTGGCCGAAGGCCCCGACGCTGCCGATCCTTACAGCGACTTTCGGCTCGGCCCGGCGCGCCTGCCGGCGCGGCTGCGCGTCGGCATTCCCTCGGCCGTCGTGTTCACCGGGGATGCCGGCTACGGACCGGCCTTCGAGGCCGCCGTCGAGAGTCTGCGTCTGCTCGGCCACAAGCCGGTGCCGATCGACTTCGCGCCGCTGCACGCCGTCGCCGAACTCCTCTACGAGGGGCCCTGGGTGGCGGAGCGCCACGCCGTCGTTCAGGCTTTGCTCGAGCGCGACCCGGAGGCCTTCGACCCGACGGTGCGCACGGTCATCGAGGCCGCGCACCGGCACTCCGCCACCGACGCCTTTCGCGGCCTCTACCGTCTGCGCGAAGCCGCGCAGGCCCTCCGCACGCTGTGGGAGGGTCTGGATCTGCTGATGGGGCCAACCGCGCCCGGCCATCCGCGGCATGCCGAGATCGACGCCGACCCGCTGGGCAGCAATGCGCAGCTCGGCCTTTACACCAACTTCGTCAACCTGCTCGGCTGGTGCGCTCTCGCCCTGCCGGCCGGCACCACGGCGCGCGGTCTGCCGTTCGGCGTGACCTTCATCGCGCCCGGCGCATCCGACGCCGCGCTGGCCTGCTTCGGCAGCGACTGGCAGGCCGGACTCGCGTTGCCGCTGGGGGCGACCGGCGCCGCGTGGCCCATGGCGCAGGGGGAAGGTCGACGGGAGGGCGCACCCGTCGCCACTCCGTGGCCGGCTAGCCGGAAGACGCTGCCTCTGGTCGTCGTCGGCGCCCACCTCGCCGGCCTGCCGCTCAATCAGCAACTCGCCGAACGGGGTGCCGTCCTGCGCGCCGCGACACGCACCGCGCCGCACTATCGGCTCTACGCGCTGCCCGACACGTCGCCGCCCAAGCCGGGCCTGGAGCGTGTTCCCGAGGGCGGTGCCGCCATCGAGGTCGAGGTCTGGGAGATGCCGTCCGAGGCGGTGGGCTCCTTCCTAGCCCTCGTCTCGGCCCCGCTCGGGCTCGGCAGCATCGAGCTTGCCGACGGCAGCCGGGCGCATGGCTTCCTGTGCGAGACGCACGCCCTCGCGGCGGCCGAGGACATCACAGCACACGGCGGATGGCGGGCCTACCTGGCCCACCGGCGCGCCTTCCCGGAGACACCGCACGAGACGGCGCCAGAAGCGCTGCCCTCATCCGTACCCACCTGACTTCGCGAGGCACCCCATGACCCATTCGCTCCCGCTCCTTCGCGCCGCCACCGATCGCCGGCGCCGCGCCCTCGTCATCGGCGCCGCGGCCGGTTCCATCGCCGCGCTCGCCCTGCCGCGCATCGCGCGCGCCCAGGCCGGGCCGAAGATCCGCATCGGCTTCTGGCCGGTGGCAGCCGGCCTGCCGTTCTTCGCCGCCGTCGACAAGGGTTACTTCAAGGAGGCCGGCCTCGACGTCGAGCCACTCAAGTTCGCTGGCGCCCAGCAGGTGATGGAAGCGATGCTTGCCGGCCGCTCCGACGGCAGCGCCAACGGCACCGGTTCGGCCAACCTCGCCATCGGCGAAATCGCCCAGCCCGGCCTCTTCAAGATCTTCGCCACCAACCCCAGCAACGCCAAGTACGTGCTCGAGGAATTCATCGTCGCCAAGGACAGCCCGATGAAGGTGATGGCCGACCTCAAGGGCAAGCGCATTGCCTCCGGACCCGGCATCCAGAACGTGACACTCGCCAAGACCATGCTCGAGCGCTCCGGCGCCGGCGTGATGAGCGTCACCGAACTGCCGATCGGCCAGCATGTCGCTGCGATCGCCGCCGGCCAGATCGACGCCGCGTACACCCTCGAGCCCACCGGCACCATCGGTCGCCTGAACGGCACCACGAAGGTGCTCGAGGCCGGCGTGGTCGCGCACTACATCCTCGGCGATCCCCTGGCGCCCTGGCATGGCGGCTCCGCCAGCCTGACCACCGAGTTCATCAAGAAGCACCCGGCCGAGACGAAGAAGTTCATCGCCGCGTACGCGAAGGGCATCGAACTCGTGCGCGCCAGGCCCGACGAGGCGCGCCAGTCGCTGAAGGGCTACACCGCGATCGAGGGCGCGCTGACGGCGGAAGTGCCGCTGGCGTCGTACATGCTGTGGAACGAGTTCAAAGCGAGCGACGTCGCCTATTTCCAGAAGTTCTACGACCTGTTCTCCGACAAGGGCATCTTCGACAAGCGCGTCGTCGTCGAGCCGATGCTGTTCAAGGGGTGATACGCATGAACGCCGCAAGTCCAACCGCGCCTGTCGCCAGCGCCGCGCCGTGGAGCCCGCCGGGCGATGTCGCACGGCCGGTGGCCAGGCGATTCGAATGGGGACGCCTGCTGCCCCTCGTCGGGCCGGTCGTGCTCTTCATTGCCTGGGACCTGGTGGTCCGCTTCGGGCTGATCAAGGCGATCCTGCTGCCCACGCCGTGGGCAACGCTCGGCGCGCTCTTCACTGGCCTGGCCGGCGGGCCGCTGCTGCTCGACTTCGGGGTCACGGTGATGCGCACGCTGGAAGCCTTCTTCATCGCGGCCGTCGTCGGCGTGCCGCTCGGCGTGCTGCTCGGCAGCAACGAGAAGGCCTACCGCAGCGTCGAGTTCCTGATCGACTTCTTCCGCTCCACGCCGTCGAGCGCGCTGATTCCGCTGTTCCTGCTGATCTTCGGCGTGTCTGACATCAACAAGGTGGCGATCGCGGCCTTCGGCGCGCTGCTGATCGTCGTCTTCAACAGCGCCTACGGCGTCATCAATGCGAGGAAGCAACGGGTCATGGCGGCCAAGGTGATGGGCGCCTCGCGCTGGCAGGTGTTCAAGGACGTGCTGATCTGGGAGAGCCTGCAGCCGAGCTTCGTCGGCCTGCGCTCGGCCGTGTCGATGGCGCTGGTGATCGTGATCGTGGCCGAGATGTTCATCGGCTCCGACACCGGCCTCGGTCACCGCATCATCGATGCCCAGCAGGTGCTGAACGTGAAGAGCATGTACGCGGCCATCCTCGCCGCCGGTGCGCTCGGCTATGCGCTCAACATCCTGTTCCTGGTCGCCGAGCGGAAGATCGTGCACTGGAGCGGAAGATGAGCGAAGTGATCAACGCCCCCGTGTTCGCCGACGTGCCGACGCGGCCCTTCGCGCCCGGCCCGAGCGGCACCCACATCACCATCCGCGGCCTCACCAAGTACTTCGCCGGCTGGCCGCTGTACGAGAACTTCGATCTCGACATCCCGAAGCACAGGATCGTCTCCGTGTTCGGGCCTAACGGCTGCGGCAAGTCGACCCTCATCAACATGATCGCCGGGCTCATTCCGATCGACTCCGGCCAGATCCTGTTCGACGGCAAGTCGCTGGCCGATACCAAGATCGGCTATGTGTTCCAGAACTACCGGGAAGCGATGTTCCCGTGGATGCGCACCATCGACAACATCGCCTACCCGCTCAAGCTCGAAGGGCGCAGCAAGGCCGCGGTCGACCGCCGGATGGCCGAGCTGGTGGCGAGCTTCGATGTCAAGTTCGACCTGAAGCGCTACCCCTACGAACTCTCGGGCGGCCAGCAGCAGACGGCCTCGATCATGCGGGCACTGGCCCCCGGGCCGGAGGTGCTGTTCCTCGACGAGCCGTTCTCGGCGCTCGATTTCGAGATGACGCTTTTCATCCGCGAGAAGCTGCAGGAGGTCTTCATGCAGACCGGCACGACGATGCTTCTGGTCTCGCACGACCTGGAGGAGGCGGTGTACCTCGCCGACGAGGTGCTGCTGCTGACCAAGCGGCCGACAAAAGTCGCCGAGATCCTGCGCTATGGCGACGCCCGGCCGCGCACCCTGGCGACCTTGTCCGAACCGGGCTTCGTGGCGATGAAGAAGCAGAGCCTCGAGATCTTCCAGCGCGAGGTGCGCCGCTAGGCGCGCGGCCGTGACGCCGGCGCAGACCGAGGCCGACGCTTGCACCTGCACACCCATCGCCGCGGCCGACCTGCCGCGGCATCCCCTTGATACGCTGTGGCATCGCCGCCGCCACCGCCAACCTCGCAACGTCACTATGAGCCCAGCCATCAACCTGCCGCACGTGCTTCGGGAGGTCGTTGCCGTTTTCGAGCGCTACGAGCAGGCGCTCGTCCACAACGACGTCGAGGTGCTCGACGAACTCTTCTGGCACACCGATGCCGTGGTGCGCTACGGCATCGGCGAGAACCTGGTCGGCATCGAGGCGATCCGCGCCTTTCGCCGCGCCCGGCCCCCGGGCGGGCTGGCGCGCGCGCTCGCCCGTACCGTGATCACCACCTACGGCGAGGACTTCGCCACCGCGATGACCGAGTTCCACCGCGAGGGCAGCGCGCAGGTCGGACGGCAGAGCCAGACCTGGGTGCGCCTCGAAGAAGGCTGGAAAGTGGTTGCCGCCCACGTCAGCGTGATCGCGCCATGAAGACCGAGGCTTCAGTGACCAAGGCTGCAGCAAGCGCAGAGATCGGGCGTGGGAGCAAGCTTGCCGAGCAGGTCTACGAGACGCTCAAGGCCCGGATTCACGATTTCCAGCTCGTCGCCGGCGACCGCTTCTCCGAGGCCGAGCTCGGCCAGCGCCTGGGCATGAGCCGAACTCCGGTGCGCGAGGCGCTGTTTCGCCTTCGCAACGAGGGTTTTCTCGGCGTCGAGCCCAAGCTCGGCTGGTTCGTGTTGCCGATCGACTTCGCCCGCCTCGAGCAGCTCTACGACCTGCGCGTGGTGCTCGAGATCGCCAGCGTGGCGCGGCTGTGCGCGACCATCGAGCGCCCGCCCGAGCTCGAGGCACTGAAGGCGATCTGGCTGGTGCCGCCGGCCGAGCGCCTGACCGCCGGGCGCACCGTTGGGGCGCACGACGAGCAATTCCACGCGACACTGGTGCGCGCTGCCGGCAACGACGAGATGGCGAGAGTGCACTGGGACGTGACCGAGCGCATCCGCATCATCCGCCGGCTCGACTTCACCCGGCCCGATCGCATCGAGGCCACCTATGCCGAGCACGCCAAGATCCTGCGCGCCGTGATCCAGAGGAAGGCCGACCACGCCCAGCTGTTGCTGAAGACCCATATCGAGCAGAGCAAGGCCGAGGTTCGCAAGATCACCCTGCACACGCTGCAGCAGGCGCGAACCCTCGCAGGCTGAACGCTCGCGACCGCTGGCAGCGAGCGAAGCACCCGAGGGTCGCAGCCGTCGCGGCGATGGGGCGAGCCCCGTCGAGCCGCCGCCGTACCCGGCTTCTTGGCACATCTCTTGCACTAAATGCGCTGGTATACCGCTGCGTGCACCAGAGCCATGCGCTCGGGACGATGCGGAGATTCCTCTCGCCTCACCCAAGAAAGACCGCCATGACCCAGACCCACGATTCCAGCCGCCGCCGCGCCCTCGCCCAGCTCTCCGCCGGCTCGCTCGCCACCCTCGCACCCTGGGCCCTCCGGCCGGCGCTGGCACAGCCCAAGCCGCTCACCGTGGGGGTCATCTATGTCGGCCCGCGAGACGACTTCGGCTACAACCAGGCGCAGGCCCAGGCTGCGGCGGAGCTGAAGAAGATGCCCGGCATCAAGGTCGTCGAGGAGGAAAACGTCCCCGAGACCACGGCGGTGCAGAAGACGATGACCGGCATGATCCAGCAGGACGGCGCCAAGGTCCTCTTCCCGACGTCCTTCGGCTACTTCGATCCGCACATGCTGGCGGTTGCGCCGAAGTTCCCCGACGTGCGCTTCTCGCACTGCGGCGGACTGTGGACCGACAAGAACCCGAAGAACACCGGCAGCTACTTCGGCTATGTCGAGGAGTGCCAGTACCTGAACGGCGTGGTCGCGGGCCACATGAGCAAGAGCAAGAAGATCGGCTTCGTGGCGGCCAAGCCGATCCCGCAGGTCCTGAAGAACATCAATGCCTTCACCATGGGCGCGCGCTCCGTCGACCCGAAGATCACCTGCACCGTGATCTTCACCGGCGAATGGTCGATGCCGGTGAAGGAGGCCGAGGCCACCAACTCGCTGGCCGATCAGGGCTGCGACGTCTTCACCATGCACGTCGACGGGCCCAAGGTCGTCGTCGAGACGGCGGCCAAGCGCGGCAAGATGGTCTGCGGCTACCACACCAGCCAGGCCAAGCTCGCGCCCCAGGCCTACCTGACCGGCGCCGAATGGAACTGGCTGCCGGCTTACAAGACGGTGGTCGACGCAGCCATCGCCGGCAAGCCGCACCCGAACTTCCTGCGCGGCGGCTTGAAGGAGGGCTACGTGAAGATGTCCCCCTACGGCCCGATGGTGAGCGCGGCGGCGAAGAAGAACGCCGACGAGGTGAAGGCCAAGATGCTGGCGGGTGGCTTCGACATCTTCGCCGGCGGTAGCGCGGGCCTCAAGGACAACAAGGGCGCGACTGTCGTCACCGCTGGAAAGACGATGAAGCAGACCGACATCGAGCTCGAGAAGATGAACTATCTCGTCGAGGGGGTCGTCGGGTCGGTCTGAACGGGCATCGGGCCATTGCACCGCGGCCGTTTCGATGAGACAGAACATCGCCGAGGCCCTGCTGCCGGTCGCCGCCCTTGCGGCCGCCCTGCTGCTGTTCGGGCTCTTCGTCTGGATCGGTGGAGCGAGTCCGCTCGAGACCTGGGAGATCCTCTTCAAGGGTGCCTTCGGCGACTGGTTCTCCTGGCAGAACACGCTGCAGCGAGCGGCGCCGCTGATGCTCACCGCGCTCTGCGTCGCGGTGCCGGCGCGGGCGGGACTGATCATCATCGGCGGCGAAGGGGCGGTGGTGCTCGGCGGGCTCGCCGCCGCCTCGTTGCCCTACGCGCTGCCTTTGCCTGCCAATGCCATCGGCACGACGCTCGTCTGCCTCGCTGGCATGGCCGTCGGCGCGCTCTGGATCATGATCGCCGGCGCCCTGCGTCAGTACCGCGGCGTCAACGAGACGATCTCGAGCCTGCTGCTCGCCTACACCGCGATCGCCTTCTTCAAGCAGTTCGTCGAGGGCCCGCTGCGCGATCCGGCCACGCTGAACAAGCCGTCGACGCGCTCGCTCGTCGAGGGCCTGCGCATCGGTGGTATCGCCGGCTCCGACGTCCACTGGGGGCTCGCCTTCGGTGTTGTCGCCTGCCTGCTGATCGGCGTGTGGCTGGCCTACACGGCCGGCGGCTTCTCGGTCCGTGTGGTCGGCGGCAACCCGCGCACGGCCCAACTCGTCGGCCTTCCGGCAACGCGCCTCATCCTCGCCGCGTGCGCCATCGGCGGCGCCTGCGCCGGACTCGCCGGCGCGGTCGAGGTCGCGGCCGTGCACACCAACGCGAACGCTTCGCTGATCGCGGGCTACGGCTACGCCGGCATCCTGGTCGCGTTCATCGCGCGGCAGTCACCGATCGCGATCATTCCCGTGGCCATCCTGTTCGGCGGCTTCGGTGCGGCCGGCAGCCTGCTGCAGCGCCGGCTCGGCCTGCCCGATGCCTCGGTGCAGGTGCTGCAGGGCATCGCCTTCGTCCTCATCCTCGCCAGCGAGGCGTTGCGCGGCATCGAGTGGCACGCGGTGCTGTCCAAGCTCGGCAAGCGTCCGGGTCCGCCGGCGCCGATCGCGGTGGAGGAACAGCTGGCATGAATGCGGACATCGTTGTCGCTTTCTCGGCCGCCATCGTCGGCGGGGCGCTGCGCGTCGGCGTGCCCTTCCTGTTCGTCAGCCTCGGCGAGTGCCTCACCGAGAAGTCGGGGCGCATCAACCTCGGTCTCGAAGGAGTGCTGGTCCTTTCGGCGATGGCTGCCTTCGGCGGCTCCTGGCTCACCGGTTCGCCCTGGGCCGGGGTCGCACTCGCGGCATTCGCGGGCGCCGCACTGGCACTGCTGCACGGCGTGCTGTGCTCGCTGCGGCGGGTCAACGATGTCGCCACCGGCATCGCGCTGATGCTGCTCGGCACCGGCCTGGCCTTCTACCTCGGCAAGCCGCTGATCCAGCCGCAGGCCACGCAGTTGGCGCCGATTTCGCTCGGCGGCTGGAGCGCATCGACGGTGGTGCAGGCCGCGCTGCAGCTCAACCCGCTGTTGCCGCTCGGCGTGGTGCTCGCCTTCGCCATGCGCTGGGCCTTCATGCACACCCGCTGGGGCCTGCTGGTGCGCCTGGCCGGCGACTCGGCGAGCGCGACCAAGGCGCTCGGCTACTCGGTCAACGGCATCCGCGTCGCCGCGACGGTGGCCGGTGGTGCCATCGCCGGCCTCGGCGGCGCTTCGCTGACGCTCTTCTATCCGGGCAGCTGGAACGAAGGCATCTCGAGCGGACAGGGCCTGATTGCCGTGGCCCTCGTGATCTTCGCGCGCTGGAGCCCCCTGCGCTGCGTCGGCGCGGCCCTGCTGTTCGGCGGTGCCGGCGCCATCGGCCCGGCATTGCAGTCGATCGGCATCAGCCAGGGCTACTACCTCTTCAGCGCGGTGCCTTATGTGCTGACGCTGGTCATCCTCGTCATCAGCTGTCGGCCGGGCAGCGTGGCCGTCGGCAGCCCCGGCGAGCTCTCTTCCATACGATAGAAAGCACAAGCGACATGAGCGGTCTCGGTGGTTTGAACAAGTCACCCCACGGCGTCGTCATCGGCCTGGTGCAACTGCAGCTGCCGGTGGTCGAGACGCCGGCGCAGCTGGCCACGCAGGCCGAGCGCATCGTGGCCATGGTCGGCAAGGCGCGCCGCAACAACGCCGGGCTCGACCTCGTCGTGTTCCCCGAATACGCGCTGCACGGCCTGTCGATGAGCACCGCGCCCGAGCTGATGTGCCGCATGGACGGCCCGGAAGTCGCCGCGTTCAAGGCCGCCTGCATCGAGCACGCCGTCTGGGGCTGCTTCTCGCTGATGGAGTTCAACCCCAACGGCAACCCCTACAACACCGGCATCGTCATCGACGACCGCGGCGAGGTGAAGCTCTACTACCGCAAGCTCCACCCGTGGGTGCCGGTCGAGGCCTGGGAGCCGGGCAACGTCGGCATCCCGGTGATCGAGGGGCCGAAGGGGTGCAAGCTCGCGCTCATCATCTGCCACGACGGCATGTTCCCCGAGATGGCGCGCGAGTGCGCTTACCTCGGCGCCGAGGTGATGCTGCGCACCGCCGGCTACACCCCGCCGATTCGCCACGCCTGGAAGATCACCAACCAGGCGAACGCCTTCCAGAACCTGATGGTCACCGCCAGCGTCTGCCTGTGCGGCAGCGACGGCAGCTTCGATTCCATGGGCGAGGCCATGTTCTGCAACTTCGACGGCACCGTGATGGTCGAAGGCGGCGGCCGCGCCGACGAGGTCATCACCTGCGAAGTTCGTCCCGACCTGGTGCGCGAGGCGCGTACCCACTGGGCCGTCGAGAACAACCCCTACCAGCTCTGGCATCGCGGCTACTCGGCAGTCGCCGGTGGAGCCCAGGACTGCCCCTATACCTTCATGCAGGACATGGTCGCGGGCACGTACAAGCTGCCGTGGCACGATGACATCGTCCACACCGACGGCACCTCGTGCGGGTTCGAGAAGCCGAGGCGCAAGCACGATCCGGACAACATGACTGCCGGGTCGCTGAGCGCACCGCTCCCCGCTTCAACGCCTGATCGCAAGGCTGCGTAGCGTGGACGGAGGCATGCGAGATCGGGCGGCACTCGGGATCGGGACGGCGGGGCGCTCTGTTGCGCTCATGTCCCCCGAAGGCGGCTCGTCGCCGCCTTCTCCTCCTTTCCTGCGCTTCACCGAGCGCCCCGCCGTCCCGATCCTGCCGCGTGGCAGGCGACGCGGGCCTCGACTCGGTTGGGTGCTCGACTCGGCGCTCGGTTCGGTGGCGGACGTGAGGCGGCCGATGGAGCGAAGTAAAGGAGGAGAAGCGCTGCGCAGCGACGCTTCGGGGGACATGAGCGCCATCGGCCGCCTCGCGTCCGCCGCCGCCATGGCCACGGTGATCGCCACGGCGAAGGCCACGGCCACCGCGACGGCCACCGCCATCACCCGGATGCAATGAGCATGTTCATCGACGCCGAACCCTACCCCTGGCCCTACGACGGCGACCTGCGCCCGGCCAACACCGCCCTCGTCGTCATCGACATGCAGACCGACTTCTGCGGCGTCGGCGGCTATGTCGACAAGATGGGCTACGACCTCTCGCTGACGCGCGCGCCGATCGCGCCGATCCAGCGCGTGATGGCCGCGATGCGCGAGCAGGGCTACGCCATCATCCACACGCGCGAAGGGCATCGGCCCGATCTGTCGGACCTGCCGGCCAACAAGCGCTGGCGTTCGCGCCAGATCGGCGAGGGCGGGCGCGGCATCGGCGACGACGGGCCGTGCGGCCGCATCCTCGTGCGCGGCGAGCCGGGCTGGCAGATCATCGACGATCTGGCGCCGCTTGCCGGCGAGGTGGTGATCGACAAGCCGGGCAAGGGCTCGTTCTGCGCCACCGACCTCGAGCTCATCCTGCGCGCGAAGGGCATCGTCAACCTGCTGCTCGCCGGCATCACCACCGACGTCTGCGTGCACACGACGATGCGCGAGGCCAACGACCGCGGCTTCGAGTGCCTGCTGCTCGCCGACTGCACCGCCGCCACCGATGCCGGCAACCATGCCGCTGCGCTGAAGATGGTGACGATGCAGGGCGGCGTGTTCGGCGCGGTGGCGCCTTCGGCGGCGGTGCTGGCAGCGCTCGCGGCGAAGGTGCCGGCATGAGCGCACCGCCGGTCCCCGGCGCAGGCGCTTCCGTTCACACCGGGGCGCTGGCCCTCGAGACCTTCGATCTCACCAAACGCTTCGGCTCCTTCACCGCCATGGACCGCGTGACGCTGAAGGTCGCCCCGGGATCGGTGCACGCCCTTCTGGGCGAGAACGGCGCCGGCAAGAGCACGCTGGTGAAGTGCGTCGCCGGCTCGCAGCGGCCCGACGGCGGCGCGATCCTCGTCGACGGCCGCGAGCATGACATCGGCACCCCCATCGTGGCGCGGGCGCTGGGCATCGGCATGGTCTACCAGCACTTAACGCTCGCGCCGGGCATGAGCGTGGCCGAGAACCTGCTGCTCGCCGGCGGGCGCACGTCCGCCGTCATCGACTGGAAGAAGGAACGCGCGGCGTTGGCCGCGTTCCTGCGCACCACGCCTTTCACGCTCGACCTCGACGCCGCGCCCGCGGGCCTCTCGGCCGGCGAGAAGCAGAAGCTCGAGTTGTTGAAGCAGCTCTATCTGAAGCCGCGCCTCCTGATCCTCGACGAACCGACCTCAGTGCTGACGCCGCAGGAGGCCGACGAAGTTCTTGCCTTCGTGCGCGCGGTGGCGCGGCGAGGCGAGTGCACCGTGCTGATGATCACGCACAAGTTCCGCGAGGTCATGGCCTACGCCGATGAAGTGACCGTGTTGCGACGGGGGCGCAAGGTGCATGGGGCGGCGGTGGCGACGACGACACCTGCCCGTCTCGCGCAGGCCATGATGGGCGAGGCAGCGACGGCCGCTGAGGAGAGCGCGGTTGAGGCCAGTACGCCCACGCCGCGATCGCCGGTCGATGCGAGCGCTGCGGTGGCGCTGGAGATCGCCGGGCTGAGCGCGATGGGCGATCGCGGCACGCTGGCCGTGCGCTCGCTGAGCCTGGCCGTGCGTGCCGGCGAGATCCTCGGCATCGCCGGCGTCTCGGGCAACGGCCAGCGCGAGCTGGTCGAGGCCATCGTCGGCCAGCGGGCGCGTGCCGGCGGCACAGTGCGCGTTGCCGGCCAGCCCTATGCCGGAACGCGCAGCGAGAACCACCGGCTGCAGCTGCGCGCGCTCACCGAGGAACCGCTGCGCAGCGCCAGTGTCGGCGAGCTCAGCGTGGCCCACAACATGGCGCTGCGGGATTTCGACCAGCCGCCGCTGCAGGGCGGCCGCGTGCCGGGCCTCACCTGGTTGCGCTTCGGCGCCTGGCGCGAACGCGCGCGAGCGTGGATCGCCGAGTACGGGATCAAGACGCGCGGCGAAACGGCGGCCATCGCCAGCCTCTCCGGCGGCAACGTCCAGCGCGCCGTGCTCGCCCGCGAGCTGGCCGGAAAGATCAATGTGCTGATCGCGGCCAATCCGGTGTTCGGTCTCGACTTCGCGGCGGTCGCCGAAATCCACGCGCGCATCGTGCAGGTGCGCGAGAAGGGGGGCGCGGTGCTGCTGGTGAGCGAGGATCTCGACGAGTTGCTCGAGCTCGCCGACCGCATCATCGTCATGAGCGAGGGCCGCGTGGTCTACGAGACGCCTGCCGCCGACGCCGACCGCCGCACCATCGGCGCCCACATGGGCGGGGCCGACGAACACCCTGCGTCGCTGCCGGAGGCTGCGTGAAAGCCGCTGCAGAGCCGGGCATCGCCGTCAAGGCGACGCCCTTCGGCTATGTGTTCGCACCCGGGCGCACGGCGCTGGTCGTCATCGACATGCAGCGCGATTTCGTCGAGCCCGGCGGCTTCGGCGCCTCGCTCGGCAACGACGTGACGCTGCTGCGGCCGGCGATCCCGGTGATCGCTGCGTTGCTCGGCGCGTGGCGCGTGCGCGGCTGGCCGATCATCCACACCCGCGAGGCGCACCGGGCCGATCTCTCCGACTGCCCGCCGGCCAAGCGGCTGCGCGGCGCACCGAGCCTGCGCATCGGCGATGCCGGGCCGATGGGGCGCCTCCTCGTTGCCGGCGAGCCGGGCACCGCCATCATCGCCGAGCTCACCCCCTGGCCGGGCGAGATCGCCATCGACAAGCCGGGAAAGGGCATGTTCTGGGCAACCGGCCTGCACGAGCGCCTGCAGGCTCTGGGCATCACCCATCTCGTGTTCACCGGGGTGACGACCGAGGTCTGCGTGCAGACCTCCATGCGCGAAGCCAACGACCGCGGCTACGAGTGCCTGCTCGTCGAGGACGGCACCGAGAGCTACTTCCCCGCGTTCAAGGCGCAGGCGCTGGCGATGATCGCAGCGCAGGGTGCGATCGTCGGCTGGCACGCGCCGGCCTCGGCGCTCCTCGGTGCGCTGGAGCGCTGACGAGGCGCGAGATGCGCGTCTGGGCGAAACGGCGCGAGCCGCGCGGGTCGAAGCGATCCGCCGTTCAGCGCAGACGCTTCGCGAGCGGGCAGGGAACCCCGCGCCCGGACCCGTGTCTTATCATCGCCCACCATGCTCGAACAACGCATCCAGCAGCAGTTCTTCGACAGCGCCGATCTCAAGTACGCCGCCGCCGAAGTCCTCAGCAAGCCCATCGCCGACGCCGTCAGCGCGCTCGTCGGCTGCATCACCGGCGGTGGCAAGGTCCTGACTTGCGGCAATGGTGGTTCGGCGAGCGACGCCCAGCACTTCGCGGCGGAGTTCGTCGGTCGCTTCGAGCGCGAGCGACCCGGCCTGGCGGCGATCGCCCTGACGACCGACACCTCGATCCTGACGGCGGTCGGCAACGACTACAGCTTCGAAGTCGTCTTCGCCAAGCAGGTCCAGGCGCTCGGCGCACCCGGCGACTTGCTGCTGGCCATGACGACCAGCGGCAACTCGGCCAACGTGCTCGCCGCGATCGAGGCGGCACACGCCAAGGAAATGACAGTGGTCGCGCTCACCGGCCACACCGGGGGCAAGGTCCGCGAACGGCTGACCGAGACCGACGTCCACATCTGCGTGCCGCACGAACGGACGGCACGGATCCAGGAAGTTCACCTGCTGGTGCTGCATTGCCTGTGCGATGCCGTCGACCTGCAACTCCTGGGAGAACAGGAAAACACATGAGTCCTCACGCATTGCGCTGTGCGCGCGCGCTCGCCCTGGCCATCGCGGCCGGCGCGTCCCTTTCTGCCTGTGCGCCGCTGCTGCTCGGCGGCGCCGTCGTCGGCGGCGCCATGGTCGCGACCGACCGCCGCACTTCGGGGGCGATCGTCGAGGACGAGGCCATCGAGATCAAGGCGGCCAGCCGGATCCGCGAGGTCATGGGCGACCGCGGCAAGATCAGCGTGACGAGCTACAACCGGATCGTGCTGCTGACCGGCGACGTCGAGACCGCCGCCGACAAGGCCACCGCCGAGCGGCTCGTCGGCGGCGTCGCCAACGTGCAGACGGTCGTCAACGAGCTGGTCGTCGGAATGGCGCAGTCGTTCATCAGCCGCTCGCGCGACGGCTTCCTCACCAGCAAGGTCAAGGCGAGCCTGATCGATGCCAAGGACCTCTTCTCGAACGCGATCAAGGTCTCCACTTCGAACCAGACGGTCTACCTGATGGGTCGCGTCACCGAGCGCGAGGCCCACCGGGCCGCCGAAGTGGCGCGCGGCGTCGATGGCGTGCGCAAGGTGGTGCGCGTGTTCGAGATCATCTCGGAAGCCGAGCTGGCGAATCTGCAGCCGCGCAGCCCGGCTCCAGCGCCCGCGGCCTCGGCGCCGAAGTAGCGCTCCCGCCGAGCCGGTTCCGCGGCGCGAGTTCCTCTTTCGCCGTCGCGCCGGCCAAAGTTGTCTGTCGGGCCCTGCTTGCAGGCCGGCCCTTCGTCATAACCGCGTCGGATTCAGCGGCGCGGCGCTCGCTCCAGGCGCCGGATCAGGCTCGACGTGTCGGCACGATTCCCGCCGCGCGCCTGCAGCTCGGCATAAAACTGGTCGACGAGTGCCGTCACCGGCAACTGGGCACCGTTGCGCCGGGCCTCGTCGAGCACGAGGCCGAGGTCCTTGCGCATCCAGTCGACGGCGAAGCCGAAATCGAAGCGCCCCTCGATCATCGTAGGGCCGCGGTTGTCCAACTGCCAGCTCTGGGCGGCGCCTTTGCCGATGACCTCCAGCACCGCCTTCATGTCGAGCCCGGCGCGCTCGCCGAACGCGATCGCTTCGGCCAGCCCCTGCACGAGGCCGGCGATTGCCACCTGGTTGACCATCTTGGCCAGCTGGCCGGCACCGCTGGGCCCGAGCAACGTGACGGCGCGTGCGTAGGCCGCGACGAGCGGACGTGCCGTCTCGAACGCCGCCGCGTCGCCGCCGCACATCACCGTCAGGGCTCCGTTCTCGGCACCGACGTTGCCGCCCGACACCGGGGCGTCGATGAAGTGCAGTCCGCGCGCCGTGGCTTCGGCGCTGAGTTCGCGCGCCACCGCCGCCGAGGCCGTGGTGTGGTCGACGAAGATCGCGCCCGGGCGCATGCCGGCGAAGGCTCCGCCTTCGCCGAGCACCACCGAGCGCAGGTCGTCGTCGTTGCCGACGCAGGCGCAGACGATGTCGGCGTCCGCGGCCGCGTCGCGCGGCGTCGGCGCCGCCGCACCGCCGTAGGCCTCGACCCACTGCGCCGCCTTGGTCGCCGTGCGGTTGTAGACGGTGACGTGGTGGCCGGCGCGCTGCAGGTGACCGGCCATCGGGTAGCCCATGACGCCGAGTCCGAGAAAGGCGGCGCGGCGCGCGGGGGTCGACTCGTAGGTCCGTGCGGTCATCGGGAGAACTCCTTCGTCCATGGAAAACGGCCTCGAGGGAGGCCGTCTGCGGGGTCCGCGGAGTTTAAGGCGCGCGGCGCCGGCGCGCCGCAGACTCAGACGATGTGCATGTGCTCGGTGCCGGCGGTCAGGTCGGAGCTGCGGGCGCGCTGGCTGTGCAGCTTGATCTGCAGGCGCAGGTCGTTGACCGAATCGGCGTTGCGCAGGGCATCCTCGAAGGTCACGGCCTGGCTCTCGTACAGATCGAAGAGGGCCTGGTCGAACGTCTGCATGCCGAGCTCTCGCGAGCGCTTCATGATCTCCTTGATCTCGGCGACTTCGCCCTTGAAGATCAGGTCGGAGATGAGCGGCGTGTTCAGCATGATCTCGACCGCGGCGACACGTCCCTTGCCTTCCTGGCGCGGCAGCAGGCGCTGCGAGATCAGCCCCTTGAGGTTGAGCGACAGGTCCATCAGCAGCTGGGCGCGTCGTTCTTCCGGGAAGAAGTTGATGATCCGGTCGAGCGCCTGGTTGGCGCTGTTGGCGTGCAGCGTGGCCAGGCAGAGGTGGCCGGTCTCGGCGAAGGCAACGGCGTGCTCCATCGTCTCGCGGTCGCGGATCTCCCCCATCAGGATCACGTCGGGAGCCTGCCGCAGCGTGTTCTTCAGCGCCTGGGCCCAGCCGTCGGTGTCGATCCCGACTTCGCGCTGGGTGATGATGCAATTCTTGTGCGGGTGCACGAACTCGATCGGATCCTCGATCGTGATGATGTGGCCGAAGGTGGTCTCGTTGCGATAGTCGACCATCGCCGCGAGCGACGTGCTCTTGCCCGAGCCGGTCGCGCCGACGAAGATCACGAGGCCCCGCTTGGTGGCCGCCACGTCCTTGAGGATCTGCGGCAGGTTCATCGAATCGATCGTCGGCAGGATCTGCGGAATCGTCCGCATCACCAGGCCCACGTTGCCCTGCGAAACGAATGCGTTGACGCGGAAGCGGCCCACGCCCACCGGCGCGACCGCGAAGTTGCATTCCTTGGTGCGCTCGAACTCGGCCGCCTGCTTGTCGTTCATGATCGAGCGCGTCAGCGCCAGCGTGTGCTGGCCGGTGAGCGGCTGCGGTGAGACCTTGGTGACCTTGCCGTCGACCTTGATGGCGGGCGGGAAGTCCGCGGTGAGGAACAGGTCCGAGCCGTTGCGCGAGACCATCAGCCGCAACAGGTCGTTGACGAATTTAGATGCCTGGTCGCGTTCCATTTCAAGCGTTCCTTTGACTGTCGGCCTTCGGTCCGGCAGGCGCCCGCGCGCTCGCCGGGTGCGGCCCCATCGACACCGACGGGGTCGCCTTCGGGCTCATCCGGGGAAATTCTCCGGGAACTTGGCCTTGCCGCGCGCTTCCGCCGGGGCGACGATGTTGCGGCGAACCAGCTCGGCGAGGTTCTGGTCGAGTGTCTGCATGCCGACGTTGTTGCCGGTCTGGATCGACGAATACATCTGCGCGACCTTGTTCTCGCGGATCAGGTTGCGGATGGCTGCGTTGCCCAGCATGATCTCGTGTGTCGCGACGCGGCCGGCGCCGTCCTTGGTCTTGCACAGCGTCTGCGAGATCACGCCGATCAGCGACTCGGACAGCATCGAGCGCACCATTTCCTTCTCGGCCGCCGGGAAGACGTCGACGATCCGGTCGACCGTCTTGGCGGCGCTCGACGTGTGCAACGTGCCGAACACCAGGTGCCCGGTTTCCGCCGCGGTCAGGGCCAGGCGGATCGTTTCGAGGTCGCGCATCTCGCCGACCAGGATGCAATCCGGGTCCTCGCGCAGCGCCGAGCGCAAGGCGTTCGCGAACGACAGCGTGTGCGGCCCGACCTCGCGCTGGTTGACCAGGCACTTCTTCGACTCGTGCACGAACTCGATCGGGTCTTCCACCGTCAGCACATGGCCGAACTCGTTCTCGTTGAGGTGGTTGACCATCGCCGCCAGCGTGGTCGACTTGCCGGAGCCGGTCGGTCCGGTGACCAGCACCATGCCGCGCGGCTTGAGCGCGAGCTCGGCGAACACCGGCGGGCAGTTGAGCTGCTCGAGCGTCAGGATCTTCGAGGGAATCGTCCGAAACACGGCGCCGGCGCCGCGGTTCTGGTTGAACGCGTTGACGCGAAAGCGCGCCAGGCCCTGGATCTCGAACGAGAAGTCGCACTCCAGCGTTTCCTCGTAGGCCTTGCGCTGCGAGTCGTTCATGATGTCGTACACCATGTCGTGCACTTGCTTGTGCTCGAGCGGGTCGACATTGATGCGGCGGACATCGCCATGGACCCGGATCATCGGCGGCAGGCCCGCGGACAGGTGCAGGTCGGAGGCCTTGTTCTTGACCGAGAACGCCAGCAGTTGGGTGATGTCCATGGATCGGGAGTTGGTTGAGGCGCCGGAGACGCTCTGGCCTACGCCGATGCGAGGTACGCTCGGCGCATTATGGCGATCATCGCAGACAACCTTCGGCAGGTGCGGGCTCGCATCGAGCGTGCCTGCGCCGTGGCCGGGCGCCCCGTGGAAAGCGTCACGCTGCTTGCCGTCAGCAAGCGTTGCGAGGCCGCGGCAGTGCGCGCCGCCGTGCTTGCCGGGCAACAGCGATTCGGCGAAAACCTGGTCCAGGAAGGGCTCGACAAGATCGCGGCACTCGCCGACCTGCGGCCGCGCCCCGAGTGGCACCTCATCGGCCCTTTGCAGAGCAACAAGACCCGCGCGGCTGCCGAGCATTTCGACTGGGTGCATTCGGTCGATCGTCTGAAGATCGCCGAACGCCTCTCGGCGCAGCGGCCCGAAGGCGCTGCGCCGCTGCAGATCTGCCTGCAGGTCAACATCAGCGGCGAGGCGACCAAGAGCGGCCTCGATCCGGCCGAGGTCGAGTCCGTTGCGCTGGCCGTCGCCGTGCTGCCGCGACTCGCCTTGCGCGGCCTGATGGCGATCCCCGAGCCGCTCGCGGGCTTCGAGGCCCAGCGCGTGCCGCATCGTGCGTTGCGCGCGCTGTTCGATGGCGTCCGCGCCCGCGGCGTGGCGCTGGACACGCTGTCGATGGGCATGAGCGACGACCTCGAGGCGGCGATCGCCGAGGGCTCGACGCTGGTGCGTGTCGGCACCGCGATCTTCGGCGTGCGTGTCATGACCTAGCAACCGCGCCGACCGGCGCTGCGTACACTGCGCCCATGACCACGACGGCCTTCATCGGTGGCGGCAACATGGCCAGCGCCATCGTCGGCGGCCTGCGACGCGGCGGTCGCGCCGGTGCGTCGCTGATCGTCGTCGACCCCGACCCGGCCCAACGCGAACGGCTCGCCGCAGACTGGGACGTCCGCACCCTCGCCGCACCGGACGCGACGCTGCGCGAGGCGACCCTGGTGGTCTGGGCCGTCAAGCCGCAGCTCTTCAAGGCGGCTGCCGCGCCGGCGGCCCCGCACGTCGCCGGCGCCCTGCAACTCAGCGTGATGGCCGGCATCCGCAGCGCCGCGATCGCCGCGGCGACCGGGGCGGCGCGCGTCGTCCGGGCGATGCCCAACACGCCGGCGCTGATCGGCCAGGGCATCTCCGGCCTCTACGCCCGTGGCAACCTCGATGCCGAGGCGCGCGCCGAGGTCGAGGCCGTGCTCGCCCCGACCGGACGCGTGCTCTGGTTCGACGCCGAACGCGACCTCGATGCCGTCACCGCGCTGTCGGGGTCCGGCCCGGCGTATGTTTTCTTCATCGCCGAGGCCATGGTCCGCGCCGCGGTCGAGATGGGCCTGACGCCCGAGCAGGGCCGTGAACTCGCCCTGCAGACCTTCGCCGGCGCGACCGCGCTGGCGCAGGGCGCCGCCGAGCCACTGCAACTGCTGCGCGAACGCGTGACCTCCAAGGGTGGGACGACCCACGCGGCGATCACCCGCCTGCAGCGCGATGGCGTCGATGCCGCGTTTGTCGCGGCCATCTCGGCCGCCCGCGACCGTGCGGTCGAACTCGGCGACGAGTTCGGCTGACGACGGTGCCGCGCGACGCCATGCCGGGGCGCGCGGGTCCAATGCGAAGTCGGCATGGGGGGCTCCGCGGAGGCCGATGCCGGCGGGCCTAAAGTCTCGGGCGCGGCCCGCCTCGGCCCACCCCAACGGGAGTGCGAACGATGAGCTACCTGTCCTACCTGAATCCGACGTCGACGAGTCCCTGGCACACCTATCTCTCCCAGGTCGACCGGGTGCTGCCCTACCTCGGTCATCTCGCGCACTGGTCGGAAACGCTGAAGCGACCGAAGCGGGCGCTGATCGTCGACGTGCCGATCGAGATGGACGACGGCAGCGTCGCCCATTTCGAGGGATTCCGGGTCCAGCACAACCTGTCGCGCGGCCCCGGCAAGGGAGGGGTTCGCTTTCACCCCGATGTCACGCTCGAGGAGGTGATGGCGCTGGCGGCGTGGATGACGGTCAAGTGCGCGGCGGTGAACCTGCCGTACGGTGGCGCCAAGGGCGGCATCCGCGTCGACCCGCGCAAGCTCTCGTCGAAGGAACTCGAGCGCATGACGCGGCGCTACACCAGCGAGATCGGCATCATCATCGGCCCGCAGCGCGACATTCCGGCGCCCGACGTCAACACCAACGGCCAGATCATGGCCTGGATGATGGACACGTACTCGATGAACACCGGCACGACCGCGACGGGCGTCGTCACCGGCAAGCCACTGCACCTCGGCGGTTCGCTCGGGCGCGTCAAGGCCACTGGCCGCGGCGTCTTCGTCACCGGGCGCGAGGCAGCGCGGCGCATCGGCCTGGATCTCAACGGCGCGCGCGTGGCGGTCCAGGGGATGGGCAACGTCGGCAGCGCGGCCGCAGAGCTCTTCGTGCAGGCCGGTGCGAAGCTGGTCGCGGTCCAGGACCACACCGGCACGCTCGTCAACCCGGCCGGCTTCGACATGGCCGAGACGATGGAGGTGCTGCGCCGCGACGCGGGCATCGCCGGCTACCGCCACGCCGAGAGCGTCGACGGCGAATCGTTCTGGGATGTCGACTGCGACATCCTGATCCCGGCCGCGCTCGAAGGCCAGATCACGGCGGCGCGCGCGCGGCGCATCAAAGCCAAGATGGTGCTCGAGGGCGCCAACGGGCCGACCCTTCCGGACGCCGACGACGTGTTCGGCGAGCGCAACGTGCTGGTGGTGCCCGACGTGATCTGCAACGCCGGCGGCGTGACGGTCAGCTACTTCGAATGGGTGCAGGATTTCTCGAGCTTCTTCTGGAGCGAGGACGAGATCAACGTGCGCCTCGACAAGATCATGGTCGACGCGCTGAAGAAGATCTGGGACACCGCAGACCGCCACAAGGTGAGCCTGCGCACGGCGACGTTCGCGGTCGCCTGCGAGCGCATCCTCACGGCGCGCGAGGAACGCGGGCTCTATCCATGACCTCGGCGTGATCACCGGGACGGTGCTGCTCTTCGGGCTGCTGTTCGGACTGCAGCATGCGCTCGAGGCTGACCACCTGGCGGCGGTCGCGACGCTGGTGACGCGCGAGAAGGATTCCCGCCGCGTCGTCCGCCAGGGCGCGTTCTGGGGGGTAGGGCATGCGCTGACCTCGCTGCTCTTCGGTGGGGCGGTGATGGTGATCGGTGTGGCGATGCCGGATCGCTGGATCCACGCGCTCGAAGGCGCCGTTGGCGCGATGCTGGTCCTGCTCGGGGCGGACCTCCTGCGCCGGATGCGCCGCGAACGCATCCACTTCCACGCGCACCGCCATCCGCTCCCGGCGGATGCGGCGACCAGGCACCCGGACGCACCCGGCCATCCGCCGCCTTCCAACGCGGCGACCCCGCACTTCCACGCCCATACGCATCGCGGCGAGAGCCGGCCGCACCACGCGAGCCATCACGATCATGCCCATCGGCCGATTCCGCTGCGGGCCTTGCTGGTCGGCATGGTCCACGGCCTCGCCGGATCGGCGGCTCTCGTCCTGCTGACGCTTCAGAAGGTGGGCAGTCCCTGGGTCGGTCTGCTGTACGTGCTGCTGTTCGGCCTGGGCTCGATCTGCGGCATGGCGGCGCTGTCCTGGGCGATCTCGGTGCCGATGCGCCTGGGCGCGCGCCACCTGTCGCGCGCCCACCGCTGGGTGAACGCCGGCGTCGCGGTCTTCAGCGTCGCGCTGGGACTGCGTGTCGTCGCGGTCCAATGGCTGAACTGACCGCGGGCTCCGCCGGCAGGCGGAGCGGGCAGCTTGCTACGATCGATCATGGACACGCCCCATAGCCCCGCGCGCCGCGGCGCCGGCACGCGCCTGCCCGGCACGCCCGATCCCATGCACTGGTGGGCAGGCGCAGGCGGCAATCGCATCGCCGGCGATTCCTGGGGCGACGTCCGCGGACCCCTCGTCATCCTGCAGCACGGCGGGGGACAGACCCGCCACGCCTGGAAACGAGCCGGCCGCACCCTGGGCGCTGCCGGCTACCACGCGGTCACGATCGATGCCCGCGGCCATGGCGATTCCGACTGGGCCGCCGACGGCGTCTACGGCCAGGACACGATGGTCGCCGACCTCGCCTGCGTGATCGAACAGCTCGGCAGCCGACGGCCGGTGCTGGTGGGCGCCTCGATGGGAGGCGGCACCAGCCTGGTCGCGATCGGCGAGGACCGCGTCGATGCCACCGCCCTGGTGCTGGTCGACATCGCGCCGCAGATCGAGACCGAGGGCGTCGGCAAGATCCAGGCCTTCATGAATCTCAAGCCCGAGGGGTTCGACTCCCTGCAGGAGGTGGCCGACGCGATTGCCAGTTACCAGCCGCACCGCGAGCCCCCGAAATCCCTCGCCGGTCTAGCCAAGAACGTGCGCCTCGGCGACGACGGGCGCTACCATTGGCACTGGGATCCGCGCTTTCGCAACGTCAGCCGCGAACTCGGCGTGCGCGAGCAGCGCCTGGAAGCCTGCGCGCGCCGCTTGACGCTGCCGACCCTGCTGGTGCGCGGTGGCCTGTCGGACGTGCTGACGGAAGACGGTGCGCAGGCCTTCCTGCGGCTCGTGCCGCAGGCCGAGTACGTGAATGTGACCGGCGCCGCCCACATGGTTGCCGGTGACCGCAACGACAGCTTCGGCGACGCGGTGATCGAGTTCCTGGCACGCAAGGTTCCGGTGGCGGGTGAGCCGGTGCAGCCGGCCCATCCGCTGCAACCGCACCGCGAAGGCTCCGCCAGCGACGTCAACGATGTGCCCTGATGTCGGCTGAGCGGCCGTCGACGATGACTGTGAGACCACCCGATCGAGGCTCTCCGCCGGCGTCGCCGGCAAGCGTCGAGCGCTACCGCTCGGCCTTTCGCCCCGGGTTGTTCGAAGGCCGCACCATCGTCGTCACGGGCGGCGGAAGCGGGCTGGGTCGCTGCACCGTTCATGAACTCGCCAGCCTCGGTGCCCGCGTCGCGATCGTCGGCCGGCAGTCGGCCAAGCTGGAGGCCGTTGCGGCCGAGATCGCCATGATCTATCCGGAGCGCAGCGCCGACCTCAGCCGCCATGTCTGCGACATTCGCGACGAGGACGGAGTGACCCGCACCGTTGCCGACATCCTCGTGCGCCATGGCCGCATCGACGGTCTCTACAACTGCGCCGGCGGGCAGTATCCGGCGGCGTTGCGCGATATGTCGCTGCGAGGCTGGGACGCGGTGGTGCGCAACAACCTGCACGGCACCTTCCTGGTCTCGCGCGAGGTCTACCGGCAATGGATGGAGAGCCATGGCGGTTCGATCGTCAACATGCTGGCCGACATCTGGGGCGGAATGCCGGGGATGGGCCATTCCGGCGCCGCGCGCGGCGGCGTCTTGACGTTCACAGAGACGGCGGCGTGCGAGTGGGGCGGCGCCGGCGTCCGCGTCAATGCCGTGGCGCCGGGCTGGATCGCATCCAGCGGCATGGACCATTACGACGACTCGTACCGGCAGTTGCTTCGCGGCTTGTCGTCGAAAGTGCCGTTGCAGCGCTTCGGCACCGAAGCCGAGGTTTCGAGCGCCGTCGTCTATCTGTTGAGCGAAGCCGCGGCTTTCGTCAGCGGCACCGTCATCCGGGTCGATGGTGCCGTGCCGACCGCCCGCCACACCTGGCCGCTGCGGCCCACGGCGCCGAGCCGTTCCTACCAGGGATTCCCGCAGTACCAGCCGCCGGCAATGCTCGACGATCCCGGCGAGGGTTGATCGCTGCGCGCCTGAGCTACGTCAATCAGGCGCAGGATTTCCGGAGAACCCGTCACTCCGCGGGTCAGGCGTTTTCCACCCGATTGCCGTCGACGTGCAGCGCGCCGCTGGCCACCAGCTCGGCGAGCAGCGCCTGCCACCAATCCGCAAATCCCTCCGGGGCGCCGAAGCGGCGATGGACCAGAGCCATGTAGGGGGTCGCCGCCACCCACCGTTCGAACGCGTCGAGACCCTGGCCCTGGACCTCCATCAGATGGAATTTCATCAGCACCTTGGCGGCATGGCGCGCATGTCGCAGCGGATCGGCGACGAGGCCGTCGAGGCGATGGCGCGCACGTCCGAGGGCTGCCTCGAAGTCGCCGAACGGCCGGCCGTGACCGGGGATGACCCAGGGCACCTTCAGCGCGGCCAGGCGGTCGAGGGTGGCGCGCACGTCGTCGAAGGCTGCGATGCCCTCGAGTTCCGGGAACACCAGGCCGAAGCCGTTTTCCCAGAGCGCGTCGGCGGAGATCAGCAACTCGAGCTCCGGCTGGTACAGCACCACGGATCCGGGATCGTGGCCGGGCGAGGCGATCGCCTTCCAGCGCCAGGCCCCGAGCATCACCTCTTCGTCGGCGCCGACGGTGCCGCTGCGCGTGAAGCGGGGGCAATGCTGCCCCGTTGCCCGGAAAGTCAGCGCGGTCTCGTCCCAGTCATCGACGTTCGTGGCCTCGCCGGCCGGCACGTCGATCGCGCAGGCGTAGGCCCGCTGCAGCGCAGCGTTGCCGCCGCAATGGTCGGAGTGCAGGTGGGTGTTGACGATGCGTTCGAGCCGACGGCCCTTCAGCACCGACTCCACCAGGGCCACGGTCTGCGCGCCGTGGCTCCAGTAGCCGGAGTCGACCAGCGCTGGCGCGTGCGTGGGTGCGGCGAACAGGACGTTGTTCGACGACAGCCAGCCCCGCTCGAGGACGATCAGCCCGGCTCGTTCGAACTCCGCAATCATGAAGCGTCGGCCATCTCCGAAAGGTGGGGATGATGCCCTGCTTGCACGAGCGGCCCCCGCTTCGACTCGCGCGCGACCGCCGCGCAGGCGCTGGTCACGGCTGCGCGCAGCCAAGCCTGGCCGGCGTCGTGCTGATGGCGCCGATGCCAGAGCAGCCCGACATCGATCCGCGGCAGCGCGAACGGCAACGTCCGCACCGCGAGGCCCTCGGCATGGCCCGTCGCGGCGACGAAGCTGCGCGGCAGTACGGTCAGCAGGTCCGACTGGTGCACGACAGCCCCTGCGGTGAAGAACTGGTGCACGGTGATCCGGACGCGCCGCTCGCGGCCGAGCAGCGCGAGCGCCTCGTCGACGAAACCCCGCGGGCGCCCGGCGAAGCTCACCCTCAGGTGGTCCGCCGCACAGTACTCATCGAGGCTGATAGAAGATTTCTGTGCAAGCGGGTGCTCGCGTCGCATGACACAGACGTAGGCGTCGTCGTAGAGCAGGTCGAGCTGGAACAGCGATTCCGCGCCGGCGGCGGCCACCGCGGCGCCCACGTCGGGAAAGAAGCCGAGGGCGACGTCGGCCTGGCCGTGCTCGAGCAGCGGACGTGGGTCGCGCGATGTGAGCGGCACGAAGCGCAGGTCCACTCCAGGGGCTGATCCCTGCAATTGTTCGGCCAGACGCGGCACCGTCAGCGCCGCATTCGCATCGGCGGTGGCCAGTGTGAAAGTCCGCACGTCGTGGCCTGGATCGAAAGCCTGGGGCTCGAGCGCCTGGCGCAGGTCACCGAGCGCGGCCCGCACGGTGGGCCAGAGCGCGATCGCGTGTGGGGTCGGCGTCACGCCGGTCGACCCGGCGATGAAGAGGTCCTCCCGCGTAGCCTCGCGCAGTCGACGCAGGGCGTTGCTGACGGCCGGTTGCGTCATCGACAGGCGTTCGGCGGCCCGCGTGACGTTGCGCTCCGTCATCGCCACGTCGAAGACGCGCAGCAGGTTCAGGTCGAGGGTGCGGAAGTTCAACGAGTCATTCGCCGGCGTGATGCCCGGATTCGGAATTGCAATTTCCCAAGTCTAGGTGATAACCCTAATATCGGCTCCAGCCGTGCGGTGAGTCCCTTCTCCGAAGGGCGCCTGCCGGAATCGCGAGGCTCGAATGAACGACACGACCCTGGAACGCTCTCACAGCCCCCGCGGCGCCGAGCAGCTCGGCAATATGGGTGCAGCGCTCTATGCCTTGCCGCGGGTTGTCGGCGCTTGGCTCAGAGTAGCCCGGGCAGCGCGCCAACGCGACCCGGAACTCCTGGAGATTGCGCGTGTGCGAGCGCTCGCTCAGCGGCATCAGTCCACGGACAGGGGTTTCGCTTCCGATTTGCTGGCAGCAGCGGATCGCCACGAGGAGGCCCTCAGGAGCCAACGGAAGGGCGCAGCAGCAGATCGGCGATGACCGGTTGGTGCTCCGACGCCCTCGCCCCGCCGACGTGACTCCCCGCCACGCCGATGCCGGGGCCGACGAGTACGTGGTCCAGGCGCAGGAACGCGAAGCCGGGCCGCAGCGCCTGACCATAGGTGTAGCCGTAGCCGAAGCCGGCGCTCGCGAAGGCGTCCCGCAGTCCTTCGTTCAGCAGCCGCTGGATGACGAGTGACGGCTGCGGCGCGTTCAGGTCGCCGCCGACGATGACGGCGCCTCTGGAGGCGCGAATCGTCTCGGCGAGCTCGGCAGCCTGCGCCAGCCGCACGGCGGCGTTCTGCTCGAGATCGTCGACACCCTCGAGGGGCTCGCGCCGCGTCGCGTTGAGAGCGTGGCGCGGGGTCTGGAGGTGGACCGAGAACAGCTCGACCGCCAAGCCGTTCACGTCCGCCACGCAGCGGATGTAGGACTCGCTCTGGACCCCCGCGCGCACCGGGCCCGGCGCGCAATCGTGCAGCGGGTAGCGGCTGGCGATGCCGAACTGGCCGTGCTGGTAGCGGTGGCGCGAACCGAACAATGCGGCGACAGGGGCGCTGGTCGCGTGCCCTGCAGACTGCGGGAACGGTCGCGCCGACCCGGGCTCGCTGGCGTCCTGGACCAACAGGATGTCCGGGTCCTGGGCCTCGATCTCCCGCGCCAGCTGGAGGAAGCCGTCGCGGCGCTGCAGCGCGAGATGGGCCTTGATGTTGTAGGTCATCACCCGCAGGCGCAGCCGCCCCTCGTCCGGCTCGCCCCGCTGCAGCACCAGGCCCATCACCGGGCCGAGGACGAGCAGGAGGCTCAGCAAGGCTGCGGCACGCCATCCCCGATTGAGCCTCAGCGAGCACAGTACCGCGACGAGCGCCGGTGCCAGGTGGATCGGGTACGGCAGGTACTGCAGCAGGGCGATCCAGGGAAAGTGCTCGGGTCCGATGCGGTAGCCGATGGCCACGAGCACGGTGCCACCCAGTACGGCGGCGACGACGACCCGCGCCAGCCCCCGCAGCGCGAAACTCGATCTCTTCTCGATGCTGACCTCGTCGGGATTACGGATGCGATGCTCGCTAGGGCGCGCAAGCCTACACGAGGCGCATTCGTGACCGATCCGACGGCGGCGCTGTGCCTTCGCCCGCCGCCGTGTCCCAGTGCACGCTCCGCGCCCTCAAGGCGCGGACGCAGGCACCGATAGCTCCGCAGCGGCCCGACTTCCCGGCGCCGCGAACCGGCAGCGAGCGGGGAGCGCGCGGCCGGCGACGAAGGCAATCCCGCGATCCGGGCCTGCAAGCATTGCGAGGACGACGGCAATCACTGGTTGCGGTCGGCGACGACGATGCGGCGCATCCTTCCCCATCAGCTGTCTCCTGGAGATGTTCGACTCATGCGCAGCACATCCTTGTTCGTCCAGCCCCACAGCGGCTTCGTGCCGTTCTCGGGGGGCGCAACCCTCTCCGGCGACCTCGACGTCGGGCCCATCGTCCGGGGCTTCATGGCGCCGGCGAAGCAGACCGAGCGCGCCCGCGTGCTTCCGAACGTCTGGCAGGCGGATGCACCGAGCCGCGTGCGGCGCGTCGAGACCGCGGTGCTGGCTGCGATCTGCGGCTACTTCACTTTCGGTCTGGGCAAGCTCCTGCTCGGCTGGTTCTGAGGGGCAAGGCGCGGCTCAGGCCGCGGCCGCCACGACCCCTGCGAACACCGCAAAGCCGACCCAGTGGTTGAGCCGGAAGGCGCGGAAGCAGCCGTCACGCGAACGATCGCGGATCAGCGTGTAGTGCCAGGCCGCGATCAGCGCGGCAGCGCCCAGGCCGGCGAAGTACGCCGGACGCAGGCCGAGCCTGACACCGAGCACGCCCCAGGTCGCGAGAAAGAGGCCGTAGAACGTCATCACCGCAGCCACGTCGTAGCGGCCGAGCGTGATGGCGGAGGTGCGAATGCCGATCTTGAGATCGTCGTCGCGGTCGACCATCGCGTACTCGGTGTCGTAGGCGAGCACCCAGAACAGGTTGCCGACGAGCAGCGCCCAGCCGAGTGGCGGGACAGTGCCCAGCACCGCCGCGAAGGCCATCGGGATGCCGAAGCTGAACGCCACGCCGAGGACCGCCTGCGGCATCGCGAAGACACGCTTGCTGTACGGATAGGCGATGGTGACGGCGATGGCAGCGAAGCTCCAGGCGATCGTCGCGCGATTGGTCGTCAGCACCAGGGCGAACGCCCCCAGGGCGAGAACCGTCCCGACTGCCAGCGCTTCCCGCGTGCCGATCCGACCGCTGGTCACCGGGCGCAGGGCGGTGCGCTTGACGTGGCGGTCGAACTCCCGGTCGGCGACGTCGTTGACGGCGCAGCCGGCGCTGCGCATCAGGAACGTTCCCAGCGTGAAGACGGCCACCAGATGCCAGCCCGGGAATCCGCCGGCCGCGATCCACAGCGCCGACAGGGTCGGCCACAGCAGCAGATAGGTGCCCGCCGGACGGTCCCAGCGGATCAGATCGAGGTACAGGCGCAGGCGTGCGCCCAAGGCAAGAGCCGTCATGCGGCAATTGTCACGTTTGCGCGACTGCATCCAGCACGCTCGACGGTCGATGTCCTAGGCACCGACCCGGCGCGGTGGAATGATCGCCCCCACCAACGCGCGGCTCGACCCGGCCGCTCCGACACGACCCCTGCGAGGTGAGAAACATGCGTAGTTCTGGATGGCGTGCGGCCTGCGCCGCACTGCTGGTCGCATTCGCCCCCGCGGCCCATGCGCTGGTCTTCGCGGTCAACGAAGGCGTGACCTACCGCGTGCCCTTCGAGGAGGTGCGTGGCCGCTATGCGCTGATTGCCGCCGACCTGGCCAAGATCCTGAAGCAACCGGTCACGGTCGAGCCGATCGCCGACTACCCGTCCTTGCGCAAGGGCCTGGCCGAGAAGGCCTACGACCTTGCGATGGTCCATCCGGCTCACCTGTCGATCCAGGCCATCAAGCGCTCCGGCTACCAGCTCGTGGCCGTGACCAAGGGCTACCAGACCTACACCGCCCAGTTCCTGGTCCGCCCGGACACGGCGCTGAAGACCCTCGCCGACCTCAAGGGGACGAAGCTCGGCGCGCCGGACGAAGACTCGATCACGTCGGTGATGGTGCGCGCGACCCTGCGCGATGCCGGGCTCGACACCACCCAGGTGTCAATGGTCTACACGCGCTACCAGGACGCCGTGCCGTTCTTCGTCGAGAACCGGCTGACGCAGTCCGGCGCCACGGCCGCGAACAGCGTCATCAAGGAATGGACCGGCAAGGGCGGCAAGGTGCTCGCCAAGTCGCGACCGGTGCCGATCAAGCACATCATCGCCAGCTCGAACCTGAGCGCCGAGCAGGTCGAGAGCGTGCGCGAATACCTCGCGACTCTGGACGCCACCGAGGACGGCCGCAAGAAGCTCGCTCCGACGAAGTACTCCGGGTTCGAGCGCTACGACCAGGCCGCGATGCTGAAGATCGGGACCTGGCTGGGACTCTGACGCAACGGGCGCAGCCACGGCCCCATCGCGTCAGCCCTCGAGCTGGCGCTGGAACACCAGGCCGGCGTGCTCGCGCAGGGCGTGGAAACGGATCTTCGGCCAGTTCGCCTCGATCGCCCGCAGCTCGGGTGCGTACTCGACCAGCACCGTCGGCGCATCGACGGCGTCGTAGGCGACTCGGTGGGCGTTGGCGTCGATGAAGCGCTGCAGTTCGCGCGCGCCGCCGTCCTCGGGTTCGCAGGTGACCCAGCGCGCGACCTGGAAGCGGCT
The DNA here is from genome assembly GCA_038318385.1 of Burkholderiales bacterium. GTDB lineage: Bacteria > Pseudomonadota > Gammaproteobacteria > Burkholderiales > Burkholderiaceae_C > Schlegelella_A. The sequence continues at coordinate 40,610 of JBBQCD010000013.1, read as the reverse complement.
CGGCTGGATCCGCGCCTTGACGCCATACTCGTGCTCCAGGCGGTGGGCGACGACCTCGAACTGCAGCTGCCCGACCGCGCCGAGCAGCAACACCGAGCCGGCGACCGGGCGGAACACCTGGATCGCGCCCTCCTCGCCGAGTTGCGTGAGCCCGGCCTTGAGTTGTTTGGTGCGCAGCGGGTCGGCGACCTCGACGCTGCGGAACATCTCCGGCGCGAAGAACGGCAAGCCGGTGAACTGCAGCGCCTCGCCCTCGGAGAGGGTGTCGCCAAGCTGCAGCACGCCGTGGTTCGGAATGCCGATGATGTCGCCGGCATAGGCCTCGTCGAGCAGTTCGCGTCGCTGCGACAGGAAGCTCACCACCGTGTTCGGCCGCAGTTCCTTGCCCGAGCGCACGACCTTCAGGCGCATGCCGCGCTCGAAGTGCCCGGAGGCCACGCGCACGAACGCGATCCGGTCGCGATGGGCGGGGTCCATGTTCGCCTGGATCTTGAAGACCACGCCGCTGAACTTCGCCTCGTCGGGAGCGACCGTGCGCTGGATCGCGTCGCGCGGGCCCGGCGAAGGCGCCAGGTCGACTAGTGCGTCGAGGACCTCACGCACACCGAAATTGTTGACGGCCGAGCCGAAGAACATCGGCGTCTGCCGCCCGGCGAGGAAGGCCTCGCGGTCGAACGGCGGCGCGGCGTCGGTCAGCAGCTCGATCTCGCCCCGGGCCTGCTCGTACTGCATGCCGAAACGCTCGAGGTAGGCAGGGTTCTCGAGGCCGGCGAGGATCTCGTCGTCGTCGCGGTCGCGGTCCTGCCCCCCTTTGAAGACGCGCATCTGGCGCTCGCGCAGGTCCATCACGCCGTGGAACTGCTTGCCCATGCCGACCGGCCAGGTGAACGGCACGACCTCCATGCCGAGCTCGCGCTCGATCTCGTCCATCAGCACCAGCGGTTCCTGCACTTCGCGGTCCATCTTGTTGACGAAGGTGAGGATCGGCGTGTTGCGGGCGCGGCAGACCTGCAGCAGGCGGCGCGTCTGCGGCTCGACGCCGTTGGCCGCGTCGATGACCATCAGCGCGGCATCGACCGCCGTCAGCACGCGGTAGGTGTCCTCGGAGAAGTCCTGGTGGCCGGGCGTGTCGAGCAGGTTGATCACGCAGTCGCGGTACTCCATCTGCATCACCGAGCTGGCGACGGAAATGCCGCGTTGCTTCTCGATCTCCATCCAGTCCGAGGTCGCGTGGCGGCTCGCCTTGCGCGCCTTGACCGAGCCGGCGATCTGGATCGCGCCCGAGAACAGCAGCAGCTTTTCCGTCAGCGTCGTCTTGCCGGCGTCGGGGTGGGAAATGATCGCGAAGGTGCGGCGACGCCTGACCTCGGGCGTGAGCGGAGAGACGCGCTCGGCGGGCTTCGCGGCGCTCGGCTTCGCGGCAGCGTCGCCGGGCAGGGACAGGGTGGGGTCAGCCATGGTGCGCAGCCTGCACTGCAGACCGCCGGAGGGAAACCGGCGATTATCGGCGGCCGCCGGCCGCTAGCCTCGATGGGGTCAACCGCTCAAGCGGTGGCGCAAGCATGTGTCGCCGGCGCGCGGTATCCGCTTCGGACGACCGCCTCGCGCCCGGACCGCAGCTACTCCTGCAGCAGGCTGCGCAGCATCCAGGCGGTCTGCTCGTGGACCGTCAGGCGCTGCGTCAGCAGATCGGCGGTCGGCTCGTCGCCGGCCTTGTCGGCGAGCGGGAAGACGGCCCGCGCGGTTCGCGCCACGGCTTCATGGCCCTCGACGAGGATGGCCACCATCTCGAGCGCCTTCGGTGGCGTCGACGGCACGTCCTTGATGGAACTGAGCTTGCCGAACTGGGCATACGAGCCCGGCGCGGGATGGCCGAGAGAGCGGATGCGCTCGGCCACGGGGTCGACCGCGTTCCAGAGTTCGGTGTACTGCACCATGAACATCTGATGCAACGTGCTGAACATCGGACCGGTGACGTTCCAGTGAAAATTGTGGGTCGTCAGGTAGAGCGTGTAGGTGTCGGCCAGGACCTTCGACAGGCCACCGACGATCGCCGCTCGATCGGCCGCGCTGATGCCGATGTTGATGGGGGGAGCGCTCGATGCCGAGGATGACTTCTGCTTGGCCATGGTGCTTCCTTTGCTGTGGCGACCGGCCAAGGCTAAGGCAAGGGCGCAGGGTCGGCCAGTTGAACTTGGCTAAGCGAACGATAGCGCGCTGTCCGTGCCGGCGCCGAAGGACTGGTGTCGGGCCTACTCGGTCAGGCGCTTCACGCCTTTCAGCGGGCAGGCGTAGATCGCGTTGCGCAAGGCCGCGATCGCCTCGTAGCGGGTGAAGCTGCGGCGCCAGGCAAGGACGACGCGACGCGTCGGCGCCGGCTTCGTGAACGGCACGTAGGCGACGTGCGTCTGCGGCTCGGCCGGTACCGAGAGCTGCGGCACCACCGTCAGGCCCATGCCCGAGGCCACCATGTACTTGATCGTTTCGAGCGACGAGCCCTCGAAGGTCTTGCGCATGCCCTCGGCGTCGCTCGAGAAACGCGCGTACTCCGGGCAGACCTAGAGCACGTGGTCGCGAAAGCAGTGTCCGGTGCCGAGCAGCAGCATCTTCTCGGCCTTCAACTCCTCGGCACTGATTGACTTGCGCCGGGCCAGCGGATGCGTGGCCGGTAGCGCCACCATGAACGGCTCGTCGTAGAGCGGCGCCGTCGCCAGGCCGGTGTCGGGAAACGGCTCGGCCATGATCGCGGCGTCGAGCTCTCCGGTGCGGAGCATGTCGAGCAGCTTGGCGGTGAAGTTCTCCTGCAGCATCAGCGGCATCTGCGGCACACGCTCGATCACCTGGCGCACCAGGTCGGGCAGCAGGTAGGGGCCGATGGTGTAGATCACGCCGAGCCGCAGGGGCCCGTTGAGCGGATCCTTGCGACGCTTGGCGATCTCGCGGATGGCCCCTGCCTGCTCGATCACCGACTGCGCCTGGCGCACGATCTCCTCGCCGATCGGCGTGACGCTCACCTCGTTGGCGCCGCGCTCGAAGATCCGCACGTCGAGCTCTTCCTCGAGCTTCTTGATCGACACGCTCAGGGTCGGCTGCGAGACGAAGCAGGCTTCGGCGGCGCGACCGAAGTGGCGTTCCCGGGCGACCGCGACGATGTAGCGGAGTTCGGTCAGCGTCATGCGGGGCGATTGTGCCAAGGCTCCTGGGTCGGGTCGGTGCCCGTCGGCCACGCGCGTGCGGCACGCCACCGCGAATGAAAAAGCTCAGGCCTTGAGGTACTCGGCCTTGCCGCCGAGCCAGCGCTGCAGGTGGGCGGCGGCCGCCGCGGGGTGGCGATCGAGCAGCAGCAGCGCCGCATGGCGCGCCGCTTCGACGAGCGCCGTGTCCTCGGCCAGGTCGGCGAAGCGCAGCAGGGCAGAGCCCGACTGGCGGGCACCGAGGAATTCACCCGGCCCGCGGATCTCGAGATCGCGGCGCGCGATCTCGAAGCCGTCGGTCGTCTCGATCATCGCCTTCAGCCGCGCCTTGGCAGGATCCGACAGGGGTGCCGCATAGAGCAGCACGCAGACGCTGGCGACCGTGCCGCGGCCGACGCGGCCGCGCAACTGATGCAGTTGCGACAGGCCGAACCGTTCGGCGTGCTCGATCACCATCAGCGACGCGTTGGACACGTCGACGCCGACCTCGATCACCGTCGTCGCCACCAGCACGGCGATCTCGCCGGCGCCGAACAGCTGCATCACCGCGGCCTTCTCGGCCGCCGGCATGCGCCCGTGCAGCAGGCCGACCATCCGGCCGGGCAAGGCGTCACAGAGCTCGCGGTGCGTCGCCGTCGCGTTCTGCAGGTCGAGAGTCTCCGACTCCTCGATCAGCGGGCAGACCCAGTAGACCTGCCGCCCGGCCTCGACCTCGTCGCGGATCCGGCCGACGACGGCGTCGCGGCGGGCGTCCGAGAACAGCTTGGTGACGATCGGCGTGCGTCCCGGAGGCAGTTCGTCGATGGTGCTGATGTCGAGGTCGGCGAAGAGCGTCATCGCCAGCGTGCGCGGGATCGGTGTCGCGCTCATCATCAGGGTGTGCGGCTCCAGCGCCTGCTGCGCCAGTTTGGCGCGCAGCGCCAGGCGCTGCTGCACGCCGAAGCGGTGCTGCTCGTCGATGACCGCCAGGCCGAGGCGGGCGAACGCGACCTGCTCCTGGATCACCGCGTGCGTGCCGACGACGAGCGCGGCCTCACCGCTGGCGATCCGCTCGAGCATGCGCGCCCGGCCCTTGCCCTTGCGGCTGCCGGTGAGCCAGGCGACCTCGACGCCGAGCGGCGCGAGCCAGCCGACCAGCTTGCGCAGATGCTGCTCGGCCAGGATCTCCGTGGGCGCCATCAGCGCGCACTGCCAGCCGGCATCGATGGCCGCGGCCGCGGCGAGCGCGGCGACCACGGTCTTGCCGCAGCCGACGTCGCCTTGGAGCAGGCGGTGCATCGGCACCTCGTGCTGGAGGTCGCTTCCGATCTCCGCCTCGACGCGGGATTGCGCGGCGGTCAGCGTGAACGGCAGTGTGCCGAGCAGCGCACGCCGCAGGCCGTCCGCACGGCGTGCGAACGAAGGCGCGCGCTGGCGGTCGCGTTCGCGCTTGGCCTGCAGCTGCGAGAGCTGCTGCGCCAGCAGCTCCTCGAACTTCAGCCGCTGCCAGGCCGGGTGGTCGTGAGACTCGAGCGTCGCCATCCCGACATCGGGCGGCGGATGGTGCAGGAAGCGCAACGCCTCTCGCAGCGTCGTCATGCCTGCCGGCACCGCCGCCGGGGGCAGCAGTTCGCCGAGGTCGGCGCGCGCCAGCGCCGCCGCCACGGCCTTGCGCAGATAGGCCTGCGGCAGCTGCGCGCTCGTCGGGTAGACCGGCGTCAGGGCGCTGGCCAGGGGGGCGTCGGCAACCACCGAACGGAAGCTCGGGTGCACCATCTCCAGACCGAAGAAGCCGCCGCGAGCCTCGCCGCGCACGCGCACCCGCGCGCCCGCGGCGAAGGTCTTCTGGTGCGAGGGATAGAAGTGCAGGAAGCGCAGCACCAGGTCGTCGCTGCCGTCGTGGAGCTTGACGACGAGCTGACGCCGCGGCCGGAACTGCACCCGGCTGTCGGTGACGACGCCTTCGACCTGGGCAGAGACACCGTCGCGCAGTTCGGCAATCGGCGTGATCCGGGTCTCATCCTCGTAGCGCAGCGGCAGGTGCAGCGCGAGGTCGATGTCGCGGACGAGGCCGAGCTTGTCGAGGGCCTTCTGCGGCGCCGATTTGACGGCAGCCTTCGCCGCCGCGCCAGCGTCCTTCGCCGCGACGGCGCGGCCGGGCTCCGCCAAAGTGACCATGGGGGAGAATTCTGCCTTGCCGGTGGGCCGACCCACGCCACGACGATGCCGACCTACACGCTGCGCGACTTCGACTTCGCGCTCCCTCCCGAACTGATCGCGCAGCATCCCGCTGCCGAGCGCAGCGCGTCGCGGCTGCTCGACGCCACGGGCGCGGCGCCGGTGGACCGCGTCTTCGGCGAACTGCCGGGGCTGCTGCGGGCGGGCGATCTGCTCGTCGTCAACGACACCCGCGTCGTCAAGGCGCGGCTGCATGGTGTCAAGCCGAGCGGCGGCGCAGTCGAGGCACTCGTCGAGCGCGTCTTCCCCGGGCACGAGGTCCTGGCCCAGCTGCGCGCCAGCAAGACGCCGCGCGCCGGCCAGTCGATCCGCTTCGCCGATGCCTTCGACGCCGAGGTGCTGGGCCGCGGCGGCGCGCCCGGCAGTGCCGCCGGTGCGCTCTTTCGCCTGCGGCTGCCGGACGATCCGTTCGCGCTCCTCGAGCGCCACGGGCACGTCCCGCTGCCGCCGTACATCGCGCATGCCGACGACGCCGAGGACGAGCGCCGCTACCAGACGGTGTTCGCCGCCCGTCCGGGCGCGGTCGCCGCGCCGACGGCGGCACTCCATTTCGATGCCGCGCTGCTGGAACGCCTGCGTGCCAAAGGCGTCGGCCTGGCGACGCTGACCCTGCACGTCGGTGCCGGCACGTTCCAGCCGGTGCGGGTCGAGAACCTCGCCGAGCACGCGATGCACAGCGAATGGTTCGACGTGCCGTCTGCCACCGTCGGGGCGATCGAGAACACACGCGCTGCCGGCGGCCGCGTCGTCGCGGTCGGCACGACGACCCTGCGGGCGCTGGAATCGGCGGCTCGCGAGGCGGAGCCCGGACACGTGCTCGAGGCCGGCAGCCGCGAGACCGACATCTTCATCACACCGGGCCACGACTTCAAGGCGGTCGATCTGATGGTGACGAACTTTCACCTGCCCAAGAGCACGCTGCTGATGCTGGTCAGCGCTTTCGCCGGTTTCGAGCGCATCCGCAGCCTCTATGCGCACGCGATTCGCGAGCGTTATCGCTTCTTCAGCTACGGCGATGCGATGCTGCTCGCGCGCAGCAGCGACGGCGCGGCGAGCTGACATCGCGTTCGTTGGGCAGCGGCGGGGCGGGCCCCGGAGCCGACGGCGATCCGATGGCGACCCCGCCGCGAGCCCGCGGCGCCCGCAGGGGAATCCCCGTGACGCCGCGGCGCCTCAGCGCACCAGCGCGTTGCTCAGATCGCCAGCATTCGCGCGCACGCCCGGCAGCGGCTCCAGGCCGAAGCGCCGGGTGATGAACTTGAGGATCGAGCCGGTGTCGTAGGTCGTGTGGTCGACATGGCCGCGCTTCACCCCGGGGCCGACGATCAGCGTCGGGATCCGCGTGCCGGGGCCGAGGCGGTCGCCCCAGCCGGGACCCGACGGCGGCGCAACGTGGTCCCAGTAGCCGCCGTTCTCGTCGTAGGTGAGGACGATCAGCATGTCTTCCCATTGCGGGCTCGCGCGCAGTCGCGCCAGCAGGTCGGCCATGTGTTCGTCGCCGCTCTTGACGTCGGTGTAGGAAGGATGCTGCGTGTAGCGCCCGGCGGGCTTGTAGAAGGTCACGGCAGGCAGACGCCCGAAGGCGATGTCCTGCAGCAGTTCGTCGCCGTCCTTCAGGTGCGCGGCGCGATCGGCGCTGCCCGGGGCGAACCGCACCTGGTAGTTGAACGGCTGGTGATGCGGCTGGAACATCGGGCTCGCCTCGTCGCGCGTGTAGATGATCTTGCGCTTGACGGCGGGCGGCTGCTGGCCGTCGGCACTCGCCTGATCCCAGCCGCCGGCATACCACGCCCAGTCGACGCCCTTGGCCGAGAGGGTGTCGCCGATCGTCTTCGCCGTCTGCGGCGGCAACGGTTCGCCGAAGCCGGTGGCGCCCTTCGGATTGGCCAGCGCCAGAGCACCGCCATCGGCCGGGGGGACGCCGCTGGGCTGGTACGGCGGCTGCGTGGTGTTGACCGACAGGCCGTCGGGCGCGACCTGGCCGCCGCCGCTGCTGAACACCTTCACCGCGCCTTCGTTGGCCGACGGCGAATCGGGGCGCTTCGTCAGCTTGCCATTGGCATCCAGCCGGGCGCGCATCGATTCCGGGGCATTCGGATGCTGGGGCCCGCAGGCGCAGATCAGGTACTGGTGGTTGAGGTAGGAACCGCCGAAGGCCCCCATGAAGAAGCGGTCGGCGAGCGTGTATTCGCGCGCCCATTGCCAGAGCTTGAACTGCGAGCCGTCGTAGTAGCCCATGGTCCAGCCGCCGACCTGCGACATGGCCGCGAACATGTTGTTCTTGCCGCCGTTGATCTGCTCCTGGTTGTGGAAGAAGACGTGGATCGGGCTCGGCACGATCTGGTCGATCATGCGGTTCATCGGCGGCGCGTCGATGCGAAACGGCTTGTTCGGCATGCGCGGAAAGCGCGCATCGGGCTTGCCGTCGGCGCCGAAGACGATCAGCTCCTTCAGCGGCTTGCCGTCGTGGTCGAGCTGGGTGGTCTGCTCGGCCGTGGCGTCGGCGATGCCGTCGGCGCCGGGATAGAGGCCGTAGAGGTTGTCGAAGCTGTGGTTCTCGGCAAAGATCACGACGACGGTCTTGACGCGCTGCACCGCGGCTTCGCCCCCTGAGGCTTGCGACAGCGGGCCGCTCGCGCAACCTGCCAAAGCGAGGGCGGCGGCGAGGACCCAGAGACGGCGCGTGGAAGACGGCAGCGAGGTCGGCATACGGGCTCCTTTTCGACGGTGGCCGATGTTAGGGCAACAATCGACGGATGCTCAACTTCGAACTGCTGCGCACCGAGGGCCTCGCCCGCCGCGGCCGCCTCACCCTCGCCCGCGGCGTCGTCGAGACGCCGGTGTTCATGCCGGTCGGCACCTATGGCACCGTCAAGGGCGTGCTGCCGGCCTCGCTCGAGTCGATGGGCGCCGAGATCATCCTCGGCAACACCTTCCACCTCTGGTTGCGCCCCGGTCTCGAGGTCCTGCGCCGCTTCGGCGGGCTGCACCGCTTCGAGAACTGGTCGCGGCCGATCCTCACCGACAGTGGCGGCTTCCAGGTCTGGTCGCTCGGCGAGATGCGCAAGATCAGCGAGGAGGGCGTTCGCTTCGCCTCGCCGGTCAATGGCGACAAGCTGTTCCTGACCCCGGAGGTCAGCATGCAGATCCAGCACGTACTCGACAGCGACATCGTCATGCAGTTCGACGAGTGCACCGCCTACGAGCAGGGGGGCCGGCTGACGACCGAGGACGAGGCCCGGGTCTCGATGGCGCTGAGCCTGCGCTGGGCTCGGCGCTGCCTCGACGAGTTCCGCAAGCTCGGGAATCCGAACGCGCTCTTCGGCATCGTCCAGGGAGGGATGTTCGAGGGGCTGCGAGAGGAATCGATCGCGGAGCTGGCCGCGCTCGACCTGCCCGGCTATGCGATCGGCGGCGTCAGCGTCGGCGAGCCGAAGGAGGAGATGCGCCGCATCGTCGCCCACACGCCGCAGCGCCTCCCGGCGGACAAGCCGCGCTACCTGATGGGAGTCGGCACGCCCGAGGACCTGGTCGAAGGCGTGGCCGCCGGGGTCGACATGTTCGATTGCGTGATGCCGACGCGCAATGCCCGCAACGGCCATCTGTTCACCCGCTTCGGCGATCTGAAGATCCGCAACGCACGCCACCGCGACGACGAGCGTCCGCTCGATCCGACCTGTGCCTGCCAGGCCTGCGCCGGCTTCTCGCGCGCCTACCTGCACCACCTCGATCGCTGCGGCGAGATGCTCGGGCCGATGCTGGCGAGCATTCACAACCTGCATTACTACGTGAACCTGATGCGCGAGATCCGGCAGGCGCTCGACGCCGGCACGTTCGCGGCGTTCGCGACGCAATTCCGGGCGGATCGCGCCCGCGGCGTCTGAGCGGCAGCACCGCGTGAGCCGCAGCGACGGCAGCCTCTCCACGCGCGCGACGGGATGCCCGCCCGAGCGTCGCGCCGCCGCGCCGCGCGGTCTTCGGCAAAATGGCCCTCCCATGCCCCAGATCACCTACATCCAGGAAGACGGCACGCGCCGCGACGTGACCGTCGACGTCGGCGCCAACGTGATGCGCACCGCGATCGAGAACGACATCGCCGGCATCGTCGCCGAATGCGGCGGCGCGGCCGCCTGCGCGACCTGCCACGTCTATGTCGACCCGACGTTGCTGGCGCGATTCCCGCGCGCCGACGAGATCGAGGACGACATGCTCGAGAACACGGCGTCGGAACGCCGGCTCGAAAGCCGGCTCAGCTGCCAGCTCGAATTGCCGCCCGGACTCGACGCGCTCGTCGTGCGCGTGCCGGCGGAGCAGGTGTGATGCTGCCCGTCGATTCGAGCGTGGTGATCGTCGGTGCCGGGCAGGCCGGTTTCCAGACGGCCGTGTCGCTGCGCGAGCAGGGCTACGAAGGTCGCGTCGTCCTCATCGGCGACGAAGCGAGCCTGCCGTACCAGCGCCCGCCGCTGTCGAAGGCCCATCTCAAGGCCGACGCCGACGACGCCCAGCTGCACTTCCGCCCCGACGCCTTCTTCGCCGAACGTCGCATCGAGCGGCGGGCCCCGGAACGGGTGGTCGCGATCGACCGCGCCGCGCATCGCGTGCGCCTGGCCTCGGGCGAGGACCTGGGCTACACCCATCTCGTGCTGGCGACCGGCACCCGGCCGCGGCGGCCGAACTGGCCGGGGATGGACCTGCACGGCGTGGTGCTGCTGCGCACGCTCGAGGACGCGCGCCAGATCCGCACGCTGCTGGCGACCGCGGGCAAGGTCGCGATCGTCGGCGCCGGCTTCATCGGTCTGGAGGTCGCGGCCACGGCGCTGGCTGCGGGTGCGGGCGTGACGGTGATCGAGTTCGCCGAGCGGCCGCTGATGCGCGCGCTGTCGGCCGAGATGGGCAACCACCTGCAGCGCGCCCACGAGAGCCGCGGCATCGAGTTCCTGATGCAGACCTCGGTCGCGTCGATCGAGGGCAGAGACGGCCGGGTCGCGGCGGTCGTGACCGAGGACGGGCGGCGCATCGAGGCCGATCTGGTGCTGATCGGCATCGGCGTCGTTCCCAACACCGAGCTCGCGGCGGCCGCCGGCCTCGCGGAGGACGACGGCATCGTCGTCGACGCCCACCTCGTGACCAGCGATCCCGACATCTCCGCGCTCGGCGACTGTGCGCGTTACCCGAGCGTCCACCATCCCGATGCGGTCCGCCTGGAATCGGTGCAGAACTCGGTCGATCAGGGTCGTGCAGTCGCGGCGCGGCTGGCCGGCAAGGCGGCCCCTTACGACAAGCTGCCGTGGTTCTGGAGCGACCAGGGCGACCTGCGGGTCCAGATGTGCGGCCTGTCGGCTGCGGGCGACGACACCGTCCTGCGCGGCGATCCGGCCAGCGGCAAGTTCTCCGTGCTGCACTTTCGCGGCGAGCGGCTTGCCGCGGTCGAGACGCTGAACCACCCGGCCGAGCACATGGCGATCCGCAAGATCCTCGCCGCCGGCGCTACGCTCACCCGGGCGCAGGCGGCCGACGTCGATTTCAAGTTGGCGGCGGTCGTCCCCCGCGCGCCGCCGCCCGCACCGGCGGCCGGGCCCCCCGTCACCTGAGCGCGAGCTCACCGCGGGGCGACTCCGAGGCGTCGCCCCATCCCGTTCAACAGCCAGCAGGATTCGACATGTACCAAGACTCCACCCTCTACATCGGCGGTCGCTTCATCGAAGCCGAAGGCCGCAAGCAGCAGGACATCCTGAACCCGGCCGACAACAGCGTCGTCGGCAAGCTCGCGCACGCCACCCGCGAGGATCTCGACGCCGCGCTCGCCGCGGCGCAGACGGCGTTCGAGACCTGGCGCTTCTCCTCGCCGATGGAGCGCTCGAAGATCCTGCGCCGGGTCGCCGAGCTGGCGCGCGAGCGCCGCGACGAGATCGCCCGCGACATCACGCTCGACCAGGGCAAGCCGCTCGCCGAAGCCCGGGCCGAGGTCACGTCGTGCGCCGAGCACGCCGACTGGCATGCCGAGGAATGTCGGCGGATCTATGGTCGCGTCATCCCGGCGCGGCTGCCGAACGTGCGCCAGCTGGTGCTGCGCCAGCCGGTCGGCGTCTGCGTCGCCTTCACGCCCTGGAACTTCCCGTTCAACCAGGCGATCCGCAAGATCACCGCGGCGATCGGCGCCGGCTGCACGATGATCATCAAGGGCCCGGAAGACTCGCCGAGCGCGGTGATGGCGCTGGCCCGGCTGTTCCACGACGCCGGCCTGCCGCCGGGGTGCCTCAACGTGGTCTGGGGCGTTCCGGCCGAAGTCTCGGACTATCTGATCCGTTCGCCGATCGTCCGCAAGGTGTCGTTCACCGGCTCGGTGGCCGTCGGCAAGCAGCTCGCCGCGCTCGCCGGCGCGCACATGAAGCGCGTCACGATGGAACTCGGCGGCCATTCGCCGGTGCTGGTATTCGACGACGCCGACGTCGATCGCGCGGCCGACATGCTGGTCCAGTTCAAGACCCGCAATGCCGGCCAGGTCTGCGTCGCGCCGAGCCGCTTCTTCGTGCAGAAGAAGATCTACGACCGCTTCGTCGACCGTTTCGCCAAGGGCTACGGCGCGCTGCAACTCGGCAGCGGCCTGGAGAAGGAGACGACGATGGGACCGCTGGCGCATGCCCGGCGCGTCGACTCGATGCAGCAGTTCGTCGAGGACGCGAAGAAGCGCGGCGGCCAGGTCATCGTCGGCGGCGAGCGCCGGGCCGGACCGGGCAACTTCTTCCCGCCGACCGTCGTCACCGGCTTGCCCGACGATTCGAGACTGATGACCGAGGAGCCGTTCGGCCCGGTCGCGCCGATCACGCCGTTCAACGACGTCGACGAGGTCCTGAAGCGCGCCAACGCGCTGCCGTTCGGCCTCGCGTCGTACGTCTTCACCGGCTCGATGGCGACGGCGCAGAAGGTCGAGACCCATCTGGAGGCCGGCATGGTCAACGTCAATCACTTCGGCATGGCGCTGGCCGAGACGCCTTTCGGCGGCATCAAGGACAGCGGCATCGGCAGCGAAGGCGGCCTGGAGACGTTCGACGGCTACCTCGTCACCAAGTTCATCTCCGAGGCGAACTGAAGCGTTCCTCCGCGGGCCGTCGCGGCCCGCGCATCCACGGGGAAGTCGCCGATAATCTCGGCGCCCCGGGATGTCCCGGCCGGGGCGCGCGCCCCTCGGCCGCATCGGCAGGCGGATGCCGGGCTCCTTCACGACATTCGCGATGGACCTGACGACCTTCCTGATCCAGTGCCTCAACGCGGTCCAGTACGGCCTGCTGCTGTTCCTGCTGGCCAGCGGCCTGACGCTGATCTTCGGGATCATGGGCGTCATCAATCTCGCCCACGGCAGCTTCTACATGCTGGGCGCCTACCTCGCCTTCTCGCTCGCGCCGCTCTTCGGCCAGCAGTTCCTGGTGATGCTCGCCTGCGGGGCGCTGCTGTCGTTCGTCTTCGGCTACCTGCTCGAGTGGGCCTTCTTCAGCTACCTCTACCAGCGTGACCACCTGCAGCAGGTGCTGATGACCTACGGCCTGATCCTCGTCTTCGAGGAAATGCGCAGCATCCTCGTCGGCAACGATGTCCACGGCGTGCAGGCGCCGGCCTGGCTCGCCGGCAGCATCGCGCTGGGCGACCGGATGACGTATCCGACCTACCGCCTCTTCGCCAGCGCGGCCTGCATTGCGATCGCCGTCGGCCTGTACTTGGTCGTCAACCGCACGCGGCTCGGCATGATGGTGCGCGCCGGCGCCAGCAATCGGGACATGGTGCGCGGCCTGGGCATCAACATCACGCGGCTGTACCGGTTGGTCTTCGCGGGGGGTGTCGCGCTCGCCGGGCTCGCCGGCATGATCGCCGCGCCGCTGTCCTCGGTCTATCCGGGCATGGGCGGCGGCGTCCTGATCATCTGCTTCGTCGTCGTCGTGATCGGCGGCATCGGCTCGATCACCGGAGCCCTCGTCGCCTCGCTGATGGTCGGTTTCGTCGACACCTTCGGCAAGGTCTTCTTCGCCGAGGTCAGCGGCATCGGCATCTACCTGCTGATGGCGGTGATCCTGATCTGGCGTCCCGAAGGCCTGGCCAAGCGAGGATACTGATGGCCCAGACGACCCCGCCCGCCTCCGCCCCGGCGCTGCTGCCCAAGCGTGGCTACGGCGCTCTGGTTCCGGTGGTCGTGCTGGCGCTGCTGGCCGGCGTGCCGTTCGTCGTCGGCGCCTACACGCAGGACCTGGTCGTCAAGGTGATGATCCTCGCGATTTTCGCCCTCAGCCTGGAGCTCCTGGTCGGCACCACCGGCCTGGTCAGCCTGGGTCACGCGGCCTTCTTCGGCATCGGCGCCTATGCGACGGTCCTGCTCGCCCCCGCCGCAGGCCCCGGCTCGCTGCCGCTGCTGCTGGCGGCGGCACTCGCCTGCGCGGCCGGCTACGCGGTGTTCGTCGGCGCGCTCAGCCTCAGGACCCGCGGCGTCTACTTCATCATGGTGACGCTCGCCTTCGCCCAGATGGCCTATTTCGTCTTCCACGACACGCGCATCGGCGGCGGCAGCGACGGCATCTACCTCAACTTCAAGCCGGTCCTGGGCGACCTGCTCGACCTGAAGAACCGCAGCCACTTCTTCTACTTCACGCTCGGCGCGCTCGGCCTGACCTACGGCCTGCTCGCCGCGCTGCTGCGCTCGCGTTTCGGCCACGCCCTTGCCGGCATCCGCGTCAACGAGCAGCGCATGCGCGCGGCGGGCTTTCGCACCTACGGCTACAAGCTCGCGGCGTTCGTGATCGCCGGCACGCTCGCCGGCCTGGCGGGCTTTCTCATCGCCGCACGCGACGGCTATGTCAACCCGGAGATGCTGGCCTGGCAGGAATCGGGTGCGGTGCTGCTGATGCTGATCCTCGGCGGCCTGGGCCACCTGCGCGGCGCGGTCATCGGTGCGATCGCCTTCACGCTGCTCAAGGAAGGCTACTCGTCGCAGGCCTGGGTGGGAGCGCTGCTCGCCGACCACTGGCAGCTCACGCTCGGCCTGACGATCATCGTCTTCGTCGCGCTGCTGCCGAAGGGCCTGATGGGTCTGCCGGCGCAGCTGCGCCGCCATCCGCGCGTCGACCTGGTGGCCGGCGATGACTGAAGCGATCGCGACGGACGCGGCGATCCTGCTCCAGGCCGAAGGCCTGACCCGGCGCTTCGGCGGCGTGGCTGCGGTGGACGGCGTGGCCATCGAACTGCGGCAGGGCGAGCTGCACGCGGTCATCGGCACCAACGGCGCCGGCAAGTCGACGCTCATCAACATGCTGTCGGGCGAGCTCGCGCCGTCTGCCGGCACGATCCGGCTGCGTGGCGCCGACGTCACGGCCTGGTCGCAGGCGCGCCGGGCCCGCGCGGGCGTCGGCCGCAGCTACCAGCGCACCAACATCTTCGAGGCCTTCAGCGTCTTCGAGAATGCCCGCCTGTGCGCGCAGGCGTCGCACCAGCGCGTCTGGGCGTTGTGGCAGGGCGCGGCGCGCTGTCGCTCGAGCGGTGCGGTCGCCCGCGAAGCGATCGCCGCGGCCGGCCTGGCCGAGAGTGCCGCGCGGCCCGCCGCGACCCTCAGCCACGGCGGCAAGCGCCAGCTCGAGATCGCGATGTGTCTGGCGACCCGGCCGCGGGTGCTGCTGCTCGACGAGCCGCTCGCCGGCATGGGCGCCGAGGAGACCGAGCGCATGCTGGCACTGCTGGCGGCTCTGAAGCGCACGCACGCCGTGCTGCTGGTCGAGCACGACATGGATGCGGTGTTTCGCGTCGCCGACCGCATCACGGTGATGGTCAACGGCCTCGTCATCGCGAGCGATGTGCCCGAGGCCATCCGTGCGCACCCCGAGGTGCGCCTGGCCTATCTCGGCGAGGGCGACTGAGATGCTGCAGATCGAGGGCCTGCACGCCCACTATGGCGCCGCGCACATCCTCCACGACGTCACCCTGATGATCGAGGCCGGGACGTCCGTCGGCCTGCTCGGCCGCAACGGCATGGGCAAGACCACGCTGATCCGCTCGCTGATGGGATACCTGCGGCCGACCGCCGGCTGCATCCAGTGGGACGGTCGCGACGTCACCGGCTCGCCGCCGGAGCGCATGGCGCGGCTTGGCATCGGCTACGTTCCCGAGGGACGCGGCGTCTTCCCCAACCTGTCGGTGCGCGAAAACCTGGTGATGGCGGCGCGCCCGGGCATCGATGGCGGATCCGCCTGGACGCTGGAGCGCGTCCTCGGCATGTTCCCGCGTCTGGCCTCGCGGCTCGGCCACGGCGGCCAGCAGCTCTCCGGCGGCGAGCAGCAGATGCTCGCCATCGGCCGGGCGCTGATGACCAATCCGCAGCTCCTGGTGCTCGACGAGGCCACCGAGGGCCTGGCGCCGCTGGTTGTGGCGGAGATCTGGCGCGTCGTCGGCGACATCCGGGAAAGCGGCATGGCCACGCTGGTCGTCGACCGCGACTACCGCAAGGTCGCCGCGCGGTCCGACCAGCTCGTGGTCCTCCAGAAGGGCCGCGTCGTCCTCGCCGGCCCGGCAAACGCGCTCCGCGGCGACGGCCGGCTGGCGGAGTTTCTCGGCGTCTGAACCGCGGCACCGGGCGCGCTGCGCGGCGCTGTCCGACAGCCGATCGGCCGCGGCGCTTGTACGCCCGCGTTGCCGGCGGCCCTACCCTGCGCGTCATTGCACCAGGAGCACGCCATGACCCGCATCGGCGACATCATGACCCGCGACGTCGAGCTGATCCAGCGCGACGACACCATCCAGCACGCCGCCCAGCGCATGCGGGCGATCGACGTCGGCGCCTTGCCGGTGGCCGACGGCAAGGCGCTGGCCGGCATGGTCACCGACCGCGACATCACCGTCCGCGGGGTCGCCGAAGGCATGGTTCCGCAGGAGGCGCTGGTGTCCGACGTGATGACCGCCGACGTCCGTTGCTGCGCCGAGGACGACAGCGTCGAGAGCGTGATCGAGCAGATGGGAACCGATCAGGTGCGGCGCCTCGCGGTTCTCAACGCCGCGCGCGAGATCGTCGGCATCGTCGCCCTGGGCGACCTGGCCACGCGCCAGTCTCAGCACACCGACGAAGTCCTGCGCGAGATCTCTTCGCCCGACTGAGCGATGATCGCGGCGTCGGCCGCCGATGCGCATCCTCCACCTTCATCCGTCGACGCAGGAAGTCCTGCGCCACCCGGGCACGTTCGCGTGGCGCACGCTGCGCGCGTTCCGGGCCAACCAGGGTCTGCTGCTCGCCGGCGCGGTCGCCTACTACGCGCTGCTGTCGATCGTTCCGCTGCTGATCCTCACGGTCATCGCGCTGTCGCAGCTGGTCGACCAGGGCGAGTTGCTGTCCACGCTCGGTCGTTACCTCGAATGGCTGGTGCCGGGGCAGTCGCGTCCCATCGTCAAGGAGCTCGCCAACTTCCTGGAACACCAGGGATCGATCGGCTGGGTGCTGCTGGCGACGATGCTGTTCTTCAGCTCGCTCGCGTTCACGGTGCTCGAGAACGCGATGTCGGTGATCTTCATCCACCGCGTCGCGGTGCGCCGGCGCCGTTTCATCATCTCGGCGCTGATGCCTTACTGCTACATCCTGTCGCTGGGCATCGGCCTGCTGCTGGTGACGCTGGTCGCCGGCAGCCTGCAGGCCATCGGCCAGGAAAGCATCTCGCTGTTCGGACGCGACTGGTCGCTGAACGGTCTCTCGGGCGTGCTGCTGTACCTGCTCGGCCTGGCTGGCGAGATCTTCGTCCTGACCTCCGTCTACCTGGTGATGCCGGTCGGCCGGCTGAAGCTGCGCCACGCGTTGATCGGAGCGGTCACGGCGGCGCTGCTCTGGGAGATCACGCGGCATCTGCTGGTCTGGTACTTCGCGACGCTTTCCCAGGTCAATGTCGTCTACGGATCGCTGACGACCGCCATCGTCGTCCTGCTGAGCCTGGAAATCGCGGCGACGCTGCTCTTGCTCGGCGCGCAGGTGATTTCCGAGTACGAGCGCATCGGCCGCGCAAACCCCGACGCGCCGCCGAAGGCGTTCCACACCCAGAGCGTGCCGATCGCGCCGATGGCGTCCTCACCTCCGCCCGCACGCCGCATTGCACCCGCGTCAGCGCCGGTCGCGACGCCGACGCGCCGCACTGCTGCCGTCGCGTCGCCCGCCACGCCCAAGGCGCGTTCACGGCGCGCCAGGCCGGCAAAGCGATCCAGCTGACGCCGCGGATGACTCTTTGCCGGCCCCGCTCGCTGTTGCGCCCGGGTCGGAGGATCAACCGCCGGCTTCGGGGGCCTTCGGGCCGGGCGGGTGCAGGACTTCCGCGGTGTGCTCGCCCAGACGCGGCGCACGCCGCGCGATGCGGCCGGGGGTCAGGCTGAGCTTGGGCACGATCCCCGGAACCTCGACCGTGGCGCCCTCGGCGGTGACCACGCGCTCGATCATGCCGCGCGCCCGGTAGTGACGATCCTCGGCGATGTCGCGTGCGGTGTAGATGCGCCCGGCGGGGACGCTCGCGCCGTGGAGTTCCGTGAGCACGTCCTCCACGCGGCGCGCGGCGGTCCAGGCCGAGATCGCCGCATCGATCTCGGCGACGTGGACGACGCGCCCGGCGTTTTGCGCCAGCTCCGGCCGCGCGCCGAGGTCGGCGCGGCCGATGACCACCATCAGACGCCGGAAGATCGAGTCGCCGTTGCCGGCGACCAGGACCCAGCCGTCGCTGCAGGCGTAGGCGTTGGTCGGCGCGATGCCGGGGAGCGCCGAACCTGCCGCTTCGCGCACCGCGCCGAAGGCGCTGTATTCGGGCAGCAGGCTCTCCATGCAGTTGAACACCGCCTCGTAGAGCGCCACGTCCACCACCTGGCCCCGTCCCTTCGGGGCTTCGGCGCTGACGCTCGCATGGCGATGCTGCAGCGCCATCAGGATGCCGATGACGCCGTGCAGCGAAGCCAACGTGTCGCCGATGCTGACCCCGACGCGCACCGGCACCCTTCCGGGCTCGCCGGTCAGGTGGCGCAACCCGCCCATCGCTTCGGCAACGACGCCGAAGCCCGGCCGGTCCTTGTACGGCCCGGTCTGGCCGTAGCCGCTGATGCGCAGCATGATCAGCCCCGGGTTGGTCGCGGCCAGCGCCTCGTAGCCCAGGCCCCAGGCCTCCATCACGCCGGGCTTGAAGTTCTCGATCAGGACGTCGGCCTCGTCGATCAGCCGGCGCACGCTGACGCGGGCATCGGCATCCTTCAGGTCGAGCGCCACGCTCTTCTTGTTGCGCGACTGGACCTGCCACCACACGCTGGTGCCGTCGAGCAGCAGCCGCCATTGGCGCAGCGGGTCGCCGCCGGGTGCGGTCGACGTCGGCGGCGGCTCGATCTTGATGACATCGGCGCCGAAGTCGGCGAGCGTCTTGGCGGCGAACGGCCCGGCGATCAGCTGGCCGAGCTCGACGACCTTGAGGCCCGCCAGCGGGCCGAAAGCGGCAGGAGCATCCATGCCTCGCATGGTAGTGCGCGCCGCGTGCAGCCGTGGCGGGCGCGAGGCCGGCGTCGGCCCGTCGCGAGGCGTGCGGCGCTCAGGCCGGGCGCTGCTCGAGCAGGTAGTTCGCGCCGTCGTACTGACCCAGCACCTCGGTCAGGTAGGGCAGTACCACTTCCATCTCGGCATGCAGCGTGTGCGGCGGGTTGATGACGAAGACGCCGCTGCCGGCCAGGCCGAAGCCGAGGGTGTCGGGCACCTGCACCGTCAGGCGCGCGTGCAGCCAGCCCTTGGGTGCCAGCGCCTCGAGCCGGTGCGGCAGGCGCGCGGCCTCGACCTTCGTGACCTGCGGATACCAGACGATGTAGACGCCTTCGGCAAAGCGGCCGATGGCCTCGCGCAGCGATGCGATCACGCGGCCGTAGTCGCCGTTGCCCTCGTAGCTCGGATCCATCAGGACCACGCCGCGCCGGCTCGACGGCGGCACCTGGCCCTTGAGGCCGGCGAAGCCGTCGCTGTCGTAGACCTCGGCGCCTCTGACCGCACCCAGGTAGGAAGCAAGGATGCGGTGATCGGTGGGATGGAGCTCGAACAGGCGCAACTGGTCCTGCCCCCGCAGCAGCATCTGCGCGAAGGCCGGGGAGCCCGGGTATTGCTCGAGCTGGCCGTCCGGGTTGAAGGCGCGCACGCGGGCCACATAGTCCGCGAGCGCTTCCGGCAGGTCGTCACGCTCCCACAACCGCAGGATGCCTTGCGCGTACTCGCCCTTCTTCTGCGCATAGCGCCCTTCGAGCGAATAGCCGCCGGCGCCGGCGTGGGTGTCGACGAGGCGGTAGCTCTTGGCCTTCAGGTTCATGTGGCGCAGCACGCGGGTCAGCACGGTGTGCTTGAGGACGTCGGCATGGTTGCCGGCGTGGAACGCGTGTCGGTAGGCGAGCATCGGGACGGGCTGGTGGGTGAAGTCCGGACTGTACGGTGCCCACCACGTCCGGACCCTGAGGGACCGAGGCGCCGAAATAAGACTCGGGGTCGGGAGGCGCGGACTTTGCTAGCACAGGTCTGCCCGGCATGTGGGCCGCGGGCGATCGCTCGAGCCCGTAACCTCGCCGCCTTCGCCGCACCGACAAGACCTTCATGACCAGCCTCTTCGATCCCCTCCGCTTCGGCGCCATCGCCGCCGCCAACCGCATCGTGATGGCGCCGCTGACGCGCGATCGCGCCGGCCCGCGGCAGGTCCCGACCGACCTGATGGCGACCTACTACCGGCAGCGCGCCAGCGCCGGGCTGATCGTCTCCGAGGCGACGCAGATCAGCGCCGAAGGCCAGGGCTACCTCGACACGCCCGGGATCTACAACGCCGAGCAGGTCGCCGCCTGGAAGAAGGTGACCGACGCGGTCCATGCCGAAGGCGGACGGATCGTCGTCCAGCTCTGGCACGTCGGCCGGATCTCGCACGTCTCTCTGCAGCCCGGCGGCAAGCCGCCGGTGTCGTCGACCGCGCGACGTGCCGTCGGCAAGACCTTCACGGCCCAGGGCTTCGTCGAAGTCTCCGAACCGCGGGCGCTGCGCACCGACGAGCTGCCGCGCGTGGTCGCCGACTATGCCCATGCGGCGCGCTGCGCGCTCGACGCCGGCTTCGACGGCGTCGAGCTCCACGGCGCCAACGGCTATCTCCTCGACCAGTTCATGCGCGACAGCATCAACGACCGGAGTGACGCCTACGGTGGCTCGATCGCGAATCGCGCGCGTCTGCTGCTCGAGGTCGTCGGTGCGGTCGTCAACGAAGTCGGCGCCGGCCGTGTCGGGCTGCGGCTGTCCCCGGTCACCCCGTCGAACGGCGCCGGCCAGGACAGCGACGCCCAGGCGCTCTTCAGCCATGTCGTCGAGCTGGTGGCCGGTTACCAGCTCGCCTATCTGCATCTGATCGAAGGCCAGACGGGTGGCGCGCGCGATATCGCCCCGTTCGACTACGCCGCGCTGCGCGAGATCTTCCGTGCCGGCAGCCCCGATGGCGCCTGGATGGTGAACAACGGCTACGACCGGACGATGGCCGAACGCGTCATTGCCAGCGGCGATGCCGACCTGGTGGCATTCGGACGTCCCTACATCGCCAACCCGGACCTGGTGGCGCGGCTGCGCAGCGGCGCACCGCTGGCGGCTCTGGACCAGAAGACACTCTACGGCGGTGGTGCCGAGGGCTATACGGACTACCCGGTGCTCGACCCGGTCGCTGCTTGAGGGCTGCCGGTCAGCGTCCGGCCCGCGCCCGAAAGAGCTCGTCGATGCCGACTTCGCGCGCCCCCGGCACGACCTCGAAGGTCTCGCCGGCGGCGATGGTCCCCGGTTCGCGTACGGCCAGATAAAAGCCGCTCCAGGCCTGCGCAACCATCGCCTTGGCCGCCTGCTTGAAGCCCAGCGCCGCGTTCAGCTTGAAGCACGGGTAGCGCGGCTGGCTGACGGCGAGCGTGCAATTGGGGAAGCGCAACAGGTCGCCGACCCAGGTGCCGGATTCGAGCAGGCCGACGATCGTCAGGTTCTCGCCCAGCGCGCCGTGCGGCAATCGCTCGCCCCAGGGGGCCAGGCCGAACTGCGCGCGCAAGGTCTCCCAGAACGGGTAGTGCTCGCTCGGGTACGCATAGACCGCCCGGGCCAGGCCGCCGTGCACCGTCGGGTCGGCCTGGGCATCCCCTTCGATGCCGAGCGGTTCGACGCGACGCCGACCGTCGACGCCGCGCTTGCCGATCGCCGTGGCCACAGGACGGCCGTCGACGGTGATCTGGCCGACCGGCGCGGTGTTGAGGCTCAGCAGGGTGGGCACGAGACGGAATATGCCGCAAGGTCCGGGCCCGCGCCCGTGCCTGCCCGCCCGCGCCCGCGTCGCGGCGGTCCGATGCGGGCCCGGCTCGCACCGGGTCAGGCCGCGCGGTAGCCGCGCTGCCGTCCGACCACGGCCCGACCCTGCGGGCCGGCGATCCACGCCAGGAACAGCTTGCCCGCCGGGTGCGGGGAACGGAAGGATCGCATCACATGGATGCTTTCGACGCCGCGGGGGTCGCGATCGACGAGGATCGCGAGCGGATTGCCGCCCTGCGTCAGCCATGCGCCGCGCTCGACGATCGCGTAGGCACGGCGGGCGCGTGCCTGGCTGACGAGATCGAGTCGCGGGGCGGCCACCACGTACCAGGGCGCCTCGGGCGCGATTCCGGCCTCCCGCCAGGTCGCCTGCTCGAACACGTGGGCGCCCGAGCCGTCGCCCGCGGTGAGGAAGACGGGCGCGGCCGGATCGGGGTTGAGCACCTCGCGCAGCCGGGACAGCGCGGCGGCGAGACTGGACCCGCCGAGGGGGCCGGGACCGCGTCGCAATGGGCCGACGAGGACGAACTCGCCGCTGCCGATCCGGCGGCGGTCATGGACCAGCCCCTGGGCATCGAGCTTTTCTTCGGCCCCGGGCGCGTTCGCCAGCCCGGCGTCCAGTTCGCCTGCGGCGAGGGCCTCGAGCAGCGCCAGCGCCGGCATGCGGACCACCTGCACGGGGATGCCGGTGTCGCGGCCGAAGCCCTGCTGCAGCGAACGCGCCAGGCCGGCGTCCGCCAGCGCGACATCGGCGCCGAGCCGCAGCGGCGTCGTCGGTTTCGGCCCGGTCCGCAGGGCCGTCGCAGCAAACGGGGCGCAGAGCCACGGTGACAGGAGGAGCGTACGGCGCCGCATCGTCGGGCGATTATTGCGCGGCGGGCTGACTGGCCGGCCGACACGACGGGTAGTGGTTCCTCAAAATGAGCCAGTGCCGACGACCGTTCGTCGGAGCGTCGCATGGCGACATTCCGGATTTGCATAACCACGCCGGGCCCACGCTTTGCCCCAACACTACACTGGTGCGAATCAGGCCTGCTCTGGGGCGCCGCGCAATGCGCAGCCGACCCCGCCGCCATGCTGGAACCGGCTTCCTACCGACCGGTCCCGGCCGACGCCCCGAGACGCCCTCAGCCCACGAGCCGGCTCGTTCTCGAGCCGTTCCGAACCCCTTGGATTGACAGGATCTTCTCGATGAACCGACCCTTGATGGAGGGGTTGCACCTGAACGTTCCCTCCTACGTGCGCCACCCCAAACTGATCGCCTGGGTCGCCGAGATCGCGGCCCTCACCGAGGCCAGCGACGTTCACTGGTGCGACGGCAGCCAGGCCGAATACGACCGGCTGTGCGCACGGCTCGTCGCCGCCGGCACCTTCCGCAAGCTCAACCCCGAGCTGCGTCCCGGCAGCTACCTCGCCTGCAGCAGCCCGAGCGATGTCGCCCGGGTCGAGGACCGCACCTTCATCTGCGCGCAGCGCAAGGAGGATGCCGGCCCGACCAACAACTGGATGGCACCTGCGGAGATGCGCGCGCTGCTGCAGACGGGCAAGGCCGATGGCACGCCGGGTCTCTTCCAGGGCTCGATGCGCGGCAGGACGATGTACGTGGTGCCGTTCTCGATGGGGCCGCTCGGTTCGCCGATCGCGCACATCGGGGTCGAGCTCTCCGACAGCGCCTACGTCGCCGTGAACATGAAGATCATGACCCGGATGGGCCGCAAGGTCCTCGAACTGCTGGGCGAGGACGGGCACTTCGTACCCTGCGTGCACAGCGTCGGCGCGCCGCTCGCTCCGGGCGAGAAGGATGTCGCCTGGCCGTGCAACTCGACGAAGTACATCGTCCACTACCCCGAGACCCAGGAGATCTGGAGCTTCGGCTCGGGCTACGGCGGTAATGCCCTGCTGGGCAAGAAATGCTTCGCCCTGCGCATCGCCTCGACGATGGGCCGCGACCAGGGCTGGCTCGCCGAGCACATGCTGGTGCTCGGCGTGACCTCGCCGCAGGGCCGCAAGTACCACGTGGCCGCGGCCTTCCCGAGCGCGTGCGGCAAGACCAACTTCGCCATGCTGATCCCGCCCGCCGGGCTCAAGGGTTGGGAAGTGACGACGATCGGTGACGACATCGCCTGGATCAAGCCGAACGCAGATGGCCGCCTCTACGCCATCAATCCGGAGGCCGGGTATTTCGGCGTCGCCCCGGGGACCAACGACAAGACCAACGCCAACTGCATGGCGAGCCTGAAGCGCGACGTCATCTTCACCAACGTCGCGCTGACCGACGACGGCGACGTCTGGTGGGAAGGCATGACGGACAAGCCGCCAGCCCACCTGACCGACTGGCAGGGCCGCGACTGGACCCCGAAGATCGCCGCCGAGACCGGCGCCAAGGCGGCGCATCCGAACGCGCGCTTCACCGTCAGCGCTACCCACAACCCGGTGCTCGATCCCGAATGGGACAACCCCGCCGGCGTGCCGATCGACGCCTTCATCTTCGGCGGCCGACGCTCGACGACGGTGCCGCTGGTCACCGAGGCGCGCAGCTGGCTCGAGGGCGTCTACATGGCCGCGACCATGGGGTCCGAGACGACTGCCGCGGCCGCCGGCAAGCAGGGCGTGGTGCGTCGCGACCCGTTCGCGATGCTGCCTTTCATCGGCTACAACATGAGCGACTACTTCCAGCATTGGCTGGACCTCGGCGCCAAGCTCGAGGCCAGCGGTGCGACCTTGCCGAAGGTCTATTGCGTCAACTGGTTCCGCAAGGGAGCCGATGGCGGCTTCGTCTGGCCGGGGTACGGCGAGAACATGCGCGTGCTGCAATGGATCGTCGAGCGCGTGGAGGGCGGCGAAGGCAAGTCCCCAGGCGCCGAGCACGCCTTCGGCATCTCGCCGCGCTACGAGGATCTCGACTGGACCGGCCTTGATTTCAGCCGGGGCCGCTTCGATACGGTGATCAACGTCGACCCTGCCGAATGGAAGGCGGAGCTGGGCCTTCACGAAATCCTCTTCAAGCAGCTGGCGTATCACCTGCCGGCCGAGATTGGCGCGACCAAGGCGAACATCGAGGCGCGACTCGATGCATGAGCTCGCCTTGGCCGGGTTGACGCGACTGCCCTGCGTGCCTAGAGTCTTCGAGGGACCCGTGTCCCTGGGAGACGACGATGAAGTTCGCCCTGACTGTTACGGTGCTGGCGGCTTTTGGTTTGACGGGCTGCGCCTCGCTGGCGCCGCCGCAGACCAGCGGTCTGGACAGGGAAATCGACAGCGTCCGCATGGCCGCCGTCGAGCATGCCGCCCGCCTCTCCGGGGTGCAGGTGCTCTGGATCAACGCGCCGCGCAAGACAGCTTTGCCGTCCGGGAGCTGATCCCGGAAATGTCGCCGCGACGCTCGGCCGCGCGCGAGGGCGCCGGGGCGTGTCGCGGCCGGACCCATGCCGGGGGCCGAGCATCATGACGGGCCTGACGTCGCGTCCGCCGACGCCAGCCCCGGCCCACGACCTGAGCGATGCCGAGTTCGCCGAGCTCGACGAACTGCTGGCGGGCACCCCCGAGCCGTTCGAGGCGCTCGACGTCGTCATGCTCGACGGCTACCTCTGCGGCGTCATCGTCCAGCCCGTGCCGCTGGAGCCGGCGACATGGCTGGCCCATGTCTTCGACTTCGACGGTCGCCCGCTGCCGGAGTCGATCGATAGCGCCTGGCTGGCGCGCACCACGGCGCTGGTGATGCGGCGCTATGCCGCGTTGAACCGCGACTTGGCCGAAGAGGGTGGATTCGATCCGCTGATCCTCGAGCCCGATCCCGATGAGCCGCAAGAGGAGGCCGGCGACGAGGCCGCCGCCGCGCTCGGCCCGGTTTCGCAGGCGCTGATGCCGTGGGTCGCCGGCTTCCAGCATGCGGCCGCGACGTTCCCGGATCTCGACGAGATGGACGACGATGCGGTCCATGCCGCGCTGGCCCGGCTCTATCGTCACTTGCCGGCCGAAACCGACGAGGAGCGCGAACTCGTGGCGGTGCTCGACCGCGAGCAGCCTCTGGCCGACCTCGACGAAGCGATCGGCGACTTGGTATCCAGCGTCGCCGACCTCTACGACCTCACCACCGACCTGCGCTTCAAGGTCGACACGGTGCGACGCGACGCGCCCAAGGTCGGACGCAACGAGCCCTGCCCCTGCGGCAGCGGAAAGAAATTCAAGCAGTGCCACGGCGCCACCTGAGGGCCGATGCGCATCCAGCTGCTTTCCGATCTCCACCTCGAAACCGAGACCTACGAGCCGCAGCCGGCGGAGGGCGCTGAGCTTCTGGTCCTCGCCGGCGACATCGACAGCACGTGGGCGGCTTACGAGCACTTCCGGGGGTGGCCGCAACCGATCGTCTGCGTCGCCGGCAACCACGAGTTCGACGGTCGCGAACTCGACACTGCCTGGCCAGCGCTGCGCGAACGCTGCGCCGGCCTCGGCATGACCCTTCTGGAGCGTGAGAGCGTCGTCATGACCGGAGCCGACGGCAGGCGGATCCGCTTCCTCGGCGCCACCCGCTGGAGCGATTTCGATCTGTTCGGGCCGACGCGCCGTGACTCGGCGATGCGCGCCGCGGGCTATTTCATGCGCCTGATGGGTGCGACCCAGGGCGGTCGCGCCTACGACGCCGACGCCGTCCGTGCCGATGCGCTCGCTGCGCGTGGCTGGCTCGAGTCGGAATTGAATCGAGAGGTGGAGTGCGATGCCACGGTGGTAATCACTCACTTCGCTCCATCAATGCAGAGCGCGGATCCGCGCTACGGCGCGCAAAGCGGGACGGCAAGCTTCTGCAATGCCGACGACGACCTGCTGCCGCGCGCTGACCTGTGGCTCCACGGCCATCTCCACTGCGTGCACGACTACCGGGTCGAGCATGCGGCCGGCCTGACGCGGGTCGTCTGCAACTCGCGCGGCCACGCGTCCAAGGGCGAGGCGGCCGGCCATCAGCCGCAACTCGTGATCGATATCTGAGGTCAGGTAGGGGACGGGACGGCCGCGGCCTGTTGCACCGACTCCCCGGCCAGTCCATCGAAGCAGGTCGACACGAGCATTTCGACGATCGCCGCGTCGTCGAAGTTGCCGGCGGCCTTCAGCAGCGGCAGCACCGGGTCGCAAGCGCGCGCGAACAGCGTGTAGAGAACGACCTCGGGCGGCAGGGCGGGATTCAGTTCGGCGCGCGACTGCGCCGCGGTGATCCACTCGCCCAGCCGCTCGCTCAGCTGCACCAAGTGGTCGATGTAGCCGCGGTGCGCCATCAGCGCGCTGCGCAGCACGGAATTTTGCGCCGGCAAGGACGGCATCTCGCCGGCGAGCTGCACCCGCAGCGCCCAGCGCGTCATCGCCTTGAGGCCATCGAGCGCCGAGAGGTCGTTGCCGAGTGCGTCAGCCGCCGCGACGGCGCGCCCGAGAACGCGGATCATCGCTTCGGCGGCCAGTTGCTCCTTGGACGGGAAGTGCTTGTAGAGGCTCGCCTTGGCGATGCCGACATCGGCGGCGACGTCGTCCATCGTCATCGTGTCGAAGCCTCTTTCGGCCAGGAGGCGGTTGGCTGACACCAGGATCGCGTCCTCGCGCGACTGCAGCATCTTTTCTCGGAATGTCGGTCGTGCCACACCGGGATTATGCGGCTGCCAGCACTGTTTTAAACGCTTCAGTCGCAAAGTGACCGACGGGTTGTCAGGGGCTTGCGAGGTGGCGCCGCTGTGCCCGTCTTCCGTTCTGGCGTTCGAGCGTGGCGCGGTGTTCAGCGCCGGCTCGGTGGGCGAACGCAGGATTCGGACGCCCGTGGACTCTAGAGGCGAGAGCGTCGGTCGAGACGCCGTTCCCAGTCGCCGGGGGCCCGGCTCGCGGGTCCGGGTTGCTGGCTCGACTCGAAGTCGACGACGGTGATCGAGTCGAGGCCGAATGCCGTGCCCATGTCGGCAGGCTCCTGCCCGTGCCGACGAAACCCGCGCCACGAACGCAGCGCTGCAAACCAGTCTGGATGAGGAAGCAGCTTCATCGGATGGGCCGTCTGATCGGAGCCCCAGTGTCGTGCCCCCCGACCTCCCGGGGTACGGGGATATGCAGGCGGATCGGGGAGCAATTCCGATTTCCGCCGCCGGCCGACACGCGGTCGATGCTCGGGGTCGGCGCCCGGATCGGTGCGCGGACCGTGCTCGGGTCAGTGCTTGACGACGTACTTGTTGCCGGCCGCCTTGTAGCGTTCGACCGAGCCCTTCAGGTCACGGTACTCCTCGCAGGAAAGCCGGCACG
Organism: Burkholderiales bacterium; assembly: GCA_038318385.1. Lineage (GTDB taxonomy): Bacteria > Pseudomonadota > Gammaproteobacteria > Burkholderiales > Burkholderiaceae_C > Schlegelella_A. Next base: position 12,611 of record JBBQCD010000013.1, on the reverse strand, counting down.
CCTTGTCGAGCGCCGCCAGCCGTGCCTCGGCCTTCGGCAGATCGCCGGTCATCAACGCGAGTTCGCCGGAGTACTCAAGCGCACCGCGGTGCTTCGGATCGATCCGAAGCGCCTCGTCGTAGTGATGCTCCGCCGCCGCGTAGTCGGGGGTGGCCTGCTTGCGCAAGCTGTAGCCCATCAAGTTGTTCCAGTCGGCGTTGCCGGTCTCGTTCACGCGCTTGAGTTCGTCGATGGCCGCCGACCACTTCTGTTCGGCGATGCGCGCCCGTGCCGTGGCGAGCGTGTCGGCCTTGGCTGGGGCGAGGTCGGCTGCCCAGGTGGCGCCGGTGAAGGCGATCAGGATCGCCGCGAGTGCGGCCCGATGGTTGCGTCTGCGGTTCATGCACGACTCCGGGATGCGGCGAGGCCGCGGTCGTCCGTTATTCTGTACTTCGCTCGCTCCTTCGGCAACTTGGCTGCGGCGGGCGACTGGGGCGAGCCGATCCGCGTCGATAGAATCGCGCCCCTGCCCGCGCCGGATCCCTCCTGCATGTACTGCGCCATCGACTTCGGAACCTCGAACTCGGCCATCGCGATCGCCGACGGTTCTGGCGCCATGCGCCTGGTCGAGCTCGAGGTCGGGCACGCGACCATGCCGACGGCGGTGTTCTACAGCGTCGAGGGCAGCGAAGCCAACGGACCGCCGCGCGAGTTCGGCCGTGCGGCGATCGCCGCCTACGTCGATGGGCTCGATGGTCGACTGATGCGCTCGATGAAGAGCATCCTCGGCAGCAGCCTGATCGAGCAGACCACCGATGTCGGCGGCGGCCGCGCGGTGCGCTATCTCGACGTCGTCGTCGGCTACCTGCGCCACCTGAGGCTGAAGGCCGAGGCCGCGGCGGGCACGCCGCTGCGCCAGGTGATCCTCGGCCGGCCGGTGTTCTTCGTCGACGACGATCCCGAGCGCGACGCCGCAGCGCAGCGCGCCCTGACGCAGGCGGCGTATCTGGCGGGCTTCGCCGAGGTCGAGTTTCAGTACGAGCCGATCGCCGCAGCGTTCGACTTCGAGCGCGGCGTCGACGTCGAGCAGGTCGTGCTCGTCGCCGACATCGGCGGCGGCACTTCGGACTTCTCGGTGGTCCGCGTCGGCCCGCGCCGTGCGGCCGCCCGCGACCGCAGGGGTGACATCCTCGCCAGCCACGGCGTGCACGTCGCCGGGACCGACTTCGATCGCCGGGTGGAACTCGCCCGCATCCTGCCGGCGTTCGGCTACGGCGCGTTCGGTCCGCCGTCGGCGCAGGGCGAGGCGCGGGAGGTGCCGAGCGCGGTCTATTTCGATCTCGCGACCTGGCATCTGATCAACACGGTCTACAACCCGGCGCGGGTTGCCGAGCTGCGCCAGATGCGCGCGTTCTACGCTGACCCGGCGCACCACCGGCGCCTTTTGAGGGTGCTGGAAGAGCGTCTGGGCCACGACCTGCTCGCCCGCGCCGAGGCCGCGAAGATCGCGGTGGCCGATGGGGGCGCGACCGCGATCGACCTCGGCCACGTCGAGCGCGGTCTGTCGGCCGATCTCGACGCCGCCGCCACGGGTGCCGCGCTCGACGACGACCTGGACCGCATCGTCGCCACCGCACGCGCGACCGTCACCCTGGCGGGACTGACTGCAACGCATATCAATGCGCTCTACTTCACCGGAGGCTCGACCGGACTCGCGCTGCTCACGGCGCGGCTCGCAGCGGCGTTTCCGGCGGCACGCGCCGTTCGTGGTGATCGTTTTGCGAGCGTCGCCTCCGGTCTGGGTCTGGAAGCGCGCCGCCGCTTCGGAGCGCGATCGGAGAAGCGCCGGGCGAAGGCGGAGGTGCCTGGTGGCTGAGCCCCCGCCGACGGCCCGGTCGCAGATGCATGTCGCCGCCGTCCCCGGCCCGGTCCTCGTGATGGGCGCGGGCACCATCGGCTGCTATCTCGGCGGCTGTCTCCAGGCTGCCGGGGCCAGCGTCGTGCTGGTCGGGCGGCCGCGAGTGCTCGACGAACTGCGCGCCCACGGCCTGCGCTGCAGCGATCTGGAGGGACGCGATTTCGTCGTCGCCGCCGGCGACCTGCAGTTGACACAGGTGCCACCGGCCGACGCGAGTCCGGCGCTGGTGTTGCTGTGCGTGAAGAGCGCCGCCACCGTCGAGGCGGCGCGCGCGCTGGCCGAAAAGCTGCCTTCCGGGACGCTGGTCCTGTCGATGCAGAACGGCGTGGCGAATGCGCGCGACGCTGCCGGGGCCGCTCCCGAGCTGCGGGTCCGGGCTGGGATGGTTCCCTTCAACGTCGCCGAAATCGGCCCGGGGCACTACCACCGCGGCACGAGTGGCGTACTCGCGGTCGAGGATGACGCGCAGCTGTCGGCCTGGCTGCCGGTGTTCGCCGCGGCAGGTGTGCCGCTGCAACTGCACCGCGACCTGGGTCGGATCCAGTGGGCCAAGCTGCTGCTCAACCTCAACAATCCGTTGAACGCACTCTCCGGCCGGCCGTTGCGCAGCCAGCTGCTCGAGCGCGATTCGCGGCTGTGCCTCGCGGCCCTTCAGGAGGAGGGCTTGCGTGCGATGCGCGCCGCCGGGATCGAGCCGTCACGGCTGACGCCGCTGCCGCCCAGCTGGGTCCCGACGCTGCTGCGCCTGCCGACGCCGTTGTTCCGGGTGTTGGCGGCGAGGATGCTGCGCATCGATGCCAGCGCCCGTTCCAGCATGGCCGATGATTTCGCCCGCGGGCGGCCGACCGAGATCGACGCGCTGTGCGGCGAGATCGTCCGCCTCGCCGAGCGCCATGGCGTTGCCGCGCCGGTGAACGAGCGGCTGGTGGAGCTGATCGGACGCGCGGCGGCGGACCCGCGTCCGTGGAGCGGCGCCGAGTTGCGCCGCGAACTCGGCGTTGATTGACGCTCCTGCCCCACCCGCGGCTGCCGCGCTCGGCCTGCCGCACGGAAGCGAGCGCCGGGTGTTCGCGCCGCGGGAACGGCCCACGGCGCGCAGTCTCAGGAGCGCCTGACCAACAACCCCTTCAGGTGGCTCCTGTACTCAGCCGTCGAGCACGGCCGCCATCGCCAGCGCCGTCGCCTCGACGTTCGAGGTGTTCAGCCCGGCCACGCACATCCGTCCCGAGCGCACCAGATAGACCGCGAATTCCTCGCGCAGGCGGTCGACCTGCGCCGGCGTCAGGCCGGTGTAGCTGAACATGCCGCGCTGCGTCAGGAAGTAGTCGAAGTCGCGCAGGGGCATCTTCTTGCGCAGCACCTGGTGCAGCGCCGTGCGCATGGCGAGGATGCGCTGGCGCATGGCCTCGAGCTCCGACTCCCAGCTCTTGCGCAGCGCGGGGTCGGTCAGCACCGTCGCCACCACCTGGCCGCCGTGGATCGGCGGACTCGAGTAGTTGCGGCGCACCGTGAACTTGAGCTGGCCGAGGACGTTCGTCATCTGCGCTTCGTCCGGGCAGACGACGCTGAGCGCGCCACAGCGCTCCCCGTACAGGCTCATGCTCTTGGAGAACGAATTGGCGACGAAGAAGCTGAGCGGGCGGCCCTCGCGGTCGCGTGCCGCGGCAAGGGCACGCACCGCGAACGCGTCGGCCTCGATGCCGTCGCCGAAGCCCTGATAGGCCAGGTCGAGGTAGGGCAGCAGACAGCGCTCTGCGAAGACCGGGATCAGCGCTTCCCATTGCGCGCGCGTCAGGTCGACCCCTGTCGGGTTGTGGCAGCAGGCGTGCAGCAGGACGATGCTGTGCGGCGGCAGCCTCTGCATCCGGGCGAGCATGGCGTCGAACGCCAGTCCGCCGCTGGCCGCGTCGTAGTAGGGGTAGGTGTGGACGGCGAGGCCGGCGCCCTCGAACATCGATCGATGGTTGTCCCATGTCGGGTCGCTGACCCAGACTTCGCTCTGCGGGAACCAGCGGGCGATGAAGTCCGCGCCGACCTTCAGGCCGCCGCTCGAGCCGACCGATTGCAGCGTCGCCACGCGCCGTGATGCGATCGCCTCGTGGCCGTCGCCGAACAGCAACTGCTGAACCGCGGCGCGGAAGTTCGCCGCGCCCTCGATCGGCAGGTAGGGCTTCGGACCGGCCGCGGCGCCGACCTTCGCCTCCGCGGTCCGCACCGAGTCGAGCACCGGGATGCGGCCGGCGTCGTCGAAGTAGATGCCGATGCTCAGGTTGATCTTTCCCGGCCGCGGATCGCGCTGGAAGTCTTCGTTGAGGCTGAGGATGGGATCGCCGGCGAAGGGTTCGACGTGCTGGAACATGATGGGCGCTCAGGCTGGGGTTCGAGACGGGGACGGGGCAGCCAGCGCCGACTCGATGTCGGCGCGCAGCGAATCCGGGCTGTCATGGGGTGCGAAACGCTTGACGACCCGACCGTCGCGGCCGACCAGGAACTTGGTGAAGTTCCACTTGATCGAGCGCGAGCCGAGGATGCCCGGGGCCTCCTCGCGCAGCCATTTCCACAAGGGGTGGGCGGCGTCGCCATTGACCTCGACCCGGGCCATCATCGGAAAGGTGACGCCATAGTTGACGCTGCAGAACGTCGCGATCTCGGCGTTCGATCCCGGGTCCTGGGCCCCGAACTGGTTGCTCGGAAAGCCGATGACGACGAGGCCGCGCTCCCGATAGTCGTTCCACAACGCTTCCAGCCCTGCGAACTGCGGCGTGAAGCCGCAGGCGCTCGCCGTGTTGACGATCAGCAGGACCTTGCCTTTCTGGGTCGACAGATGGGCCGGCTTGCCGGCGATGGAAAGCGCTTCAAAGTCGTGGGCGCTGGTGGTGGCGGACATGGCTTCCCCGAGGGCTCGCAGGGCGTCGATGGTAGCGCTGCCTGTCAATGGGGCGCCGGCCGCCCCACGGCCGCGAGCAGCGCTCCGGCGACGATCAAGGTTCCGCCGACCACGAGCTGCAGGCTCAGCGTGCCGGCGCCGAGCGCCAGCGCCGAAACGGCCGCGAACAGGACTTCGGTCAGCATCACGACGGCGGTGGTGTTGGCTGGCAGGCGGGCCGCGCCGTACTGCAAGGCCAGGTTGCTGACCAGGAAGACCAGCGCGAGTGCGAGGGCGATGCCGACCCACACCGGTGCCGCCGCCGGGGGCCAGAAGCGCGGCTCGCCGAGGCTCAACGCGGTTGCCAGCGTGGCTGCGACCAGTGCGCCACCGAGGAACATCGCCAGGGCCCGGCCTTCTTCCGGCCGCCCGGCCTCGCGCCGCAGCATGACGTTGTTCAAGGCGAACGAGAAACCGCCGGCGACCGCCAGCCAGTCGGCGAGCGAGCGTGGCAGCGGCAGGCCGGCGCCGTGTTCGGGCCACAGCACGATCGCCGCCCCGGCGACGCCGAGGACGACCCGGATTGCGGCGAGCGCACTGAGGCGCTCCTGCAGGATCAGGCGCGCCAGCAGCACCGCCCACAGCGGCATGAGGTAGAAAAGCAGCACGACCCGGACGACGTCGCCGATGACGACGGCCCAGTTGAATGCGGCGTTGGTAGTGCCCGAGGCCACGACCAGGACCCACAGCGCCGGAGTCCGCAGGACCTGCCCGATCGCCCGGGGACGAACGCCGATGATGACGAGGCTGGCGATCGTGAAGACCAGCGCCGTGGTCCAGAGCGGATGGAGGCCCGCCGACTCGAGCCGCCGCATCGGCCACCAGGAGGTGCCCCAGACGAGGGCGTTGAGGGTCAGCGCGAGGATCGGCAGCAGGACGTGCGAGCGTCGCAGCGCCTGCGCGGGAGACATCGACATGGGCGTGTGTTCGGCGCTCGTCCCGGCTCAGTGCTTGTCGCTGCGGGCGATCGCCAGCAGGTGATCGATCTCGGCGCGATGGCGCACGCAGTTGGTCGCATGCCAGCGTCGGATCAGCCACATCGTCGCGGCGACGACGACCCCGAAGATCGCGATCGCGCTGAACGCCGACATGCCGTAGCGCGTGAGGGCGGTGTAGAACGCGCCGAGGCCGAGGATGCAGGCCTGCTCGTTGAAGTTCTGCACGGCGATCGAGCGGCCGGCGCCCATCAGGTTGGCGCCGCGGTGCTGCAGCAGTGCGTTCATCGGCACGACGAGGTATCCGCCGATTGCGCCGAGGAAGATCAGGAACGGTGCCGCCAGCCAGGCGTTGGTGATGAAGTTCAGGCCGATCACCAGGATCCCCATGGCGATGCCGAACGGAATGACGCGCGTCGCCTGGTCCAGGCGCATCCGCATCGAGGCGATGATCGCCCCCGCGGCGGTGCCGATCGCCACCACCCCGACAAGCGCCGAGGCCTGGGTCGTCGAATAGCCGAGGGCCGCCGCGGCCCAGGCAAAGACGATCACCCGCAGGTTGCCGGAGACACCCCAGAACAGCGTCGTCGTCGCCAGGGAGATCTGGCCGAGCTTGTCGTTCCAGAGACGCGCGTTGCAATTGGAAAAATCGCGGATCAGGCCGCGCACGCCGAGGACCAGCGGCTGCAGCGGCGCTTCGGTGCGCGGAATCCTCAGGTTGAAGGCGGCGGCGATGACGTAGAGAAAGACGATCAGCGAGATCGCGGCCTGCGGGGCGGTCTGGATGCCGGTATCGATCAGCGGCAGGTCGAAGGCCAGGAGATGCCGGGAAACGACGTGCCCGACCAGTTGGCCACCCAGCAGCACGCCCAGGATGATCGACAGGATCGTCAGCCCTTCGATCCAGCCGTTGGCCTTGACCAGCTGCGAGTTCGGCAGCAGCTCGGTCAGGATGCCGTATTTGGCCGGCGAGTAGGCCGCCGCACCGAGACCCACGATGGCGTAGGAGAGCAGCGGGTGCCCGCCGAACAGCATCATCAGGCAGCCGACGACCTTGATCGCGTTGGAGATGAACATCACGTTGCCCTTGGGCACCGCGTCGGCGAAGGCGCCGACGAACGGGGCAAGGATCACGTAGAAGAGCGCGAACATCGGCGTCAGCGCGGGGATGTGCCACGAGGGCGCGCCGGCGGTCTTCAGCATCTCGATCGCTGCCACCAATAGCGCGTTGTCAGCCAGCGAGCTGAAGAACTGCGCCGACATGATGGTGTAGAAACCTTTTTTCATCGATCGGCGCCAGCGGAATCTGTGTCCGCCTGTGTCTCCTGCGGCGGCGTTATAGCACGCGAGTTTCGGGGAAGACCCTATTGCGCAGCGCGGGGTGCACGAGCGGCTGGCAGAATCGATCCATGCCCCGCCCGATTGCCGCGCAGATCGATCTGGAGGCGCTTTCGCACAACCTGCGCCGCGCCCGGACAGCGGCTCCCGAGGCGCGGGTCTGGGCGGTCGTCAAGGCCAACGCCTACGGCCACGGCATCGCCCGCGTGTTTGCGGCGCTGCGCGGTGCCGACGGTTTCGCCATGCTCGACCTCGCCGAGGCCGAGATGCTGCGCACGCTCGGCTGGCGCGGGCCGATCCTGCTGCTCGAGGGCTGCTTCGGGCCCCGCGATCTCGAAGCCTGCGCGCGACTCGACCTCTGGCACACCGTGCACCACGAGGACCAGATCGACATGCTGGCGGCGCTCAAGACGGATCGCCCCCAGCACGTCTATCTCAAGCTCAACAGCGGCATGAACCGTCTGGGCTTCCGGCCGGAAGCGCTGCGCACGGCCTGGCAGCGGTTGCACGGCCTGACCCAGGTCGAGCGCGTCACGCTGATGACGCACTGGTCCGACGCCGATGCGCCGGGCGCCGACGGTGTGCGCCGGCAACTCGAGGTCTTCGAGGCGGCGACGCGCGATCTCGACGGCGAGCGGTCGCTCTGCAACAGCGCCGCGACCTTGCGCCATGGCGCCGATCCGCGCATCGCCGGCGACTGGGTCCGCCCCGGGATCATGCTCTACGGCTCCTCGCCCGATGCGCCGCAGCGCAGCGCGGCCGATTGGGATCTGCGACCGGCGATGAGCCTGCGCGCCGGCATCATCGCGGTCCAGGCGCTGCGCCGCGGCGACAGCGTGGGCTATGGAAGCAGCTTCGTCGCCGAGCGGCCGATGCGCATCGGGGTCGTCGCCTGCGGTTATGCCGACGGGTACCCGCGCATCGCGCCAACGGGCACGCCGGTGCTGGTCGACGGGGTGCGCACGACGACGGTGGGCCGGGTGTCGATGGACATGCTCACCGTCGACCTGAGCGCGTTGCCCGATGCCGGGGTCGGCGCCGAGGCGACGCTGTGGGGCCGGGCCGCCGACGGTGCGCTGCTGTCGATCGACGAGGTGGCGCGGTCGGCCGGCACCGTCGGCTACGAGCTGATGTGCGCCCTGGCGCCGCGGGTGCCGACCCGCGCGAACTGAGCCGACGGTGGGCGAGATGGCGCTCGTCCGCGAGGAAGAGGTCGAGTTCAGCGCGATCCGCGCGCAGGGCGCGGGCGGCCAGAACGTCAACAAGGTCTCGAGTGCGGTCCACCTGCGCTTCGACGTGCCGGCGTCGTCGTTGCCCCAGGGCGTCAAGGAGCGTCTCCTGGCGCTGCGCGACCATCGCATCACCGGCGATGGCGTCGTCGTCATCAAGGCCCAGACCAGCCGCAGCCAGGAGGCCAATCGTGCGGAAGCGCTGCGGCGACTCCAGGATCTGGTCGACGGCGTCGCCGAGCCGCCGCGCGTGCGCAGGGCGACGAAGCCGACCCGGGCCTCCCAGCGTCGCCGCCTCGACGGCAAGAGCCAGCGCGCGGAGGTCAAGGCCGCGCGTGGCAAGGTGCGCGAGTGAGTCGACAGCAGGTCCGGCGCCGTGGGGGAAAGGCGCGAACCGCTGGAAGCGAGCACGGGCCATTCCCGCACGCTTGCACCGCCGTCGATGGACGACCGCACCCAGCCCTCAACGGTGGGGAAAGCGGAAAAACCACCGAATCCGACCCGCGGCGTCGACGCCACGGGAGCCGTCCGACGGTAAATTGACCGGTTCGCGAATGAACGGGCGCCGTCCTCCCGCTCGTTCGGCGCGTGGAGTACGACGACGTGGAATCAGCGAGCGCCCCTGGGATCGAGTTGCCTGCCGTCATGAACGACGACGAGAAGTCTCGTCTTCGCCTGCGGCAGATGCACCAGATCCTGGGTCACTCGGCGGTGGCTGCGGTGCTCGCGACGGCGTTCGCCGGCGTGATCGCCGTCTTCTTCGAGCCGGTCTTCGGTTCGACGTGGGTCAAGGCCTGGTTCGCCGCCAAGGTTCTCAGTGCCGTGCCGCGCTTCCTCCTCGCCTGCGGCTACAAGCTCGATCGACTGCGTGGCAGCATTCAGCGAACCTCCTCGCTGCTCTATCTTTCCATCGCCGTCGACGGCGTGGTCTGGGGTCTCGCGGGGTTGGCGAGTTTTCGCGCGCCGCCGGACGCCGCCTCCGCGCTCGTCGCCTGTCTCGCCGTGGTCGCCACGGTGGCCACGCTCGGGCTGCAGGTCCGGTTGCTGGCCACGGCGATCTTCGTCACGCCTGTTCTCGTTCTTTCGGTCGGCGGGCTCCTGCTGAGACTCGACAGCCTGGGGCTCTTCGCATCCTGCGGGCTGGCCCTGCTCCTCGTTCAGTTGTGGGCGTCGGGGTACACCACCGAGCGACGTCTCGCCCGTGAATTTCTCGCCCAGGAGGCGTTGAAGAAAACGTTGCGGCTGCAGTTCGAGACGGCCGAGCAGCTCAAGGAAACCGGCGACCAGCTGCGTCGGCAGAGTGCCGTCAAATCGCTGTTCCTCGGCACCATGAGCCACGAGCTTCGCACGCCGCTCCACGGCATCCTGGGGGTGGCCGCGATGATGAAGCGCGATCGTCAGGATCCCGATTCGGCCTACCGGCTCGGCATCGTCCAGGCACAGGGCGAACATCTGCTCGGGCTCATCGGGGCGCTGCTCGACGTCTCACGCATCGAGACCGGACGGCTCGAGCTGCACCGTGTGCCCTTCGACCTTTCCTCCGAGGTCAAGCGGCTCGCGGACCTGTATCACGCGCGGACGTCCGACACGACCGTCTCCTTCGTGCTGGACTTGCAGGCGCCGGCGACCTGCTGGGTTTCGGGAGACCCAGCGCGCGTTCGTCAGGTGTTGCACAACCTTCTCGGAAACGCCGTCAAGTTCACGAAGCGGGGATGGATCAAGCTGAGCGTGTCTCGAGGTGCGCAGGGCGAGACGCTCTTCGCAGTGGCCGACACCGGACTCGGGATCTCGACCGCTGACCAGTCGGCGATCTTCGAGGCGTTTCGCCAGGCGTCGGGCCAGCCGGCCCAGCCGGATTCGGGCACCGGGCTGGGGCTGACGATTGCCCGCGAACTGGCGCGCGCGATGGGCGGCGACGTGACTGTCGAAAGCGTCCTGGGCGTCGGTTCGAAATTCGAGTTCCGGGCGCTGCTGCCGGCCGCCGACGCCCCCCTCGCCGAAGAGTCGAGCAGCCGACCGAGCGACGTGGCTCCCGGCACCTTCAGCGGCTACCGCGTCCTTCTCGCCGAAGACAATGACGTCAATGCCCTGATCGCCGAGGCCAGCCTTCGTCGCTTCGGGATCGAGGCCACGCGCGTGACGAGCGGCGTCAGCGCGGTCGCCGCGGCAATGGCGCATCAACGCCCGCACCTCATCCTGATGGACGTGCACATGCCGGATCTCGACGGCCTGATGGCCACGAGCGAGATTCGGCGGCGGGAGGCTGCGGCGCAGGTCTCGAGGGTGCCGATCGTGGCGTTGACCGCGCATTCGGGACGCGAGGACATGGCCGCCTGCAGGAGCGCAGGAATGAACGGATTCCTCAGCAAGCCGTTCAATGAAAGAGAGCTGGCCGGCCTTCTGGGCGAACACCTCGGACCCGGCATCCCCTTCCTGGCCGACGAGAACGACGATCTAGGCGGAGGCCACGAGGCTCAGGCGTGGACCGGCAGCAACGGCTCCGTTCACTGAAGAGACCTTGATGTCGGGATGCTCCGTCTCGACCATGAACCGCAGAAGCCGGTGCTCCTTCTCGTACCAGTCGCGCGCGGCATTCCGGATGTCCATGACCAGGACGCGATGAGGCAGGTTCCAGCCGTGCCCCATCGGGATCATGCGCTCGTCCTCGTACATGTCCTTCGCGCCGAGGTACAGGTACTGCTTCATCAACCCCGGCTTGCGCGCGCCGACGATCAGCCAGCGCACGCCGTTCGCCAGGCAGTGGAGGTAGCCCGCCTTCCAGAGCGCGGCCTTGACCAGGGGATCCGCGCCCGGGGCAACGACCAGGCGGCTCATCTCGCAGCGACCGCCACCCGCCACGAGCCAGTCGGGCAGGGTCAGGTATTTCTCGATCTCGACCTTGACGCCGCCGCGGGTGTTGTCCTGCACGCGCATCGTGCCGATCGGCAAGCCCGAAGCCTTGTCTTCGCACAGGAACACCGCCGTCCACGGCGACAGGTCGATCTCGTCGGGTAGCGCCATGTGCTCACGCAGCGCGGGTGCGTGGTGACCGTAGCCGAGCGATCGCACCTCGCACACCCTGGCCAGGTCTTCGGGCGTGTCGACGAGTCTCAGCGTGAAGCTCAATGAGTCGACGGACATCTATCCTCCCCCCGTTTGCAGTCGGCGCCGCAATGGCCGAATCGTACAAGTTTCGGCTGGAGCCCCGGAGGACCTCCGGCTCCGGCGGGTCGGCACAGTCCCACCCGATCCGGGCCTGGCATTCCCCTCGGCGCGCGTCGCTTCGCCCGCGAGACAATCACGGATGGCCAAGGAAAAGTCGATCTACACCTGCACCGAGTGCGGCGGCGTCAGTCCGAAGTGGCTCGGCAAGTGTCCGTCCTGCGACGCCTGGAACACGCTGGTGGAGTCGGTGGCCGACAGCGGTCCCGCGCGCAACCGCTACCAGCCGCGCGGCCTGGTGGCGGCTCAGGCCGTCGCCACCCTGTCGGAGATCGAGTCCAGCGACGTCGACCGCCAGCCGACCGGAATCGATGAGCTCGACCGGGTGCTCGGCGGCGGCATCGTCGCCGGCGGCGTGGTGCTGATCGGCGGTGATCCGGGCATCGGCAAGTCGACCCTGCTGCTGCAGGCGCTCGACTCGCTGTCGCGGCAGATGAAGACGCTCTACGTCACCGGCGAGGAAAGCGGCGCCCAGGTGGCATTGCGCTCGCGCCGCCTCGGGCTCGGCTCGAGCGGCGTGCGCGTGCTGGCCGAGATCCAGCTCGAGAAGATCAGCGCCGCGATCGATGCCGAGAAGCCGGCAGTCTGCGTGATCGATTCGATCCAGACGGTCTACAGCGACGAGCTCTCGTCGGCGCCGGGATCGGTGGCCCAGGTGCGCGAGTGCGCGGCGCAGCTGACGCGCCTGGCCAAGGGCAGCGGCACGACGATCATCCTCGTCGGCCACGTCACCAAGGACGGCGCGCTCGCCGGGCCGCGTGTCATGGAGCACATCGTCGACACCGTGCTCTATTTCGAGGGCGACACGCACTCGAGCTTTCGCCTCGTGCGGGCGATCAAGAACCGGTTCGGCGCGGTCAACGAGATCGGCGTCTTCGCGATGACCGAAAAGGGCCTGAAAGGCGTTGCCAATCCGAGCGCGATCTTTCTCTCGACGCACGGCGACCCGGTGGCCGGCTCGTGCGTGCTGGTCACGCTCGAAGGCACGCGGCCCTTGCTCGTCGAGGTGCAGGCGCTGGTCGACTCCGGCGGCCCGAGCCCACGTCGGCTGTCGGTCGGCCTCG
>JBBQCD010000012.1:0-86863 GCA_038318385.1 Burkholderiales bacterium | reverse complement strand
CGTCAAGCTCCCCGACGGCACCGTCAAGGCCATCGTCACCACCTCCGACGCCTCCATCCACCTCGGCTCGCCTTCCTTCTTCGGCACCGGACCAGGCGTCAAACGCGTCTCCTGGAGAGAAATCTCACAGTAAGACATCGGCAAACTTTCGTTCGGAACTGGTGTGACCGCGTTCGTACTGCAGACGCCCGGACGACCGCATGACGCCTCGGTGCCTCACAGGGCGCCATCGGCGCTGTTGGTTGCGATAGGCATTTCCGTGGTCCTGCACGCGGCGGTTCTGTCCTGGCGAGCGTCGAACGGCGCAGCGGCTGCCTCGGACTCCGCGGTTCAGCCTGTCACCGTGCGCATGGTGGTGGGGACCTTTGTCGGGGCTGGCGCGAGGAATCCGCCAACCGCTGCCGTGATCCCCGCGCCGCCTCTCCTCGAGCCCGCCTCGAAGGCAGAGAATGCGCCGCCGCCAACCGGCACGTCCGTGCGCGAGGAATCGGCCCAGCGGCCCGATCCGGCGACGCTGGACCGTTCGTTGCCCGCCGCGCGCAGCGACGTGGCCGTGACGAGCCCCGTCCCGACCCCGCCAGCCACCAGTCCGCCTCGTGCCGACAGCGCGCCGGTCGATGCAGCCATTCCACGCGCAGACACGCCGGGCCGGCCTTCGATGTCGGCGTCGTCCGAGTACCGCGCTGCTTCGGGCCTCGATCCCCCGCCTCGACCCCTCGACGACATCAATCCCGATTTTCCGGTCGGCGCGGGCATGCGGGGGGGCACCGTGGTCCTGAGGCTGCTGATCAGTGAGCTCGGGGCGGTCGACAAGATCGAAGTCGTCCGCTCGTCGCCGCCCGGCATTTTCGATGCCGCCGCGGTTGCCGCATTCGCCAGCGCCCGCTATGCGCCCGGGTTTCTCGCCGGCACGCCGGTGAGAAGCCAGATCATGTTCGAGGTCCAGTTCGCTCCCCAGGGTCGCGATTCACCCGCGTCGAGTCGAACCTATTAGCGTGTTCCCGAAGCTGCAGAGCCGCGATGCGGCTGCACGGCAGCTCGTCGCGACCGGCACCTGAGCGGCCCCGATGCCCGGCCTGCCGGCAAGCGCTTGACTTCGGCGCGCGCCTGATGCCGGGCGGCGGAGGGGGCGCAAGGAGAGGGCCCTGGGGTTCCCCGGCGAATCTCCTGGCGATTGCTGCACTGCGGTATTCTTGAGGTTGCGCCTTCAGACCGTGAGCCAGCCATGATCGACCTTCCTTCGGGACCCGCCGTCCCGGCGCCAGCCTCGCGCCGCGAAATCGCAATCGCCGCCGAATCCGGTCTCTACGATCCGGCGCGCGAGCACGACGCCTGCGGCGTCGGCTTCGTGGCCCACATCGCCGGGCAGAAATCGCATGGAATCGTCGAGCAGGGGCTGAAGATCCTCGAGAACCTCGACCACCGAGGAGCGGTCGGGGCCGATCCGCTGATGGGTGACGGGGCCGGCATCCTGATCCAGATTCCGGACGAGTACTACCGCGCGGAAATGGCGACGCTCGGGGTCACGCTGCCGCCACCCGGCGAGTACGGCGTCGGCATGATCTTCCTGCCGAAGGAGCACGCCTCTCGCCTGGCCTGCGTGCAGGAGCTCGAGCGGGCGGTGCGCACCGAAGGTCAGGTGGTGATCGGCTGGCGCGACGTGCCGGTCGATGGCGAGATGCCGATGTCGCCCGCCGTGCGCGCGAAGGAGCCGGTGCTGCGCCAGATCTTCATCGGTCGAGGGCCCGGGCTGATCGTTCCGGACGCGCTCGAGCGCAAGCTCTACGTCATCCGCAAGACGGCCTCGAGCGCGATCCAGGCCTTGAAGCTCAAGCACAGCCGCGAGTACTACGTGCCGAGCATGAGCTGCAGGACCGTGATCTAGTTGGGCCTGCTGCTGGCCGGCCAGGTCGGCAAGTACTACAAGGATCTGGCAGATCCGCGCCTGGTCTCAGCGCTCGCACTCGTCCACCAGCGCTTCTCCACCAACACGTTTCCCGAGTGGCCGCTCGCCCATCCGTACCGGATGGTTGCGCACAACGGCGAGATCAACACGGTCAAGGGGAATTTCAACTGGATGCGGGCGCGCGAAGGCGTGATGAAGTCGCCGGTGCTGGGCGACGACCTGAAGAAGCTCTACCCGATCAGCTTCGAAGGGCAGAGCGACACCGCGACCTTCGACAACACGCTCGAACTGCTGACGATGAGCGGCTATTCGCTCGCCCACGCCGTCATGATGATGATTCCCGAGGCGTGGGAACAGCACACGACGATGGACGAGCGCCGTCGCGCGTTCTATGAATACCACGCGGCGATGCTGGAGCCTTGGGACGGTCCTGCGGCGATGGTCTTCACCGACGGTCGCCAGATCGGTGCCACGCTGGACCGCAACGGCCTGAGGCCGGCGCGCTACATCGTCACCGACGACGGCCTGGTGGTGATGGCCTCCGAGACCGGGGTGCTGCCGATTCCCGAGAACAAGATCATCAAGAAATGGCGGCTGCAGCCCGGCAAGATGTTCCTGATCGACTTCGACCAGGGTCGCATCATCGATGACGAGGAATTGAAGAGTCAGTTCGCATCCGCCAAGCCCTATCGGCAGTGGATCGAGAGCGTGCGCGTCAAGCTCGAAGACGTGCCGGCGGGCATCGTCAGCACCGATTTCGCGGCGTCCTTGCTCGATCGCCAGCAGGCGTTCGGCTACACCCAGGAAGACATCAAGTTCCTGCTGAGCCCGATGGCCGCGGCCGGCGAGGAGGCGATCGGCTCGATGGGCAACGACACGCCGTTGGCGGTGCTGTCGAGCAAGAGCAAGCCGCTCTACAACTATTTCAAGCAGCTGTTCGCTCAGGTCACCAACCCGCCGATCGATCCGATCCGCGAGGCCATCGTGATGTCGCTGGTGTCGTTCGTCGGCCCGAAGCCGAACCTGCTCGACATCAACGCCGTCAATCCGCCGATGCGGCTGGAAGTGCCGCAGCCGATCCTCGATTTCGCCGACATGGCGCGGTTGCGCAACATCGAGGCCCACACGGGGGCGAAGTTCAAGAGTTTCGAGCTCGACATCACCTATCCGCTGTCGTGGGGGTTCGAGGGCGTCGAAGCGACGCTGGCTTCGCTGTGTGCGCGCGCGGTCGACGCGATCCGCAGCGGCCACAACATCCTGATCCTCAGCGACCGGCGGCTCGACCGCGAGCAGGTGGCAATCCCGGCCGCGCTGGCGCTGTCGGCCGTTCACCAGCACCTGGTGCGAGAAGGGCTGCGGACGACCGCGGGCCTGGTCGTCGAGACCGGTTCGGCCCGCGAGGTGCATCACTTCGCCGTGCTGGCCGGGTACGGGGCGGAAGCCGTGCATCCGTATCTCGCTCTAGAAACGCTGCAATCGCTGCACGCCCTGCTGCCGGGCGACCTGGGTGCCGAAAAGGCCATCTACAACTACATCAAGGCGATCGGCAAGGGTCTCTCGAAGATCATGTCGAAGATGGGCGTGTCGACCTACATGTCGTACTGCGGCGCCCAGTTGTTCGAGGCGATCGGTCTCGAGAAGACGCTGGTCGACAAGTACTTCCGCGGCACCGCCAGCCAGGTCGGCGGCATCGGCGTGTTCGAGGTCGCCGAGGAGGCGATCCGCATGCACCGGGCGGCCTTCGGCCAGGATCCGGTGCTCGCCGGCATGCTCGACGCGGGCGGCGAGTATGCGTGGCGGGTGCGCGGCGAAGACCACATGTGGACGCCCGATGCGATCGCCAAGCTGCAGCACAGTGCGCGGGCCAACCGCTTCGAGACCTACAAGGAATACGCCCAGATCATCAACGACCAGTCGCATCGGCTGATGACCTTGCGCGGCCTGTTCGAGTTCAACATCGATCCGGCCCGCTCGATTCCGCTGGACGAGGTCGAGCCGGCGGCCGAGATCGTCAAGCGCTTCGCGACCGGCGCGATGTCGCTCGGCTCGATCTCCACCGAGGCACATGCGACGCTGGCCGTGGCGATGAACCGCATCGGCGGCAAGTCCAACACCGGAGAGGGTGGCGAGGATCCGGCTCGCTACCGCGAGGAGATGAAGGGCAACCCGATCGCGGAAGGCACCCACTTCAGCGACATCATCGGCAAGGGCGACATCGTCGTCGACTTTCCGCTGAAGCAGGGCGACTCGCTGCGCTCGAAGATCAAGCAGGTGGCTTCGGGTCGCTTCGGCGTGACGACCGAATACCTGGTGTCGGCAGATCAACTGCAGATCAAGATGGCGCAGGGCGCCAAGCCCGGCGAGGGCGGTCAGCTGCCGGGCGGCAAGGTCAGCGAGTACATCGGGCGGCTGCGTCACTCGGTGCCAGGCGTCGGCCTGATCTCGCCGCCGCCGCACCACGACATCTATTCGATCGAAGACCTGGCTCAGCTGATCCACGACCTGAAGAACGCGAACTCCCGCGCGAGCGTCAGTGTCAAGCTGGTGTCCGAGGTCGGCGTCGGCACGATCGCCGCAGGCGTGGCCAAGGCGAAGGCCGACCACGTCGTCATCGCGGGCCATGATGGCGGCACCGGGGCTTCGCCGTGGAGCTCGATCAAGCACGCCGGGACGCCGTGGGAACTCGGCCTGGCCGAGACCCAGCAGACGCTGGTGCTGAACCGCCTGCGCGGCCGCATCCGGGTCCAGGCCGACGGCCAGATGAAGACCGGACGCGACGTCGTCATCGGGGCGCTGCTCGGCGCCGACGAGTTCGGCTTCGCGACGGCGCCGCTCGTCGCCGAGGGCTGCATCATGATGCGCAAGTGCCATCTGAACACCTGCCCGGTCGGGGTGGCGACGCAGGATCCGCTGCTGCGGGCGAAGTTCCAGGGTCGACCGGAACACGTGGTCAATTTCCTGTTCTTCGTCGCCGAGGAGGCGCGCGCCATCATGGCCCAGCTCGGCATCGCCCGGTTCGACGATCTCGTCGGCCGCGCTGATCTGCTCGATACCAAGAAGGGCATCGAGCATTGGAAGGCGCGCGGCCTCGACTTCAGCCGCCTGCTTCATGTGGCGGCGGCGCCGGCCGAGGTCGCGCGGCGACATGTCGAGTTGCAGGACCACGGCCTTGACCATGCGCTGGACGTCCGCCTGATCCAGAAGTGCGCCCCTGCGCTCGAGCGCGGCGACAAGGTGCAACTGATGGAGCAGGTTCGCAACGTCAATCGAACCGTCGGCGCCATGCTGTCCGGAGAGCTGATCCGCCGCCATCCCGACGGACTGCCGGATCAGACGATCTTCATCCAGATGGAGGGCACCGGTGGGCAGAGCTTCGGTGCGTTCCTGGCCCGAGGCATCACCATCTACCTGATCGGCGACGCCAACGACTACACCGGCAAGGGCATGAGCGGCGGCCGCCTGGCGATCCGGCCGAGCATCGACTTCCGGGGTGACTCGACCGAGAACATCATCGTCGGCAACACCGTCCTTTACGGCGCGACCAGCGGCGAGGCCTTCTTCCGGGGCGTTGCCGGGGAGCGTTTCGCGGTCCGTCTTTCAGGCGCGACCGCGGTGGTCGAAGGCACCGGCGATCACGGCTGCGAGTACATGACCGGTGGCACGGTGGTCGTGCTCGGCAAGACCGGACGCAATTTCGCCGCCGGCATGAGCGGTGGCATCGCCTATGTGTACGACGAGGACGGCAGCTTTGCGAGCCGGTGCAACCCTGCGATGGTGTCACTCGCCAAGGTGCTGCCGGCTGCAGAACAGGAAAAGACGGTCGAGCGCGCGGTATGGCACCGTGGCGAGAGCGACGAAGTCTTGCTGAAGCGTCTCGTCGCCGATCACCACAAGTGGACCGGCAGCCTGCGGGCGCGTCATATCCTCGACCATTGGGCCGAGTGCCGCGGGCGCTTCGTGAAGGTGTTCCCCAACGAATACCGCCGTGCGCTGGCGGAGATCGGACTCAAGGCAACGGCCGCCGAGAGCGAGTCGGAGGCCGCCGCCAAGGCCGGCGATACCATCGCGAAGGCGAAATCCAAGTCGACCAAGTCGGTCCCGGCGAAATGACCGCCGCGAGCCGCGAGAGGAACTAGAAGAAGATGGGCACCCTGACCGGATTCATGGACTACGAGCGCTTGGAGGAAGGCT
The DNA here is from genome assembly GCA_038318385.1 of Burkholderiales bacterium. Taxonomy (GTDB): domain Bacteria; phylum Pseudomonadota; class Gammaproteobacteria; order Burkholderiales; family Burkholderiaceae_C; genus Schlegelella_A. The sequence goes on along the minus strand of JBBQCD010000012.1, from coordinate 80,766 downwards.
ACGAGCCGGTGCGCCAGCGCGTGAAGAACCACAAGGAATTCGTCATCGGTCTGAAGGAGGACGAGGCGAAGATCCAGACAGCGCGCTGCATGGACTGCGGTACGCCCTTTTGCATCGGCGGGTGCCCTGTCAACAACATCATTCCGGACTTCAACGACCTGGTCTACCAGGCCGACTGGAAGCGCGCCTTCGAGGTCCTGCGTTCGACCAACAACTTTCCGGAGTTCACCGGTCGCATCTGCCCCGCACCGTGCGAAGCCGCCTGCACCCTCAACGTCAATGACGATCCGGTCGGAATCAAGAGCATCGAGCATGCCATCATCGATCGGGCCTGGGCAGAGGGCTGGGTCGTGCCGCTGCCGCCGTCGACGCGGACTGGCAAGCGGGTTGCGGTGGTCGGCTCGGGCCCTGCAGGCCTGGCGGCAGCCCAGCAGTTGGCGCGCGTCGGCCACGACGTGACGGTGTTCGAGAAGAACGACGCCATCGGCGGCCTGCTGCGCTACGGGATTCCCGACTTCAAGATGGAGAAGACCCACATCGATCGGCGTGTCGCGCAGATGCAGGCCGAAGGCGTGACATTCCGCACCGGCGTGGTCGTCGGGCGTCTGCCAGAAGGCAGCCGCGTGACCGATTGGTCAGCCGAATCGATCGATCCCGAGCAGCTTCGAGACGAGTTCGATGCGGTCCTGCTGGCCGGGGGGGCCGAGGAATCGCGCGACCTGCCGGTGCAAGGCCGGGCGCTCGAGGGCGTGCACTTCGCGATGGAGTTCCTGCCACCGCAGAACAAGGTCAATGCCGGGGCCAAGGTCGCCAACCAGCTGCGGGCCGACGGCAAGCATGTCATCGTCATCGGCGGGGGCGATACCGGCAGCGACTGCGTGGGCACGAGCAATCGCCACGGTGCGAAGTCGGTGACCCAGTTCGAACTGCTGCCGATGCCTCCGGATCACGAGAACAAGCCCCTGGTCTGGCCGTACTGGCCCACCAAGCTGCGCACTTCGTCCAGCCACGAGGAGGGCTGCGAGCGCGAGTTCGCCATCGCCACCAAGGAATTCATCGGCGACGGCGCCGACGGCAAGTCGGGCAAGGTCAAGGCACTGAAGACCGTGCGCGTCGAGTGGCAAGGCGGCAAGATGGTCGAAGTGCCCGGAAGCGAGCAGACCCTGCCTGCGGACCTGGTGCTGCTGGCGATGGGATTCGTCAGCCCCGTCGCGAGCATCCTCGAAGGCTTCGGGGTGGCCCGCGACGCGCGCGGCAATGCCCGGGCGAGCGTGGACTTCAGCGGCGGATACGCGACGAGCGTCGACAAGGTCTTCGCCGCCGGCGACATGCGGCGCGGCCAGTCTCTCGTCGTCTGGGCAATTCGTGAAGGTCGCCAGGCCGCACGAGCCGTCGACGAGTACTTGATGGGCGCGAGCGATCTTCCGCGATGACGAGCGCACCCCACGGAACCATCCGATGACGCGCACGGACCCGCTGATCGAGATCGACCACGTCACCTTCGGCTACGACGCCACGCGAACGATCCTCAACGACGTCTCGCTGTCGTTCGAGCGCGGCAAGGTCACGGCGATCCTCGGCGGCTCGGGCTGCGGCAAGACGACGCTTCTACGCCTGATCGGCGGCGTATACCCCCCGAACAGCGGAACCGTTCGTTTCGATGGCAACCCCGTGGACGTCGAGGACAAGGACAGCCTCTTCAAACTGCGGAGGCGCCTGGGCATGCTGTTCCAGTTCGGGGCGCTCTTCACCGACCTGTCGGTCTTCGAGAACGTGGCCTTCCCGTTGCGCGAACACACCGACCTCGACGAGACCATGATCCGCGACATCGTCCTGATGAAGCTCAATGCCGTCGGTCTGCGAGGCGCTGCAGCACTGGCGATCTCGGAGATTTCGGGAGGCATGGCCCGACGCGTCGCGCTCGCCCGCGCCATTGCGCTGGACCCCGAGCTGATCATGTACGACGAACCGTTCGCCGGGCTCGATCCGATCTCCATGGGCGTGGCCGCCAACCTGATCCGGACCCTCAACGACACCACGGGAGCGACCTCGCTCGTCGTCTCGCACGACGTCGAGGAGTGCTTCTCGATCTGCGACTACGCCTACCTGATGTCCTCGCAGGGGCGGGTCGTGGCGCGGGGGCGGCCGGAGGAACTCAAGGCCTCCGAGGATCCCGAGGTGCGCCAGTTCATCCGTGGCGAACCCGATGGGCCGGTGCGGTTTCACTACCCGGCACGCCCCCTCGCCGAAGACCTGGGTGTGCAGGCATGAGCCGCGAGCGGGGCGTGGCGCCATGACCGATCTTGTCGCTGCCCTCGGCCGCAGGGGTCTCGAAATCCTGCGCGTCCTTGGCCACCACGCCTTTTTCTTCATCGACCTCGTGCGCACGGCGCCGGCGGCGCTGCGTCGACCCTACCTTGTCGTGGCCCAGATCCATGCGATCGGCAACCTGTCGCTGGTCATCATCATGGCCTCCGGGCTGGCAGTCGGTTTCGTGCTCGCGCTGCAGATGTACTACGCGTTGTCCACCTATGGCGCCGCCGAGTCCCTGGGACTGATCGTCAATCTTTCGCTGGTGCGAGAACTCGGCCCCGTGGTCACCGGCTTGCTGTTCGCGGGTCGGGCGGGGACGTCGCTGACGGCCGAAATCGGCCTGATGAAGGCCGGCGAGCAACTCGCCGCGATGGACATGATGGCCATCGACCCGCGCACCCGCGTGCTGGCCCCGCGGTTTCTCGGGGGCATCGTCTCGATGCCAATCCTGGCGATCCTGTTCTCGACGGTCGGCATCCTCGGCGCCTACGTGGTCGCGGTGTTGCTCATCGGCGTCGATTCGGGCAATTTCTGGTCCATCATGCAAAGCGGCGTCGACGTGCGACGCGACGTGGGCAACGGCATCGTCAAGAGCATGGTGTTCGGCGTGATCTGCACCTTCGTCGCGCTCTATCAGGGCTACGAGACGCAGCCCACACCGGAAGGCGTCGCCCACGCGACAACGCGAACCGTGGTCATCGCATCGCTCGGCATTCTGGCGATGGACTTCATCCTCACCGCGTTGATGTTCTCGACACCTTAGGATCGGCACGAAGGAAAAGCATGGGCAAGAAGAGCATCGAAACCTTTGTCGGCCTGTTCGTGCTGCTGGGCATCGCCGGCCTGGTGTTCCTGGCGCTGAAGGCGGCCAACCTGGGCACGTTCACGTCGGCCGCAGATTCCTACACGCTGCTGGCGAAGTTCGACAACATCGGCGGTCTGAAGGTGCGTGCCCCGGTGCGCAGCGCGGGCGTCACGGTGGGCCGCGTCGCGTCCATCACGCTCGATCCGAAGACCTACCAGGGCGTCGTGCGGATCCAGGTCGAGCGGGACGTGCAGTTTCCGGCCGATTCCTCTGCCCGCATCCTGACCTCCGGCCTGCTCGGCGATCAGTACATCGGCATCGAGGCCGGCGCTGAGGAGAAGTCGTTCGCCGCCGGCGACACCATCAAGTACACGCAGTCGGCGCTCGTGCTCGAGAGCCTGATCGGCCAGTTCCTGTTCAGCAAGGCGGCTGAGGCGGGATCCACGACCACTGCGGCCCCGGCCGCTGCGGGAGCGAAGAAGTGAAGCCAAGCCCGAGATCTCGGGGTGCCATTCTGGTGGTTCTCGCCCTCGCGATGGCGACGAGCGGTTGCACCACGATGCGTGCCGCACGCGGTGGCCCCGGCCAAAAGCTCGATCCCTGGGAGAACTGGAACCGCAAGGTATTCGCCTTCAACGAAGGCCTGGACGAGAAGGTCCTCAAGCCGGTGGCGACGGCCTACTCCGAGATCGTTCCGCAGCCGGTGCGGCTCGGCGTCGGCAACTTCTTCGGCAACGTCCAGGACGCCTGGTCGGCGGTGAACAACTTCCTGCAGGGCAAGGTGACCCTGGGGTTCCAGGACGTGCTTCGCTTCGGTACGAACACCCTCTTCGGCATGTTCGGCGTCATCGACGTGGCCACGGAGATGGGCTTCGACCACCAGTACGAAGACTTCGGCCAGACCCTCGGCCACTGGGGCGTCGGCGCGGGCGCCTACGTCGTCCTGCCGGTCTTCGGCCCCTCGACGGTGCGGGACACGGCGGCACTTCCGCTCGACCGTGCGGCCTCGCCGGCGCTGGTGATCAACGACGGTTCGACGCAGGCCGGCATCATCACGTTGCAGCTGATCAACACCCGGGCGAGTCTGCTCGGAGCCAGCTCGGTGATCGACGCCATTTCGCTCGACAAGTACACCTTTGTTCGCGATGCGTATCTTCAGCGTCGACGCAGCCTGGTGTTCGACGGCGATGCGCCCGAAGCGCCGGATCCCCGGGACACGGCCGGGCCCACTGAATCGTCAGCGCCCTCGGTCCCGGCGTCGGGCGCCGCCTCGGCGCCGCCTCGCGCCGCGGCCGCCAGCGGCGTCCCGACGAAATGACACTGGTCGCGACAAGGTGGCGGTGAACCCAGCGGCGGTCCGAAGCGTTGATCCCTCATGCTTGTCGGTCGTTGCCGGACCTTGCGTCCGCAACGCGATTCGACTCACACTGTAAGAAGAGGTACACGATGGTCTCCAAGAATATTTCCCGCTGGCTGCTCTCCGCCGCGCTCGCCCTGGGCGTGGCCGGTGTGCAGGCGCAAGCCGCGAAGGCGCCCGATGCGCTGATCAAGGAGGTTTCCTCCGACGTGCTCGACAGTGTCAAGGCCGACAACAGCATCCGCGCCGGCGACGTCCAGAAGGTCATCGCGCTCGTCGACGCGAAGGTGATGCCCTATCTCGATTTCCAACGCATGACGGCATCGGCGGTCGGCCGCCACTGGCGCGCCGCGACGCCGGATCAGCAAAAGCGCCTGCAGGACGAGTTCAAGTTGTTGCTGGTGCGCACGTACGCCGGTGCACTCGCACAGGTCAAGGACCAGACCGTGTCGCTCAAGCCCATGCGCTCGAGCCCGGAAGACACCGAGGTCGTCGTCCGCACCGAGGTCCGGGGCAAGGGTGATCCGATTCAGCTCGACTATCGCCTCGAGAAGACGCCCACGGGTTGGAAGATCTACGACGTCAACGTGCTGGGCGTCTGGCTGGTGGAAAACTACCGCAACAGCTTCTCGCAGGAGATCGGCGCGAACGGCATCGACGGCTTGATCGCCAAGCTGGCCGAGCGTAACAAGGCTGCGGGCGTGTCGACCAAGAGCTGAAGTCCCACATGCTGCTGCTGCCGGCAACGGTCACGAATCGCGAGGCGCGCGATACGCTGCGGATGCTTGCCCAGGCACTGCAGAAGGAACCGGGGTCCGACCTCGTCATCAACGCGGCGGGCCTGCAGCAGTTCGACACGGCCGCGCTCGCGGTGCTGCTCGAGTGTCGACGTCTCGCGCAGGCCTGGGGGAAGCGTTTCGCGGTGCGCGATGCACCGGCCAAGCTCGCCGCGCTCGCCCGACTCTACGGGGTCGACGGGCTGCTGCTCAACGCGACCCAGGCGCCTGCCGAGGACTAACGCAATCCGGCGATGTAGTCGGCCAGCGCCTTGATCTCGCGATCATTCAGCTTGGCCGCAACGCCGGTCATCTGGGCGCTGTTCGAGCGTGCGCCCGAGCGGAAGGCGATGAGTTGCGCTTCGGCGTAGTCCGCGTGCTGTCCGGCCAGGCGCGGATACTGGGCAGGAATGCCGGCGCCCGTGGGGCTGTGGCAGCTCGCGCACGCCGGGACGTTGCGATCGGCAATGCCACCGCGGTAGATGCTCTCCCCGAGCTGGACCGTGTCCTTGTTCTTCGCGAAACCCGCCTTGGCCTGCTTGGTCGCGTAGTAGGCCGCCACGTTCTTCATGTCCTGCAGGCTGAGCGCCGAAGCGAAGCCGCGCATGATGGGGTTGTTGCGCTTGCCGTCCTTGAACTCGGTCAGCTGCTTGACCAGGTAATCCGGATGCTGGCCCTGGATGATGGGGTTCGCGGGACTGCCGCGCGAGCCATCGTTCGTATGGCAGGCCATGCAAACGCTGGTGGAGAGGGTCTCGCCCTTCGCCAGGTCCGCTTTGGCGGCGGGCGCCGGTTCGGCAGCACCGGCAGCGGCGAAAGAGCCCATCAGCAGGGACGACAGCAGGAGGGCAGCAGGCTTCATGAAGTGCGAAATCTCGGGTGCAAAACCCAGCGATTTTACAATGACGGTTTTGAAGCGTCCGATGGCCCCCCAAAACAATCCTGAAACGCAGTCCCGGCCAGCCGCCGGGAGCGCCTCGACCGAGGAAAAGCGTGCGCTGGCGTGGACCCATACCGCGCGGTTCCTCACCACCGCCAGCCAGCTCGACCAGTTGCCGGCCACGGAGCTGGCGGAGATCGCCTTTGTCGGCCGTTCCAATGCCGGCAAGTCGACCGCCATCAACATGCTGACCCAGCAGAAGCGCCTCGCGTTTGCTTCCAAGACGCCGGGACGCACCCAGCACATCAACCTCTTCGAACTCGGCCCCAAGGACGCGCCGAACACGCTGCTGGCCGACCTGCCCGGTTATGGATACGCCGCAGTGGCGCGTGGCGCGAAATTGCGCTGGCAGCAGGTGATGGCCGACTACCTTGAGGTTCGTCGCAACCTCGCGGGCATCGTGCTGATGATCGACTCGCGCCTCGGCTTCACCGATCTCGATCGGCAGCTTCTCGATTTCGTCGGCCCTCGCCTGGGCAACGGCGCGGTCCGGTTGCTGGTGCTGCTCACGAAATCCGACAAGCTCACGCGCAGTGAATCGGCGCTTGCCCTGGCATCCGCGCAGGGCGTGCTTGGCGACCTGGCCACGGACGAAGCCGACGTCGGGGTGTGCCTGTTCTCAGCGCTCAAGCGTGTGGGCATCGGCGACGCCGCGGTGACGATGCATCACTGGATCGGGCTCGACCGAGCGAATTGAAGGACACTCGGACGAGTGACCTCGAGACCGATAGGAGTGGGATGATCCAGACGTTCGACGCCGTGCTTCCGCATGGAATCACCCTGGGGTGCCGAGCCAGCGGCCGCTCCGGCATGCCGGTTCTCGTCTTTCTGCATGGCTTTCCGGAAGGGGCGTTTGTCTGGGACGAACTGCTCGAGCATTTCGGCACCCGCTTTCGCTGCATCGCGCCGAACCTGCGGGGCTTCGGTCCTTCCTCCGCGCCGCAGGACGTCGAGGCCTATCGGGCCAAGCATCTGGTCGCCGACATCGTCGCCCTGATCGATCAGCAGGCGGGCGGGAGAATCGAGGCGTTGATCGCGCACGACTGGGGCGGTGCGGTGGCCTGGAATCTGGCCGCACAGCGACCAGAGAAGATCAAGCGGCTCGTCATCGTCAATTCGCCGCATCCTGCGACGTTTCTGCGCGAGCTCCAGCACAACCCCGCGCAGCAGGCCGCTAGCGCCTACATGAACTTTCTCTGTCGGCCGGACGCGGAAGTCCTGCTTGCCGCCGACGACTACGCCCGGCTCTGGCCGTTCTTCACCAACATGGGCGCGGTGGACCCTTCGCATCCTGGCGGGGCGTGGCTCACGGACGAGTTGCGCGAGCGCTATCGCGAGGTCTGGCGGGCAGGCCTCACGGGAGGCTGCAACTACTACCGGGCGGCGCCCCTGCGCCCGCCCCGCGCGGGCGATGACGCGATCCTGAAGCTGGAACTGCCGTCGGACTTCGGCCACGTGTCGCTGCCGACGCTCGTGATCTGGGCAGAGGGAGACATCGCTCTGCCGGTCGGCCTGCTGGACGGCCTGGAGCGACATGTTCCGCAGATGCGGCTCGTACGGGTCCCGGGGGCGACGCACTGGATCGTCCACGAGCGGCCTCAATGGCTGGCAGGCGAGATCGAGAAAGAGTTGTTGGCAGGTTGATGCCGAAACGGTGCGTCAGGCAACGCGTGGGTCGCGCGGATCGCTGGCGGCGGCGGTCGAGAACTCTCGCATCAACTGGTCCACCGCGCGCTGCAGCAAGGGCTTGGGTTGTACCTGGGCGATGAGTCCGGCGGCGCTCAGCCGCTCGAGCGCGCGGCGCGTGATGGAGTGATTCCGGGCCGGGTTGTCGCCGGCAAAAAGGAAGTACTGCCCCTGGTCGCTGCGCCACAGCAATTGGCAGCGAGCCCAGCGCCCATGGATGAAGAGTCGCACCCGTTCGGCCGCACGCAGGTTCTCGACGCGCTTGCCGGCCTCGTCGGCGGGTTCGCCACCCGAGGCCATGACGTCGGCCGGGACCGTGTCCATCGTCGACAGGTCGATCAGTGAATCGCTGAAGGGGCGTGGGCCGGGCACGTCGGTCACGATCTCGTCGCGCATTCTCTGGACGATCTCTTCCGGCGTCGGAGCCACAGCAGGGTGACGGCTCCCAGGACGCAGCGCCTCGGCATGGATGGCCATCAATTCATCCAGCAGACCCTGCTGGTCGGCGCGCGGCAGATCGATCAATTCCATGCCCGCCCGCAGGCGTTGCAACAAGACCGGCAACAGGGAGACAAGCCGTTGCCGGCTCTGCGGGTGATCGGGAACCTGCAGGCTCCAGAGGAGGTCGTCGACGGTCCTCAGGTAGGCCTCCGTGCGCTCGGCGTCTTCGCCGAAGCGCAGCATGGCTTCCGCAAGCACCTTCGACCAGTTGCCGGTGACGAAGCGCCGCACGCCCGGCGTGGTGTGGATCGAGACCATCTGATCCGCCAGACGTTGCGAAAGGCGCTGTTCGAGGAGTCCCCGCCGCTCGGCCAGGTCGAGCGTCCGGGTCGCCGGCTGCGCAGCACGCAGCTGGGTCTGGAACTGCTCGGCCATGAAGGCGTCGATGCGGTTGAGTGCGCGCCGGAACAGCGTGGCGTCGGGGGCCGGGGTCCGGGCGAGTTCCTCGACGGTCGATTGACAGCACGTTTGCAGCGCCAGACCGCGCGTGTCGTCCGGCTGCGCATACGCGACGCTGGCATCGCCCAGTCGGTCGAGCAGCTGCCAGACCTCGTGCGCGGCCGTTTCCAGCATCGTGGCGTCGTCCAGAGCCACTCGCAGCGCTGCCACCTGCAGGCGCGCGACGATCGGACGAAAGGAGGGGGACAGCCGGGGATCCGAGAGGACCGCCTCGAACAGCCGCGAGAGCAACTCGATCACCTGACGGTCGCCGCCAGCGCTCGCACCGGCCACCAGACCCTGTCGGTGGTGCACGAGGCGGGCCGCTGCTTCCACCAACGACGGCGGCAGACGCGGATCGATCGGAGGCAACTGGCGCAGCGCGACCTCGAGGCGAAGCAGCGTCTCCTCGAACTCCGCACCTCGCGCCGACGGAGCGCGCCGTGCGCGGTGTTTCTCGGCGTCCGACGCATCCACGACGTTGTCCGCCCCGGATGTCGCATCGCCCATCCTCCCCTCACCGGGCGAGCCGCCGGGCATGCGTGCGAGCAGCCCGCCGAGGGCTCCAGGTCGTGTGACGTCGACGCTCGGCGCCCGCGAGCTGCCCGCCGGCAGCACGATGGTTCGATAGGTGCCGGGTTCGACGCCCTGCGCCTCCAGACGGGTCGCAGCGGCTGCCCAGGCGTTCTTCAGCAAGCCGGCGGCCACACCGGCCGAGAGCTGCAGGAGCGTGGCTCTCTGGATCTGGGACGTGACGACTGCGCAGGCTGCCTGCCAGAGGGCATTCGCGTAGGTCAGGGGCCGAAAGGGATTCGTGTCGGCCGTGACGTGCGCATGGCCCAGGAGGGTAGAAGTGAATGTCTGCAGCTCGCGCAGTTCCCATTCCGCCGTCGTGTCGATCAGCTGCATGGCGCGCGACAGTTCGATGTCGACGTCCACCAGCGACTCATCCATCAGCTCCAGGCCGTCGAATCCGGGGGGCGCGCCGAGCGGCAGGTCGACGCGGCTGGCGCCCTGAAGTTCTTCGCCGACGAGTCTTTGAAGCGCGTCGACGAAGGTGTTTTGATACAGATCGCCCTGCTTCTGCAAAGCCGCGATCAGCTCGACGCAGTGGCCACGCTCACTGGCATTGAGCCCGCTTTCCTTCGATTCTCGCAGCAGTTGCAGCGCACCGGCCAGCACGCGCGACACCAGAGCAGCCGATCGGCTGAGTTCCTCGTCTACAAAACGTTGGAGCAGGGGGGCGGTCGGCATGGGTCCGGGTGGCAGTCGCTGGATTATCCCGCGACGTTCATCGGCGGATAACCGGGCCTGACCCGTTGTGCCGAGCGCCAAGAAAAAGGGCTGCCGAAGCAGCCCTTTCCGATCGGCAGAAGCCGGACTTACATGTCCATGCCACCCATGCCGCCCATGCCACCCATGCCGCCGCCCATGCCGCCGCCGCCAGCGCCTTCTTCCTTCGGCGCTTCGGAGATCATGGCTTCGGTCGTCAGCATCAGCGCCGCGACCGAGGCCGCGTTCTGCAGGGCAGTGCGCGTGACCTTGGTCGGATCGAGAATGCCCATCTCGATCATGTCGCCGTACTGGCCGTTCTGGGCGTTGTAGCCGTAGTTGCCCTTGCCAGCGAGCACCGCGTTCACGACCACGCTCGGCTCGTCACCGGCGTTTTGCGTGATGATGCGGATCGGCTCCTCGACCGCACGCAGGATCAGCTTGATGCCGGCGTCCTGGTCGGGGTTGTCGCCCTTGATCGTGCCGGCCGATTGCTTGGCGCGCAGCAACGCGACGCCACCACCGGCGACGATGCCTTCCTCGACCGCCGCACGCGTGGCGTGCAGGGCGTCTTCGACGCGGGCCTTCTTTTCCTTCATCTCGACTTCGGTCGCGGCTCCGACCTTGATCAGCGCCACGCCGCCGGCCAGCTTGGCCACGCGTTCCTGGAGCTTTTCCTTGTCGTAGTCGGAAGTGGCTTCCTCGATCTGCACCCGGACCTGCTTGACGCGGGCCTCGATGTCGGCCGCGGCGCCGGCGCCGTCGATGATCGTGGTGTTTTCCTTCGCCACTTCGACGCGCTTGGCCTGACCGAGATCGGCCAGTTGTACCTTCTCGAGCGTCAGGCCGACTTCTTCCGAAATCACCTTGCCGCCGGTCAGGATGGCGATGTCCTCGAGCATGGCTTTCCTGCGGTCACCGAAGCCCGGCGCCTTGACGGCGACGACCTTGAGGATGCCGCGGATCGTGTTGACCACCAGCGTCGCGAGGGCTTCGCCTTCGACTTCCTCGGCCACGATCAGGAGCGGACGGCCCGACTTGGCCACCTGCTCGAGCGTCGGCAGTAGGTCGCGGATGTTGCTGATCTTCTTGTCGAACAGCAGCACGAACGGGTTGTCGAGGGCAGCGGTCTGCTTCTCGGGATTGTTGATGAAGTAGGGCGAGAGGTAGCCGCGGTCGAACTGCATGCCTTCGACGACTTCGAGTTCGCTGGCCAGCGACTTGCCGTCCTCGACGGTGATCACGCCTTCCTTGCCGACCTTGTCCATCGCGTCGGCGATGATCCGGCCGACTTCTTCGTCGCTGTTGGCCGAGATCGTGCCGACCTGGGCGATTTCCTTGCTGGTGGTCGTCGGCTTGGACTGCTTCTTCAGCTCTTCGACGAGCGCCGTCACGGCCTTGTCGATGCCGCGCTTGAGGTCCATCGGGTTCATGCCCGCGGCCACGTACTTCATGCCTTCGCGGACGATGGCCTGGGCCAGCACCGTGGCGGTGGTGGTTCCGTCACCGGCGATGTCGGAGGTCTTGGAAGCGACTTCCTTGACCATCTGTGCACCCATGTTCTGGAGCTTGTCCTTGAGCTCGATCTCCTTGGCGACCGAAACCCCGTCTTTCGTGACGGTCGGGCCACCGAAGGACCGCTCGAGCACCACGTTGCGGCCCTTGGGACCCAGCGTCACCTTGACTGCATTGGCCAGGATGTTCACACCCTCGACCATTCTTGCGCGGGCATCGCCGCCGAATGAAACGTCTTTAGCTGCCATTTGTCTGTTACTCCGTGAGATTGAAGGGCTGCGGCGTGTGCCGCAGTGCCTTTACTTTTCGACGACCGCGAAGAGATCCTCTTCGCGCATCACCAGCAATTCGTCGCCGTCGACCTTCACGGTCTGGCCGCTGTACTTGCCGAACACCACGCGGTCACCGGCACGGACGTTCATGGCGATGATGTCGCCGCGCTCGTTGCGCTTACCCGGGCCCACCGACACGACTTCGCCCTGGTCGGGCTTCTCGGCGGCGTTGTCGGGGATGACGATGCCGGAGGCGGTTTTCGTTTCCTGTTCCAGGCGCTTGACGATCACGCGATCGTGCAACGGACGAAGTTTCATGGGATCTCCTTGATTTGAGAGGGTATCTGCAGTCGGACGAAAGTGAGTGCTCATCCGCATCTCCGGCGAACGGGCACGAGGCACCTTGAACCGGGTTTAGCACTCACCGAGCGCGAGTGCTAGCAAAGCAGATTATAGGGCCGCCGCGTCGGGATTCAAGGGTCCAAGGCGCTCCTGGGTGACAACATGTCGGCCCGGCGCTCGCTACAGTCATTGCCATGCCACGTCCGTTGCTAGCCCTAGACGCCGACGGCGTCCTGCTCGACTTCCACATGGGTTATGCCGGCGCCTGGGAGCGCGCTTTCGGGCGCTTGCCGCCGGAACGCGACCCCGAGGCCTACTGGCCGATCGACCGCTGGCAGGTCGATCGCCTCGACGACGCGCGTCGGGCCTTGTTCCGACGCCACTTCGACGATCGCTTCTGGTCGACGGTGCCCGCCATTCCTGGCGCCGTCGACGCCTGTCACCGTCTGCACGACGCGGGCTTCGATCTCGTCTGTGTCTCTGCGCTCGACCTCGAGTTCGAGGCCGCCCGATTGCGCAACCTCCGCGACCTGGGCTTTCCGATCGAGCGGGTGGTCGCCACAGGAAACGCCGAGGGAGCACGCAGTCCCAAGACGGAGGCGATCGAGAGCCTGCGTCCCGTGGCCTTCGTAGACGACTATCTGCCCTATCTTCGTGGCCTGCCCGCCGATGTGCACACTGCGTTGCTGCTCCGGGCACCCAACGGCAGTCCGAACGTCGGGCCCGAAGTGACGACCCTGGCCAGGTCAGTCCACCAGGATCTGCCAGAGTTCGCCGAGTTCTGGCTGAGCCGCTGAGCCGCTGAGCCGTGATCCGCTGAGCAACAGAGCCGGTGGACCGCGGAACCGCTCAACCGCTGAGCCCCGGGAGCAATGACGCGCTCAGGTTGCGCCCGGGGTTCGATCCTCGTCGTCCTCTTTCGCGGCATCCGACGGTTCTACGCGATAGGCCTCGCTCGCCCAGGCTCCGAAATCGTTGTTGCGGCAGCGCGAACTGCAGAACGGACGACAGGGATTGGTCGGGGCAAACACACTGTCGCCGCCGCAAGTCGGGCAGCGAACGATGCGCTCGGGCATGCGATCCTGGGTCACGCGGTTCCGGCCCTGTGGCGCACAGGCATCGAGACGGTTCAGCGCCTGCGCCTCAAGCGCAAAGCGTGAGTTCGAAGCTCACATCAGCGGCCGCCGGCCGCAGCCGCCCGTCCGCGTCCTGGCGCATCAGCCGGACCAGCGCCATCAGACGATGGCCGCTGATCTCGGGAATGAGTTCGTCCGCCTCGTCGAGGCGCACGCGCATCAGGCTGTAGACCTTGCCGGCCGGGAGGCTCTGCTGATACTGGCCGCCCGTGGTGACAACCTTGTGCGGGACGCCGGAATCGCGCAACAGGCCGAGGAGCACCTTCAACGCAGCTGCGAGCGGCATCAGTGAATCGACCCACTTCAGCAGGTCGGCGCGGCGGCGCTGGGGCGGCAACTGCTGCCAGGCGTAGTAGGCGGGCAAGTCGAACTCGCACGTGCCGCCCGGGATGCTGATGCGGCTGCGGATGCTCATCAGCCAGTCGTTGGAGGTGAGGCCGGCGCCTGCCTTGCCGGCCAGGCCGTTCAGATCGCCGAAAGCGCTGTCGATGCGGGCCACGACCTCGTCCAGCGCCTGCTCGGAGATCGACGGATTTCCGCGATAGCCGTTGAGTTGCGACTTGTGCCGCTCGAGCTCCTTCAGGAGATCGGACTTCAGGTCGGCCCGTGAGCCGACATCCATGATCTCGAAGATCGTGGCGAGGGCATAGTGATGATCGACGGAGCCGTCGCGAGCGATCAGCTGGCCGAGTCGGTCGAACAGGTGTTCGAGCCGGAGCATCGTGCGGATGCTCTCGTTGAAGGGGTACTCGTAGAGGATCAAGGGTAAGAAGCGTCCAGGTCGGCCAACCGCATCACAGGGGTTTTGCGCCGATTGTTCCATAGCGTCGGCGCGCCGACCGATCCGTTTACCGCGCGAGCGCGATGGACTCCGCCCAGAGCGCGCGCACCTCGGTTTCGAGCTGTTCGAGCGTGAGGCCGTCGTTGTGGAGGACGGCATCGGCCTGGGCGCGTCGCTCGACGCGGGTTGCCTGCTGGGCCAGTACCGCTCGCACGGTGGCTTCGGTCCATCCCGTGCGGGCGAGCACACGCTGGATCTGTGTGGTTTCGAGGCAGTCGACGACCCAGACCCGGTCGACCCGCGCGGCCCACTGTCCGGACTCCACCAGCAGCGGCACGTCGAAGACCACCACCGGAGCCGTCGCCGTCTTCGCCTGATGCTCGGTCTCGGTGCCGATCAGCGGGTGCAGGATGGCTTCGAGTCGCTTGCGCACGCCGGAATCGGCGAACGCGAGGGATCGCATGCGTGCCCGGTCGAGGCCGCCTTCGGCGTCGACGACGTCGGCCCCGAAGGTCGCGCGCAACGCAGCCATCGCCGCACCTCCCGGTGTCGTCAGTTGCCGCGCGATCAGATCGGTGTCGACGAGAGCGGCGCCGCAGTCGACCAGCAGGGCCGCGACCGTGCTCTTGCCGCTGCCGATGCCTCCCGTGAGCCCGATGCGCAGCGGCTTCACGACAGGGCCCGCGCCGTTACACCCAACCGAGCCAGCTCAGGACCCGCGCCTGGCCGGCCAGCAGGACGACGAGTCCGGAGCCCGCGAGGAACGGCCCGAAGGGCACATAGCGTCCTTCTCGCAAGGCGGCGTTGAGTTTCATCGCGATCCCGACGACGGCGCCAATGAGCGACGCACCGAGGACGATGGGCAGCAACATCTTCAGGCCGAGCCAGGCACCAAGTGCAGCGAGGAGCTTGAAGTCGCCGTAGCCCATGCCTTCCTTGCCGGTCGTCATCTTGAACAGCCAGTAGATCGACCACAACGAGAGGTAGCCGGCGACGGCGCCCCACAGCGCATCCGGGAGCGCAATCGTCCACCCGAGGGCGCTGGCCACCAGGCCGGCCCACAACAGCGGCAATGTCATGTCGTCGGGGAGGAGGGTGGTGTCCCAGTCGATTCCGGCCAGCGCGACCAGGACCGCCGCGAACGCGCACCACAGAAGCGCCACGGGCTGTGGGCCGAAGCGCCAGCCGATAAGGGCGAACAGCGTCGCGGTGAGGATCTCGATCAACGGATAGCGCGCCGAGATTCGCGTACGGCAGGCCGCGCAGCGACCGCGGAGCGCCACGTAGCTCAGGACCGGCAGGTTCTCCTTCCAGGAGATCGGGTGCGCACAGGCCGGGCAGCGCGAGCGCGGCCGCGACAGCGTCAGCGGCTCGCCGACTTCCGCCTCCACGCCGAGCAGTTCGGCGCTTTCTCGCTTCCAGTCGCGCTCCAGCATCAGCGGGAGGCGATGAATCACGACGTTGAGAAAGCTGCCGATGCATAGGCCCAGCAGGGCCAGCGTGAAAGGCGAAAGGAGCAGTTCGGTGACGTGCGGATCCATCGGCTCCGTCTACACGACCTGGCCGAGCTTGAAGATCGGGAGGTACATCGAGACCACGATGCCGCCGATCAGGACGCCGAGGATGACGATGATGAACGGCTCCATCAGGCTGGAGAGGCCTTTCACCGCTTCGTCGACCTCGTCCTCGTAGAACTCCGCCGCCTTGCCGAGCATCGCGTCGAGCGAGCCCGACTCCTCGCCGATCGCGCACATCTGCAGCACCATCACGGGGAAGATGCCGGTGGTCTGCATCGAGGTGGTCAACGCCGAGCCGGTGGAGACATCGCGCTGGATCTGCTCCGTTGCTTCCTGGAAGACGGCGTTGCCGGAGGCTCCGCCGACCGAGTCGAGCGCCTCCACGAGCGGGACGCCGGCGGCGAACATCGTCGACAGCGTGCGCGTCCAGCGCGCGATCGACGACTTGTTGACCAGGTCGCCGAAAACCGGCACCTTCAGCAGCATGCGGTCCATGAACTTCTGCATCTTCAGCGACCGCTTCCACGACTGCAGGAAGAAGTAGGTGCCGCCCCCGAGGATGCCGAAGATGAGGTACCAGTAGCTGACGAAGAACTTCGACATCGCGATCACGACCAGCGTGGGCGCGGGCAGGTCGGCGCCGAACGACTTGAAGACATCCTCGAACGCCGGGATCACGAAGATCATGATGACGGCCAGGACCACGAACGCAACCACCAGCACGGCGATCGGGTAGATCAGCGCCGACTTGATCTTGTTCTTGATCGCCATCGTCTTTTCCTGGTAGACGGCGAGGCGATCGAGCAGTGTTTCCAGGATACCGCCGGCTTCGCCCGCTTCCACGAGGTTGCAGTAGAGGGCATCGAAGTGGAGCGGATGCTTGCGGAACGCCGCCGACAGGCTGGTACCGGTCTCGACGTCGGAGCGGATGTCGGTCAGCAGCCGCGTCATGCGCGGGTTCGTGCTGCCGCGGGCGACGATGTCGAACGACTGGATCAGCGGCACGCCGGCGCGCATCATCGTCGAGAGCTGGCGGGTGAAGATCGCGATGTCCTTCTGCTTGATGGACTTGCCGCCGCTCATGCGGCGCTTCTTCACCTTGTTGACCATCACGCCCTGGCGGCGGAGGCTGGCGCTGACCATGGCTTCGCCACCCGCGCGCATTTCGCCGCGAACGATCTTGCCGTTCTTGTCCTTGCCTTCCCACTCGAAGACGATGTCCTTGATCTTCTTCTGGGTGACGGCTGCTGCTGTGGCCATGGTGCGTCGAGGAATCGCCCTCGTCCTTTTCAAAGCTGCGTGGGTTTATTCGTTCGTGACCGAGATCACTTCCTCGAGTGTCGTCAGTCCGGCGCGAACCTTGATGAGGCCGGACTGGCGCAGGTCGCGCACATTCTCACGCCCGGCCTGCGCGGCGATGTCCATCGAGGTGCCTTCGTTGAGGATGATGCGCTGGATCTCCTCGGTGATCGGCATGACCTGGTAGATGCCGACGCGGCCCTTGTAGCCGTTGCTGCAGGCCGAGCAGCCGACCGCGCGGTAGGGCTTCCAGTTGCCGTCGAGGTCCTCGCCCTTGAATCCGGCCTTGAGCATGGCCTCGCGCGGGTAGTCCGCCGGCGCCTTGCAGTTCTCGCAAAGCCGCCGCGCCAGGCGCTGGGCGGTGATCAGCAGGATGCTCGAGGCGATGTTGAAGGGCGCTACGCCCATGTTCAGCAAACGAGTCAGCGTTGTCGGCGCGTCGTTGGTGTGCAGCGTCGACATCACCATGTGGCCGGTTTGCGCCGCCTTGATCGCGATGTCGGCTGTTTCCAGGTCGCGGATCTCGCCGACCATGATGATGTCCGGGTCCTGGCGCAGGAATGACTTCAGCGCCGCCGCAAAGGTCAGACCGGCCTTGTCGTTGACATTGACCTGGTTGACGCCCGGCAGATTGATTTCGGCCGGATCCTCGACCGTGGAAATGTTGACTCCGGGCTGGTTCAGGATGTTCAGGCAGGTGTAGAGCGACACCGTCTTGCCGCTGCCGGTCGGGCCCGTGACCAGCACCATCCCATAGGGACGCTGGATGATCTTCAGCAGCCGGTCCTTCTCGATCTTCTCGTAGCCGAGCGCCTCGATGCCGACCTTCGCGCTCGACGGGTCGAGGATCCGGATCACGATCTTCTCGCCGAAGAGCGTCGGCAAGGTGCTGACACGGAAGTCGATCGCCTTGGCGCCGAACTTCAGCTTCATCCGGCCGTCCTGCGGCACGCGCTTCTCGGCGATGTCCAGGCGCGAGATGACCTTGATCCGCGAGGAGAGCTTGTCCTTGATCGCGATCGGCGGCTGCGTGATCTCGCGCAATTCGCCGTCGACCCGGAAGCGAACCCGGTAGTGGTACTCGTAAGGCTCGAAGTGCAGGTCCGAGGCCCGCATGTTGATCGCGTCGATCAGCATCTTCTGCAGGAAGCGGACGACCGGCGCGTCCTCGACCTCGGTGGTGACGTCATTGGCCTCGGGCGGCGCGGTGACGTCGTCGGTGACATCGAACTCGAAGTCGCCGGAAGACAGGGCCTCCATCGTCTCGGAGGCGCTGGCGCCGCTGCCTTCGAGCATCTTCGCGAGCTTGTCGTGCTCGACGATGACCCACTCCGGCGATAGCTGCGTGGCGAACTTGATGCGCTCGACCGCCTCCTGGTCCGTCGGGTCGGCGCCGCCGATGAAGATCCGGTTGCCGCGCTTGCCGAGCACGACGATCTGGTACTGCGCCGCGAGCTTGCCATCGATGATGTTGCGCGGCAGTCGCTGGGCGTCGACCGCTGACAGGTCGAGAAGCGGGAGCGCCAGTGCGCTGGCGAGCGTATGGGCGAGATCCGAAGGGGAGACCGCTCCCGCGGCGATGACCGAGGCCACGAAGCTGCTGCGCTTGTCCTTGGACGTGCGCACCAGGTCCTCGGCGGCCTTCCCGCTGAGCTTGCCGGCATGAACGAGAACCCTCGCCACGCCGGAGAGGGCTGAATGTGGAGCTTCCGCCAGTGTGTCCACGCTTCAGGCGCTCAGTTCATGTTGTGGAATCGAACGATCATCGCCGATTCACCCAGCGGTGTAAACGCCAGCGGCGTGGAGCCTCGCCAACAATTCACGCCAGGGGCGTCCGAGAGCCGTTGCGAAGTCGGCATTCGTTGCGAATGATTCGAATTGGTCGGGGTGAGAGGATTCGAACCTCCGGCCTCTACGTCCCGAACGTAGCGCTCTACCAGGCTAAGCTACACCCCGATCGAGCGCCGCCATCAGGCGGGCCGTGGAACGAGCGTTCAAGATGAACGCTCCACCGATCGAACGCACAATTCTAGCAGAGCCTCGCGGTATGGCGAGCCTGGAAGCGCGGTCAGCATCTGCCGGGCCTTCTCGGCTTCCGAGCGGGCTGCGTCCCGTGTCGCGTCGAGGGCGCCGGTGCGACGCACGATGTCGACGACCTCGGGCAGGCGGCTGATCTCGCCGTGTTCGATGGCGTGCCGGATCAGCCCCCGTTCCTCCGCCGAGCCCCGCTCCATCGCCACGAGCAGCGGCAACGTCGGCTTGCCCTCGCGCAGATCGTCGCCGACGTTCTTGCCGAGTTGCGAGGTCGCACCCTCGTAGTCGAGCAGGTCGTCGACGAGCTGGAATGCCGTTCCCAAGGATCGGCCGTATCCGGCACAGGCTTCCTCCACCGCACCGTCGGCATCGGCGAGCACAGCGCCCAGCCGCGCGCTCGCCTCGAACAGCTTGGCTGTCTTGAATCGGATGACACGCAGGTAGTCGTCGACCGCAAGATCCGGGTCATGCATATTCATCAGCTGCAGGACTTCACCTTCGGCGATGACATTCGTGGCATCGGCAAGCACCTCGAGCACCCGCATGCGATTCACCGACACCATCATCTGGAAGGCTCGGGAATAGACGAAGTCGCCGACGAGCACGCTGGCGGCATTGCCGAACAGCGCATTGGCTGTCTGTCGACCCCGCCTCAGGGCCGACTCGTCGACCACGTCGTCGTGCAACAAGGTCGCGGTGTGAACGAACTCGACCGTCGCGGCGAGCTCGAAGCGCTCACGGCCCTGGAATCCCAGCGCACTCGAGAACAGCAGAACGAGCATCGGCCGGATGCGCTTGCCGCCGGCGCTGATGATGTAGTGCGCGATCTGGTTGATCATCGCAACGTCCGAGGCGAGCCGGCGCTGGATCACCTCGTCCACTTGGCGCATGTCGGCGGCCATCAGCAGAGTGGCACTGAGCGCGGGGCCGGGGACGAGGGGGGCAGTGGGATGCACGTAGGACTCTGGGGACGCGGAATTATAGGAAGGCCGCATGGCCGCCACACGAGCGACCCGGGGCCCCTTGGCGGTGTCGGGCACCCGGCCGTGAAGATGATAATTGCCAGGTGCTATACTTGTAGGCTCTGCGCGCAATGCGCCGAACCACCGGCCTCTCCAGTAGGGATCCGGCAGGGCACGAAATCATCGAAAGGGCTGAGATGTACGCCGTCATCAAGACCGGTGGCAAGCAATACCGGGTTGCCGCGGGCGAAAAGATCAAGGTCGAGCGGCTGAGCGCCGACGTGGGCGACAAGGTCACCCTCGACCAGGTCCTGGCCATCGGCCATGGAAGCGAGGTATCGATCGGCACGCCGTTCGTTTCCGGCGCCAGCGTGGTGGCCACCGTCGTGTCTCACGGTCGTCACGACAAGGTTCGCATCTTCAAGATGCAACGCCGCAAGCACTTCCAGAAACGCCAGGGTCACCGGCAGAATTTCACCGAGATCGAGATCGGCGCGCTCGGCGCCTGATCGAGCCAGTCCAGGAGTTCCAAATGGCACAGAAAAAAGGCGGCGGCTCCACGCGCAACGGCCGCGATTCGCAACCGAAGATGCTCGGCGTCAAGGTGTTCGGCGGTCAGAAGGTGCCAGCCGGCTCCATCATCGTGCGCCAGCGCGGCACCAAGTTTCATGCCGGTTCCAATGTGGGAGTCGGCAAGGATCACACCCTTTTCGCGCTCGTCGATGGCGAGGTCAGCTTCGCGGTCAAGGGACCGCGCAATCGCCAGACAGTGTTCGTCAGCGAGGCCTGATCGGCGCTTTCGCCGACGCTCCAGCGCGGCGGCTGGCGATCTCGAAGCCCCGGCCTGCCGGGGCTTTCGCTTTGGGGCGCTGACTTACCATAGCCATGCCCGCCGCGAGCGCGCAGGCACTGCGGCTGCCACGCGCGCCGCTTGACAGAGGAGCTCTCCAGGACCATGAAGTTCGTCGACGAAGCCACCATCGATGTCGTCGCCGGCGACGGCGGCAACGGCTGCATGAGCTTTCGGCGCGAAAAGTTCATTCCTTTCGGCGGGCCGAACGGGGGCGACGGTGGGCGCGGCGGGAGCGTCTACGCTGTCGGCGACCGCAACTTGAACACGCTGATCGATTTTCGTTACGCCCGCCGGCACGAAGCCCGCAGCGGCGAGAACGGCCGTGGGTCCGACCAGTACGGCGCCGCTGCCGACGACATCGTCCTGCGGATGCCGATGGGCACGATCATCAGCGACGACGAGACCGGTGCGGTACTGGCCGAACTTCTCGTTCCGGACGAGAAGGTGCTGATCGTCAAGGGCGGAGACGGTGGCTTCGGCAACATGCACTTCAAGAGCAGCACCAACCGGGCCCCGCGGCAGAAGACCCCCGGATGGCCCGGCGAGCAGAAGAAGCTCAAGCTCGAACTCCGCGTGCTCGCCGATGTCGGCCTGTTGGGCATGCCGAACGCCGGCAAGTCGACCCTGATCGCCGCGATCTCGAACGCGCGACCCAAGATTGCCGACTACCCCTTCACCACCCTCTATCCCAACCTCGGCGTGGTCCGCGTCGCGCCCGAACAGAGCTTCGTCGTCGCCGACATTCCAGGGCTCATCGAGGGCGCGGCGGAGGGCGCAGGCCTCGGGCACCAGTTTCTGCGCCACCTGCAGCGCACTCATCTGCTGCTGCATCTGGTTGATTTCGCGCCGTTCGACGACGCGGTCGATCCGGTGGTCCAGGCGCGCTCGATTGCCGCGGAGTTGAAGAAGTACGACGCCGCACTGCACGCCAAGGCGCGCTGGATGGTGCTCAACAAGCTCGACATGGTTCCGGCAGATGAGCGCGCGCAACGGGTCAAGGAATTCGTGCGCCGACTTCGCTGGAAGGGGCCCGTGTTTGCGATTTCCGCGTTGACCCGCGAGGGCTGCGAGCCCCTCATCCGCGCGGTGTACGACCATGTGGCGCGCGAGCGAGGTCATGTTCCCGACGATCCCGATCCGCGCTTCGATGCGGCATCGGCAGCGACCTGATGAGCGCGGTGCTGCCGGGCGCCCGGCGGATCGTCGTCAAGGTCGGCTCGAGCCTGGTCACCGACGAGGGTCGTGGCCTGGATGCCGACGCGGTCGGCAACTGGTGCCGCCAGATGGCGCTGCTGGCGCGCGAGGGCCGCGACATCGTCATGGTGTCCAGCGGCGCCATCGCCGAAGGCATGAAGCGCCTGGGTTGGGCGACCCGTCCCAAGGGACTGCATCAGCTGCAGGCCGCCGCCGCCGTGGGCCAGATGGGCCTTGCGCAGATCTACGAGTCGCGCCTGCGGGAAGAGGGCGTGCGCAGCGCGCAGATCCTGCTGACCCATGCCGACCTGGCCGACCGCGAACGCTATTTGAACGCGCGAGTGACATTGCTGACGTTGCTTGAGCTCAAGGTGATTCCGGTCATCAACGAGAACGACACCGTCGTCAACGACGAGATCAAGTTCGGCGACAACGACACATTGGGGGCGCTCGTCGCCAACCTGATCGATGCCGATGCGCTGGTGATCCTGACGGACCAGCGCGGCCTCTTCTCAGCGGACCCGCGTCACGACCCCGCGGCCGAGCTGATTCGGGAGGCGAGCGCCGGCGCCCCCGAACTCGAGACGATGGCGGGCGGCGCCGGTTCGGCACTTGGCCGCGGCGGCATGCTGACGAAAGTGCTCGCCGCCAAGCGCGCGGCCCGCAGCGGTGCCAGCACCATCATCGCCTGGGGACGCGAGCCGGACGTGCTGTTGCGGCTGGCGGCCGGCGAAGACATCGGCACGGCGCTGATCGCGGCGACGCCCAAGCGCGCCGCGCGCAAGCAATGGATGAGCAATCACCTGCAACTCAAGGGCGCGGTGGTTGTCGACGATGGCGCCGCCCGCAAGGTGCGCGAAGCGGGCAAGAGTCTGTTGCCGATCGGCGTTGTCGAGGTGCGCGGCGAATTTCACCGCGGCGACGTGATCGCGGTGCGTTCGGCGGACGGTGTGGAGCTGGCCCGTGGGCTGGCCAACTACAGCAGCAGCGAGGCTCGTCTCATCGCGCGACGGCCTTCGACGGATTTCGAGAGGCTCCTCGGCTTCACCGGGGAACCCGAGTTGATCCACCGCGACAACCTCGTGTTGAACTGAGGTCCCGGCGTTGCACCTTCAGAGGCGGGGTTCGGCCGGTTTGATGAGCGGCAAGGGCGGTGGCTCCGCGGGATCGGGATCGCTCCCCGAAGGCAGAAGATCCTCACGCTCCACCATGTCTTCGCGATGATGCGGGCGCATGCCTGAACGCAGATAGCGGTTGTGAGGGCTGTTGCGCGGCAGGAAGCGCGCCAGCTCCGTCAGGGCGAGCTGGTAGACAGCGCGCTTGAACTCGATCACGACATCGAGCGGGATCCAGTACTCGTTCCAGCGCCACGCATCGAACTCGGGGTGGTCGGTGGCGCGCAGGTTCATGTCGCTGTCGCGACCGATCAGCTGCAACAGGAACCAGATCTGCTTCTGCCCGCGGTAGTGGCCGCGGGCATCGCGGCGGATGAAATGGGTCGGAACCTCGTAGCGCAGCCAGTCCCGGGTGCGCGCGACGATGCGCACGTGGTCAGGCAGCAGCCCCACCTCTTCATGCAACTCGCGGTACATCGCCTGCTCGGGCGTCTCGCCGTAGTTGATGCCCCCTTGCGGGAACTGCCAGGAATGGGTGCGAATCCGCTTGCCCCAGAAAACCTGGTTCCTATGGTTGAGCAGGATGATGCCGACGTTGGGTCTGAACCCTTCACGGTCGAGCATAATCAACCCCAATTCTCTCGTTGAATCTATTATTGCACCGGCTTCGCGCGAGTCAAACCCTTGGGTTTCCCGCACGCCGTGCCGCCACCCGTCGCGGACACCCGCTACCGGCCGCCCATGAAAGCCAGTCAGTTCTTCATCTCCACCCTCAAGGAAGCACCGGCAGACGCTGAAGTCGTGAGCCACAAGCTCATGCTGCGAGCCGGCTTCATCAAGCGGCTTTCCGCCGGCATCTACACGTACATGCCGATGGGCCTTCGAGTCATCCGGAAGGTCGAGGCGATCGTTCGCGAAGAGATGAATCGTGCCGGCGCGGTGGAACTGCTGATGCCGGTCGTGCAGCCGGCCGAACTCTGGCAGGAGTCGGGACGCTTCCAGAAGTACGGGCCGGAACTGCTGCGGGTCAAGGATCGACACGATCGCGACTTCATCGTCCAGCCGACGAGCGAAGAGGTCATCACCGACATCGCGCGCCAGGAATTGCGCAGCTATCGCGCCCTGCCGAGAAATTTCTATCACATCCAGACGAAGTTCCGTGACGAGCGCCGGCCGCGCTTCGGCGTGATGCGCGGGCGCGAGTTCACCATGAAGGACGCTTACTCGTTCGATCGCGACGTTGAATCCGCTGGCCGCAGCTACGAGCGCATGTACGCGGCCTACGTCAGGATCTTCGAGCGCATGGGCCTTACCTTCCGCGCGGTAGCCGCCGACACCGGCGCGATCGGTGGCGACCGCTCGCACGAATTCCAGGTGATTGCCGACACCGGGGAGGACGCCATCGTCTACAGCCTCGGTTCGGACTACGCCGCCAACATCGAGCTGGCCGAGGCACTGCCTCCTGCGCAGGCGCGTCCCGCTCCGCGCGAGACGCTCGAGAAGGTAGCGACGCCCGGCCGGGCGACTTGCGAGCAGGTCGCCGCTCTGCTCGGAATTCCGCTCGAGCGGACGGTGAAGTCCCTGGTGCTCGCGACCGACGCGCCCGGAACCGACGGCACCCCCGGTGCGGCCACGGTGTGGATGTTGCTGGTGCGCGGAGACCATGCGCTCAACGAGATCAAGGCCGGCAAGGTTGCGGGCCTCGACGCCGGCTTCCGCTTCGCAACCGGAGCCGAGATCGAGCGCACCTTCGCCTGCAAGCCGGGCTACCTCGGGCCGATCGTTCCCGAGCGCCATTTCACGATCGTCGCCGACCGCAGCGTCGCCGCAATGGCCGATTTCGTCTGCGGCGCGAACGAAGCCGACTTCCACCTGACCGGCGTCAACTGGGGGCGCGACCTGCCCGAGCCGGACCTCGTGGCCGACATCCGCAATGTCGTCGCCGGCGATCCGTCACCCGACGGGCAGGGCACGCTGGCCGTCCAGCGCGGGATCGAAGTCGGTCACGTGTTCTTCCTCGGCACGAAGTACAGCCAGTCGATGGACGCGACCTATCTCGACGAAACCGGCAAGCCGCAGCTCCTGCAGATGGGTTGCTACGGCATCGGCATCACCCGCATCCTCGGCGCTGCGATCGAGCAGAACCACGATGACCGCGGCATGATCTGGCCGACCGCTATCGCACCGTTCAGCGTGGTCCTGTGTCCGATCGGTTACGACCGCTCGGCCGAGGTTCGCGCGGCGGCCGATGCCCTGCACGACGAACTCGACGCGCTCGGCGTCGACGTCATGCTCGACGATCGCGGCGAGCGGCCCGGCGCGATGTTCGCGGACTGGGAACTGATCGGCGTACCGCATCGTGTCGTGCTGTCGGATCGCGGCCTCAAGGAGGGTCAGCTCGAGTACCGCGGTCGACGCGACGCCGAAGCGTCGGTGCTGCCGCTCCGCGGCGCCGCCGCCTGGTTGAAGGGTCGACTCGCCTCATGAATGGGGGCCTCTCCCACAGTGGGAGAGTTCGACGCCGCTGGCTCGCCGCAGCCACGCTCGCGCCGCTTTCGCTCTGCGCACCGCGCTTCGCCTGGGCCGGGGCACAGGTCGAGGAGCCGCTGGCCGATGCGGTGCGTTCGGTCCTTTCGGCGGCGATCGCCAACCGCGCGCCGCCGCGGCCTTCGTTCAGCGCCATCGAGGAGCGCCTGGCGCACCTGCGCTGGCTCGGTGACATGAGCGAGCGCCTGAAGAAGCGCACGGCCGAGCATGTGACACGGGTCGAATTCCTCGAGACGCTGTGGTACGAAAGCACGCGGGCGGGTCTCGAGCCGGCGTTGATTCTGGGTCTGGTTCAGGTCGAGAGCGGCTTCCGGAAGTACGCGATCAGCGTCGCCGGCGCGCGCGGCTACACCCAGGTGATGCCGTTCTGGGCTCGGTTGATCGGCGACGGCGATGTCGGGCGGCTGTTCCACATGCAGACCAACCTGCGCTTCGGCTGTGTGATCCTGCGCCACTACCTCGACCGCGAGCGCGGCGACATGTACCTGGCGCTGGGCCGCTACAACGGCAGCCGGGGCCGACCGGAATATCCGAACGCGGTCTTCGGGGCGCGTCGGGCGTGGGAGCCGGCGTCCGGTTGAAGGGTGGGCGCGGAGCGGTAATCCGAAGCCGCCGTGGCCGCGATCCGCGTCAGCCTCCGCTGTCCGAGGCGCGGCCGGGCGGGTGGAGACCGGTCCAGGCCTTGGGTTGCGCCATCGGCACACCGAGGAGCCCGAGCACCCTCTCCACGCTGTCGTCGACCAGCTCGTCGATGCTTCGGGGACGATGGTAGAAGGCAGGCAACGGCGGAAAGACGATGCCGCCCATCTCGGTGACGGCGATCATGTTGCGCAAGTGTGCGAGGTTGAAAGGCGTCTCTCGCACCATCAACACCAGGCGTCGACGCTCCTTCAGGGTCACGTCGGCAGCGCGCGCCAGGAGGTTGTCGGC
Organism: Burkholderiales bacterium; assembly: GCA_038318385.1. Lineage (GTDB taxonomy): Bacteria > Pseudomonadota > Gammaproteobacteria > Burkholderiales > Burkholderiaceae_C > Schlegelella_A. The sequence continues at coordinate 54,181 of JBBQCD010000012.1, read as the reverse complement.
GTAGCCGTGCGCGACCGCCGCGAGCGTCTTCATCGAGCAGGGCGCCACGACCATCGCCGCGGTGGCGAAGGAGCCGCTGGCGATGGAGGCGCCGACATCGGCCGGGTTGTAGGCCACGTCTGCCAGGCCTTCAAGCCCCTGGCGATCGAGGCCGAGCTCGTGGTGGACATTGACGATTCCGGCGGGGCTGGCGACCAGGTGGATCTCGCGGCCGCAGGCGCGCAGGCGCTGCATCAGCCTGACGGCGTAGATCGCGCCCGTCGCCCCGGTGACGCCGACGACGACCCGCTCGGGCGCCGCGCTCATCGGACTGTCGTCAAGGGCCGAGCGACGGTGGCTGCGCCGAGGTGGCGTCGCGGCTCAGGCGTGCGTGCCGAGCGTCTGCTGCAGTTCGCCGGCCTGGTACATCTCGGTCATGATGTCCGAGCCGCCGACGAACTCGCCGTTCACGTAGAGCTGCGGAATCGTCGGCCAGTTCGAATAGGACTTGATGCCCTGGCGAATGCCCTCGTCTTCGAGGACATTGACCGTCTTCAGGTCGTCGACGGCGCAGGCCTTGAGGATCTGGATGGCACGGCCGGAAAAGCCGCACATCGGGAACTGCGCATTGCCCTTCATGAAGAGCACGACCCGGTTCTGCTTGACCAGGTCGTCGATGCGCTTTTGGACGTCGTTCATGGGGTTTTCCGAGGGAAAAGCGGATAGCCAAGGTTATACGGCAAACCCGGCTTTCACCTGGCCGGCGGGTCTTGTTGCAGGGGAGGCGCCGTGCGTCAGAACGAGTACGAGACGCCCAGCTGCAGCACCGGTGACCAGCGCATGTCGCGCAGCGTGTCGTCGAGGGACTGGCTGCCGTTGAAGACGCGGCCGAGCTTGACCACGCCGGAGGGCGCCAGCGACATCATCCCGAGATCGGCACTGAAGCTCCAGCCTCCGCGTGTCGAGAGGCCGGTGTAGCCGACGCCGAGATAGGGCAGGGTCGAGTTATCGGCGGCGGCGTCTCCGGGCAGGATGGCGGGCGACGGTCCGAAGACGCGACGCTCGGCGCCGGAGCCCGGGCTGCCGAGCGTCAAAGCCTGGGCACGCGGGCCGATGACGACGCCACTGGTGGCCCGGAAGCCGCCGGCACGACGCGGACCGAGGAGCGAGCCGGTCATGTAGTAGTCACTCATCACCCCGAGGCTGGCGAGGGCTGGATTGACGGCGGCGCCGGGAGTGGCGCGCGGGGCGGGGAGCACCGACACGCGCGTCTGCCACCGTGGCCAGTACAGGTCGTCAGGACTGACGGTCAGGCCGTTGCCATCGGATGCGTGGACGCCGGCGACGAAACCGGCGAAGGCGCAGGCGGCCAGGATACGGTTCAGACTCTGCATGGCGACGACCTCCTTGCGTGGGACGGCTGCCGGGTGACGGATGCCGCCACCGGGGTGTCATGCTACGCCGCATCCGGGCGACGGGTGTCGTCCGCGAGCGACCCATCCCGCGCTTGCGGGGGGCAGCGCGATTTTTCGCACGCGTCGGCCGGCTCCCGAGGCGTCCCGGACGACGCCTCGGGCGCCCTACCTTCGCTTACAGCAGTCGTCCGCCACTGCAACGCGGAATGCCGGAGAGGTCCGTGAGGGTCTCGACACTGCCCAGTGCGCCGGCACGAAGCATGGCGCGCACCGCTTCGGCCTGGTCGTAGCCGTGTTCCAGCCAGAGCCAGCCACCGGTGGCGAGATGATCGCGCGCCTCCGCGACGATGGCTCGCAGGGCAACGAGCCCGTCGATGCCTCCCACGAGCGCCTGCGCCGGTTCGTGCGTCAGTGCGGCGAGGTGGGGGTCGCCTGTGGCGATGTAGGGTGGATTCGCCAGGACGAGGTCGAAGCGCTCCCCTTGCCAGGGAGTCCACCAGGAGCCCGCGCGGAAGTCGATGTCCACCCCCAGCCTTGCGGCATTTCGCCGCGCCACCGCCAGCGCTGCCTCGCTGCTGTCCGACGCGTGCATGCGGCAGGCCGGGTGCGCGGACTTGACCGCCAGGGCGATCGCACCGCTCCCGGTGCCGAGGTCGACGCAACGAGGCGCGGAAGAATCGCCGTCGAGGGATGGAAGGAGCGCCAGGGCGCGTTCCACGAGCACTTCCGTCTCCGGTCGGGGAATGAGGACGTTGCCGTCGACGCCGAGCATCAGGCCCCGGAACTCCTTGGTGCCGGTGAGGTAGGCGAGCGGAACGCCGGCCGCCCGGCTTTCGCTCAACGCGCACCACCTCTGCGAGTGCCCGATGTCCAGCGCCGCGTCGCCATGAGCGAGCACCCAGGTCCGCGGCTTCGCCAGCACGAAGGCCATCAGCAACTGCGCGTCGAGACGATCCACGCCGAGAGCACGCACGGCGGCGAGGGCCGCGCCGACGGTGCCCGGGTTCATGCTTCGCCGCTCTCCAGGGCGGCGAGCTGCTGAGCGGCGCGGGCCGCCTGCAGCGCGGCCGTGACCTCGTCGAGATCTCCGTCCAGGATCGCCTGCAGCCGATAGAGCGTCAGGTTGATGCGGTGGTCGGTCAGGCGCCCTTGCGGATAGTTGTAGGTGCGGATCCGGTCGCTGCGATCCCCGCTGCCGATCAGGCCCTTGCGCGTCGCCGCTTCCTTCGCGGCGCGCTCGGCGCGCTCCTGTTCCGCGATCCGCGCCACCAAAACCGACATCGCCTTGGCCTTGTTGCGGTGCTGGGAGCGATCGTCCTGGCACTCGGCGACGATGCCGGTGGGAAGGTGGGTGATGCGAATGGCGCTGTCGGTCTTGTTGACGTGCTGGCCGCCCGCGCCGCTCGCGCGAAACGTGTCGATGCGAAGGTCGGCCGGGTTCAGCTTCACCTCGGCGGCGGCGTCGGGTTCCGGCAGCACGGCCACGGTGCAGGCACTGGTGTGGATGCGCCCCTGCGTCTCGGTGGCAGGGACCCGCTGGACCCGATGCCCGCCGGATTCGAACTTCAGGCCGGCATAGACGCCCGCGCCGCTGACCCGCAGCACGATCTCCTTGTAGCCGCCGAGCTCGCTCGGGCTTTCCGACAGGACCTCGGTGCTCCACCCCTTGCGTTCGCAGTGGCGCAGGTACATGCGGGTCAGGTCGCCGGCAAAGAGCGCGGACTCGTCGCCGCCGGTGCCGGCGCGGACCTCGAGGAAGGCATTGCGATCGTCGTCCGGGTCTCGGGGCAGCAGCGCGGCGCGCAGCTCGCCGCGCAGGCGCTCGATGTCGGCTTGTGCCGCGGCGACCTCGTCACGTGCCATCTCGGCCATGTCGGCCTCGACGCCGTGAGCGGCCAGCATCTCCTCGGCCGACGCGAGATCGCGCTCGCGTTGCTCGAACCGGCGGAAGCGCTCGACCAGCCCCGAGACTTCCGCATGTTCGCGCGTCAGTTCGCGAAAGCGATTCATGTCCGCGGCCATGCGCCCGTCGGCGAGAGTGGCGTCGAGTTCGCTCAGGCGCATCGCGAGGCGTTCGAACTGCTGGCGAAGGGAAATCTTCATGACGGCCTGGGTGGGATCGAGCGGTGGCGCGCGCATGCGGCGCGCCGGCGGAAAGAGCGGCGCGAACGCGCCGCTAGCGCTTGTCGTCGTCGCGCACGCCGCGCGCGCTCTGGCGCAGGAACAGGCGGGAGACGGTTTCGGCCAACTGGGCGCGCTGCTCGCCCTCAGTGCCGCGCAACTCGGCCAAGGTCCCGTGCAGCAGCTTTTGTGTCAGGCCGCGCGACAGCGCCTCCAGCACCGCGTCGACATCCTCGCCGGCCGCCAGCAGCTTGCGGGCGCGGGCGATCTCGAGCGTCCTCCAGTCGTCGGCCTGTGCGTGCAGCGCCTGGATCAGGGGGATCGTGCCGCGCTGGTCGAGCCAGTGGACGAAGCCCTGGACGCCAACCTCGATGATCGCTTCGGCCTGGGCGACGGCGGCTTCACGCTTCGCGCCCGCGGTCTGAACCAGTGCCGACAGGTCGTCGACGGTGTAGAGATAGATGTCGGCCAGGCGCGCGACTTCGGGTTCGATGTCGCGGGGCACCGCCAGGTCGACCATGAACATGGGACGGTGGCGCCGCGCCTTCAGCGCCCGCTCGACCGCGCCGAGCCCGATGATCGGCAGCGAACTGGCCGTCGACGAGACGACGATGTCGAACTCCGCCAGCCGCTCCGGGAGGTCGGCCAGGCGCATCGCCTCGGCGCCGAAGCGCGCGGCGAGCCGTTCGCCGCGTTCGAGGGTCCGGTTCGCAAACGCGATCGACTTCGGAAGGCGCGCGGCGAAGTGGGTGGCGGCGAGTTCCACCATGTCGCCGGCGCCGACGAACAGCACCCGCGTCTCGGCAAGGTCCTCGAACAGCTGGGCCGCCAGGCGCACCGCTGCGGCGGCCATGCTGATGGAATGCGAGCCGATCTCGGTTGAACTGCGCACTTCCTTGGCGACTGCGAACGAGCGCTGGAACATCTGCTGCAGCGTCGATCCGAGCGTGCCGGCACTCGCGGCCTCGCGGACGGCCTGCTTCAGCTGGCCGAGGATCTGGGGTTCGCCGAGGACCATGGAATCCAGACCGCTCGCGACCCGAAACGCATGACGTGCCGCTGAGCTGCCTTCGAGCACGTAGGCATGGTGGCGCAGCGTGTGACTTTCCACGCCACCGACTCCGGCGAGCCAATCGACGGCCGGCGCGACATGCGAGGCATCCCCGCCGACGTAGAGCTCGGTGCGGTTGCAGGTGGAGACCAGGGCGACTTCGCGAACTCGCTGGAGGCGGTCGCGAAAGGCGTGCAGCGTCGCCCCGAGTTCGCCCGGCGCAAACGCAAACCGACCGCGCATGTCGAGGGGCGCGGTCGTATGGTTCAAGCCGAGGGCGAAAACGCTCATGGGGCGATTATAAAATCGGCGTCTGCCAGCGCGGGCGGGTCGGATTGACGCCCGTCAAGCGCGTCATCGGCCCTTCGCGAGGCCTGTTCGACCCCGAAAGGCCCTTCTGGACCCGCTCTCGGCCCTCTGGCACCTCCTGAACCTCGTCGCGCCCGCGGCGGGTCTCGGGTTGATCGCCTCGGCGCTCGCCAAGCTGGTCTGGCGGACCGGGCTGAAGCGCGTGAGCTGGCTGCGGCTGTGGGCGGCGAGCAGCGGCTGCGCAGCACTCGCCATGCTGGGCGGGCTCGTTGTCTTCGCCCATGACGGTCGGCTCACGACCTACGCTGCCATGGTGGTCGCGGCCGCGCTCGGACTCTGGTGGGTCGGCTTCCGGCCGTTTCGAAAGGCCGCCTGAAACGCTTCCCCTAGGAGGTCGTTGCGGCAAGCGCGACTTCGCCGGCACGCAACACCTCGCCGCGCAGCGAGTGGCCACGCATCTCGGTGATGGACACATCGACGAGCTGGCCGACGAGCCGATCGGGGCCGGCGAAGTTGACGACCCGGTTGCATTCGGTGCGCCCCATCAGCTCGGAAGCGTCCTTGCGTGATGGGCCCTCGACGAGGATCCGCTGCACGCTGCCGACACGCAACGCCCCGATGCGGTTGCCGCTCTCCTCGATGGCCGCCTGGAGGTGCTGCAGACGGCGCAGCTTCTCGGGGGCGGGCGTCTCGTCGGCGAGCGCTGCGGCCGGTGTGCCCGGTCGCGGGCTGAACACGAAGCTGAAGCTGTGGTCGAAGCCGATCTCGTCGATCAACTGCATCGTCCGGGTGAAGTCGTCTTCGGTCTCGCCGGGGAAGCCGACGATGAAGTCGCTGGAGATGGAGATTCCCGGCCGGACGGCTCGAAGCTTGCGGATCGTGCTTTTGTACTCCATCGCCGTGTAGCCCCGCTTCATCGCCATCAGGATGCGGTCGCTGCCGTGCTGCACCGGCAGGTGCAGGTGCCCGACGAGCTGCGGCACGCGCGCATAGGCCTCGACCAGACGCTGGGTGAACTCGTTCGGATGGCTGGTGGTGTAGCGGATCCGGGCAATGCCGGGAATCGCGCCGACGTATTCGAGCAGCAGGGCGAAGTCGGCGATCGCGCCGTCGGGGCCGCTGCGTCCGCGATAGGCGTTGACGTTCTGCCCGAGCAGCGTGACCTCGCGCACGCCCTGATCGGCCAGGGCAGCCACCTCGACCAGCACGTCGTCGAGCGGCCGCGAGACCTCCTCGCCACGCGTGTAGGGCACGACGCAATAGCTGCAGTACTTGGAGCATCCCTCCATGATCGAGACGAAGGCGGTGGGACCTTCGACCCGCGCCGGCGGGAGGTGGTCGAACTTCTCGATCTCGGGAAATCGGATATCGACCTGGGCGCGCGATTCAAGGCGACGCCGGTCCAGCATGTCGGGCAGGCGGTGCAGCGTCTGCGGCCCGAAGACGACGTCGACGTAGGGCGCGCGCTCGATGATGGCCGCCCCTTCCTGGCTGGCCACGCAGCCGCCTACGCCGATCAGGGCGCCACGCGCCTTCAGGTGCTTGACCCGGCCGAGGTCGCTGAAGACCTTCTCCTGCGCCTTCTCGCGCACCGAGCAGGTGTTGAAAAGAATGAGATCGGCCTCTTCGACGTCCTGCGTTGGCACGTAGCCCTGAGCGGCCTGCAGGACATCGGCCATCTTGGCCGAGTCGTACTCGTTCATCTGGCAGCCGAAGGTCTTGATGTAGACCTTCTTGGCGCCGGGCGCGGATGCGCTCACGGCCGGCTCCAGGTCTGCGCGACCGGATCGAAGATCCACTCGTCCGCCTGCCTGGTCGTCGTCGGCCAGGGCTTGCGGCTCGCTTCTTCCGGCGTGAGGATCCAGACGTCCTTGACAAGCCCCGAGGTATCGAGCGTGTAGTGCACGAGGAGTCGCGCGCCGGTCAACGCTGCAGACATCTCGATCATGTTGACGGCGCTGCGGATGCGCACGCCTGGTGCCAGGCGTGCCGGGTTTCCGTTCAGGGTGGCCTCCGGCGGGTCACCGATGACCAGCGCCCCTCTCAAGGCGTTCTGCGGGAAGACGCGCTGCACCTGCGCAACGGCCGGTGCGGCGACAGTCACTGCGAAGGCGAGGAGGGCGGCAAGGGCCGGGCGCTGCATGATGGGCGATCCCAGAGATCGAACGTGGCCCGAAGGCAAAAACGGCTCCGGCTCTTTCGAGGCATGGAGCCGTTGGGGTGTGTGGTGGCGCTTCAGGGACTCGAACCCCGGACCTGCGGATTATGATTCCGTCGCTCTAACCGACTGAGCTAAAGCGCCCGAGCCCGTGAGTATAACGAGGGCCTCGCGCGTCACGAATTCACGACCGCTGCAAATCCCTCGGTAGCCGGTCCCATTTCCCCGCAGTCTCTCCCCATGTTCAGTTTCTTCAAGAAAAAGCCGCCCGCGCCTGCGCCGGAGTCGGTTCCCGCGCCGCGGAACGATCCTTCGTCGGCGACGTCGCCGGATGATCCGGCGAGTGGCATCGCGTCGACGTGGGCTCGCCTTACCGGCGGCGCGGCGGCGCCGGCGGGCGCGCCGGATGGCCAGACGGCCGCGGACGCTTCCGCCGCAAAACCTGTTGATGCGCCTCCGGTGGACGCGCCTCCCGCCACTGCGCCCTCGTGGCTGGCCAGGCTCGGCGGCTGGCGGTCGCAACCCGCAGCCGAGTCGCGAGCTCCCGACCCGTCGAGTGCTCCCGCTTCGCCGCTGCCGGCGCCGGCGGAACCCACGGCAACGCCGGCCGGGACAGCCGACTTATTCCGCGAGGTCCCGAGAGCGGAGCCAGAGCCGGTTGCGCCCGCCGCCGGCATCGAGCGATCGAAGCCCGCCGAGGCGGTTGCGGCGCCGGAGCCGGACGCAGGCACCGCGAAGTCCTCGGTGTCCGCGGTGTCGGCGGCAGACACCGCAGACGCCACAGACGCCGCAGACGCCGCAGTGGAGAGCGCCCGGCGCGACTGGATCTCGCGGCTGCGCGGCGGCTTGCGCAAGACCGGCAGCAGCCTCACCCAGGTCTTCGTCGGCGCACGCGTCGATGAGGCGCTGTACGAAGAACTCGAGGCGGCCCTGCTGCAGGCCGACGCCGGCGTCCAGGCGACGACGTTCCTCCTGGCCGATCTGAAGAAGCGCGTCAAGCGCGCCGGCGTCGGCGATCCGATGCGCGTCAAGGCGCTGCTCGCCGACGCGATCGCCGATCTGCTTCGTCCGTTGCAGCGCTCGCTGCAGGTCGGCGAGCACACGCCGACCGTGATCATGGTCGTCGGCGTCAACGGCGCCGGCAAGACGACGACGATCGGCAAGCTCACGCGTCATCTGGTCGATGCCCGGCAGAAGGTGCTGCTGGCGGCGGCGGACACTTTCCGTGCCGCGGCGCGCGAGCAACTCGCCGTGTGGGCCGGGCGGGCGGACCAGCCGGGCGCAGCGGTGGCCGTCGACATCGTCAGCCAGGAGGGTGGCGATCCCGCGGGCGTCACCTTCGACGCGGTGATCGCCGGCAAGGCGCGCGGTTGCGACGTCGTCATCGCCGACACGGCCGGTCGCCTGACGACGCAGCTCCACCTGATGGAAGAGCTGAAGAAGATCCGCCGCGTCATCGCCAAGGCGCAGGCCGGGGCCCCGCACGAAGTACTGCTGGTCATCGACGGCAACACGGGCCAGAACGCGCTGGCCCAGGTCAAGGCCTTCGATGCGGCGCTGCAGCTCACCGGGCTGGTGATCACCAAGCTCGACGGCACCGCCAAGGGCGGGGTTCTGGCTGCCATCGCGCTCTGGACGCAGACGCGGCCGGATCCGATCGCGGTCTACTTCGTCGGCGTCGGCGAGAAGCTCGAGGACCTGCAGACCTTCGATGCGCGCGAGTTCGCGCTGGCCCTGCTGGGGTAGGACTGCGCTCGCAAAAAACTTGGGAACGGCGCGCCGCCGACGAACGGGCCTAGCGTTCCTGTCGAGGCTCCCGCGGTGGCAGCTTCGACGATTCCGAGTCCAGGTCGTCGAACCAGGTCGATGCGCTCGGCTCGGGCATTTCGATCACCTCGATCACCTCGACCCGCGACAGGTCGCGATCGGTGTCCTCGAACGGGCTGCGGGCGTCCTTTAGGGCCGCGCTCCCGGCGGTGGCGTGCTGTGCCGCGACGGCCGCGGGCATGACCGGTCCGTTCGGCAGCAGACTCGTGCGCGCCACCTCGACCGACGGCAGCGCATCCTCCGACCACACATGCAGCGGAATGCCCACGGCGCCCAACGTGCGCGCGAGGCGATCGAGGCGACGCTTGAGCCGCACGCTCGACTGGGCCTCGGCGGTGCGGACGTCGACCACCGCGACCACCTGCGACGTGACATCGCAGACCACGAAGTCGACGCACTGGCTGCCGACCCTGCGCAGCCACTCGGCGTAGGAATTGCGTTTCGGGACCGTGATGAAGCGCGCCACCGGGACCTGCGCGAGGATGATGTACCCGGGCAGCGCCAGCTTCAGCGTGCTGTAGGCGAGGCGCTCCGATGTGCGCAGGACGCGGGTGACCTCGGGCGGCCAGCCGATCAGCGTGTCGAGCCGGTCATCCTCAGCCAGGAACTCGCGCGGTGCCGGGCGCCGTCTCGCAAACCACCACAACAGCAGCACCGCCAGCACGGCGGCGGCGATCCAGGCGATCAAGGTGGCATCCATCGATCCGGAAGGGGTCAGCGCGGGCCACCCATGCCACCGAGCGCCTTCATCCCGCCCATGCGTTTCATCATCTTCATCATGCCCCCGCCCTTCATCTTCTTCATCATGTCGCGCATCTGCTCGAACTGGTTGAGCAGGCGGTTGACCTCCTGGACCTGGACGCCGGCGCCGCCGGCGATCCGGCGCTTGCGGGTTGCCTTGAGCAACTCGGGTTTGCGGCGTTCGAGCGGCGTCATCGAGCAGATGATGCCCTCCATGCGGCGCACGTCGCGTTCGGCGCGGTCCATGTCGGCGGGCGCCATGTTGGCGGCCTTGCCGGTGAGTTGCGACGGCAGCTTGTCCATCAGGCCGGCCAGGCCGCCCATCTTCTTCATCTGCGAGATCTGCGACAGGAAGTCGTTCAGGTCGAAGCTGTCGCCGGCCTTGACCTTGTCGGCGAGCTTCTGCGCCGCCGCCATGTCGACGCCCTTCTGGACATCCTCGACCAGGCCGACGATGTCGCCCATGCCGAGGACGCGTCCCGCGTGGCGCTGCGCGTCGAAGACCTCGAGACCGTCAAGCTTCTCGCTCACGCCGGCGAACTTGATCGGCACGCCGGTGACGGTGCGGACCGACAGCGCCGCGCCGCCGCGGGAGTCGCCGTCCATCTTCGTCAGGACGATGCCGGTCAGAGGCAGTGCCTCCTTGAAGGCGCGCGCGGTGTTGATGGCGTCCTGGCCCTGCATCGCGTCGACGACGAACAGCGTTTCGACAGGGTCCAGCGCACCGTGCAGGGCCGTGATCTCGGCCATCAGCTTCTCGTCGATCGCCAGACGCCCGGCGGTGTCGACGAGGAGGACGTCGATGAAGTGCTTGCGGGCGTAATCGAGCGCGGCGCGCGCGATGTCGAGGGGCGCATCGGCCGGCGTCGAAGGGAACCACTCGGCGCCCGATTGCCGGGTCACCGTCTTCAGCTGCTCGATCGCCGCCGGACGATAGACGTCGGCCGAGACGGTGAGGACCTTCTTGCGGCGCTTCTCGATCAGGTACTTGGCAAGCTTGGCGGTGGTCGTCGTCTTGCCCGCGCCCTGCAATCCCGCCATGAGGATCACTGCCGGAGGCTGGGTCGCGAGGTCGAGGTCCGAGACGCCTTCACCCATCGTCGCGGCGAGTTCGCGGTGAACGATGCCGACGAGCGCCTGGCCCGGGGACAGCGATCCGACGACCTCCGCGCCGAGTGCTCGCGCCTTGACCCGGGCGATGAAATCGCGGACCACCGGAAGGGCGACGTCGGCTTCGAGCAAGGCGACGCGCACTTCGCGCAGCATGTCCTGGACGTTGTCTTCGGTGATGCGCGCTTGGCCGCGCATCGTCTTGACGAGACGGCTGAGCCGATCGGTGAGGTTGGAGGCCATGGGGTTGGGGGCTGTGCTGCCGCTGCCGACGGCCGCGAAAGTACACTCTGAAGATGATTCTATCGTTCGGTCCGAATGCGGAGAGCACGCCGGGCACGGTCCTGGCGATGAGCATTCCGAGCGTCGTCGCGCTGGTTGCGTACATGGCGGCCGCGCTGCCCGGCGAACGCTTCACCAGCGGGCTGCGGGCCGCGCTGCTGATCGGGTGGCTGGCGCAGGGCGTTGCGATTCTCGTCGATATCGCCGGCCTCGGCGCCACGGTGGCCGGCATTCGCTTCGGCTTCGCGCCCGCGCTTTCCATCACGCTGTGGATGGTGCTGGCGGTCTACGGCCTGGAGAGCCGCATCGTCCCCTTGCCGGGCGCGCGGCGCAGGCTCGCACTGCTCGGCGTCGTCGTGGTCCTGCTGGCATGGGCGTTCCCGGGTCAGCTGCATCCGCAGGCGGCATCGCCCTGGGCGCCGCTGCATTGGCTGCTGGGCATCGTCTCCTATGGCCTCTTCGGCGTGGCGGTGCTGCATGCGGCGCTGCTCAATCGCGCCGAGCGGCAGATGCGTCACGAGCCGGCTGCGGCCTTGCCCTCCCCGGGCGTGCCCCTGCTGCGACTCGAGCGCATGACCTATCGGTTCGTCGCCGCCGGCTTCGTCGTCCTGTCGGCCGCGCTGTTGCTCGGTGTCGGGTTCGCGAGTCCCTGGCGCTGGGACCACAAGACGGTGTTTTCGGTCCTGGGCTGGCTGGTCTTCGCCGGTTTGCTCGGGGGTCGCCGTGCTTTCGGCTGGCGCGGTCCGCAGGCCACGCGCTGGGTCTATCTCGGTGCTGGGCTGTTGCTGCTGGGCTATGTCGGCTCACGGTTCGTGTTCGAGGTGCTGCTTCAACGCAGCCCGTCGACTTGACGCTTGCGCATGAAGATTCTGCTGTTCCTGATCGCCGTGTTCGTCCTGCTGTGGCTGCTTCGCGGCAGCGTCGGCCGTCGGCGTCCCCCACCCGCACCGGGAGGATCGCACGGCGACCGTCCGTTGCCGATGCTGGCGTGTGCACAGTGCGGAATCCACCTGCCGGTCAACGAGGCGCTTCCCGGTCGTGGCGGGGTCTTCTGCAGCGCAGCCCATCGCGCGGCGTTCGAACAGGCGCATCCGGAATGACGCATCCGCGGATGGCGCGACGATCCCCATGAGCGTCGCGCCGCGCGCCGCCGATCGTCGCGTCGGAGCCCGGCGCTCCGGGGCCGCGCCGGTGGGCGGTGAGGAATCCTGGTTCGGTGGCGGCGAGCCGGTCGGCGAAGCCGAGAGTGTGCTGGACGACTCGCGTTTCGGCGCCGCGTGGCGCCCGACGGATGCCGAGGCCGACGATTCGCGCTTGCCGGCCGGCGACGAAGGCGGTGTCTCCAGCGAGGGTGCCAGCACCTTCGAGCGCATCTACCGGGCATTCATCGCCGCCCGCGCTGCGCTCGGCGTGGCTCTCGTCGTCACGCTCGGAGTCGCCGGCGTCTTCGGACTGCGACCGACGCAGCCGATCGCGCTCGTCAGCGTCCTCTACGCCGGGCTCGCCATCAGCATGTGGATGCTGCCGCGATTCCGGCGCCCGCCGCCGCTGGCGCTCGCGCGCCTGCAGAGCCCTCAATGGCTCGCGACCATCGGCGCCGATCTTGTCTGCTTCACGGCGCTGCACCTCCTGGCTGCGAATTCGAGCCTCAACTACCAGGCGCTGCTCGTCCTTCCGGTGCTGATGGCCGGAATCCTGACGCCGCGGCTGCTCGCGCTCGCGACCGCCGCCGCCGTCACACTGATCCTGCTCGCCACGGCGTGGCTCGGCCTTCCGGGGGGCGAACCCACGCTGCTGATGACGCAGGCCGGGCTCGCCGGCAGCGGGTTTTTCGTCATCACCGTCCTCGCCGGCGAGCTGGCGCGGCGGCTGGCGCGCGAGGAGAAGGCGGCGCGCGGCAGCCTGGAGATGGCTCGGCAGCAGGCCCAGCTGAACCGCCTGGTGATCGAGGAGATGCAGGACGGCGTGCTCGTCGTCGACCGGCGCGGACGGGTGCGTGCGGCCAATCCCGCGGCGCGGCGCCTGCTCGCTCCCAGCGGCATGGGTCGCGGCGCGCCGTTCCAGTTGCGCGGCGTCGCCGCCTGGGAAAGCCTGGTGACCACCGTCGAGAAGGCGTTCAACGAAGGCAGCTGGCCCGCAGCCGGACGCGACCTCGTGCTGCAGTTCGATGCCCAGGCCCATCGCACCTTGCGTGCTCGCATCCGCTTCACGCGGCGCCGCGAACCTCAGGCGAACGAGGAGTTCTGCGTGATGTTCCTCGAGGACGTGCGCAACGTGCAGGCGCGCAGCCGCCAGGAAAAACTCGCCGCCATGGGTCGCGTCTCGGCCGGCATCGCCCACGAAATCCGCAATCCGCTCGCCGCGATCGCCCAGGCCAATGCGCTGCTCGCCGAGGATGTCGCCGATCCGGGCCAGCGGCAGCTGACCCGGCTCGTGACCGACAACGTCGAGCGCTTGAAGCGCATCGTCGACGACGTGATGGAAGTGGCACCGGGCCAGATTCAGGTCGTGGGTGCGATCGACGCCACCGCCCACGTGGCTTCGGTCTGCGACGACTGGGCCCGTGCCAACGGGATCGAACTCCACGGACCGGGCGTGCTGACGATTTCGCTGCCCGTCCAACCGGTCGGCGTCTACTTCGATCCGGAGCACCTTCGGCGCGTGCTCGTCAACCTGCTCGACAACGCCTTGCGCCATGCGACCGGCGCGCCCGGCTCGATCGCCCTGCGCCTGGAGTCCGGGCCTGAACAGAATGTCTACCTCGCGGTCCTGAGCGACGGCGCGTCGATTCCGGTCGAGGTCGAGCCCTACTTGTTCGAGCCATTTTTCTCGACGCGCAGCCGCGGCACCGGCCTGGGCCTGTACATTTGCCGCGAGCTCTGCGAACGTAATGGCGCAAGCGTCGAGTACCGGCTGCGGCCGCACGGCGGTGCCCAGCGCAATGGCTTTTTCGTCGAGATGCGGCGCGCGGCGCTCAGCCCCGCGGAGGCCAGCCTTCATTTGACCGGATGACAACAGCTTCGCATTTCAGCCTCCTGGTCGTCGACGACGAACCCGATCTGCGCACGCTCTACGAGCTGACCCTGCTGCGCGAGGGCTACGACATGGACACCGCCGGCACGGTGCAGGAGGCCTTGCTGCACCTGAAGGACCGGACCTACAGCGCGGTGATCACCGACATGCGCCTGCCCGACGGCAGCGGCCTGGACGTGCTGCGCTGGCTCGAGGCCGGAGGACGGCGCGAGAAGGCGATCGTCATCACCGCCTACGGCTCGGCCGAGAATGCCGTCGAAGCGCTCAAGGCCGGCGCCTACGACTACCTGACCAAGCCGGTCGACCTGAAGCAGTTCCGTGCCGTCGTCGCCTCGGCGCTCGGCCGCGGCGGCGCCACGGTGCCGACCGTGGTGCCGGCCAGCCTGCCGTCGGAAAGCCGGCCTGGCCCTGCGGCCGAGCTGCCGCCGGCGCGGCCCGCAGCGCCGCCCTCGCCGACGCCCTCGCCGTCGCCGGCGGCGTCGCCGGCGGCGGTGACGAGTCCCGCGCTGGCGCGCATGGCCGGCCTGTCGCCGACCATGCAGAACGTGCGCTCGCTGGTGGAGAAGGTCGCCCGCAGCATGGCGCCGGTGCTCGTCGCGGGCGAGTCGGGAACCGGCAAGGAACTCGTCGCGCGCGCGATCCACGAAGTCAGCGCCCGCGGCTCGCAGCCCTTCATCGCGGTCAACTGCAGTGCGATTCCCGAGCAGTTGCTGGAGGCTGAGTTCTTCGGCTACCGCAAGGGCGCCTTCACCGGAGCGGTCGAGGACCGGGAAGGCTTCTTCCAGGCCGCCCGGGGCGGAACGCTGTTTCTCGACGAGATCGGCGACCTGCCGCTGTCGATGCAGTCGAAGCTGCTGCGTGCGATCCAGGAGCGCTCGGTGCGTCCGGTCGGTGCGGTGAGCGAACTGCCCGTCGACGTGCGCCTGTTGAGCGCGACGCACAAGGATCTCGGCGCCGAAGTCCAGGCCGGCCTGTTTCGCCAGGATCTCTATTACCGGCTCAACGTCATCCAGATCCGGGTCCCGCCGCTGCGCGAGCGGATCGAGGACCTGCCCGCGATCGGCGAACACGTTCTCGAGCGCCTGGCACGCGAGGCCGGCGTCTGGCCGGCGCCTCGCCTGACCCCCGAAGCGCTCATTCATCTCCGGCGCTACCCGTTTCCGGGCAACGTGCGCGAACTCGAGAACCTGCTTCATCGTGCGGTCGCGTTGTCCGGCGGCGAACTGATCGATGTCTACGACCTGGGCCTGCCGGATACGGTGTTCACCGACAGCGCGGCGCAGGAACTCGACCTTCTCCAAACGCGGCGCGGCGCGCCGGCGGATCTGGAGCCGTCTTCGCGTGCCGCCCCTGTGCCGCTGTTGCCGGTGGAGGAGCCGTTGCCGAACGACCTGGCCGAGTACCTCGATGAAGTCGAACGCGACATCCTGGTCCGGGCGCTCGAGCAGCATCGCTTCAATCGAACGGCCGCAGGCATCAGCCTGGGTCTGTCGCTGCGGCAGATCCGCTACCGGATGGCGCGCCTGGGCGTCAACGTCGGCGGCGACAGCGCACTGACCGACCGCGACTGAGCCGGGCCGCGCTGGCGGGTTGATCATGGCATCCTGGCGGGGCGGTTGGCTGGCCGGCGTGCGGCACGCACCATCGCCGAACTGCAGCCTCCGTCCGCCTTCCACAGCGGTGGAACTCGTCCTGCTGCATTCGATCAGCCTGCCGCCCGGTGAATACGGTGGAGACGCGATCGAGCGCCTGTTCGCGAACCGGCTCGACTGGGACGAGCATCCCTACTACGCGGAGATCCGCGGCCTTGAAGTCTCGGCGCACTTTCTCGTGCGTCGCGACGGCGAGGTCGTCCAGTTCGTCTCGTGCGACGAGCGCGCGTGGCACGCGGGGGTCTCTTCCTGGCGTGGACGGGCGCAGTGCAACGACTTCTCGATCGGCATCGAGCTCGAAGGTCTGGAGGGCAGCGTCTTCGAATCGCTGCAGTACGAAGCCCTGGCGAGGTTGCTGCCGGCCATCGCGGCGCATTACCCGATCGTCGCCGTCGCCGGCCACGAGCACGTCGCGCCGGGGCGCAAGGGCGACCCGGGAGCGGGCTTCGACTGGACGCGATTGGCGACACTCAGCGGTTGGCCGGAGCAGCGTTTCGCCGATGCGCTAGCACAGCCGGACGTCTAGCGCGAAGGTGTGCTCGCAAGGTGTGCATTCTGCACACCCTATAGGGGTTGATACGCTATAGCTAGTGCTTGAAGGTCACAATGACCCCAGATATAGTGTCTTCACCGCGCCGTATTCATTCCCGCCGATGCCTGCCGCCTCCACTCCCGTCGAGCCCGTAGCGCGGCAACGTGAACACCGCGTCGACAGACGCCGCGAGCCTGCGTGACCCCACAGAGGGCGCCAGGAAATCCACGATCGTTCGCCGATCAGTCCAGACTTCACCAGGAAAATTCGATGCAAGCAGTAACCGTTCCGACCACGCCGGCGCCCGCCGGCCCGAGACTGGCCGCCGCACCGGGCACCACCGTGTCCGCTTACCAGGGCTACCAGATCCTGCGCCGCAACGGGGCGGTGGTCGCGTTCGAGCCGAACAAGATCGCCGTCGCGCTGATGAAGGCCTTTCTCGCTGTCCATGGCACCCAGGGAGCCGCTTCGGCAAGTGTGCGCGAGACGGTGGACACGCTCACCGAGAGCGTGGTGCGCGCGCTGTTGCGCTCGCGTCCGGGCGGCGGCACGTTCCATATCGAGGATGTACAGGACCACGTCGAACTGGGGCTGATGCGAGGTGGCCACCACGAGGTCGCGCGCGCCTACGTTCTCTACCGGGAGCGCCGGACCCAGGAGCGCGCGAAGCAGGGCAAGCCGGCGCTGGCCGCCGAGCCCGCCCTGATGGTCCTCGACCGCGGCCAACGGGTGCCGCTCGACCTGGCCCGCCTGCAGGCGATCATCGAGTCGGCCTGCGCCGGTCTCGGCGCCGACGTGCAGGCAGCGCCGATCATGGCCGAGACCAAGCGCAATCTCTACGACGGCGTGCCGATCGACGAGGTTCACAAGGCGGCGATCCTCGCCGCGCGCACCTTGATCGAGAAGGATCCCGGCTACACCCGCGCCACCGCGCGGCTGCTGCTGCACACGATCCGCCGCGAGATCCTCGCCGAGGAAGTGCTCCACGCAGACATGCACACCCGCTATGCCGAGTATTTCCCGCTCTTCGTCAAGAAGGGTGTCCAGGCCGAACTGCTCGACGAGAAACTGCTGCAGTTCGACCTCGTCAGGCTGGGCAAGGCGCTGAAAGCCGACCGCGACCTGCAGTTCGACTACCTGGGTCTGCAGACGCTCTACGACCGCTACTTCCTGCACATCGAGGATGCCCGCATCGAACTGCCGCAGGCGTTCTTCATGCGCGTGGCGATGGGCCTGGCGCTCGGCGAAATCGATCGCGAGGCGCGGGCGATCGAGTTCTACGAGGTCCTGTCGACCTTCGACTTCATGAGCTCGACGCCGACCCTCTTCAATGCCGGCACGCGGCGCTCGCAGCTCTCGAGCTGCTACCTGACCACCGTGTCCGACGACCTCGACGGCATCTACGAGGCGCTCAAGGAGAACGCGCTGCTCTCGAAGTTCGCCGGCGGCCTCGGCAACGACTGGACCAACGTGCGCGCGCTCGGCAGCCATATCAAGGGAACGAACGGCAAGAGCCAGGGCGTGGTGCCGTTCCTCAAGGTCGTCAACGACACCGCCGTCGCGGTCAACCAGGGTGGCAAGCGCAAGGGCGCCGTCTGCGCCTACCTGGAAAGCTGGCACCTCGACATCGAGGAGTTCCTCGAACTGCGCAAGAACACCGGCGATGACCGGCGCCGCACCCACGACATGAACACGGCCAACTGGGTGCCGGACCTCTTCATGAGGCGGGTCATGGAGGGTGGCGACTGGACGCTGTTCTCGCCGAGCAACTGCCCGGACCTGCACGACAAGTTCGGCAAGGCCTTCGAGGAGGCCTACACCGGCTACGAGGCCAAGGCTGCACGCGGCGAGATCAAGCTCTTCAAGACGATGAAGGCGAGCGATCTCTGGAGGAAGATGCTGTCGATGCTGTTCGAGACCGGCCACCCCTGGATCACGTTCAAGGACGCCTGCAATGTCCGCTCGCCGCAGCAGCATGTCGGCGTGGTCCACTCGAGCAACCTGTGCACCGAGATCACGCTGAACACCGGTGACACCGAAATTGCCGTCTGCAACCTCGGCTCGGTCAATCTCGCCCACCACCTCGCCGACGGCGAACTCGACCAGGTCAAGCTGAAGCGGACGGTCGCGACCGCGATGCGGATGCTCGACAACGTCATCGACATCAACTACTACGCGGTCAAGAAGGCGCGCGACTCCAACCTGCGCCACCGCCCGGTCGGGCTCGGCATCATGGGATTCCAGGACGCACTCTACGAAGTCCGCGTGCCGTACGCCTCCGAGGAGGCGGTCGCTTTCGCCGACCGCTCGATGGAAGCGGTCTGCTACCACGCCTACTGGGCCTCGACCGAGCTCGCCGCCGAGCGCGGCCGCTATTCCAGCTACCGCGGTTCGCTCTGGGATCGCGGCATCCTGCCGATCGATTCGATCGACCTGCTGGCCCGGGAGCGCGGCGGCTACGTCGAAGTCGACCGCAGCACCACGCTCGACTGGGACGCGTTGCGCGCGCGCATCGCGGAGCACGGCATGCGCAATTCCAACTGCGTGGCCATCGCCCCGACCGCGACGATCTCCAACATCGTCGGCGTCAGCGCCTCGATCGAGCCGTCCTTCGGCAACCTGTCGGTCAAGTCGAACCTGTCCGGCGAATTCACGATCGTCAACGAGTACCTGGTCCGCGACCTGAAGAAGCTGGGGCTGTGGGACGACGTGATGGTCATGGACCTGAAGCACTTCGACGGTTCGCTGCGACGGATCGACCGGGTGCCGGAGGATCTGAAGGCGCTCTACGCGACCGCTTTCGAGATCGAGACGCAGTGGCTCGTCGAAGCCGCGGCGCGCCGGCAGAAGTGGATCGACCAGGCGCAGTCGCTCAACATCTACATGGCCGGTGCTTCGGGCAAGAAGCTCGACGAGACCTACAAGCTGGCCTGGCTGCGCGGCTTGAAGACCACCTACTACCTGCGCACGGTGGGCGCGACGCACGCCGAGAAGTCGACCGTGAAATCGGGACAGCTCAATGCCGTGGCGAGCGGATCGAGTGCGGGCGCCGGGACGCTCAAGGGCGTCGCGGCGGGGGCTTCGACATCGGTGTCGATGGAGGCGCAGGACGTCGCGACCGACGTCAAGTTCTGCGCGATCGACAACCCCGATTGCGAAGCGTGTCAGTAAGTTCGATGCGCGAATCGCCATCGCACGCGAGCGTGCAGCAATGCGCGCGCGCGTCGAAAAGCGGTGGCGAGACAGCAACAAGAAGTGCGGGCAAATGTCAATAAGTGCTTGGGCTTCCCACGCAACACTCTCATAATCCGAACGCACAGGAAATCAACCAATGCTGGTCTGGGAAGAAGACGTAAAACCCGCGAAAGTTCACACCGCGAGCCCCACGCAGAACACGAGTTCCGCGGCACGCCTCGCGTCCTCGTCGCCGCTCCTCGCGGTCGTGTCCGCGTCGGCCGAGCCGATGCCCACGCGGTCCCCGGCGAATGCCTCGGCGACCGCAGCACCCCCCAGCGCCCGGCGCGTCAACGCCGCCGACAAGCGCATCATCAACGGCAAGACCGACGTCAATCAGCTGGTTCCGTTCAAGTACAAGTGGGCCTGGGAGAAGTACCTCGCCACCTGCTCGAACCACTGGATGCCGCAGGAGATCAACATGTCGCGGGACATCGCGACCTGGAAGGATCCCAACGGGCTCACCGAAGACGAACGCCGCATCGTCAAGCGCAACCTCGGCTTCTTCGTGACCGCCGATTCGCTCGCCGCCAACAACATCGTGCTCGGCACGTATCGGCATATCACCGCTCCGGAATGCCGCCAGTTCCTGCTGCGCCAGGCGTTCGAAGAGGCGATCCATACGCACGCCTACCAGTACATCGTCGAATCGCTCGGGCTCGACGAGAGCGAGATCTTCAACGCCTACAACGAGGTCCAGTCGATTCGCGACAAGGACGAGTTCCTGTTGCCGTTCATCGGCGAGATCATGGATCCGAACTTCCACACCGGAACGCCGGAGAACGATCAGAAGCTGCTGAAGTCGCTGATCGTCTTCGCGTGCCTGATGGAAGGCCTCTTCTTCTACGTCGGCTTCACCCAGATCCTGGCACTCGGCCGGCAGAACAAGATGACCGGGGCGGCCGAGCAGTACCAGTACATCCTGCGCGACGAGTCGATGCACTGCAATTTCGGCATCGACCTGATCAACCAGATCAAGGTCGAGAATCCGCACCTCTGGAATGCGGAGTTCAAGGCCGAGATCAAGGCCTTGTTCCAGAAGGCCGTCGAGCTCGAGTACCGCTACGCTGAGGACACCATGCCGCGTGGCGTGCTCGGCATGAACGCCTCGATGTTCAAGGGCTACCTGCGCTACATCGCCAACCGGCGGGCGACGCAGATCGGCCTGGAGGAGCTCTTCCCGAACGAGGAAAACCCGTTCCCGTGGATGAGCGAGATGATCGACCTGAAGAAGGAGCGAAACTTTTTCGAAACGCGCGTCATCGAGTACCAGAGCGGCGGCGCGCTGTCATGGGACTGAGCCGGGCGGACGACCGTGCGATTGCACGGTCATCCACCTGGCAAAGGTCATTGCACGGTTAGACGCAATGGCTGGGGCCGGATCGGTGCAGGACCGAACGGCGCTGAAGAGAGATCAAGATTCGTGGACCCCGATGCACCGACACAGAAGCGGAGCACGGGGTCTGCAACCCCATTCACCGTACCGGGGCGCCCCTCCTGGGCAGATTTCGGGCGGTGAATAGCTGACCGGGGCCGACGAGAGTCGGATCCGGCCAGTTCTTTGTCAACTTGATCAAGGAGAAACGTAAATGGCAACTGCAAAGAAGGCTTCGGCCAAGAAATCCGCCGCGAAGAAGTCGCCGGCGAAGAAGTCGGCCGCCAAGAAGTCGGCGGCCAAGAAGTCGCCGGCGAAGAAGGCCGCGAAGAAGTCGCCGGCGAAGAAGTCGGCTGCGAAGAAGTCGCCGGCGAAGAAGTCGGCTGCGAAGAAGTCGCCGGCCAAGAAGGCTGCGAAGAAGTCGCCGGCCAAGAAGGCCGCGAAGAAGTCGCCAGCCAAGAAGGCTGCGAAGAAGTCGCCGGCCAAGAAGGCTGCGAAGAAGGCCCCTGCGAAGAAGGCGGCCAAGAAGGCGCCTGCGAAGAAGGCGGCCAGAAAGGCGCCTGCGAAGAAGGCCGCCGCGAAGAAGGCCCCGGCCACACCTGCGCCTGCTGCAGCGCCAGCGGCTCCTGCGAAGACGTCCCTCAGCCCTCAGGCTGCGTGGCCGTTTCCGACCGGCAGCAAGCCCTGATATCTAGGGTTCGCGTTTGCTTGAAACCCGGCTGCGGCCGGGTTTTTTCTAGGCCCCGCTCGTCTGCGCGGTTCGTCGGGCTCCGTGCGCCGTCGCCGTCGCGTAACTGTCAGCGCTCCTCAGGCCATCGGCTGCGTTTCGGCAAAGCCGTGTCCTGCGGGGCGTGACAACGCCGCCACCCGGGCCTCTTCCTCGGCCGTGACCTTCAGCGCCGACTCGAGGTGGCGCGAGCGCTTGTGCTCGATCTGTGCCTTCGAAAGCGCCTCCTGCTGCGATGAGACGTCCTTTTGCAGGGCCTCGATCTGCTTGCGGGCCTGCAACGTCTGCTGGATCGAGAAGAGACGGGCCTTGTCCGTCTTGTCCAGCCGAAGATAGGCGGTGTCGAGCTTGCGCCCGTACCACCAGCGGCATGCCAGCCAGGTGGTGATGCAGAGGGAGAGGCCCCCCAGGGCAAATATCAACCAGTGACGCGTATCCATGTTGCGCTGGTCTTCGGCAGCGCCGCCGGGAACTTGAGGCAGCCGTCAAGGCAGGCCCAGCTCCGTGCGATCCAGCACATGATTCTGTCCACCGCGGCTGGCGACCTTGATGGCGCCGATCCGGTTGCCGAGCTCGGCGCAGCGCTGCAAGGTCCAGCCGCGCCCGAGCCCGTAGAGCAAGGCCGCCCGGAAGGCATCGCCGCAGCCGGTCGGATCGAGGACCTCGCGTGCCGCCACTCCGGGTACATGCTGGCGCACCCCTTGTTCCCACACGTCGCAGCCTTGCGCGCCCAGGGTGACGATGACCCCGCGCAGGTGCGAGCGCGAAAGCGTTTCCAGAGAGCGACCCGTTCGCTCGCAGAGCATGCGGGCTTCGTAGTCGTTGAGGGCGACCCAGTCTGCCTGCTCGACGAACCGCTCCAGTTCGGCGCCATCGAACATCGGAAGGCCCTGCCCGGGGTCGAAGACGAACGGAATTCCCGCCGCCTCGAGCTGGGCGGCATGTTGAAGCATCGCGTCGCGGCCGTCCGGCGCAATGATCGCCAGGTCGATGCCGGCATCCTTCGGCACCGCTGTCTCGTGGGCCGACTGCATGGCCCCGGGGTGAAAGGCGGTGATCTGGTTGTTGTCGCGATCGGTGATGATGATGGCCTGCGCGGTATAGGTGCCAGGAATCTTGCGGACGCTGTCCGTGGCCGCGCCCCACGCGCGCAGTCGATCGAGGTACTCGTCGCCATCGTCGCCGACGGCGGCCATCACGTGGGGTTCACCTCCCAGCTGGCGCAGGGTGTATGCAATGTTTCCGGCGCAGCCGCCGAACTCCCGCCGCAACGTCGGTACCAGGAACGAGACGTTCAGGATGTGCAGTTGCTCCGGCAGGATCTGCTGCGCGAAGTGACCTGGAAAGGTCGTGATGGTGTCGAACGCCAGGGAACCGCAGACCAGGACCGACATGAAGACTCCAGTTGAATGGGCGGACGGCGGATTGCCGCTGGCGCCTCAGGGATAGAAGATTTCGACCGTGTAGCCGGTGACTCGTGCATTGCGCGCAGCCAGCAGGGTTTGCAGCACGACTTCGCCGCCGGGACTCAGCGTCGCTGCGACAGGCTCGAACTCGCCGGCGCCGAGCGCCCTGCGCGCCACCAGCCGGCCGCTCGCGTCGGTGAGACTCAGGTCGACCCACGGCACGGCGACCGGCACGCTGGCGCGGCTGCGCAGCGTGACGGCCAGGCGAAAGGCATCGGCATCGGCCACGCGGGACAGGGCGGTGCTCTCGACGGCAATGTCGTCGATGCGGCGCGGCGCCTCGAGGCGGCAGCCGGCGACCTCGCACCACGTCACCAGGGCTGGGCGCAACGCGGGCCAGCGCGCGGCTGCGAGGTCGCGGAAGTGATGACCGGACTGCAGCACCAGCAATCCGAGCAGGCAGAGTGCGGCAAGCGCCAGCGCGGCTTGCACCTGCGGGCGTTGCCAGCGCGCCTTGTGCTCGGCACGACGCAGGAACTCTGGCGGCGCCGCAGTCTCGAGCGGCAGCAACGGCGGGAGCGCGATCGTCCCCTCGGCGGCCGATTCGTCATCGGCTGCGTCGGGGAGGAGATCGGAGTCGAAACGTGCATCGGAGAAGTCGATGCGGTCGCGTTCGTTGACCTCGACCGGTATGGTCCGGCGGCGCGAAGCGCGCCGTGCGCCGAAGAGATGGGCGTCGATTTCCTGGTCCAGCGCGCCCTCCGGCGGGCTCGCCGATTCGATCCAAGGTTCCTGGTGATCCGGATCGACGGCTGGTGCGTGAGGGTCGAAGGTTGCCGGATCGGGCACAGCGACCACAGCGACCGGGATGCTGCCGACTTCGATCTGCTGCTGCTCTTCATGAAGGACCCCGGGCTCCTGAAACCCAGGGCGCTGCAGAGCCTCTGGATGACGCTCGCCAGCGTCGTGCGCAGCCACCCCCGAGGGGAGGCCGTCGTCGTCAGGGGCAGCGTCGGCGGGCCTGCCGGCGGCGCTGACTTCGCGACCGGACGTGGCGGGACGGTCCCATTCGGAGGAGGTCTCGCGCTCGAGGTCGAAGAGGCCTTCGAGGGCGTTGAACACTTCGTTGCAGCGTCCGCAACGCACCCAGCCCTCGGAGACCTTGAGCTGGTCCTGGACCACCCGAAACGCGGTGCCGCAGGCTGTGCAACGCGTGGCCAGACTCATCGCGGGATCATGCCATGCGCCTCGTCGAGCGGCCCGCCATCAGCACCCAGCCGTCTTCGAGGTCGGCGGGTTCGAGAACCAGCCAGGGCTGGTATGTCGCCGCAATCTCCTCGGCCTGGCGCTCGAGAATTCCTGCGAGCACGAGGTCGGCGCCCGATTCGAGAAAGGTGCACAGCAGCGGCGCCAGTACTTTGAGCGGCGTAGCCAGGATGTTCGCCAGCACCAGACCATAGGTCCCGGCCGCAAGGTCCGGAAGGCCGCAGGCCAGCGTGACGTCGTTGGCGCGCGCGTTCGCGATGCTGGCCTTCACGGCCTCCGGGTCGATGTCGACGGCATCGATGCTCCGCGCGCCGTGGAGCGCCGCGCCGATGGCCAGGATCCCGGAGCCGCAGCCGTAGTCGAGCACGCGTGACCAGGGGGCGTTGCCGGCCGACGATCGGCGAGCGATCCAGCGCAGGCACATCCGGGTCGTCGGATGGGTACCGGTGCCGAACGCCATGCCGGGGTCCAGGCGGATCACCCGGCGCGCCTCGGGCGGCGGCTCGTGCCACGTCGGCACGATCCAGAATTCCGGCGTGATGGCCGTCGGCGCGAACTGCGACTGCGTCAGGCGGACCCAGTCCTGGTTCTCGAGCGGCTCGATGGACGCCAGGCGGAGCCTGTCGTCGCCTTGCGCGAGCAGCGCCGTCGCTGCCCGGGCCGCCTGCTCCTCGTCGGCGAAGAGCGCCCTGACGCGCGAGTGCTCCCAGGCCGCAGCGACGGCGGGCATCCCGGGTTCGCCGAACAATGCCCGCTCGGCATCGGTTCCGGCATCGGCGTCCTCGACCGATACCGAGAGCGCCTGGTGCTCGTCGAGCAAGGCGTCGGATACCGATTCGATACTCGCCGCGGCGGCGAGCAGGATCATCTCGACCATGCCGTCTCAGCGGTTGTGCTGACTCATCCAGCCGTCGAGGTCGTGGATGCTGGTGCCGCCCTCGACGAACTTCGCATCGACCATCAGCTCGCGGTGACGCGGAATGTTCGTCCGGCTGCCCGCGCCCACCGGATCGGACAGTGCGATGCGCATGCGCGCGAGGGCCTGCTCGCGGGTGTCGCCGTGGACGATGATCTTGCCGATCATCGAGTCGTAGTTCGGCGGCACGTAGTAATTTGTATAGACGTGCGAGTCGACGCGCACCCCGGGTCCACCCGGCGCGTGCCACATCGTGATGCGTCCCGGCGAGGGGGTGTACTTGTAGGGGTCCTCGGCGTTGATTCGGCATTCGATCGAATGGCCGCGCATCTGGATGTTGCGCTGCGCGAACGGCAACTTCTCCCCGGCGGCGATGCGGATCTGCATCTGCACGATGTCGATGCCGGTCACCCATTCGGTCACCGGATGCTCGACCTGCACGCGGGTGTTCATCTCGATGAAGAAGAACTCGCCGTTCTCGTAGAGGAACTCGAACGTGCCGGCGCCGCGGTAGCCGATCTTCTTGCAGGCGGCGGCGCAGCGCTCGCCGATGCGCTCGATGACGCGGCGCGGGATGCCCGGCGCAGGCGCTTCCTCGATGATCTTCTGGTGGCGACGCTGCATCGAGCAGTCGCGCTCGCCAAGCCAGACCGCGTTCTTGTGCTGGTCGGCAAGGACCTGGATCTCGATATGTCGCGGGTTCTCGAGGAACTTCTCGAGGTAGACCGCCGGGTTGCTGAAGGCGGCGGCCGCCTCGGCACGCGTGGTCTGCACGGCCGAGACCAGTGCCGCCTCGGTGTGGACGACCCGCATTCCTCGGCCACCCCCGCCGCCCGAGGCCTTGATGATGACCGGATAGCCACCCGCGCGCGCCGCCTTGATGACCTCCTTGGGATCCTCCGGGAGGGCGCCTTCCGAGCCGGGGACGCAGGGCACGCCCGACTTGATCATGGCCTGCTTGGCCGAGACCTTGTCGCCCATCGTCCGAATCGACTCCGGGCTCGGTCCGATGAAGGCGAAGCCACTGCGCTCCACCCGTTCGGCGAAGTCGGCGTTCTCGGAGAGGAAGCCGTAGCCGGGGTGGATCGCCTCGGCGTCGGTGACCTCGGCGGTCGAGATGATGGCCGGCATGTTGAGGTAGCTTTGCGCCGAGGCTGCGGGCCCGATGCAGACGGCCTCGTCGGCGAGCTTGACGTACTTGGCGTCGCGGTCGGCCTCGGAGTAGACCACCACCGACTTGATGCCGAGCTCGCGGCAGGCGCGCTGGATCCGCAGGGCGATCTCCCCGCGGTTGGCGATCAGGATCTTCTTGAACATGCGTTCGGCCGGGTCACTCGATGATGAACAGCGGCTGCCCGAACTCGACCGCCTGGCCGTTCTCGCACAGGATTTCCCGGACGGTGCCGCCCTGGTCGGCTTCGATCTCGTTCATGATCTTCATCGCTTCGATGATGCAGATCGCCTCACCCTGCTTGACGGCGGTGCCGATCTCCGCGAACGGCTGGGAACCGGGGCTTGCCGAGCGGTAGAAGGTCCCGACCATCGGCGACTTGACGACGTGCCGGTGATCCACTGCCGGCTCCTCCGGGGCCGCGGCCGCGGCGGGAGGCGCGACCGGGACGGCCTGGACAGGAAGGGGCGCATACTGGACGGGCGGAGCCGCGAGCGCGGGATCCGCCTTGACGATGCGCACCTTGCCGTCGGCTTCGGTGATCTCGAGTTCCGATATATTCGATTCCGAGACCAGGTCGATCAGCGTCTTGAGTTTTCTTAGATCCACTTTGTCTCCAGATCTTCTTTATGGGCCTTGGAGATGCCGCCGTTTGCTGCGCGAAGCTTACGACTTTACATCATTTAACGTTCAAAGCTGCTCAAGATCAGTTTGAACGATCGGGAGACGCCCCCCGTGCCCAAGTCGCCAGCGTGTCCTCGTCGAGCGCTCCGAGCTTCGTCCGCAACACCTTCCCATCGCGGCCGAAGACAACGCTGAAAGGCAGCCCCCCGGCGGAATTGCCGAGCGCCCGCGCCAGTTCGAGTCCTGCGGCTCCGGCCAGGCCGATCGGAAACGCGATCGAACGCTCTGCCAGGAATCGCATCACGGGCTTCTCCTGATCCACCGCCAGCCCGACGACCGTCCACCCTTGTGCTCGATGCCGGGCGTGGAACGCGTCCAGCATCGGCATCTCGGTGACGCAAGGTGGACACCAGGTGGCCCAGAAGTTGAGGAGGACCGGTGTGCCGCGGAGGGTCTCGAGAACGACCTCTCCGCCTCCGGGGCGTGGAAAGCGCAGCCCCCACACATCGACGCCGGCGGATTTCGGAGGCTCTCGACGCAGTGCCAGCGTGACGCCGGCGGCCGCGGCGACGCCGCCGATGGCGAACACGAGAAGCCGGCGCCGCGTGGACAGGGGTGGCGTCCTGGACACGCGGTCGTTCATGCCGCCGGCTCCAGGGCGCGGACGGCAGCGAGGTCGCCGCGCTGGGCCCGTCCGTGGCCATCGACTTTCAGGGCGCCGCGCAGGTCGTCGTAGTCGAGGATCAGCAGGTGCACGGTGACCGCTTCCCCCAGGGCCTCGGAACGGCTCGCGACGCTCAGCACGTCGATCGGCTTTCCGCGAGGACCGTTGAGGGTCGAAACCTCGTAGTCCGTGTGCTGATCGATGAGGGCGAGCTCCGCCTGTTTCGAGTCATCGCAGAAGAGCTCGATGCGGATCGCACTCAGGCGCGTTGCGGTGCCACGCCAGACCGCACCCGTCAGGTGCGGCCGGAACGCGGCCAGACGTTCCATCCAGGCGAGGGCGACGGTGCGCAATTCGGCGAGCTCGCGCGGCTGAGTCTCGGCGCAAAAGAGCGCCAGATAGGCACGCACTTCGTCCTCCAGCCGTTCGTTGTCGGGCAGTTCCGTCTGGCGCACGTGGCGGCCAAGCAGACGCGCGGCGCGGCGCTTGGCGGGGCCGTACTCCATGCCGTCCTCGACGACGAGGCGTGCTGCTGCAACGGCGATCTCTTCGGTCAGTGTGCCGGTCATCGGTCGATTTTAGGGAGGGCAACCGGACCCGGGATCGTCGGGAGGGTGCTGCCGACGCTGTCCTGCGGGATCCGCCGGTCAGGGAACGTCCACCGCGCCCATTCGCGCCATCACCGTGGCGGCACGGCTCAGCATGTAAGGTGAAGCCGGCCGCTTCTCGAAGCGCTTCGGGGCGGGAAGCATGACGGCCAGGCGCGCCGCCTGGGCAGCGGACAGGCCGGCTGCGCCGACGTGAAAGTAGTGCCGTGCCGCCGCCTCCGCGCCGAATATGCCTTCGCCCCACTCGACGTTGTTGAGGTAGATCTCGAGGATCCTGGGCTTGTCGAGCAGGGCTTCGAGGAAGCCCGTGATGACGAATTCCTGGGCCTTGCGGGCGAGGCTGCGCTCACCGCCGAGAAAGAGGTTCTTGGCCAGTTGCTGCGTGATCGTCGAGCCGCCGACGACCTTCGGGACCCGCTGCGCTGCCTTCGTGCCCGGACGCTGCTGATTGATGCGTTCTGCCGTCGCCTGCGCCTGCTGGTTGCGTTCCCAGGCCTTCTCGAGCGCGTCCCACTCCACGCCGCTGTGCTCCGCGAACCCGGCATCCTCGGAGGCAATGACCGCACGTTTGAGATTGATGGAGATGGCCGAGTAGGGCACCCATTGCTGACTCCACGCGAGCCTGCCGTGCTCGCCGACCAGGCGACGAATCTCGGATCGCTGGAACGTCGTCGACTGCGGGTCGACGAACGCCATCAGGCCGACCCGCACCAGAAAGTAGAGCTGCAGCGCCAGAAGGCAGACGACCACCAGCCCGGCCAGGCGCGCCAGCGACGTCCCGCCGCCTTTCACGGCTCGCTCCGGGCCATCCTCTGGCGCAGAGCCGACAGCACGGACGCCGTCTCGGGCCGGGAACCGCGAAAGAACTCGAAGGCCTCGGCGGCCTGCTCGACCAGCATGCCGAGTCCGTCGCGCGCGGTCGCACCGTGGGCGCTGGCCCAGGTGACGAAGGGCAGCGCCGCCGGCCCGTACATCATGTCGATCGCCAGGGCGCCGGGAGCCAGCACCTCGTGTCCGACGGGAACGCCGGCGCCGAGCATGCTGCTCGCCGTCGCGTTGATGACGATGTCGAAAGCCCGGCCGCAATCCTCCAGGGCGGTCGCGCGCAGGACCGTTGCCGGCGCCGTGCGCTGCTCGAAGCGCGCCACCAGATCGGCCGCCCGCTGCGGCGACCGGTTGGCGACGACGAGTTCCGAAGGGCTGGCGCCGAGGAGCGGCCCGAGGACCCCTGCGGCGCCTCCGCCCGCGCCGATCAGCAGGACGCGTCGGCCTTTCAACCGCACACCGGCGTTGCCCTCGATGTCGCGCAGCAGGCCGGCGCCATCGGTGTTGTCGCCGAGCCAGCGGCCGGCGTCGAAGCGCAGCGCATTGCAAGCGCCGGCGATCGCGCCGCGCGGCGTGTGCGCCTGGGCGAGGCGACACGCCTGGAACTTGAACGGCACGGTGACGTTGCAGCCGCGGCCGCCGTCGGCGACGAAGGCCCGCAGGGTCGCCTCGAAGCCGTCCGGCGCGCACTCGAGCCGGTCGTAGCGCATGTCGTCGCCGGTCTGGCGCGCGAAAGCCGCATGGATGTAGGGCGACTGGCTGTGCGTCACCGGATTGCCGATGACGACATAACGGTCCGTCACGGCGACGCGCTCAGGGTGGTTTCGAGGTTTTCCTCGCGCGTGAAGCGAAAGCGCGAGGTGATCACGAGCTGATCGGCCTTCTTGCGCATCGCCGGATTGAAGCGGCCGAACGGCGCCGCCGCATTCACGATCGCGATCGCGCGGCGATCGAGAACCTTCGACGTCGATGCGCGGACGATCTCCGTGTCGACGACCCGACCCTCGGCGTCGACGGTGACGTTCATCGTCAGTTCGCCATAGAGCTTCTTGCCCTGGTTCTCCGGGAAATTGCGCGTGCCGCGATCCTCGATCTTGCGGCGCAGCTGGTCGTAGTAGAGCGCGTAGACCTCCTCGCGAGTCGCCGGGCTGATGTAGCGCTTCTTCGGCCTGAGGTTCTCCTCGTTGATGCGCTTCTCGATCTCGGCCAGCAGTTGCACCAGCTGGCGACGCCGCTCTTCCTGCGCCCGCTGGTCGGGATCGCCCTGGTCGCGCAGCGGGTCGGAGGTCGGCAGCAGCGCCAGTTCGCGCCTGACCTGCGTGAGAAGCTGGGCCTGAGTCTCCTCGAGCTGCTCGATCTGCTGGCGCGTGTCCTCGTTGGCATCGCCGACCTCCAGCAGCGCGGACGGCGGCAGCGGCGAGGTGGCGCGTCCGCTGGCTGCATCGCCGCCGCCGGCCAGGCTTGCCTGGGCGATGGCCTGGGCCTTTTCGGGCGCTTCGCCGGAGCGCGAGTTGACGAGGATGACTTCGAGCGGGGTGTCCTGGAAGATCCGGTTGAAGCCCTCGGGGTCGACGAATCGAACAGTGAGGAGCGCGCCGTGGATGCCGATCGAGAAGATCAGCGCGATCTTGATCGGCGAGAGCTTGCCGAGCATGTGTGGCGTCAGCCCGTGGTGGCCGGGCCATCGGGCGCGGTCGCGGGCGCGGCGTCATCGGCCTCGATCGCCAGCGTCAGTGGTCCCGCCTGCTCGCCGGCTTCGTCGGCAGAGTCGTCGGGGGCTTCGGCGACGCCGGATGTTTCGTCGCCGAGGCGCTCGATGACGCTGGCGTGCACATCGAGCGTCAACAGATCGGCCGCGCCGATGCGCACCAGCACACGAGCACCGCGCTGCAGCGACTCGGCACCCACCGCCCGGAACACCAGCGGCAGGGTGTCGGCACGAACCAGTCCGTCCTTCATCACCGTCGCGTTCAACTCGTGAAGATCCATCTGCTCCAGGTATTTCAGCGTCCAGTAGCGCTCGATGCCGGACTGGAAGGCGTTGTACTCCGCATAGGCGGAATCGAACGCCGAAATGATCGAGAACAACTGCACATCCTTCGGCTTGAACGGCGCCGCCAGGGCGGCTGTCCGGCCGTGCCGCGCGCAGGCGATGATCTGCCACTGGTTGACGAGGTCGACATAGCGGCGCAGCGGGGACGTCGCCCAGGTGTACTGCGCGACCCCCATCCCGGCGTGAACCGCCGGCTTGGTGCCCATGCGGACCTTGACGCCGGGAGCCAGGCTCGCCTGGCTCCGATAGATGCCTGGGACGCCGCATTCGGCGAGCCAGCCGCCCCAGGTACTGTTGGCAAGGATCATCGACTCGGCGACGATCAGGTCGAGCGGCGAGCCGCGCCGACGAGTGCCGATCTCGACCCTCTCGGTGCCATCGGGCTCCGCGCCTGCGCCGTCGAGCCGAAAGCTGTAGTCGGGTCGGTTGAACAGTTCCGGCTTTCCGCGGATCACCTCGCGCCCGGCCTTGAGGTGCCGGGCCAGTCTGTGCGCAAAGGCGAGTTCCTTCGCGTAGCGGTACTCGGCGGGGGCTTCGCCTGTCAGGGTGGCCTCGGTGATCACGTCGTCGAGCTTGTCGTGCCGCAGGTTGGCCCCAACGGGGAGGCTCTCGAGACGGGTCTCGCGATGGGTCACCTCGAGGGTTGCCTCGTCGAAGGTCACGTACAGCGACACCGCCGGGCTCTCGCGTCCTTCGGTGAGCGTGTAGGCCTCGACCACGGCATCCGGCAGCATCGTCAGTTTGCCGCCCGGCATGTAGACGGTGGAAAGGCGCTCCCGCGCCACCTTGTCGACCGGGGTGTCGGGCCCGAACGCCAGCGCAGGGGCTGCAATGTGGATGCCGAAAATGACGCTGCCGCTGCCCAGTCCCTGGACCGAGAGGGCGTCGTCGATCTCGGTGGTGGCCGAATCGTCGATCGAGAAGGCCTCGACGGCGGCCCTGGGCAAGTCGTCCTTGAGCGTCGGCACCGCCAGCGCGGGAAAAGCGGTGCCCTTCGGGAAGCTTTCGAACAGGAAGCGACGCCAGTGGAACTGGTAGGGCGAGTCGATCGCCCCGGCGGCGGTCAACAGGTCCAGGGGTGCCCGATGGCTGCGGCGCGCCGCCTCGACGACCGCCTTGTACTCGGGCGCGTTGCGGTCCGGCTTGAAGAGAATCTTGTAGAGCTGCTCGCGCACGGGCTCCGGGCAGGCGCCGGCGGCCAGTTCCCCGGCCCAGGCATCGATCTGCGCCGCCACGACCTTCTTGCGCTCGATGCCGAGCAGGGCAGCCTTGACGATCTCTTCGGGGGCCTTCTTGAAGTTGCCCTTGCCGAGACGGCGAAAGTAGTGCGGCGCCTCGAACAGGCGAAACAGGGCGGCGGCCTGCTTCTCGGCGCCGGCGCTGGCTTCGAAGTAGTCGCGCGCGAGATCGGCGAAGCCGAACTCGGTTTCGGGCGCGAACTCCCAGGCCAGGTCGAGATCGATCTCGCGGGCCAGCGTCTGCGCCGATGCGATCAACTCGGCGGGGGCGGGTTGCTCGAAGCGCAGCAGGACATTGGCGGCCTTGACCTTCACGCGCTTGCC
Organism: Burkholderiales bacterium; assembly: GCA_038318385.1. Taxonomy (GTDB): domain Bacteria; phylum Pseudomonadota; class Gammaproteobacteria; order Burkholderiales; family Burkholderiaceae_C; genus Schlegelella_A. The sequence continues at coordinate 21,540 of JBBQCD010000012.1, read as the reverse complement.
CGAATCGAGCTCGATCTGCGCCGACGTGTCGGCATCCGTCATCACACGGCCGGCCAGGAACTTTCCGGCCTCTTCGAAAAGGGCGTACATGAGTTCCATTGTCGCCCAGTGCTTTGTCCCGACGGCGTTGCATCGCCGTCGGCGGGGCGACTCAATAGATCCGGCCGCGCTTGTACTGGGAATGCGTTCGAGGGGCGAGCGTCGCCGCGGACGAGATCGCGGCGAAGGAGCGAGCCGCATGGGCGTGACAGATGGCCAGGCCGAGGGCGTCGGCAGCGTCCTTGCCCGGCAGGCCGGGCAGGGCCAGCAGGCGCATCACCATCTCCTGGACCTGCTCCTTCTTCGCCTGGCCATGGCCGACGATGGCCTTCTTCATCTGCAGCGCCGTGTACTCGGCCACGTCGAGATCGCTCGACACCAGGGCCGTCAGCGCCGCCCCGCGTGCCTGGCCGAGCAGCAGCGTCGATTGCGGATTGACGTTGACGAAGACGATCTCTACCGAGGCGCAGTGCGGCTGGTAGCGCACGCTCAATTCACGGATGCCATCGAAGATCACCTTCAGCCGCGCCGGCAGCGGGCCGGCCAGCGCCGTGTCGCTGCGGATCGTGCCGCTGGCGACGTAGCGCAGGACTTGTCCCTCGCATTCGATGACACCGAAGCCGGTCGTTCTCAGTCCGGGGTCGATGCCGAGGATGCGCAGGGCGGCCATGGAATCCTCAGGCGAACGAGAGTGGCGGCATCATCGGTCTCGATGGTAGCCGCGCTGCGGCGCGGGAGGGCCGCAACGAGGCGTGCAGCGACCTGTCGCAGCACGCGCGAACTGTCAACGTGCGTTTCAGTGCCGGAAGTGACGCACGCCGGTCAGGACCATGGCGATGCCGCGCTCGTCGGCGGCGGCGATCACCTCTTCGTCGCGCATCGACCCGCCCGGCTGGATCACGCAGGTCGCGCCCGCGTCGATGACGACGTCGAGCCCATCGCGAAACGGAAAGAAGGCGTCGCTCGCGACCACCGAGCCCTGCAGGGAGAGACCGGCGTTCGCGGCCTTGATGCCGGCGATCCGCGACGAATCGACGCGGCTCATCTGGCCGGCGCCAACGCCCAGCGTCATGCCGTCGCCGCAGAAGACGATGGCATTGCTCTTGACATACTTGGCCACGGTCCAGGCGAACATCAGGTCGGCCATCTGCGCCGGGGTGGGGCTGCGCCGCGTCACCGTCTTCAGGTCGGCCGGCGCGAGTTCGTGGTTGTCCGCGCTCTGGATCAGCAGCCCGGAGCCGACGCGCTTCATGTCCTGAGCGTTGCGCCCACGCAGCCAGTCCGTGTTGCCCCCGGGCGGGATGTCGATCTGCAGCACCCGCACGTTCGGCTTGGCCGAAAGCGCCGCCAGCGCCTCGGGCGTGTAGGCCGGAGCGATGAGCACCTCGAGGAACTGCTTGACGACGAGTGCGACCGTGTCCGGGCCGACCTCGCCGTTGAAGGCGACGATGCCACCGAAGGCCGACGTGGGATCGGTCCTCAGGGCTTTGGCATAAGCAGCCGCGGGGTCGGCGCCGAGTGCGACGCCACACGGATTCGCATGCTTGACGATGACGCAGGCGGGCGTGCCCTCGAAGCTCTTGACGCACTCCCACGCGGCATCGGCGTCGGCGATGTTGTTGTAGGAGAGCTCCTTGCCCTGCAGTTGCCGGGCCGTGACCAACGAGCCCGGCGCGGGTTCGAGGTCGCGGTAGAACGCCGCGCGCTGGTGCGGGTTCTCGCCGTACCGCAAGTCCTGCAGCTTGACGAAGCGCCCGTTCGCCTGGCCCGGGAACTCGCTCGGCGCGGCGCTGCCCCCGGTGGAGTCGAGGGATGACAAGTAGTCGCTGATCGCCGCGTCGTAGTTCGATATCCGGTTGAAGGCGGCGACGGCGAGCGTGAACTTCGTCGACTCCTGCACCGCGCCGGCCGAGCGCAGGTCGCCCAGCACGCGTTCGTACTGGGAAGCGTCGGTGACGACCGCCACGTCCTTCCAGTTTTTCGCAGCAGAGCGCACCATCGCCGGTCCGCCGATGTCGATGTTCTCGATCGCTTCTTCGAGCGTGCAGCCAGGACGGGCTACCGTGCTCTCGAACGGGTACAGATTGACCACCAGAAGATCGATCGCGCTGATGTCATGTTCGCGCAGCGAGGCCATGTGGGCGGGCATGTCGCGCCGCGCCAGCAGACCGCCGTGGATCTTCGGGTGGAGCGTCTTGACGCGTCCGTCGAGCATCTCCGGAAAACCGGTGTGGTCCGCAACCTCCGTCACCGCCAGGCCGGCGTCGGCGAGGAGTTTTGCCGTACCGCCCGTCGACAGCAGACCGATGCCGAGCGCGGCCAATTCACGCGCGAAGTCGACGACGCCGCTCTTGTCGGAAACCGAAATCAGCGCTTGCATGGGGAGTCCGTCATTTGATGAGGCGGTGTTCGAGGAGCTTGCGCCGCAATGTGTTGCGGTTGATGCCGAGCCATTCGGCGGCCCGGCTCTGATTGCCTTCGGCATGCGCCATCACCACCTCCAGCAGCGGCTTCTCGACGACGCGCAGGATCATCTCGTACATCGCCGTCGGTTCGACGCCGCGCAGATCCTTGAAGTAGCCGTCGAGGCTTTCGCGAACGCATTCTTCGATGTGCTTCTTGTTCGTCATGCTTGTCATCGTTTTCATTGCAGCGCGGACATGGCGACGGCCTCGGGATCGCTCTGCGGCAGCCAGCGGCCATGATCGGCCAACGCGTCGAACCAGTCCGAGACCGCCGTCGTCTGCTCCTCGCAGGTCTCCAGCAGGTTCATCTTCGCGCGAAAAGCGCGGCCGCCGGGCAGTGTTTCTACCGCCCAGCCGATATGCTTGCGCGCGCTGCGCACACCGCTGGCCTCGCCGTACAGGCCATAGTGGTCCTCGAGATGTTCCAGCAGCCAGGCCTTGACCTGCCGGACTTCGGGCGGGGGCAAGGTCGTCCCCGTGTCGAGGAAGTGCGCGATCTCCCGGAAGATCCACGGTCGCCCCTGGGCGGCGCGACCGATCATGATCGCGTCGGCACCGGTCGCGGCAAGAACGTCGCGCGCCTTGGCCGGACTGTCGATGTCGCCATTCGCAACCACGGGTATGCCCAACGCCGCCTTGACCGCGGCGACCGTCTCGTACTCGGCCGCCCCCTTGTAGCCCTGTTCGCGCGTGCGGCCGTGGACCGTGACCATCGCGATTCCCGCGCTCTCCGCCGCGCGCGCCAGCCGCACGGCGTTGCGCTCGGTGTCGCACCAGCCGGTGCGCATCTTGAGCGTCGCTGGCACGCCGCGCGACGCGCAGGCCGCGACCACCGCCTCGACAATCTCGAGCGCCAACGGCTCGTCGCGCATCAGCGCCGATCCTGCCCACTGATTGCAGACCTTCTTGGCCGGGCAGCCCATGTTGATATCGATGATCTGCGCGCCGCGATCGATGTTGTAGGCCGCGGCCTCGCCCATCATGCGGGCGTCGGTGCCGGCGATCTGCACCGAGATCGGCGCTGCTTCGCCGTCGTGGTCGGCGCGGCGGCTCGTCTTCAAACTGGACCAGAGATCTTTGCGCGACGTCACCATCTCGCTCACGGCGTAGCCCGCACCGAGCCGTTTGCACAGCTGCCGGAATGGCCGGTCGGTGACGCCTGCCATCGGCGCCGCGAACAGCCGGTTCGCCAGCTGGATGGGGCCGATGCGCATGGGGGCAAGAGGTGCTGAAAAAGGAGGCGGCAGTATAGCGGCGACATTCCGCCGTGAAAGCTCCCCAACGGCGCGCCGGCCGGCACGGATAATCGCCGCCGATGGAACCGTGGATCGACTGGTTGATCGGCGTACTGGCATTGCCCCAGTTCGGTCTCACGACCGTTTTCGTGATCTCGTTCATCGCGTCCACTCTGGTGCCGCTCGGCTCGGAGCCGGCGGTCTTCGGTCTCGTCAAGCTCGATCCGCAGCTCTTCTGGCCGGCCGTGCTGGTGGCCAGTGCAGGGGCGACGCTCGGGGGTGCGGTGACCTGGTGGATGGGTTTCGGTGCCGAGCGCGCCTACGAGCACGTGACGAACAAACATCCGGACGGGCGCGCGTTGCGCTGGTTGCGCCGCCACGGCGCCAAGGCGTGTCTGCTGTCGTGGCTACCGATCGTCGGCGACCCGCTGTGCGCGGTCGCGGGTTGGCTGCAGCTTCCATTCTGGCCGTGCATTGCCTACATGGCCCTCGGTAAGTTCGGGCGCTACGCCGTGATGACGGCAGCCCTGATGTGGGCCTTTCCGGGCCCGTTGACGCGCTGAACCGAGGCCGGTCGCTGCCGGCGCCGCGCCCGAATCCCGGAGGCAGTGCCAAGGCAACTCGTTGCCGCCAAATAGGAGCGCCGCAGCGGCCCTCATGAAAAAGGGCGCCGGAGCGCCCCTCAATCACAAAGCCGACGAAGCGCCGCGCTTGCGACCCGGCCGGGGCCGGCTGTCGCACCCGGGGCTCAGGCCGTCTTGCGCGCCGCGCTGCGCTTTGCCGGCGGCCGGCTCGTCGCGGTGGTGCTCTTGCGCGCTGCGGTCTTGGTCGGCGCGGTCTTGGTCGCCGCGCCGCGGGTCGCTGCGGGCTTCAACTGGCGCGCGAGCTTCGCGTTCAGTTCCTCGATTCGCGCATGGAGCGCCTCGACATCCTTGGCCGACGGAACGCCGAGCCGCTTGAGGGCCTTGGCCGTGCGTTCTTCGAAGATGCTTTCGAGCTTGTCCCACTGCTGGCCGGCCTTGGTCGAGACATCGCCCGCCATGCTCGACACCCTGCTCGAGACCTCGCCCATGCGCTCCTCGGCGGCCGTCTGGGTCTTCCGTTGCAGCGAGGCGCCTTCCTTGACCAGGGTCTCGAAGACCTGCTTGCCCTCGGCCTGCGCCTTGGAGAACGCGCCCATGCCGGCGAGCCAGATCTGCTGGGCAGAGTCCTTGACCTGCGACGCCAGCGCGCTGTCGAACATGCCTGAGGCCGCAGCCTGCTTGTCTGCCATCTGCTTGAGCTTCTTGACCATCTTCATCTCCGTTGATTGGGGGTGGCGGGTCTCACTCCCTCAAGAAGCGACGATCCGAAAGGTCACTTTAGGAGGCTTTCGTGGGGAGGGCACCCTAATCGCGGGCGACCTCGGCGAAACGCCGCGCGCCATGAGGGCACCCGTCGCCCCGTTGCTGCGGGAAACCGCGAGGGGTAGGGGAGGGCTGCTTGGAGAAGAATCACCCGACCTCGGGAGCATCGCATGCACTACTTCGTCACCGGCGCGACCGGCTTCATCGGCAAACGGCTGGTGCGGACGCTGCTGCGTCGCCGCGGCACCACCGTGCACTTCCTGATGCGTCGCGAAAGCGAAGGCAAGCTCGCTGCATTGCTCGAGTTCTGGAACACCACCCAGGGCCGCGCCGTCCCCATCTACGGCGACCTCACGGCCAGGCGACTCGGCGTGGCGAGTGACGTGGTCAAGCAGCTGAAGGGCCGCATCGATCATTTCTACCATCTCGCCGCGGTCTACGACCTGTCGGCAGATGCCGCGTCGCAGGTCGAGGTCAACGTCGACGGCACGCGCAACACCGTCGAGTTCGCGAAGGCCATCGATGCCGGGCATCTGCACCACGTCAGCTCGATCGCCGCAGCGGGACTCTACGAGGGCGTCTTTCGCGAGGACATGTTCGACGAGGCGGAGGGCCTCGAGCATCCGTATTTCATGACCAAGCACGAGAGCGAGAAGATCGTGCGCAGCGAATCGAAGTTGCCGTGGACCGTCTACCGGCCCGCCCTCGTCGTCGGCGACTCGCGCACCGGCGAGATGGACAAGATCGACGGTCCGTACTACTTCTTCAAGCTGATCCAGCGGATGCGCCAGATCCTGCCACCCTGGATGCCGTCGGTCGGCATCGAAGGCGGCCGCATCAACATCGTCCCGGTCGACTTCGTCGTCGCCGCGCTCGACCACATCAGCCACCGCAAGGCCGGTCTCGAAAGGCGATGCTTCCACCTTGTCGACCCGCTGGGTTACCGCGTCGGCGAGGTGCTCGACATCATCGGCCGTGCCGCTCACGCCCCGAAGATGAACCTCTTCGTCAACGCCGCGCTGCTCGGGTTCATCCCCAAGAGCGTCAAGAAGGGGCTGATGGCACTCGCGCCGGTGCGCCGGGTCAAGGCCGCGATCCTCAAGGATCTCGGCTTGCCCGAGGACATGCTCACCTTCGTCAATTTTCCGACCCGCTACGACTGCCGCGAGGCCTTGGCGGCGCTGGAAGGTTCCGGCATCCAATGTCCTCGGCTGGAGGACTACGCCTGGCGCCTCTGGGACTATTGGGAGCGCCACCTCGATCCGGCGTTGCAGATCGACCGCTCGCTGCGCGGCACGGTCGGCGGCAAGGTGGTGCTGGTGACCGGCGGTTCTTCAGGCATCGGGCTGGCGGCGGCATGCAAGTTCGCCGAGGCCGGAGCCGTGACGATCATCTGCGCGCGCGACGCGGCCAAGCTCGCCGAGGCCAAGCGCGAGATCGTCGCCGCCGCCGGACCGCAAGCCAAGGTGGAGACGTTTTCTGCCGACATCGCCGACGAGGCGAGCTGCCGCGAACTGGTGACCTGGCTCAACACGACCCACGGGGGCGTGGATTTCCTGATCAACAACGCCGGGCGGTCGATCCGCCGCGCCATCGAGGCGAGCTACGAGCGCTTTCACGATTTCGAGCGCACCATGCAGCTGAACTACTTCGGCTGCTTGCGGGTGACGATGGGGCTGCTCCCGGCGATGGTGGCGAAGAAGCGTGGACATGTCGTCAACATCAGTTCCATCGGCGTGCTCACCAACGCGCCGCGGTTCTCGGCCTACGTGGCGAGCAAGGCCGCGCTCGACGCCTGGACGCGATGCGCCTCCAGCGAATACGCCGACACGGGGATCACCTTCACCACCATCAATATGCCGTTGGTGCGCACGCCGATGATCGCGCCGACGGGCCTCTACAACAACGCGCCGGTGCTGGCACCCGAGGAGGCGGCCCGGATGATCGCGGAGGCCTGCATCTTCAAGCCGGTGCGCATCGCGACGCGTCTGGGCATCACCGGCGAAGTGCTGCACGCGCTGGTCCCGCGGATCGCCCAGATCCTGATGAACACCACCTTCCGCATGTTCCCAGACAGTGCGGCCGCCAAGGGCGACAAGGCCGGCAAGCCGGTGCTGTCGGCGGAAGCCGTGGCGATGCAGCAGATGATGCGCGGCATCCACTTCTGATTGGCCCCCCACCGGACGCGACCTGCCGTGGCCTCGGTCACGGCAAGGACCCGGCGGGGGTCAGGCCAAAGAGCCTGGCGCCGAGTTCAGTGCCGTTTCCTTGCTCAGCCGGTTGCAGTACAGCAGCATCTCGTCGATCTGGTTGGACTTGTCGAAGACCTCGTCGGCACCGAGCTCCAGGCACTTGACGCGGATATCGGGGGTCGCGTGGTTGCTCAGGACCACTCGCTTCGTGCCGGGCGCCATCGCGCCGATGCCCTTGAGGACGCCGAGGCCGGTGCCCGCACGCAGGAAGATGTCGACAATGACGAGATCGCAGGCGTGGTCCCTGCCCATCAGCCAGTCGATGGCGCTCGATTCGTCCTCGGCCATGCCCACGACCTCGATCGGGGTGTTCTCCTCGAGTGCCGCGATCAGATTCTCCCGGACTACCGAGCTGTCTTCAACGATGAAGGTCCTGACCTTGTCCATGGCTTTGGGGTGGTGTGGTCACCACGAGTTGTGTCCTATTTTCAGGGGCACCACGGCGCGGAGAGGTAGTCGATTGAAGGGCTGGGACGTCAGGACATGCGGCCCGACCGGGTAAGAAACTTCCCACAGTGAGCACCGAGCAGGACCCTACAATTTCCGATCCGATGTCCCGATCGCCAGCCATGACGCCAGCCCCCTCCGCCGCATCCGCCACGCCCGGCCTGGATCACATCGCTCCCCGCGAGAAGGCCGAGATCCTGGCGCAGGCGCTGCCGTACATCCGCAAGTTTCACGGCAAGACCATCGTCATCAAGTACGGCGGCAATGCCATGACCGACCCGGCGCTGCAGCAGGATTTCGCCGAGGACGTCGTGCTTCTCAAGCTGGTCGGCCTGAATCCGGTGGTGGTTCACGGCGGGGGTCCGCAGATCGAGGAAGCGCTGGCCAAGCTCGGCAAGAAGGGCACCTTCATCCAGGGCATGCGCGTCACCGACGAGGAGACGATGGAGGTCGTCGAGTGGGTGCTCGCGGGGCAGGTGCAGCAGGACATCGTCGGCCTGATCAACGTCGCCGGCGGCAAGGCCGTCGGCCTCACCGGGCGCGATGGCGGGCTGATCCGCGCGCGCAAGCTCCGCATGGTCGATCGCGACGATCCGAGCAAGGAACACGATGTCGGCCAGGTCGGGGAGATCGAGTCGATCGACCCGAGCGTCGTGCGTGCGCTTCAGGACGACCAGTTCATCCCGGTGATCTCGCCGCTCGGCTTCGGCGCCGACAACGAGAACTACAACATCAATGCAGACGTGGTCGCCGGCAAGCTGGCCGAGGTCCTGAAGGCCGAGAAGCTGATGATGTTGACGAACACTCCCGGCGTCCTCGACAAGTCCGGCAAGCTTCTCACCGACCTCAGCGCGCGCGAGATCGACGAGCTCTTCGCCGATGGCACGATCTCCGGCGGCATGCTGCCGAAGATCCAGTCAGCGCTCGACGCGGCCAAGAACGGCGTGAACACGGTCCACATCATCGATGGCCGGGTGCCCCATGCGATGCTGCTGGAGGTGCTGACCGAGCAGGCCTACGGGACCATGATCCGCTCGCGATGAAGCACCGCAGGGCGCCCCGCCGAGGGTCCGCCCGCTCGCCGGTCTGGCTGTTCGATCTCGACAACACGCTGCACGACGCCAGCCACGCGGCGTTCGCGCCGATCAGCGCGGCCATGACCGGGTACATCGTCGAGCATTTCGGCCTCGAGGAGAGCGCCGCGACGTCGTTGCGCCAGGAATACTGGCTTCGGTACGGCGCCACGCTGCTCGGGATGGTGCGTCACCACGCCGTCGCCGCGGCCCATTTCCTGGAGCAGACCCATCGCCTGCCGGGTCTCGAGGACCGGTTGCGCACGAGTGCGCACGACCGTGCCGCGCTGCGCCGTCTGCGCGGGCGCAAGTACGTCCTGACGAACGCGCCCCGCCACTATGCCCAGCGGGTGCTGCGCGCGCTCCGGCTGGCAAGCGCCTTCGATGGGGTCATTGCAATCGAGGACATGGCGATGTTCGGCCAGCTCCGTCCCAAGCCCGACGCGCGCATGCTGCGTCGCGTGGCCGCACGGCTGCGCACGCCTCCGTCTCGCTGCGTGCTGGTCGAGGACACGCTCGACCACCAGAAGGCCGCGCGCGGTCTGGGCATGCGGACGGTGTGGATGCAGCGCTATCTGGGCGGCCGCTTTCGCGGTTCGCCAGCCCAGCCCGCGCGCAACCACGGACGTGCGGTCGAAGTTGGCGTTCACCGCTGTCCAAGCCCCCTCTACGTGTGTGCCAAAATCAAGTCGTTGCAATCCTTGCACCAGGCTTGATGTCAACCTCCGCCGATCTCCCCGAGATTCGAGTCGACGCCGAAATCGTCGCCGATGCGCCGGCCGTGGCGGACGCGGTTGCAACGGTGACGCCGGCGCGCAAGCGCCCCAAGCCGGGGGAGCGGCGGGTGCAGATCCTGCAGACCCTGGCCCGCATGCTCGAGCAGCCGGGTGCGGAGCGCGTGACCACGGCAGCGCTCGCCGCCCGTCTCGAAGTTTCCGAGGCCGCGCTCTACCGGCACTTCGCCAGCAAGGCGCAGATGTTCGAGGGTCTGATCGAGTTCGTCGAGCAGTCGGTCTTCACGCTGATCAACCAGATCTCCGAGCGCGAGACCGACGCCCGTGCTCAGGTCGAGAAGGTCCTTGCCGTCGTTCTGCAGTTCGGCGAGAAGAACCCCGGCATGACGCGGGTGATGGTCGGGGACGCGCTGGTGTTCGAGAACGATCGCCTGCTGACCCGCATGAACCAGTTCTTCGATCGCATCGAGTCGCAACTGCGGCAGAGCCTGCGTGCCGTCGCCGAATCTTCCGCCTCTGCCACGCCGAGCGTCGATGCCAGTGCCCAGGCCTCGGCGCTGACGGCGTTCCTCGTCGGTCGCCTGCAGCGCTTCGCCCGCTCCGGCTTCAAGCGCATGCCGACGGAGCATCTCGAGGTGGCCATGCAGCTGTTCGCGGGGCCGGGCCAGCCCTAGTCTCGTGGCCACGATCGAGCTCGGCGGCGAATTGCTGACGCTGCTGCCGGAGCGCGCGGCGTATATGCCCGCGCGCCGCACGCTGCTCGTTGCCGATGCGCACATCGGCAAGGCCGTGAGTTTCCGTCGCCTCGGGGTACCGGTGCCGCAGGGCACGACGACCGAGACGCTGGGCGTGCTCAGCGCGCTGGTCGCGCGGCTCGATATCCGGCGCATCGTCTTCCTCGGCGACCTGCTCCATTCGCGCCATGCGCACGCGCCCGCGACGCTGGCCGCGTTCGCAAGCTGGCGTACGGCGCATGCCGGACTGGACCTGACGCTGGTGCGCGGCAACCACGATGACCGCGCCGGCGATCCTGCCCCGCAGCTCGACATCGTCGCGGTGGAAGAGCCGCTGGACATCGGCGGCGTGAGTCTTTGCCATCATCCTCGCTCGCGGCCCGGGCGCTACGTCCTGGGGGGCCACCTGCATCCCTGCGTCGGCGTTTCCGGGCGGGCCTTCGATCGGTTGCGCCTGCCGTGCTTCTGGCTCGGCCCGCACGTCGGCGTTCTGCCGGCCTTCGGCGCCTTCACCGGCATGCACCCGATCCGCCGCCAGGCGAGCGACCGGGTCTTCGCGGTGCTCGGCGACGGCGTGGCCGAAGTCCCTTCCGGTCTCCACGGGCGAGCGAACCCCGTCGGTAAACTGCCGCCTTCGCTCGCTGAACCATCGCCTTCATGAGTCTGCCCACCGACGCGCTGCTGCGCCTGATTGCCCGTGCCGAAGCCTTGCTCGGGCGGCTCGAGGAGGTGCTGCCACATCCGTTGACGGCGCCCGACTGGAATGCCTCGATCGCCTTTCGCTACCGCCGGCGCGGAAGCAGCGGGGGCGGATGCGTCGAGCCGGTGCGCCATGTCGCCCCGATCCGTCTCGATGCGCTGGTCGAAGTCGACCCCCAGAAGGAACGCCTGGTGCGCAACACCGAGCAGTTCGTGGCCGGCTTCGGCGCCAACAACGTGCTGCTGACCGGCGCGCGCGGCACCGGCAAGAGCTCCCTGATCAAGGCCTGCCTGAACGAGTTCGCGCCGCGCGGGCTGCGCCTGATCGAGGTCGACAAGACCGATCTCGTCGACCTGCCGGACATCGTCGATCTCGTCGCCGAACGGCCCGAGCGCTTCATCGTCTTTTGCGACGACCTGAGCTTCGACGAGGGCGAGCCCGGCTACAAGGCCCTGAAATCCATCCTCGACGGCTCGGTGTCGCAGGCGTCTGACAACGTCCTGATCTACGCGACGAGCAACCGGCGCCACCTCCTGCCCGAGTACATGCGCGAGAACCTGACCTACACGCACACCGAGGACGGCGAGGTCCACCCCGGCGAGGTCGTCGAGGAGAAGATCTCGCTCAGCGAGCGCTTCGGGTTGTGGGTGAGCTTCTACCCGTTCACGCAGGACGAATACCTCGCGATCGTCGCCCAGTGGTTGCGAGGCTTTGGCGTCGATGCTGCGGCGATCGCGGCGGCCCGCCAGGAATCGCTGGTCTGGGCGCTGGAACGCGGCTCGCGCTCGGGACGGGTGGCCTTCCAGTTCGCCAAGGACTACGCCGGAAGGCACCACGCTTGAGCGCGGACAGCCCGTCCGCCAGCACCGCGACGCAGCGAACCCCGGTCGACGTCGCCGTCGGTGTCTTGATCGACCCTGACGGCCGGTTTCTGCTGACATCGAGGCCGCTAGGCAAGGTCTACGCCGGCTACTGGGAGTTTCCGGGTGGCAAGCTCGAGGCCGGCGAGACCGTCGAGGCCGCGCTGCGGCGCGAACTTCAGGAGGAACTCGGCATCGAAATCGGCGCCGTGCACCCGTGGAAGGTCGAGGTGGTCGACTACGCGCATGCCCGCGTGCGGCTGCATTTCTGCAAGGTCCTGGAGTGGCGTGGCGCGTTCGAGATGCGTGAGCGCCAGCAGATGGCCTGGCAGGTTCTGCCGGTCGAGGTCGAGCCGGTGCTGCCCGGGACCCTGCCGGTGCTCGGGTGGTTCGCGGCCGAGCGAGCCTTTGCCGGTCCCACCCATCGCTCGCCCCGACCGCCCCGCTAAACTGCGTTCATGGACTGGCTCGATCAGGTGAAGTGGGACGCCCAAGGTCTCGTGCCGGCGATCGCGCAAGAGGTCGGCAGCAACGACGTGCTGATGTTCGCGTTCATGGATCGCGAGGCGCTGGCCCGCACCGCGGCCAGCGGCGAGGCCCACTATTACAGCCGTTCGCGCCGCCGCCTGTGGAGGAAGGGCGAAGAGAGCGGGCATGTCCAGAAGGTCCGGGAACTGCGCCTGGATTGCGACAACGACGTCGTCTTGCTGAAGGTCGAACAGCTCGGCACGGCCCCCGATGAGCCGGCGATCGCCTGCCACACCGGCCGCCATTCGTGCTTTTTCCAGCTTTGGAGGGACGGCCGCTGGGAAGCGGTCGATCCGGTCTTGAAAGATCCGGAGCGCATCTACAAATGAAGGACAGTGGCGACACGCTGAAGCGGCTCGCGGCCGTGATCGAGTCGCGCCGCGGCGAAGACCCCGACAGGAGCTACGTCGCGCGCTTGCTGAAGAAGGGACCCGACGCGGTGCTGAAGAAGATCGGCGAGGAGGCGACGGAGGTCGTGCTGGCGTGCAAGGACGGCGATGCCACCCGCATCGTCGCCGAGATGGCCGATCTCTGGTTCCACTCGATGGTGGCACTCGCCCAGGCGGGGCTGACGCCCGGCGACGTGCTGGCCGAACTGGAGCGGCGCGAAGGGCTTTCGGGCCTGGACGAATTCGCGGCCCGCAGGATGCAGGAAAGGGAGAACGGCGCAACATGAACGAAGTCATCGAACTCGACCCGCGTCAGCAGTCGCTGAAGACGATCGGGCACATCAGCTACTTCCTCCACATGGTCGTGGCGATCGGTGCGGTCTTGCCCGGCGTGCAGGCCAGCGTGGCGATTCTGGTCATCGCCTTCGCGCTCGACATGTTCAAGAAGGACGAAGCCGTCGGCACCTGGCAGGAATCGCATTTCCGCTGGCGCATCCGCACCGTGCTGTGGGCCGGCGGACTCTATGTCCTGACGGCGCCGCTCTGGCTGCTGCTGCTGGTGCCCGGCTGGATCGCGTGGGCGCTGATCTCGCTCTGGTTCCTCTACCGCATCGTGCGCGGCTGGATGAACCTCGCGAACCACGCGCCGATGCCGGCATGAGCACAGCAGACTCGAGGTCCGGGGACAACGGGCCGCGGCACGACCCGGACTGCATATTCTGCAAGATCGTCACCGGACAGATCCCTTCCCGCAAGGCGCACGAGGAAGACGACTTCCTCGTCTTTCACGACATCGCCCCCTGGGCACCCGTGCATGTGCTGATGATTCCGAAGGCGCATATCGCGACGCTCTACGACGTCGCCGAGCCGGATGCGCCGCTGCTGGGCCGCATGTTGGCGCTGGCGCCACGGGTGATGACGCAACTCGGCGTGACGAACGGTTTTCGCACCCTGATCAACACCGGACGCGACGGCATGCAGGAGGTCCAGCACGTCCACGTGCACGTCATGGGCGGCCCGCGGCCGTGGGCCAAGGGCTGACCTAGAATTCCCTCATTCCTTACGGGAGAAAAAACCATGGGTTCATTCAGCGTCTGGCATTGGCTGATCGTGCTGCTGATCGTCGTTCTGGTGTTCGGCACGAAGAAGCTGAAGAACATCGGCTCGGACCTCGGCGGGGCTGTCAAGGGGTTCAAGGACGGCGTGCGGGAAGGCGGCACCACAGCCTCCACGGACCCGGCCGCGCCGGCTGCACAGGTCGGTACGCACAAGGCCGCGAGCGATCCGAACACCGTCGACGTCGAAGCCAAGACCCGGTCCTGACGGTTCGGCGGCCGCCCGCATGATCGATTTCGGCTTCGACAAGATCGCGCTGATCGGTGCGGTGGCGCTTGTCGTCATCGGCCCTGAGAAATTGCCGCGCGTGGCGCGCACCGTCGGTCACCTGATCGGCAAGGCACAGCGCTACGTCGCCGATGTCAAGGCGGAGGTCAACCGCTCGATCGAGCTCGAAGAGTTGAAGAAGATGAAGACCCAGTTCGAGGACGCGGCGCGCAACGTCGAGCAGACGGTCTCGAGCGAGATGCAGCAGACCAGCGCCGATTTCGACCGTTCCTGGCAGGATGCGACCGCGTCGCTGCCGCCCAACAGCGGGCAGCACGAAGGATGGACGCCTCCGCCGCCGGAATACCGCCACCCGAAGAAGAACTGGCGCCTCAAGCGGGGCGCGATGCCGCAGTGGTACAAGCAACGCAACGGCATCCGCGCCAAGGCACAGTCGGGCGCCGCGCGCGTGGCGCGGTTCCGCCCGCCGCGCGCCTCGGCGTGATGGTCGCTGCCCCTCGGCACGCGTGCCCGCCACGCGGTGTCGCCCTCGCGGTCCGCGGAGTGCCCCGATGAGCGTGGAGGACAAGCCGGACGAGCTCGCCGGAACCGAGCAGCCGTTCGTCACCCATCTGATCGAGCTGCGAGATCGGCTGATCCGGGCCTCGATCGCGATCGGCGTGTGCTTCGCGGTGCTGGCCCTGTGGCCGGGGCCGAGCGGCCTGTACGACATCCTTGCGGCGCCGCTGGTGGCCCACCTCCCCAAGGGCGCGACCCTGATCGCGACGAGCGTGATCTCGCCGTTCCTCGTGCCGCTGAAGATCACGTTGATGGCGGCTTTCCTGATGGCCCTGCCGGTCGTCCTCTACCAGCTCTGGGCCTTCGTCGCCCCGGGCCTCTACGCCCACGAGAAGCGCCTGGTGATGCCGCTCGTCATCTCCAGCACCCTGCTGTTCTTCGTCGGCGTCGCCTTCTGCTACTTCTTCGTCTTCGGCCAGGTGTTCAAGTTCATCCAGAGCTTCGCCCCGAAGAGCATCACCGCGGCGCCTGACATCGAGGCCTATCTCAGCTTCGTGCTGACGATGTTCATCGCCTTCGGCGCCGCTTTCGAAGTACCGGTGGTGGTGGTCGTGCTGGCCCGAATGGGCATCGTCGGCATCGACAAGCTGAAGGCCTTCCGCAGCTACTTCATCGTCCTGGCATTCATCGTCGCGGCCGTCATCACCCCGCCCGACGTTGTCTCGCAGCTGGCGCTGGCGATCCCGATGGTTCTGCTGTACGAGGTCGGCATCTGGGCGGCGCAGGTCTTCATCCGCCACACCCAGGCCCCCGCCGAGGAGAACGAAGCCTCGCCGTGACGCGCCTAGCGGTCCGGCTGGGGCCGCGCCGGCGGGCGCTGAGCGACGACGACCTTCAGTTCCAGGACGCGGTCGCCGCGCTGGACCGCGATCTCGGCGCTGCTCTGGGGCTTGAGCGCCGCGACGGCGTCGAGCAACTGGGCCGTGTTGGCGATCGGGCGCCCGCCGATCCGGGTGACGACGTCTCCGGGCCGGATGCCGCCGGCGCTGGCCGGCCCGCTCTGCAACACGCCGGTGATCAGCACGCCCTGCTTGATGGGCAGGTTCAGGGTCTGGGCGATCTCCGCGGTCAGGTCGCGCGGTTCGACGCCGATCCAGCCGCGCGTCACCTTGCCCTCCTTGATCAGGCTTTCCATCACCTGCCGTGCCGTGCTGACCGGGATCGCGAAGCCGATGCCCAGGCTGCCGCCGCTGCGCGAGTAGATCGCCGTGTTGATGCCCAGGAGGTTGCCGTTCGCGTCGACGAGTGCACCGCCCGAATTGCCGGGGTTGATCGCCGCATCGGTCTGGATGAAGTTCTCGAACGTGTTGATGCCGAGCTGGCTGCGGCCGAGCGCGCTGACGATGCCCGACGTGACGGTCTGGCCGACCCCGAACGGGTTGCCGATGGCCAGCACGACATCGCCGACCTGGACGTTCTCGATGTTCCCGAAGCCGACCGACGGCAGACGGTCGAGCTCGATCTTCAACACCGCGAGGTCCGAATCGGGGTCGGTGCCGACGACCTTGGC
This sequence comes from Burkholderiales bacterium, assembly GCA_038318385.1. GTDB lineage: Bacteria > Pseudomonadota > Gammaproteobacteria > Burkholderiales > Burkholderiaceae_C > Schlegelella_A. The sequence goes on along the minus strand of JBBQCD010000012.1, from coordinate 5,326 downwards.
CTTGGCGCTGCGGCCGTCGCTGAGCATGACCTCGATGTCGTCGGCGCCCTCGACGACGTGGTTGTTGGTCAGCAGGTAGCCCGACGGCGAGACGATGACGCCCGAGCCGAGGCCCACCTGGCGCTCTTCCTGCATCTGCCGGGAGCGATCGCCGAAGAAGAACCGGAACATGGGGTCCTCGGTGCGCGGCGTGCGTGTCGGCGCGCGGCTGGCGGTGATGCTGACGACCGCCGGCGCGGCCCGCTTGGCGGCCGCGGCGTGGCTGCCGGGGGCGACGCTGCCGATCACCGCCAGCGGCGGGACTGGGGGCGACAACTGCACCACTGCCGGCGGCGTGCCGGCGACAGAGTCCTGTCCGGCGCGGCGCAGCGGCAGCCATTCCGGCTTGAGCGTGGCGACCACGAACAGCACCGCCACGGCCACCGTGACGGTCTGCGAAAACAGGAGCCAGGTCTTGCGCATGGAGTCGATCCGTTGCCGGCGAGCTGCTGCGCCGTGATGTGCCTCGTTGCCTTGCCGGGCAAACGGTATTCCGATTATCCGTGGACCGTCGCCGGCGCGGAAATCGCGACAATCCAGCCATGACGACCGGCCGCCGGCTTCCTCTCGCATTGACGCTCGGCGACGCCTGCGGCATCGGCCCGGAAATCCTGGCCCGCTTGTTTCGCGACGCCGCGGCGTCTGCCGGGTGCTTCGTCGTCGGCGACGTCGCGGCGCTGCGCCGCGCGACGGCGTGGACGGGGGGCATGCTGGCCGTGGCCACGCTCGAGCACGCTGCCGACGCGTGGTCGGCACCGCCCGGATGCGTGCCGGTGCTGCAGGTCGCGAGTCTTCCGCCAGACCTGATGGACGCACCGGTCGGCCGCGTCGACGCGCGTGCCGGGCGGGCGGCGGCCGCGTGCATCACCCTGGCCGCCGAACTGGCGCTCGCCGGCGAGGTCGGCGCCGTGGTCACCGCACCGATCCACAAGGAGGCGCTGGCAGCGGCGGGCGTCGACTTCCCGGGGCATACCGAGATGCTGCAGGCGCTCGCCTCCCGCGCCGGCCACGCCGCGCGGGTGCGGATGATGCTGGCCAACGACGAACTGAAAACCGTGCTGGTGACGATCCATCAGTCCCTGCGAAGCGCGATCGACGCCGTGACGTTCGATGCGGTGCTCGAGACGATCCGCATCGCCCATCGCAGTGCGGCGCGCTGGAGCGACGTCGCGCCGCGGATCGCGGTCGCCGGTCTCAATCCGCACGCCGGGGAGGGCGGCCTGTTCGGTCGGGAGGAGATCGAGATCATCGAACCGGCGGTCGCGGCGGCGCGCGCAGAGGGCATCGACGCGCGCGGTCCGTTCGCTCCCGACACTGTCTTCATGCGCGCTCGCGACGCGGCCGGTCACGCCGGCGAGTTCGACATCGTCATCGCGATGACCCACGACCACGGGCTGATACCGGTGAAGTACCTCGGCGTCGAGCACGGCGTCAACGTCACTCTCGGCCTGCCGTTCGTGCGCACCAGCCCGGACCACGGGACCGCGTTCGACATCGCCGGCCGCGGCGTGGCCGACGTCTCCAGTCTCGCGGCTGCGGTGCGCATGGCGCGCCGGCTGGCGCGAACCTGATCCGGCCCGTCGAAGGCTGACAAGAGGTGCCGTGAGCCGATGCTGCCCCGGCGCCAGTCACGCCCGATGCACGACGGGCGCCACTGGAGACAGTGAGGATCTGAGGAAAGGCCGCAGCGCTCAGTGGCGCGTCGGTGTCTTCAGCTCGGCCAGCTGCTTGCGCGCCCGGTGGGTGGCGCGCTCCATCAGGTAGGCGCTCTCGACCGCGCGCATGCGCCCGGCTTCGCACATCCGCGCCAGCATGCGCGCGGTCATGGAGATCGTCTCCTGGTGGCGAGCGCCGCGGGTGAAGACGAAGAAGCTGCGGCCCGTGCTGACGTGGGAGAGCCGGACCTTCTGCCACTCGTCCTTGAGCAGCATCTGGTAGGCGAAGCCGACCTTGATGTGGTCGATCAGCTGCGCGCCCTGGACGGCCTCGCCCGGCTCGCCGGACTCCGTGGTCGTCGGTCCGAGGGCCGGATCCGAGCCGGTGGAGCCGCGGGTCGACTCGCCGGCGTCTTCGGCCGGCGCGGTGCCGAGGTCGATGTCGATGGCGATGTCGACCGGCTCCTTCCAGTCGACCGCACTCTCGGGAACCAGGCCTACCTGCTGCGCTTCCTCGGGCGTGAAACCACGTTCGATCGCGGCTTCCTCGACCTCGACCGGCTCGATCATCGAAACCGACTCGATCCCGGGGATCGGCATTGCGAAGATCGCTTCGAGCTGCTTGACCATCAGGTTGTGGTCGAGTTCCGACAGGGGCTGGCCCTTCAGCGATTCGGCATGGGCGGGCAGGAGCTTGCCGAAGAAGTCGCGCTGCGCCGCCTCCGGCCAGCCGATCAGCTTCATCCCCTCGTTGAGGTCCTTCATCAGCGGCGGCAGCTGCATCAGGAACTTCTTGCGGAACATCGGCGAGCCTTTCGGCTGGATGCTCATCACGAGGTCGCAGCCGACGCGGCGGAAACGCCTGGCCCGATCGGAGTCGACCCCGTCCTGGCGGGTCGCCAGGACCAGCGCCTGGCTCCACACCTGCGGCAGGAAATCGTTCAGGTACTGCGGCAACTGCAGGGGGCCGAGGGCCGACTGGATCTGGTGCATGTAGCGCTGCTGGATCCGCAGCTCCGACTCCTTCGTCGCCAGCGTCGCGGCGGCGCCGCTCTGCTCGACCACCCCTTCCGTCTGCTCGGCGATGAAGCGCTCGAGCTCGGCCAGCTTGGCGGCGTAGAGATCAATCTGGTCGAAATCGCCTTCGACGATCTCCTGCACCAGCTGCGAGACCCGGCCGATGAACTGGCGCCCCGGCCCCTCGTCGAAATCCTCGAACGCACAGGCGAGCGAGGCGATCCGGTTGATGAAGCGGCGCACCGGGTGGCGCCGGGTCGAGAAGAACGTCTGGTCGTTCAGCGCCACCCGCAGCACCGGCAGCTGCAGGCGTGCGATCTGCCGTGCCATCTGCGGCGGCACGCGCGAGTCCGAGAGGATCTGGTCGAAGAGGCTGCCGACGACATCGATCACCATGTGATCGAGCTTGCCTGTCGAGGCCTGCATCAGCTCGTCGCGGTGGGCGCGGATGAGGTTGACGGCCATCAGCCCGGTCAACCCGTCGCCGTAGCCAGGATCGCCGCCATCGCCGCGCACGGAGCCGAGGCCCGCGGCGCGCTGGCCGGCGCTGATGAAGTCGCCGCCGCGGCCGCTCTGCGGCGCACCGCCCGAATGGCTGCCGATCCGGTCGCGGCCGCTGTCCGAGGTTCCGCTCCGGGAATGGCCGACGTGGCCGCTCGCGGTGAGCGGCCCCCGTTCCATCGGAACGGGGCTGAAGTCGCCCGCCCGGCTGGCGACGGCCGTCAGCCGGCGCAGCAGGTTCATCAACTGGGCATCGGCCGGCGACGTGATCCGCGAGCGACCCCCACGGCTTTCAGCGTGCACGGTGTCGTTGTGGGTGCTGGCGGCGTCCTGGCCGGCGCGGGTGCCGCGGCCGGCGATGCGTCCGGCAGCACGGGGCAGCGCCGTGGCGAGCGCCTGGCGGTGCTCGTGCATCAGATCGATCGAACTGCCCGCACCGGTGTCCGACGCGAGGTCGCCATGACCGCTGCGGGTCGAGACCCGTTCGCTCGTCGGCAGGCTGTCGTAGGCCGAGTTGAGTCCCGGCAGGTGGTGCCCGGGCCCCTCGACGGTCCGCACGGTCAGCACCACCGGCTTGACCCCGCGCTGCTGAAGGCCGCGCAGGATCTCGGCGTAGCACCCCGGCATCGCGTGGGCCATCGCCTGGCCGACTTCTCGTGCCAGGACCTTGCGGCTTTCCGGGCTGTCCGAGACCGCCTCGATGCCGCGGTACAACGCCGCGCCGATGACATCGGCCCGCAGCGGATTCTTGTCCTCGTCGGCAGTGCCCAGTCCGGTGACGGCACCCATGTAGGGCGCCAGGTCCCGCAGTTCCCATTCGCACTCGTGCGAGATCATCTGCCCGATGCGCTCGAAGTTCATGCGCTCCTCGACCTCGTGGTCGTCGACCAGGCTCAGGCTTTTCCAGTCCGTCGACGCGAGCTTGCGTCGGGATTCGGCCCGCGGTCCCAGCTCGGAATTCACCTTGTCACGCAGGGCTTCGTGGAAGACGCTCTGGAAGACGCCGTTGTTGCGGCGCAGTTCCTGCTGGGTCACCAGGATGGCATCGCGCTCCGGGACGCGCGTGGCGGCGGCCGCGACCGCACCGAGGGTTTCGCACACGCGCGTGGCAACCGTCGCAGCAGTGCTCCGGATCTGGCTCATGGCCGCGTCAAGCGCGGCGTGCATTCGAGGTTCGGACGGATTCATCTCGGAACGGCGTCGCGCGGCGCGACGATCACCAGCCTGAGAATGCCCAGGTTGACATACCCCGCCGAGTATCGCCCAAAGCCGACCGTCGTTCCGGGCATTGCGTCACGCAGGCCACGCCTGTGGCCAGGCCGCGTCGCCGCCTCGAGCGCGCTTGGGCCAGGGGCGACGGGCCGCCTCGGCGGCGTTACACGTCCGCTAGAATTCCGGGTTGACTTCGATTCGACCGTGAGCCTTCGAGGAAATTCATGAGTGACCAGCCTATCGACTCCGGAAAGCGCACGTGGATCATCGCGTCCAGCTGCGCCGGCGTCGTCGGGGCCGGCTTTGCCGCCGTGCCCTTCATCAGCAGCTTCGAGCCTTCGGAACGCGCCCGCGCGGCCGGGGCGCCGGTGGAGGCCGATATCAGCGGCCTGAAGCCGGGCGAGAAAATGACCGTCGAGTGGCGCGGGCAGCCGGTCTGGATCGTCCGGCGCACCCCGGAGCAGCTCGCGGAGTTGCCCAAGCTCGACCCGCTGCTCGCCGACCCGAAGTCGCAGCGCAATCCGGACGAGTTCACGCCGTCCTACGCGCGCAACGAGGATCGCTCGATCAAGCCGGAGTTCCTGGTGGTGGTGGGCATCTGCACCCACCTCGGCTGTTCACCGATCGAAAAGTTCACACCCGGACCGCAGCCATCGCTGCCCGACAACTGGGAGGGCGGCTTCCTGTGCCCGTGCCACGGCTCCACCTTCGACATGGCGGGCCGCGTGTTCAAGGACAAGCCGGCGCCTGACAACCTGCGCGTGCCGCCGTACATGTACCTGTCGGACACCCGCATCCTCATCGGCGAAGACAAGAAGGCCTGACCGCGGTCGGCAGCTCTCGGAGAACATTGAATGGCTGAATTCCACCAGGTGCCCGCCGATGCCTCGACCGGCACGAAG